>NZ_NQYC01000001.1:0-600000 GCF_003600835.1 Bacillus sp. PK3_68 | reverse complement strand
TTCAACATTAAGCTTTCTTGTTTATGGATTTTCACAGCCAGTTATAGGAAGGTTAGTTGATAAATTCGGTCCTCGTTTAGTGCTTTCTCTAAGCACCTTTTTAGTAGGGGCTAGTATACTATTAACTGCTTTTGTTCACCAGCCATGGCAATTATTTATTTTATATGGAGTATTTGTATCTATTGGAGTTGGTGGAGCTTCAAATGTGGCTGCAGCAGTAATGATAACAAATTGGTTTAATGAAAAAAGAGGGATTGCTTTAGGGATTGTGGAAGCCGGATTTGGTGCCGGACAAATGTTACTTGTGCCCGGATCTTTGTTATTAATTCAGTGGATAGATTGGAAAGGGACTGTTATAGTTTTTGGAATTCTTTTAATAGTATTGGTATTCCCGGTTATATTTGTATTTTTAAGGAACCATCCTATAGAAAAAGGATTAACGCCTGTTGGGGATATGGAAAAGAAGGCAATACAATTAAACGAAAAGATACAAATATAGACTTTTCAATTTGGACAATTTTTCGTATGAAACAGTTTTGGTTTCTGATTCTCCCATTTTTTGTTTGCGGCTTTACAACTACAGGTTTAATGGATACGCATCTTATCTCATTTGCTCAGTTGTGTGGATTCACAACGAGTTTGACTAGTGTTACAGTTAGCGTACTGGCCGGCTTTAACATTATAGGAATATTAATTTCTGGTATTTTAGCAGACCACTATAGTAGTAGAAAGATGCTTTTCGTCTTGTATATTATACGAGCATTATCACTGGTTATCCTACTATATAGTTATAATCCTATTTTATTGATTATTTTTGCTGTGATATTTGGATTAGTGGATTTTGCAACTGTGGCTCCTACACAATTGTTAGCAACACAATACTTTAGGCATTATTCTGTCGGTTTTATCATTGGGTGGTTATTTCTTAGTCACCAAATGGGATCAGCACTTGGAGCCTATCTGCCTGGTTTAGTATTCAGTTATCAAGGTAACTACGATTTTTCCATTTATTTTTCCATTGTTATTTTAGTGATATCGGCAGTTCTCACCCTTTTACTTCCTGAGTTTCATAAAAAAAGAGGGAACTCAATAACAGTTTAGATTCAGTAATAATAAGACAACACTAGTAAGATACAGGTGGTTCAATCCTGTTACAGAAGAGTTTGAAAATAAGAAACTGTTTTTGCACCTTAACGGGTGCTTTTTTCTTTGCTCCAAAACAAACATAAATATCGGAGGTGGCAGGTGATGTAGAATGGCTGAAAGGTATGTATTAGCGGAGAAAGATTATGTCAAAGGCATGAAATACAAAGACATTGCCGAAAAATACGAGGTATCTATCAACACGGTAAAGTCTTGGAAAAAGCGTTATGGATGGAATCGTAACCGGGGTGCACCCTCTGAAAAAAGTGTGCACACAAAAAAGAGAGGTGCACCCAAAGGGAATATCAATGCCAAAGGCAATAAAGGCGGGGCTGCTCCTAAAGGAAATCAGAATGCTGTGACCCACGGCTTCTTTTCTAAATTCCTTCCAGAAGAAACATTGGAGATCATGGAAAGCCTCAATGAACGATCACCAGCTGATTTGATCTGGGATCAGATTCAAATTCAATATGCTGCTATTATCCGGGCCCAAAAGATTATGTTTGTTGAAAGTAAAGAAGAAATGATTAAGGAGCTTAAAAAGAAAAAGGATGCTGATTTTTCGGAAGAGCGAGAATGGGAGTTTCAGTTCGCCTGGGATCGTCAAGCGACTTTCTTAAATGCGCAATCAAGAGCCATGGCAGAGCTTCGCAATTTGATTAGGCAATTTGATGAACTGGCCCATGTTGATGATGAACGCCGCTTGAAGCTTGAACAAATGACTCTTAATATCCAAAAAACGAAGGCTGAAGTTGATAAGTTGGCCAGTGATGATGACGGGCCAATTGAAATTCTCATCAAGCGAAAGAGTGAGGATTCATGAGCGAAAAAGAAGTAAATCCTCACTTCGAAGACTTTCTATTTGATTGGTCAACAAAGTTCCAATTTCTTGTCGGCGGTTATGGCAGCAGCAAAAGTTATCATGTGGCTTTGAAAATTGTATTAAAGCTACTTGAAGAAAAGCGGACCGCTCTCGTTGTCCGGGAAGTGTACGACACACATAGGGACTCTACCTTTTCATTACTGGAAGAGATCGTTACTGATCTAGGGCTGGATCATAAAATCAAATGTGTTAGTTCCCCTATGCAAATCCGCTTTCCAAACGGCAGCAAGATCATCTTCAAAGGGATGGATAAGCCAGCGAAATTAAAGTCAATCAACAATGTTTCGCTTATATGGGTAGAGGAATGCTCAGAGGTCAAATATGCGGGTTTTAAAGAGTTACTTGGTCGTTTAAGACATCCCACGTTGAAGCTGCACATGATTCTCTCTACCAATCCAGTGGGAGAAGATAACTGGACTTATTTGCACTTCTTCAAAGATGAGCAGAATAACCGCTTTGTTCTTGATGACCAAGAGTTGTACAAACAGAAAACTATTATCACGAATGACACATACTATCATCACTCAACGGCTGATGACAATTTGTTTCTGCCTGAAAGCTATATCGAACAGTTAGAAGAATTAAAGGAGTACGATCCAGACCTTTACCGCGTTGCTCGGAAAGGTCATTTTGGCGTGAACGGAAAAAGGGTGCTGCCACAGTTCGAAGAAGCTCCTCACAGTACGGTTATAGAAGCAATAAACAACATTGAAAAGCCACTCTTCCGCACTGGAATGGACTTTGGATTTGTGGATTCCTTCAACGCTGCTTTACGTATGGCGGTTGATACAGAAAAGTTGTATCTGTACATCTACTGGGAGTATTACAAAAACAATCAAACGGATGATGAGACAGCGGAAGATTTAAAGGAACTTAGGGAAAGTGGTGAGCGGATTATTGCTGATAGCGCAGAACCGAAAACCATTCGATATTTCCGCAAACAAGGCTTTAACATGGTTGGTGCTCATAAGTTTCCGGGTTCTCGCTTACAAAACACCAAGAAGATGAAACGATTCCGCAAAATTATTTGTTCCGATGAATGTCCAAACACAATCCGTGAATGGAAAAACCTTGTGTACAAGGTAGACCGGAACGGCCACATCATACCGGATGAATTCAATATCGATAGTCATTCATTTTCAGCCGCTTGGTACGGGTTAGATGGATATGAGGTAGCCGATCTAAAGGAAAAGAAAAAAGAGAGAAAACGGCCAAAGCGCGAAAGGAGGTAAACAATGAGCCAGCAGAAATTAAATGTGCGTGTGTTTAAGACAGAGGGGCCTTCTGTTAATAGCAAACAGATATACGACGATCCCTTTCAAGCATCATATGGAGATGACATCATTCAACCGCCTTACAATTTGAAAGAGTTAAAAGCAATCGGTGAGTATTCAACGATCATTCAACAATGCATAGATGCTTACAAAACAAACATTGTTGGATTTGGCTTTCAGCCTGAATATGTATTTGATGTGAATGATGACACTCTTTCTTCAGAGAAAAAGAAAGCGGCAGAAGAAGAATGGGTTCGGCTCGAAGAGTTTATTCGTTATCTGAACTATGATGAGGAAGCTGAAACCATTTTAGGGTATGCGCTTGAAGACCGTGAGAAGATGGGAAACGGATATATCGAGGTTTTGCGAGACTCATTAAATCAGCCGGCCGGTATTGAATATGTGGATGGTCAATACATGAGAATTGGCGCCAGAACTGTTCCAGAGGAAGTAGAGTATTTCATTACAGAGAATGGTGAGAGGAAACAGATTAAGCGGTGGCGTACATTCCGGAAGTTTGTCCAGATGATTAACGGAAAGAAAGTGTATTTCAAAGAATACGGAGATCCGCGAATCATGAATCTGACCAATGGGAAGTTTGATGAAAATACGCCGGAAAACTTACGCGCAACAGAGATTATTCATTTTAAAATTGGCAGCGGTACATATGGCGTTCCTCGCTGGATTGGCCACATTGTCCATTTATACGGTGCCCGGAAAGCGGAAGAGCTCAACTATCTGTATTTTAAGCAGGGACGTCATGTACCAGCCGTTATTACAGTGGAAAACGGCATGTTGTCGGAAGACTCTTACACAGCTATCCAAGAGTATATGAATGGTATCGAAGGTGTAGAGAATGCTCATAAATTCTTGTTGCTAGAGGCAGAGGGAATAGAACAGGAAGGCTTGTCAGTAGGGGATGAGAAGATTACTCCAGTGAAGGTAGAGATTAAACCACTTGCTGAAATTCTTCAGCAGGACGCCCTCTTCTTGGAATACGATCAAAAAAGCCGCGATAAAATCCGATCTGCTTTCCGGCTGCCACCATTATATACGGGTGAATCTCAAGACTATAATAAAGCCACCGCAGATACGGCTCGAAAAGTAACAGAAGAGCAAGTCTTCCAACCTGAGAGAAATAATATTGTAGGTAAGCTTAATACGCTGTTCCTGCCAGATTTGAATATTTTCAATGTCAGGCTATCTTTAAAGGGGCCGAGTTTTGGTGATCCCCTTGAAACAGCTAACGCATTAACACCATTTATTAATGCTGGTGCAGCTGTCCCTAATGATTTAAGAGACCTACTAGGACAATTACTTGGAAAAGAACTCGAAACGCTTCCTGATGAATATAATGTGCCGTTCCCAGTGGTCTTAAATAGTCTGCAACAGCAACAAAACAATCCGCTAGCCATGTTAACGAAATCAAATATGGCACCAGGACAAACGGAGTTGATTAATATTTTAAAAGACTTACGAGATGTACTAGAGGAAGTTCGATCATGAGAAAAGTAGATAAATTACTAATAAGCCTAAACGCATACATTGCTAAAGCCGGGGAAGGTGATGAGAAGCTGACAGAAGTTATTCCTGATTTCCCCGGTTTAGAAAGTATACCCAACTATGTTGAAGATTATGAGAAAAAGATAGCTAAACTTTTAAGAAAACAGAGGAAATATTATTTAGATGGTGTTAAATCCTACATAGGGAAAGATATCACTTTGCAGGCCTTGTTAATCTATTTGACAAGCAACCTATTTGCAGAGGATGAATTTGCAGAAGAGATGGAGGAAGAGACATCCGCTTTTCTTCAGTTAACAGTAGCAGGATTAGCCGCTGAGCTAATGGATTCTATAGATAAAGATGTACCTTTTAAAACATTATCCAATCGAAGCATTACTTGGATTGAGGAGTGGTCTAAGGAGCTTAGTAAATTGATGAAATTGAACACC
Source organism: Bacillus sp. PK3_68 (assembly GCF_003600835.1). Taxonomy (NCBI): domain Bacteria; kingdom Bacillati; phylum Bacillota; class Bacilli; order Caryophanales; family Bacillaceae; genus Bacillus; species Bacillus sp. PK3_68. Next base: position 594,748 of record NZ_NQYC01000001.1, on the reverse strand, counting down.
CATGAAGCACTTGAAAGAGAATTAAAGAAAGTCATTGAGGAAGGCGGCTCTATTCAAGATGCAGAGATGGCCATAAAGGACTTGCCTGAGTTTGACCGGAAACGTGCTCGCACAACGGCTATCACAGAAGTCTTAACGGCGTCATCTGTAGCTCAAGTTGAAGCCTATCGCCAAAGCCCGGCCGTAGAGAAAAAGCGTTGGCGGCATTCTGGATCGAAGAAAAATAAACCACGCAAAGAGCATCAAGAGCTAGACGGTAAAGAGATTCCTGTTGATGAAAAGTTTAATGTAAATGGGCATGCAGCGGATTATCCGAGAGATCCGTCTTTGCCAGCCAGTGAGCGGGTGAATTGTCATTGTGTGCTTTCTCCAGTAGTTAATGAATCTATTCTCGGTCTAAGTAAGGAAGAAAAAGAAGAGATCAGACGGCAGGTGCTGGAGGAAAAATAATCTGCTATGATTTTATAAAAAATAGTTGAGGGAGGAGACAGGATGGAAAGCCAACAAGCATTAGAAGAACACTTGCGTAATTTGGAAGAAAGTTTATTAAACTCTGAGGTGCGTTCCTCTCCTGCAAAGCTTAGGGAGATACTTAGTGAAGACTTTTTTGAATTTGGTAGTTCGGGGAACGTTTGGCGTGTAAAGGATGGAATAGATCCAACCGGAATAGGTACGGTTGAGATGACTCTAAGCAACTTTAAAATTCATCTATTGTCTGATGACAGTGTGTTGGCTACCTATCAAATATTCAACGAAGTGAAACAACAGCATACATTGCGTAGTTCTATATGGAGACTTAGAGATGGGAAATGGCAAATGTTTTTTCATCAAGGTACACCAGTAGATTCTCCTACCAAGTAATGTATTAATTACCCTCATTAAGGGCCGATGACATCGGCTTTTATTTGTTATCCACTTATAGATTAAAAATAATAGTCCAGGGGTGTGTAATATGTGTCTTACCTATAAAAACATTGTACTTCTAGATAAAAAATGAAGGGAGGTGAGTGATAAATGCCAAGAGAATTAATTAACGCTAACATCACACACGTTTCTTATGTGGACAAAGGGGCCAACCGGAAGCAGTTTTTCTTCACCAAGTCAGACAACCAGCCGGACTTTCAAAAAGAAGTGAAGCTATTCATTAACAAAGCAGAGGAAGAGCAGCAGCTAGTATATGGAATTGTTTATGAGCCAGATGTGGAAGATTCACATGGGGATTATATGACCGCTCCGGAAATTGAAAAAGCGGCTCATGGCTTTATGAGAGATGCTCGAAACATTGATAAGCAGCATGACTTCCATGCAGGAGTCGGTGAAGTGGTTGAATCTTATATTGCGCCGGCCGACTTTACGATTGGTGAAGAGATAATTAAAAAGGGTTCTTGGGTGCTTGTTACAAAAGCATCTGATGAAATTTGGGAAGAAATTAAGAAGGGAGCTATTACTGGATATTCAATGGCCGGTACTGCTGAGACAATTGAAAAGCAAAGTGAAAAGCCTGTTACTAAGTCGTATGAAAACGATGAAGTGAAAGGCTTTTTTAATTTGATTAAAAACTTCTTCTCTGGCAAAGAAGAGAGTCAAAAAGCTTCAGAGAAGGAGTTAGGAAGCATTGAAAAGGCCGGAAAGAAAATTTCAGCCGCTCGTATGGATAAAATCAATGCGGCATTTGAAGCTTTGAATGAGCTGAAATCAGAAGTTGAAGAGGAGGAAGAAGTGGTGAAAAAAGAAGATATTGAAAAGGCTGTACAAGCGGCACTGGAACCACTTGTTAAACGTTTGGACTCTATTGAAAAGAATGAGCAGCAATCAGAACAGGCTCAAGATGATGTTAGCAAGCAATTAGAGGAGACCATTGCAAAAGCATTAGAGCCGCTAAATCAACGTTTAGAAGCAGTAGAGAAAGCCCGCAGTGTTTCTAAGCAAACGCAAGAAGAGCCACAAAACCAAGAGATTCAAAAACATTATTTAAGCGGAATTCTTTAATTGAAGGGAGTAGAGTCTATGACTATCACTAATAATCAGATCTTGAAAGACGGGGCAATTACAACGGGTTCGATTACTTCAGGTCTTTTAAACCCTGAACAATCCAAACAATTTATTCAGCAGACCTTTGAAGCGACAGCCCTTGGTGGATTAATCCGCAAAGAAATGCGGCGTGCAAAAGCTGGTGAAATCGATAAGATCGGTATCGATTCTCGTATTCTACGTAAGAAAACGGAAGATACAGACGATGGGTACCGCCAAAAACCAAAGTTCGATAAGATCGAATACTCAACAACAGCCGTGCGGTTGCCATGGGAAATTACAGAAGAGTCTCTACGTGAAAATATTGAGGGCCAAAGCTTTGAGGACATCGTAACAAAACTTATGACGACTCAACTAGGGATCGATCTAGAAGATCTATATTTAAATGGCGATGAAGCGACTCTTGATACAGATCCTGACTATGACTTTTTGAAAATCAATGACGGTTGGCTAAAGCAACTGACTACCGGTTCACATGTAGAAGATCGTTCTGCAAAAGATGCAGGAGCCATTTCTCTTAATGTATTCTATGATGCCCTATCGCAATTACCAGATAAATATAACGATGGCTCATTACGCTGGTTAGTGGCTCCCTCTTTAAAACAAAAGTGGGAGCATTATTTATTAAACGAAAATATTAAAAATGGTGGCGGTCTTTCAGAGTCCATTATGAATGCACCGGCTAGTATTCCTTTCGTGACTGTCCCACGTATGCCTAAAGATAGAATGGTGCTGATCAATCCGAAAAACTTAATTGTCGTGAATACGTACGACGTGAAAATCCGTAAAACAGTTGAGGGCAAAGAAGCCATTATGCAAGATAAGCGCTTCTATGTAGTTCACCTCGATTTTGATCCGATTATTGAAGAGAAAGATGCCGCTGTCCTAGTAAAAGGTTTGGCATAGGGAGTGTTTTTATATGACTAAATTAAAGTTGATCAAGGCTTTATCATACAGCGGAATTGTAAGTGCTGACGCTCGCAATCCTTTTGTTGAAGTGAAAACAAAGAAAGAAGCCGAAGAAGCGGTAAAAACCGGGTACTTTGAAATCATCAATGATGAAGAAAAAGAAAAGGAGTGATAGACGTTGCTCATCACTCCCGCAGATGTCATTGCGTATTCTGTATTTGATGCAGTAAAAGAGAGGCCAGTATCGTTGCTTGAGCAGGATATTCTGGAGGCGGAAATTGAGATCGAGAGTATTGTCGGTCATAACTTTGCAGAAATTGCTCCACTCCCTGATAAAGCAAGACTAGCCTTGTTAAAAATGGCTCAATTCTATGCACTCATTAATAGCGATGAATCAATTGTCAAGGGCTATACCTCGGAAAAAATAGGGGATTACTCTTATACATTGGCCAATGGACAAACCATTCGAAAGCCAGACGTTAAGAGTTTGTTGAAAGAATTTATTAAAACAGAACCGACAGATAGGTTCGGTGTTCAAATGAGGTTGAGAGTATTATGAGTTACCGTAATCTTTTAACTCATCGATGTGATGTCTACCATTTAATAAAGAATAAGGATGAGGGAGCATGGGGAATACCGGGAAGTGACTTGGAGGAGGAGTTTTCCTATGGGAAGGTTCCGGACCTTACCGCTGTTCCTTGCTACTTCACGGAAAAGAATCAGTCCATTCTTCAAGGAGAACCTAATCCAACGGCGGTTCAATCGTTTCTTGTTCATTTCTTGCCGTCTGCAGACATTAGGGTAAACGACAAAGTGGTCTGGAATGGCATCGAATTGACATTGCAAATTCCAAAAAAGATCAAGAATCATCATATTGAAGTCACGGCTACTCGGAGTGAACGCCTATGAGCCTGAAAATACGCGGCTTAAAACAGTTTATGAAACAAGTGGAAAAAGCTGCTGATGGAGGACTGAAAAGGGAGTTCGGTTCATGGCTTGAAGGTCTTGGAATGGATTTTCTCGGTCTTATTCAAGATGAAATTATTCGCACAGAAACAGTGGATACTCGAAGGCTGCTAAATTCTTTTAATCGAGGGGATTCTGAGGGTATTTGGTCCATTAATAAAGGTGGATTGACGCTAGAAATAGGAACCCGGTTGACCTATGCCAGTTACGCAAATGACGGTCACTTTCAGCGGAAACGTTTTGTACCTGGATATTGGAGAGGTGATCGGTTTGTTTATGAGCCAGGAGCGAGTACTGGCATGATGTTAAGAGAGAAGTGGGTAGAAGGCTCGCATTATTGGGACAATGCGCTCGCTATTTTTGAAAGGATTTTTCAAAGGAGCCTAGAGCGTCGTATGCAGCGGTGGTTAGATACAGAGTTTTAGGAGGTGGAGCGTTGAATCCGGAAGTAGCAGCTATTATGAGTTATTTTTACAAGTTGTTTCCCTGTAAGGTTTATACGAAAGAAGTGCCGGAAAGCTTTGTGATCCCGAGCATGTATTTTCCTCCTCCTTTTGCTTTTAATAGCAATGATACGCTCTCTACCTTTATGAAAACATATAGTTTGTCAGTGCAGTTGTTTCATAAGGATTCGCAGCAGGCAAATAATGAGGCCGAGCGGATTGCAGACATTGTGAACAGCAAGCGAGGACTTATACCTCTCGTTGATCAAACAGGAGTTCCAACAGGTGAATACGTAAGAATCAACCGTATCGAAACAAGAATAGCAGACAGTGGAGTAGCGATTATCCAAGTAACGTGGGATAGTCGTTATTTTTATGAGAAAGAAGATTATGCGTCGTTTGAGAACTTTGAGGTGGATGGTGAGGTGAAATCATGACGAGCAAAGCAGAACAAACTTTATCCAAAACAGCTACTTCGGAACCAAAGTTTTATTTACATGAATTGCGTGAGCACTCTCCGAAGCTTTTTGATGTGAAGCCGGAAGTTTTTGACGGGGCTGTTTTAGGCATGAAAGATATTCAAGCAACAAAGGCGGAAGTGAAGAAGCGTATTGACGCTTTCTTAAAGAAGGAGGTTAAACAATGAATGGTGGTGCATTTGTCCCTGGGGAGGAAAAGGCACGCGCAGGCTTTTATTTTCGTTTTACCTCAGCTCCTAATGAGCGTTTATCTGTGGGAGACAGAGGGCGTGCAGCTCTTCCACTCGTTTTAAACTGGGGAGAACCAAAGAAGTTTATTGAGATTACGAAGTCAGAAGATGTGGAGAAGAAACTTGGATTGGATATTAACGACCCGGCACTTTTGCTTTTGCGTGAGGCGAAAAAGAAGGCTAAAACAGTCCTTGCTTATCGAGTAAATGAAGGTACAAAAGCATCTGCCGAAGTAGCAACCGGAGTTATTGCAACAGCCGTATATGGCGGTACAAAAGGCAATGATATCATGATCAAAATCACTTCTAATGTGGTGGATGAAACAAAGAAAGATGTCACAACTTTTATGGGAAGCAAAGCTGTTGATAAGCAAATTGTAGAGAATGCAAGCGAGTTAAAAGCAAATGCCTGGGTTACATTCGAAGGTACTGGAGAGTTGACTAACTCCGCAGGTATCAAGTTAACTGGTGGAGCCGACGGCACGCCAACGAATCTTGAGTATATGGAGTTTCTAGCTGCTTCAGAAACCGAGTATTTCGATACCATTGCTTTACCGGTCTCGGAGGATGAACAGTTAAAAGCGGCCTTTATCTCGTTTATTCGTCGTGTGCGTGATCAGCAAGGATTGAAGGTTCAAGGCGTGCTTGCTAATGCTCCAGCAGATTTTGAAGGGATTATCAATGTGACAAATGGAGCGGTACTCCCTGAGAGAACACTTACTCCAGCTGAAACAACGGCTTGGGTTGCTGGAGCTTCTGCCGGTGCAACGATCAATCAGTCTTTGACGTTTGTTGAATACGAAGGGGCTATTGATGTTTTTCCTCGTTATGACAACGATGAAATCATTGAGCGACTGGCTAAAGGTGAATTCATGCTAACGTTCGATGCTCGTGATAAAACGGTAACGGTTGAGAAGGATATCAACTCATTTGTGTCCTTCACGAAAGAAAAAGATAAGAAGTTTCAAAAGAACAAGATCATCCGCATTATGGACGCAATCAACAACGATATCACTCGCGAGTTAAAACGAGAGATTAAGATTCGAAAAGAAAAAGGACAGGATATCCCGGTGAATGGGGATGGAATTCAAATTCTCAGCACTTTAGTAACCATTTATATGAACACTTTGCAAGAAGGCGGAGCTATCAAGAACTTTAATTCGCAGAATGACGTTCAGATTACCATTAATGATGACGGAGATGGTTTCTATATCAACACCGGTGTGCAACCAGTAGACAGCGGGGAGAAATTTTATTTCGGGATGGAAATTAGATGATTGAGCAAATGGAGTACAGTAGGAGAGTCTAAATAAGGCTCTCTTTTCTAGTGGAGAAAAGGAGTGAGATTGTATGGCGTTTCGCTCAGGTAATACGATTTCAGGTAAAGAAGGCCGCTTGTTCTTAGATGGAGAAGAAATGGCCTATGTTAAAAGCTTTGAAGCAAATATAGAAAAAGAAAAAACAGAAGTGAAAGTTTTAGGACGACGAATGACAGGACATAAGACTGTCGGAGCCAGTGGCACTGGTACATTGACTGTTTATAAGGTCACTTCTAAGTTTGTTCGACTAATGATTAACTATGTAAAAACAGGTGAAGATCCGTATTTCACATTCCAGGAAGTATTGGATGATAAATCATCTGGTCGCGGAACAGAACGAGTGACTATTTATGATGTTAATTTCGATAGTGCCAAGGTAGCTGGCTTAAATGCAGAGGGAGAAATCCTAGAAGAAGAATTACCTTTTACATTTGAAGATATCGATATGCCAGAGGAATTACGAGAGGGTTTTTAACTTTAAGAGCAATTAAAATTTCTCTTTTTCTTTTAAAAATGGCGTCTTAACAAAGTATCTTCAATATTACTTGGCTTGGTTCTGCTACGTTGACAACAAGGAATATGAGAATACAACGTTGAATAAGAAAACAGGACCAGACCAAAATGGAGGGATGCTTATGTCGAGTCAAGTCATTCAGTTGTACGAGTACCATGTTTGGGCTAATAAAACCGTTTTTGAACATTTACGAAAGTTGCCTGAAGAGGTATGGAATAAAGAAATAACAAGTGTGTTTCCATCTGTTTGTCAATTAATGTCGCACATCTATGCAATGGATACGATGTGGCTTAGTGTAATGCGTGAACGCCCGTTCAACGAGGCTAGAGAACTGTTAATGCGACTGCTTGAAGAATCAAAGACGGAGAGCTTGGAAGGTGTGGAGAAGCGATTCATTGAAACTGAAAATAAGTATAGGGACTTCTTGAATACGTGTGACTTTGAGAAGACTATTCCCCTGGCACATCCTGTATACGGTTCTGTTAGCACACCATTGTCAGGCTTAGTACAGCATGTCGTCAATCATGGAACATATCACCGTGGCAACTTGACCGCTATGTTGCATCAGCTTGGTCACAGTGGTGTTCCGACTGATTACGTCTTTTATTTGTATACGGTATAAAACCATTGGTCTTAAAATTTGTTAAATGGTAGTTAAGTAAACCGCCCTCTTTGGAAGGCGGTTTAATTTTGGCAATAAATCAACATTGAGATCTAACGCATCCCTAAAATAAAAAATCACATGATCAATTGGGAGGAATTTAATAATGACAAAGCGTGATATGAGTTTCTTTATGGCAGGGAAAGCTCAGGCAGTAACAGAGGAAGAAGTTTATGTTTCAAAGCGATACAAAGATAACGAGGGAAAAGTGATCCCATTTCTAATGAAGCCTATTACAACGGAGCGAATTGAAGAGCTAGAAAAGGAATGCATTGAGCCGGTAAAGGAGAATGGTAAAAAGTAGGCGAGCAATTAAATAGAGCCCGCTGGATTGCCCGCATGGGAATTGAGTCAACGGTTTATCCAGACTTTAAAGATAAAGAACTTCTTAAATCCTACGGTGTAGTAGATCCAGTAGATGCTGTGAAAAAGGTGTTGTCAGTAGGTGGAGAATTTGCAGAGTGGATGAATGCCACACAGCGTATTAATGGCTATGATGAAGATTTTGAGGAGCTAGTTGAAGAAGCAAAAAACTAATCGAGGATGGAGATCGTGATGCGGTCTACATCCATTTTTTGATTCATGAGAGAAATTATAAGCCGCGCGATTTGCAAGATTTGTGGGAGATGCCAAAAGAGAGAAAGGCATTCCTATATGCGTCTCTTGAAAAATATCTAAAAGATCATAAGCCGAAAGGAGGGTGATCGCTTTGGCAAGATTAACAGCTGTCTTTGAAATGAAAGATAATATTTCGAGAAGGTTAAGAGGACTACATCGCAGTTTGGAAAGCATTGAATCCGTTACTGAAGCTACCAATACTGCCATTCGTAGACTTGATAGAGCCAGAGCGAATCCCCGGCTAGAGGTGATTGACAGTGCAACGGGTACTATCCGTGTTATAGAGAGAAGGATTTCGTCATTGGATAATGCGACTGCTTCTCCAACTGTTGAGGCGATTGATCGTTTAACCGGTACTCTGGATCAAATAGATCGAAGGCTGGATAGTGTTGATAGCGCGAGAGCCACCGCCGAAATTGCGGCGATAGACAATTTAAGCAGTATTTTAGAACGGATAGAACAACGGTTAGACAGCGTTGACAGTGAACAGGCTACAGCAGAAATTACAGCAGATGACCAAGCTTCCTCTGTAATTGAAAATATACAGGGGCGTTTAGATCAATTAAAAGGCACTGTGTTAACCATTGGAGCCGCTGGAGGTATTACCGGCTCTGGCCTCATCGGAGCTGGTTCTTCGGCTATGGAACAAGATGCTAGGACGAGTGCCGCTACAGGTATTGCCAGCGCAGAAGTTAGAAAAATGGTTAATGATATTTTTTATAAAAAAATGGCCGGAAATTCAAGAGAAGAAGTCGCCTTATCTCTTCGTAATATGGCCCAGCAGACCGGCCTAAGAGGAAACCAATTAAAAGCTGCTTCTGAAATCTCTAATAAGATTGCAATGATTCATGAAAAAGATGTTCCGGAAGTAGACCGTTCGTTATCCAGCATGATGAAGAATTTTAAGATCGACTCAAAAAGGGCAGGTGATAACCTTGCCTATGTGTTCAAGCATGCAGGGGATCAATATGATGATCTTTTAGATACGTTTAATGAGTATAGCTCAAGCTTTGTAGATATGGCATTGAAACCGGAACAGGTTTCTGCAGCATTTGTAGCTGGAACCAAAAGCGGTGCCCGAAATTTTGATGACATGGCTGATGCGATGCGCGAGTTTAACATCAAGCGCCGAGAAATGACTGACGATCAGATAGCGGCTTTCAAGAAAGTACTGGGAGCCGATGAAGCCAAGAAAATGTTTAAGGGCTTTGAAAAGGGCTCTTATACTGGTCAAGAAGCGATGTACAGATTGGCTCATGGCCTCTCAAAGATTAAGGATGAAAACAAACGTGCAGCTATTGCGACAGAACTTATAGGAACCAAATATGAAGATTTAAAACAACCTATTCTAGATATGGCCAGTGCTATAGATAATCCTATAAAAGCTACAGGTGAGCTCAATAAGCAGTTCAATGACATGCGAAATAATAATCCCATGACACCGATTAATGATGCAGGCCGAAAGCTAAATCAAACTATGACGGAGATCGGCCGCGGAATCATTACCAATGTAGCTCCAGCTTTCGAAAAGTTAAATAAGTGGTTAGATTCTAAAGAAGGTCAAACGGCGGTTAAGGAAATGGTTAAGGATATAAACCGTTTAGCTTCAGCGATTTCAAGTATATTAGTACCGGTGGCTAAAGGAATTGTTACTCATTGGAATCTTATACAAACGCCACTTGAGATTTTAATAGGCGGATTGATTGTTATTAAAGCTACTTCTTGGTTGATTATTAAGCCAATTAAGCTGATTGGAAAGGCTTTTGATTTTACTTTTAGAAGAAACAGATCAAGAGACATGGATGATATTACCGAGAGCATGAGCCGTATGGATCGACGTTCAAGAAGAGGCGCACGTAGCGTTCGAAGTTTAACAGACAGATTAAAAGACTTATTTAAAATCCGTCCGCCGGCTGATAATCCAATCTTCGGTGAGGATACCCGTACTGGCAGACGCAGAAATACGCGGTCTGGCCGACGTGGAGGACGAAGTGGATTAAGAGGTGCTGGTAAAGGTGTGGGTATTCTAGGCACACTTTCTGCTTTTCTAGCTGTAGACCAAGTAGGAACTGGATTAGGTGATTGGCTTTTCGGCCATAAAGCCGGGCAAGAAAGGTTTAATGGCTTGCTTAGTAATCCTTTTAAAGATCCGGGAACTTACACAGAAGATCGGCAAGGAGCTTTATCAAAGCTCTTTTTTGGTTCTAAAGAGAATAAGGCTGCAGCAAACAATGAAGGGAAAGCTCAAGGACAGGCCTTTGCTAAAAACTTCATGACCGGACTAAACTCGGCACCGATGAATGTCTATAGTTGGTTAAATGAGAAAGTCTATAAACCTGTAGGAAGTGCCTCTACCAATGCTAAGAACTTAGGTTACGCCTTCTCTGCTGGATTTGTTATGGGCTTGAACAGTGCTCCTGTGAGTGTCTATACATGGATTAACGAAAAGATTTACAAGCCATTTGGAAGTGTTGCAAAAAGCTCCAAACACCTAGGTTACGCATTCAGTTATGGATTTGTAACAGGTCTTGGCAGTGCTCCTGTTGATGTTTATTCTTGGATCAATCAAAACATTTATATTCCAGTGGGAAGTGCAGTAAAGAGCGCCAAGCATTTTGGCTATGCATTTAGTTATGGCTTTGTTGCAGGTATGAGAAAGAGCCCTCTATCTGTGAATTCTTGGGTTAGAACAAATATATATCAGCCTTTTAATCAAGCCGCCTTGGGGGCAAAGACATACGGAGCAGCACTCGTATACAACTTTAAAAATGGAATTAAATCAGTACCAGTTGGCATGAAAACTTGGCTGAATAATCATGTTGGACAGCCGATGCTAAAGTATATTGTAAGCGGAAAAGGATTTGGCCAAGGGCTTGTTGGTTATTTTATTAGCGGTATGAGAAGTAAGAAAGGTGATGTATCAGCTGAAGCGAAAGTGCTTGCGAAGGCGGTAGAATCTGCGTTCAGAAAAGAGCTTGGAATCCATTCACCTTCTCGTGTTATGGCTGATCTTGGTTATTGGTCAGCTATGGGAGTGGTAAAAGGATTCAGTAGTGTGGATATCTCTAAAATCGCTAAAAGTAAGGCCAATGAGTTAATGAGCTCGTTTGGTAATTATAGTGGTGGTGGGGCTGCAATGGCCCATAGTGCTATTATACAAGCGTTGCAGATCACAGGTATGCCCATGAGTTGGTTAGAACCACTTATGTGGATAGCACAAAAAGAGTCTGGATTTAACCCAAATGCTATTAACTTATGGGACATTAATGCAAGACGAGGAGACCCATCTGTTGGTCTGTTTCAAATCATTGAAGAAACATTTAGAAGATGGACTTTACCAGGTTTCAATGATCGGAGAAATCCTCTTCATTCAGCCGTTGCCGCTATTCGTTATATCAATGGTCGTTACGGTGGAATTCACAATCACCCGGGAGTAAAATCACGGGCCCGCGGCGGTGGGTATAAACCGTATGAGCGTGGCGGTATCATCACACATGATCATATTGCCCGTGTCGGTGAAGGGAATAAGAAAGAAGTAATCATTCCTCTTGAACAACATCGGAATCGGGCACTTGGACTGCTAGATTATGCACAAAGAGCACTTGGAGTGTCGCCTCGGGTATCTATAGCAAGAGTAGGAGCTAAAAACGAAAAAGAATCAGCTCCAGTGATTCTGCCGGAAGAGCAAACACAAACAGTCCGAAATATTATGAGCCGTTCCGTTCAAACGGTTCAGCAGGGAATGCGTGACATTATCATCCAGATCACAGGTGCTAATCATTATCATAACGATATGGATGCTGAAAAAGTTGGTAGAATCGCTTATAACTATATCGAACAAAAATTAGAGGAAGAGTACTTTGAGAGAGGAGCAGTGGTGGCCGATGACTAAAAACGTGTATGAAATCTGGCTGTCTTGGCAGAATGGGAAAGAAAAATTCCAGTTGCCTATTCTCCCTCCAACTATTGAAATTAACAGTCCTTCTAAAAATGAAAATATTGACCTTGCCGATTTCGGTGAAATCACTATCTTGCAGGAACCTGGGGCGAAAACATTTAAGTTTTCGTCTTTTTTTCCGGCTAAATGGAGTCCGCTTTGTGAGGTGAGGCCAACCAAGTTGTCTATGCCATGGAACTATGTAAAACGCTTAGAAGCTTGGAGAGAAAGTAAATTACCGATTCGCTTGATTATGACAGGCACTCCTATTAATTTTGCAGTTTCTATCGATGAATTTTTCTATAAAGAGGGGGACAAAGACATTGGCGATATTGATTATGACCTCACATTGAAAGAATACATCTTTGTTACCTCTCGAAAGATCGATACGAAGAAGAAAACAAATGCGCACGGGGGCAATAAGCAACGACCTGATACAAAGCCTGTTCCCAAAACTTATAAGGTGAAAAAAGGAGATACTCTGACAGGAATTGCAAAGGTAATTTATAAAAATAGCGCGGAGTGGAAAACCATCTGGGAAGCCAATAAACAAATGCTTATCAAGCGAGACAAAAGAAATGTTAAGCAACCTGGCCGTTTTATTTATCCCGGTCAGGTTCTCACTATTCCTCAAAAAACAACAGGTACAGGCATGACAGCGGTTCAGCTTAAAAAAGTACAAACCGGTGTGGCGTCTGTAACTCCTCGTAAGTGAGGAAGCATAAGCATGATTGAATTATTTTTAGTTAAACCTGATTATATGATGGCGATTCCTGTTTCAACAGTTACGTGGTCTGGGCAAAGGTATCAGGCGGCACGAAAGATTGAAGCGAATATCTTATATACTGACGTGGGTCTCCACTTTTACCAACAGGTGATTGAGGGAGATACACTGCTGTTTAAGTGGAAGGGAAATGAATTATTTCGCGGTACTGTATTTAACCGGTCCCGCAATAAGAGTGGCCAGCTTACATTAACAGCGTATGATATGCTGCAATATTTTTTAATGAACAAGGACATATATAACTTTTCAGGAAAGCGTCTTGATGAAATTTTGTTGAAGATGTGCAAGGACTTCGAAGTCCCACATGGCTCTTTTGTGAACACGAAAGAAAGGGTAGGAAAGATAATTGATCAGGAAACGTCTCTTTACGATATTGCACTTCGAGCAATGATCGATACACATAAGGCTTCCAAGAGAAAGTTTCATATCTATTCCCGTCTTGGAAAAGTACATTTAACAGAATTGAAAAAGCAGGATATTCAATGGGTTCTTGAAGTAGGTAATAACATCATTGATTATACTTATGATACATCAATTGAGGAGACAGCTACACGAGTCAAATTAACATCTGGTGAAGGAAATAAGACTGTCACAGCGGTTGTCACAGACAGTGAAGGCAAAAAACAGTTTGGAGTGATTCAACACTTCGAAAAGGTATCGGAAACCTTAAATAAATCAGCCTTAACGAAAAAGGAAAAGAGATTTTGGACAAGAAAAAAGGAGTCAAAAAGAAGTTAGATGTAGAGGCGCTCGGTATTGAGTCTGCCACAAGCGGAAATGCCATTTATGCAATTATTGATGATATTCGTCTCAAACGTACAATGTACATTGACACGGACGTCCATACGTTTGTTGGAAACAAACATACGATGAGCCTGCATTTAATTGAGACGAATGACTTCCCTGAAATGGAAGAGCTATCTTCATCGTCAACTTCATCAACTTCAAGTTCAGGATCAACAGGAGGATCTTCCAAGGCCCAGGAAGTGGTCACTCTCGCGAGAAGTTATATTGGTCGTCTCAAATATGACTTTGGAGGAAAAAACATTGCTAGAGGTAGTGGTGATTGTTCCGGATTCACAAAGTTCATTTACAAGAAGGTTGGTATAAATCTTGGTGATGGCACAGCTAACCAAATTAAAAAAGGAAGAAAAGTCGGAGACAACGAAGGGCAACCGGGTGATTTAGTTTTCTTTAAGGGAACTTATCGGTCGGGTGTTTCGCATGTCGGTATTATCACAAAACCGGGTTATTGTGTGAGCTTAGGAAACAGTGGCTGTAAAGAGCACGGGTATTTAAGAAGTAACAACTCATACTGGGGCCCTAAATTCATGCAAATTAATCGAGTTCTGTAGAGGTGAGGGAAAGTGGCATTGAGTGACAAAATTAAAAAGCACTCATTAAAAGCAGGAGAGATAGAAAACCCAGTCAGAATCTTTGACGCCGATGTAGTGTCAACCAATCCTGTGAGCATCCGTTTAATGAATAATAATAAGCTCATTCTCTCAGAAGAGTCATTTATTATCCCGAAATCCTTAACAGATTATACTGTACAAGTTCAAACGCCTCGGGGAATAGAGACACATACAGTTCTTAATGCATTAAGGATAGGAGATAATCTCAAAGTCGCTGCCATCCAGGGTGGTGGCTTTTATTATGTCTTAGATCGAGTAAGCAACTAGGGGGTGGCAACGTTGGCTCTATCGCCGGAACTTGATATTCCTCAAACAGGAGAAGTGTCAGTGAATGAACTTCTGAGATTAAAAACCTATCGATTTGATTTTGAAAATAACCGGCTTACGAGTGAACTGATCAGCGGTTTGGAGGCCGTTAAGCAATTTATTTTATTTGCCCTGTATATTCCGCGCTATGCTTATCCGATTTACTCCTCAGACACTGGAAATGAGCTTGCTGAAATGTTGGCTGACAATGAAACGAGTGTTGCTTTTAAAATTATGGAGATTGAGCGTCTTGTTACTGAAGCGCTTATGTATGATCCAAGAATTGAACAAGTCTATGACTTTGTGATCAAGCATATTGAGGATGCTTTCCATGTGAATTTTAAAGTGGATACGACACTCGGGGGAATACAAATAGAGGAGGTGTTATCGGCCTAATGTTTGAGGAGTATACATTCGAAAACATTTTACAAGAAATGATTGACGAGACCGATCCGTCATTTGATGTAAGTGAAATCTCTCCTCTATATGCCTCCTATGCGAAAAGCGCTGCCCAAGTGGCTAAGCTCTATCGATTTTTAGATCGAGTATTAGAGCTATCCTTTGCATCAACAAGTGAAGGTGAATACTTAGAGAAACGGACATCTGAAATGGGTGTCTATTATAAAGATGCCGTTGCAGCTATACGTAGAGGAGAGTTTAATATTCCGGTTCCCATAGGGAGTCGTTTTTTCGTAGAAGACGTTTATTTTGTAGTAATCGAAAATGAAAATGGAATCCAATTACAGTGTGAAACGGAGGGAACAATCGGCAACAAGTTTCCTGTAGGCACTGAACTCATGCCTTCAGAAACGATTAATGGGTTAGAAACCGCCTTGCTTGGTGAGATCATTATTCCAGGGAGAGAGAAAGAGGATGAGGAATCCCTATTTGTTCGGTATCAAGACAAAGTAGCTGAGCCAGCTACAAGTGGAAATATCGGTCACTACAAAGAATGGGTGAGAGAGTTTGAGGGGGTAGGAGCAGTTAAAGTATTTCCTAACTGGGACGGTCCCGACACAGTAAAAGTAGTTATTGTGAACTCTGAGTTTATGCCAGCTTCTGAAGAGTTGGTTCAAAGTATTCAAGTAGCATTAGATCCGGTTCCAGGCCAAGGTGAAGGGTTAGCTCCAATCGGTTCGTTTGTGACAGTTGAAAGCGCAAAGCCGGTGTTCATAAATGTAGTTGCTACCATTGAAATTAACTCTTCAACCACAATAGAGGTTGTAAAGGAGCAATTTCAAC
This sequence comes from Bacillus sp. PK3_68, assembly GCF_003600835.1. NCBI lineage: Bacteria > Bacillati > Bacillota > Bacilli > Caryophanales > Bacillaceae > Bacillus > Bacillus sp. PK3_68. The sequence continues at coordinate 578,894 of NZ_NQYC01000001.1, read as the reverse complement.
AAGCACTTGCAGATCATTTAAAATCCATAGCTTTTAAAGAAGAGACAGAGCCAATTGTCCGGCAACGGGTGATCGGTTCGTTATTTTTGATTATTCCAGGGGTTATTGATTATTCAACTCTATTAATCAATGGACAGGCTACTAATATCATTCTAAGGGAAAGTGAAGTGCCCGTTGTTGGGCAGGTGACACTTAATGTCTAGTCGAGAGGAGATGCTAGCGGATTTACCACCTGTTTTACGTAAATGCCCAGAGTTTCAAGAAATGGCGAGAGTAGAGGGAAAGGTCTTTGATCGTCTAGAGCGCCATATAGAGGAGGTCCTTGATAACGTGTTCATTGACAGTGCAACATGGGGACTGACACTTATGGAAAAGGAATTTAAGATCCCAACTGATGTTAACAAACCACTTGAACATCGTAGGTCAGTTTTAAAGTCTAAGAAGCGTGGTATCGGCAGGGTCAGTGTAGGGATGATTAAAAATGTAGCTGAATCCTTCCAAAATGGTTCGGTTGAAGTAAAAGCTATAAAGGGAGAATCAAAAATCCTTGTTACGTTTAACGATGTCTATGGCATTCCGCCCAATTTGGAAGATATAAAAACAGCTATCCGAAAAATATTGCCAGCACATCGAGTGATAGATTTTGAGTTCAAATATCTATTGATTAAGGATGTAGAAGCTATGACATTAGCTGAGATGGAAGCTACTCCATTAAATAAGTTTGCAGGAGGTGTATAGGATGGCTGAACATACTCCGCGTTTAAATCTATATATGAAAGATCCAATCGTTGATAAGGAAGATACATTCAATATTGAAACAATGCTCAATCAAAATTTCCGCAAGATCGATGAAAAGGTTGCGACACTAGGACCGAATGGAAAGCTGGCAGAAGATCAATGTCCTCCAATTCCAGAAGTAAAAGAGGCCTCCACTACACAAAAAGGAATTGTTCAATTAAGCAACTCAACCACCAGTGATAGCGAAGAGTTTGCAGCTACATCCAAAGCAGTAAAAACAGCCGAAACAAATGCCAAAGCCTACACAGACACAGCCCCAGAAGCCATGCTGCAGCATATGGAAAGGTTTGTTACCAAACGTTCTTCCAAGAATGCAAACGGAATTTTTCTTACAGTAGAGAAGAAGAGAAAAGACGGAACGTTATTTATGAGGGCTGAATTTAGTGAACCGAATGCTGACGGAAATCCAACAGTCCGCACAGTGACAACTTACGCTGCAGATGGAATAACAGTCGTAGGGGCACCGGTTATATATGATGTGATTTATGATGCAGACGGGGATTATGTTGAGGAGGTACCTCGATGATTGATATTCGTGAACATGGTGGGGTTTTTAGCGGGGGGAGCAGTACAAAAATAAAAGGACAGGTATCAGAGAAAGTTACTTTTGCTGAAGACATTAAATACGGTGAGCCTGTTTCTGTGAAGTATGAAACCAAGCAATTACCTAAACCGATTGGTTTTTTTACAGATCATATTGATACAGCTATATCAGAAGACGGTAATTATGTAGCTGTTGTTCAACGAATGGGAGAAACCAGCCGTTATGGATCGATTGCTTTTTTTAAAAGAATTGGGGATGAACTAGTTAAGTTGCCGAATCCAGATATTATGCCTGAAAAGAATTGTGCCAGTGTTGCTTTCTATAAAAATAATTTAGTTGCTTTTGCTCATGCAGGAGAAAACTCCACTACAGGGGCGGGGGTTACTTTATATAAAAGAATAGGGGACTCTTTCGTTAAAGTAGCTAATACCATTACAGGAATTCAAGGCGGCAGAAAGACAATGTTCTCTCCTGATGGAAATTATTTATTTGTGCGCAGGTGGATAGGATCTTCGCAAACATCAGGAATTTTAGTTTATAGAATTCTGAATGCAAACACTCCAGACTTAGTAGAGTTCCATTATTTAACGTTATTAACAACGGGTCCAGTTCCTCGAGATATTGCTATATCTAATGACTCAAGATACATTGTTATTTCTGAGTGGAACAGCACTTTAGTATATGAAAATCTGGGTGATAACACGTTTCGAAGGGCTACTGAAATCGAAAGTTCTTTAGTGATTACTACAGAAGGAGTGACATTTTCTTCGAATGACGAGCTGTTGATTTTCAATAAGGGCACAAATAACAATCAAATTGTTGTGTACCAATGGAATAATGGTAATCCAGTAGAAATCGATAATGCAATTGACAAACAACCTTCAGTAAATATCGGATCAGCCGGCGCCAACCTTCTCCGTTTTCATCCTAATGGAAAAATTTTGTTTGTTAATGGTGGGAGAAATAGATACAAAAGAAACGGAGATAAGTTTCATCTTCTTCAAAGCATCAATATGGGGGGAACAGGCGACTGGAATATTACTATCTCTCCTGATGGAGAACATCTTATTGGAGCTAATTACTATAAAAATGAACTAAAAGCGTATAAAAACAATACTGTTCCTTTAGAAGGAGATTATTCTCTTGGTTATGCTCTACAAAACGGCAGCATTGGTGAAGAGAGAAAAGTAATGAATATATTTAATTGAAGGAGGATAAAAATGAAATTCTACATTAAAACGGACAAAAGCAATGTCGTTCGTGACATTCTAACTTATTCATATGAAGGGTTTGAAGAAATTGAATATGATGATCACGTTCTTCCACGTAATATTTTATCTGGATATTATAAATGGGATGCTGCTAACAATGACTTCATCGTAGATGAACAGCTTAAAGAAGAAATCGTCCGCGAAAACGGCGGGTATTTGCAGGAAAAATTTGATCAGTTAAAGAAAAAGAATGACGAGCTTGAAACATCGCTTCTCGAGATGACCGTGCTAGCTGCAAAACAAGAACTGCGAAACATTCAAAACGAACAGGCAATCATGGAGCTAACTACAATCATTGCAGGAGGTAATGCGTGATGTTTTCCATAAATAGTGCTTTAGTGGCGATCTGGGCTAGAAATGTACAAAATGGTAACTATGAGAGAGAACAGGTACCGAAATTATCGAATCTGCAAGAAATGGTATATCAAGTATTGGACGCAAACGCTACTGGATAGTAGGCGTTATTTTTTTATTGTCAAAAGTCTCTCTCTTTAGCCGATAATTACTGTAAAGGCAAAAGGAGAGGGTAAAATGTATGAGTATAATTTTCATTTAGGATATCAAAAGAAAACGGGTGAATTTCCTAGATTAGGTAAAATAAAATATCCATATCCTTTACAAAAAGGTGATGTTATTATTGTTTCTAATCAAATATTCAAAGAGATTGGAAAAGCAGCGAAGGAAGTTTCTAAAAGTACTTTAGAACACAATCAACAATACAGAATAGGTTCCATTCATCATACGATTGATTCTCATGTTAATTTGATTCCAGAAATTTATCTAGTCACTGAAGCGGACTATCTAGCAAAACATAAAGATTAGATACTCAGTATCAGGAATATAACCCGGCAAAAAAACACCTAACAGAATAGGTGTCTTTTTTATGAAAAGAAAAGGGATATGTGAGGGGAAACTTACGAAAGAAGTTGCCCTGAATAGGAGGAAAAAGATGCAGCATAACACAGATACATTATGGAACACAGTGACGGGCGGTGCTTTTATGAGCGCTGCCTATTTATTTGGAGGCGTTGATCAGTTTGTAATTGCTTTAATGGTACTAATGGCAACGGACTATATAAGCGGTTTATCTGTTGCTTATTTTTTTAAAAAGAATGTAGAATCTAAAAAAGCATTTAAAGGACTGATGAAGAAGGCAGCCATGCTGCTAGCAGTAATTGTAGCTAACCAGCTGGATATTGTGGCTGGCAGCGGTGGCCACTTTATGAGAAATGCCATGATTCTTTTTTTAATTGGTATGGAGGGAATTTCTTTCATTGAAAATCTTGGTCACATGGGTGTCCAGGTTCCAGCACAAATTAGCCATGCATTTGCTCAGTTGAAAGAAGACAATAAAGAGACAAATAAAGCAGACATTAAGTATAAAAAAGAGGTGGGCGAATAATGAGTAAAATTGCAGACTTGTCTCATCATCAAGGGGATATTGACTGGAGTAAAGCATCGAAAGAATTGTCTCTTGCTATCCTTCGAGTGCAAGACGGGTCCCGAGTGCGGGACCGACAATATAAAAACTATGTAGCCGGAGCTAAAAAATATGGAGTGCCATTTGGCAACTATGCTTTTTGTCGGTTTGTTTCTATCAATGATGCTAAAAAGGAAGCACGGGATTTCTGGGAGAGAGGCGATAAAGAAGCCTTATTCTGGGTAGCTGATGTGGAAGTTAAAACGATGAACGATATGAGAGCCGGTACACAGGCTTTCATTGATGAGTTGCGGAGATTGGGAGCGAAAAAAGTGGGACTGTATGTTGGTCATCATACGTACAAGCTGTTTCAAGCAGACAAAATCAAAGCAGACTTCGTTTGGATTCCACGATATGGCGAAAAAAAGCCAGACTATCCTTGTGATCTACACCAATATACTGATACTGGTCGTTTATCTGGTATAAAAGGAAATGTAGACTTAAATCAACTGATAGGAAACAAACAGCTGTCATGGTTTTTGAATAAGGAAGAGACAAAGGCCGCTGTTGTCACAAAGGGAAAGTATCGTATCTATACAGGCTCATTTAAAACTGAAGAAGAGGCGGGGAAGCAAGCTAAATTAATTGGCGAGAAGCTAGGGTACAAGCCATTTGCTAAGGAAAAAAGAATTTGGACAGGCGTATTCGATACGTTGGAATCGGCTATGACTGCTCAACAGAACATCAGTCGAGAATTTGGTTTCAATCCGCAAATTAGAGAGGAGATGTGATATCTTTTTCATCTTAGAAAGAAATTTCATTCTAAAAAGACGCACTAAACCAGTAGCTGTTTAATATATTAATATAAGGCAACCATTTCTCCTTTTCATTAAAATGAAACACCTGTGATTGAGGCTCAAATACTACCTCTCTTATGGGGCTCCAATCCCCTATTAATTGAACACTCAAAGTGAAAAACCCCTATTCCTAATGAGTAGGGGCTATTTTTGTTTTGAGAGAAGGCACCTTTGATTTTCCGTTACTTTAAATAGATCTTCTATGTCTAAATTCAGCTGGTTTTTGAAAATAGAATTAAGCTTAAGCTTGACACTAACCAAAGAAAAGACTCTAACGTTAAACCACTATTAGAGTCTTTTCTTTTGCTATTTTATTTATAGGCAACTGGTGAAGCGTCATCTCGGGACGACTTCCAATTCTTATATTAATGGATGTCTGTCCTAATCCTTCACTAATATAAAAAGGTTTTTCGTTATGATAGTGAAGTCCTTTAATCATATTCATTTTCATCATGACTCTCCCTAGTTTCGCGAGGTGATAAGGTTTAGGCCAATGAATCTGTCCTCCATGGAAATGTCCTGACAGGAGATAGTCGTAATGGTAATTTTTCATATTCAGTACAACGTTGGGATCATGAGTTAAAACTAAATTGTATCCTTCTTTTAGATGAGCAAACGATAATTGTAGATCACTTCTTCGGGTGTGGAAATCATCAACTCCAATTATGTTTACAGGCTGTCCATTGACAATAATTGTCTCATTATCATTTTGGAGTGTCTTACAACCGTATTCCCTTAATAGGCTTCTTAAAATTTCAAAATCCTTTTGTTTAAGATGATAATCATGGTTTCCAAAGACAACATAGATCCCAAAAGGTGCATCTAGACGATTGAAAATTTTTAAATAAGGGGCCAACTTAGGAATGCTGCGTTTCTTATCGAGAAAGTCTCCTGTAATAGCAATTAAATCAATTTTTTCACCTTCCAAATTACGATAAAGCTGTTCAGGTGAAATGGAAATTTTCTCAAGGTGCATATCTGAGATGTGAAGAACATTGAAAAATGTGTCCGGTGACTGATGAGAGTTTAAGGCGGGCAAATTTATTTTATTTAAAGCGACTTTTTGAGTGTTTCTATGCGCTTTATAGAAAAGAAGCATCGCGATGGTAAATAAAATTAAAATAACTGATAAAAGTAAGATCATCTTCTCCCTCCCTCTTTTCATATTATAAAGGAGGCAAGAATGAATGATTAGCGGTAATTAATGGAGAGCCAGGTAATAGCGTCATCTCCAAGTCATTTACAAGACTGCTTAAAAATTAAACAAAGGCTGTAAAATAAAGTTCATTGTAAAAAAAACATTTTTTAAATCTTTTTAGTACACTACAACGAAAATCTTCCTCTATAAAGTAATTTAAATAAGCCTCTTCTTTTTGGATATAATCTCCCTTGTCATTTACTTTCATAAACCAATTGCAGATTGGTGATTTCTCAAAAAAGCAAGGTTCAATCGCAATAACTTTTCCTCCGGGCTTTAAAATCCTTCTGAACTCTTGTACATAGCCTCGGATCATTTCGGGAGGAATATGATGCAGGACGGCGATAATTAAAACAACATCAAAGCTGTTATCCTCTGTAGGAAGTTCATTTCCCGTAAACGTTTCAAAACGGTATGGAGAATATAGCCGCTTGGCGAAGTCAATTCTACGTGAATCAGGATCAATTCCGAAGTAGTGATCGGGTGAACATAAAGTGCAATTGGCTCCAGTACCTGCTCCAAAATCCAACACTTTTTTATTTGCAAAATCAAAATGCTCTTGAATCTTATTTTGGATATAAATCCTTGTAAACCATTTTGGTCGAACAAATGAATGATAAATTCTAGGTGATAATTGCAATGAGAGCACCTTCACTTTTTAATCTAGTTAGTGTTTTTTTGACATCATTAATTACTGTCATCCATGATTCCTCCTTACATTTGAGCAACAGTTTTAGAATGAGAAGAATGCTGTTTGATTATGTGTTAAAAAAATATCCAACGCATATAAAAAGTGCTATATCCATCTTTATGGAAAAATAAAGCTACAGATACAATACATTGAATCGGACCTTCCGTATTTTTTCAGGGTAAGCGGGCAATTTAACAATACGTATGGAACAATGTTTATAAATATGAAGAATAAGGAGAGGGATATATGAATTGATAAAAGGAGTAGGTGAAGAAATTAGTTGGAATACATTCAATAGTACGTTACAAAGAGGAGAAACGAATTTTTAAATCCATTAATACATAGACAAGTGTACTCCTTTTAGTCCCTGTTTTTACAAGTAAATGATAAGAACTTTTACAGATGAGGCGATAAATATGAAAAAGAAAGCCATATTGATATTAAGCATAGGGTTTGCTGTCTTGATAGCATCTGCTTTCTTCTTACAACATTTAAATGGATCTTCCCCTAAATGGACAGACATGCTGGGGAGAATTGTGATTGGTTTTCTGCCTGTCCTTCTTTTATTTTTAAAAAGGATTCCTTTTAGCTTGCCGTTGATTATAGGGTATTATGCTTTGCTTTTTTTCGCATTTTTCCTAGGCGCCGTTTTACGTTTTTATGATCGTTTTTCTTGGTGGGATACGGTTCTGCATTTTGGAGGAAGTGTTTTCACAGCCTTTGTTGCAATGGCTTTATACAGGCTTCTCATTCCTGAGTCGGCAGAAAGAAGAATTTCTCGCTGGCTGATTTTTCTATTTGTCCTAACATTCGCGGTAACCTTCAGTGCCTTTTGGGAAGTGATAGAGTTTATTGGGTCTGTTATGGGGGCTTTGGAAAGTGATGATAATAAAGATACGATGACCGATACGCTATCAGGCATGGCAGGAGGGGTTATCATAGCTATCTATGCAGCCTTTCACAAAAAGGTAAGCGACCAAAACTGAGGGACAAAGACGTAAATAAGTGAATAGATTAGGGAGCTACCTTAGAAGAATACTCATTAAGGCAGCTCCCTTTCTGTTGTAAAGGTATTTATTTATCTTTTCTTATTATTAGGATCTTCCGTATCTCTATTGTTTTCAAGGAGATCTTCATCATTTTCATTCATATTGTTATCCCCAGGCATCAGATTATTTTCATTGTTTTGGTTATTATCACCATCGGGGAGTATATCATTTCCGTTGTTCGTGTCATCTCCACCGTTAGGGAGTATGTCATTTCCGTTGTTCGTGTCATCTTCACCGTTGGGGAGTATATCATTTTCATTGTTCCTATCGTCTTCACCATCAGGCAGGATATCATCGTCCCTATTCATGTCATTTTCGTTGTCAGGGCCTATATCATTAATCTCATTCTCATTGTTATTGTCATTTTGAGGTGTTTGTTGTGTATCATTGTCATCTTCTACTGGATCATTATCATTGTTACAACCCATTAATACTACGGCTGATAATAAAAAGGCAGGTAGTATATGTAACCACTTTTTAGGCACTTTTGTTTCCTCTCTTTCATTGTTATTTTTGTTGCTTTATCATTTTGTTCAGTTTATTAATTTTTATGTATAGCTTAACATGAGGCCGATTTGTTTTATTTGTACAGTAGATCCTAACATGGAGTTAGTATAGCTTATCATTTTTATTCATATTTTCAGCTGCTTTACTGGTATGTTTTTCTTTACTAATTCGTTTATATTAAGGTAAATAGTTACCAGCATAATCAATCATTAATTATATAAAGCTAAATAGGGTTCTAAAAAACAAACTTTTTAGAACCTGCGCATTTCAATATCCAGTAAAGGAAGGGTTTTTATGAACAATCAACGCGGGGTTTTGACTTCTATATTAGCTGTAGGTGCTACTGGGGCTGCTATTTACGGAATATCAAGAGGAGTACAGAACGGAACTTTTCGGCAGATGACAAAGGTTGTATCCAATGCGTTAAACAGTCAGCCTATTCAGCAGATGGCACAACCTATGATGGGTGATATGACCAATAACTCGAATTCACAGCAAACGTTATCTAACCAAAACAATCAATAAGCTTGATCAATTTCTATATAATAGCATTTAATATCTTGTGAAAAAGCTCTTTTGAACCAAAATTCAAAAGAGCTTTTTATATGAAATCTATACAAAAATTAAGCATACATAATTTTCTGTTTAACTACTTAAGCGGTTATTTTTGGCACTAATAAGGGCCTTTTTCAAAGACCATAATATCATTGTGTTTCAAATGTTCGCACATAGTCGCCAGTCCAGGAGGTAGTAAACTTGATCATTACGCTATTGATATCCGGCCTGGTTATCCTTGCTGTTATTTATTTTGTTTCCACAGATAAAGGGAGACAAGTGGAGAACGGGACTGATGACTTGGTGATGGAAAGTGTGCCGAATCTAACAAAGGAGGATTTTATAATGGCTAAGAAAACAACAGAAGAAGTAACTGAACAAGTGGTAGAAAGAGTAGCAGAAAGAAAATTCGAGGAAGAGATTGGAGAAGAATTAGCACCTCTAAGAAACCAGTTAGATTCTATGGAATCTGCATTGAGCCAACTTCAAAATTCTCAACAGCAATTAAGTTCCATGGGGCAATCATCTACAACTCAGAATCAGCAGGCTTCTCAGTTGTTACAGCAAATGCAGCAATTTAGAAGTCAAGCACAGAATCAACAACAACAAACTTTTCAACAACTTCAAGGAACCATTCAACAAGCAGCTCAAATGTTGCAAGGTGTGGGGCAAAGCCTCCAATCATTTAGTGTCCTTAATCAAATGACTCAGCAGATTGACCAATCCCAGCAGCAACTGAAACAACTGAGCTCTCAGCAGTCTCAGCAAAACCAACAAAATCAACAGAATCAAAACAATCAACAAATAAATTCTATTACTCAACACTGATTTCCTAAGAGTGAGAAAGAGAATAGTTAAAGTTATCTAATTATAAAAAGCCCTTCTCGTTTGAGAGGGGTTTTTTCATTGGAAGGATTTTGTAATTTTGTGTAGAAATATGCCTGTGTACGATAAAAAGGGGGAGAGTAGAGTGATTCGCTCGCTAGAAGGCGTGAGAACGCTTGAGGAGTTAGAAGAATTGGTGTTTAATCGAGGGTACGAATTTAGATGTAAAAAAACGAGGTTGCCGGTTATGGTAGCAACACCAGTGCCGATTAATAAAATTTTTCTCGGGTTGACAGATGGAACATCTCGTTATTTTTCTATTGATCAACTGCATCAAAGCTTTGAACTTGTGAAAGCTAAAAATAATAAAAGAAAACTCTATGTAGTAAAAGAACCATTATGAAGAAGATGGCTCCTTTGTTTTATTGGGGACCATGGGGACCAATTGGGGACCAAATTCATCAAAAACCTTCTTTTTTGACCCAAATTAATCATAATGGGAAGATTAAAAACCTTGACACAACCGTATTCCTAGAGTGATAATAAGAATTAACTTGAATAGTGTATCCTTCGGGGCGGGGTGAAATTCCCCACCGGCGGTGATGAGCAATGGCTCTTAGTCCGTGACCCGCGTTCGTTTGAAAGCGGTGGATTCGGTGAAATTCCGAAGCCGACAGTGAAAGTCTGGATGGGAGAAGGATGAGGCATTTTAAAAATTGATTTTTAAGATGTTTATTTGGCTATGCCTTTTACGCCCCGTATATTTTATATATACGGGGCTTTGTTGGTTTATTGGCTGTAAACCATTCATTGGACGAAAATACTTATTGGATGGAGAGAGGACTAGCGAAATGTTAAAGGAACAATATATGGAGTTAGCCTTGTCGCTTGCGGAGGGTGTCAGAGGACAGACGTCTCCAAACCCGCCGGTTGGCGCCGTAGTCGTGAAGGACGGACGTGTGATTGGAATGGGCGCCCACTTGAAAGCAGGCACTCCCCACGCGGAAGTTCATGCGCTTCGTGCCGCCGGAGAAGAAGCGATGGGAGCTGATTTGTATGTTACGTTGGAGCCTTGCTCACATCATGGAAAGACGCCGCCGTGCGCAGACCTTGTCGTTTCAACCGGAATCAAGCGGGTCTTTATCGCGACGATGGATCCGAATCCGCAGGTGAGCGGAAAAGGTGTCCAGAAATTGAAAGCTGCCGGTATCGAAGTGGAGATTGGCATTTGCCAGGACCGCGCAGATCACCTGTTACAACCGTTTTTTCATTTTATTCAACATAACACCCCATTCGTCACAATGAAAACAGCCATTACAGCCGATGGCAAAACAGCCGCCTACACAGGTCATAGCCGCTGGATAACAGATGCGCCGGCAAGAGAAGATGTTCATGGTTTGAGACATGAGCATGATGCGATTTTAGTCGGTGTGAATACTGTTCTTCAGGACAACCCTCTCCTTACAACCCGTTTGCCCCACAGAGGAAAACACCCCATTCGAGTCATTTTAGACACACATTTACGTACTCCTATAACTGCAAAAGTAATCGAAAACAAAGAAGCCGAGACGCTTATTATCTGTGGCAACGAAGCCTCTCTTGACAAAGAAGAAGCGTTAATTACCGCAGGTGCTGATGTGATTCGCCTGGAAACGGCTGATATTCCGATCCCTCTTCTTTTAAAAAAATTAGGGGAGGAAGGGATCATGACGCTGCTCGTAGAAGGCGGCGGTGAAGTGAATGCTTCCTTTTACCAGGAAAAAGCCTTTCAACGACTGATCATTTACATGGCACCTAAGCTCATCGGCGGCAAAATCGCGCCGACTCCTTTCGGGGGAGAAGGATTCCCAACGATGGATGAGTCCATTCCATTAACGTTTGATAAGGTGGAAATGATCGGACAAGATATTAAGATTACGGCTTCACGGAAAGAAGGGTGACAATATTGTTCACTGGCATTATCGAAGAAATTGGCACCATTGAAGAGGTGCTTGCCCGGACCCAGTCGATGCAGCTAACAATTGCGGCCTCAAAAGTGCTGGAGGATGTCCAGCTCGGGGATAGCATCGCGGTGAACGGTGTCTGCTTAACCGTTACAAGTTTTACCGCTGAGCGTTTTACGGTTGATGTTATGCCGGAAACGTTCCAGGACACTTCCTTGAACAAAGTAAATCGGGGATCAAAAGTGAATTTGGAACGGGCGATGGCAGCGAATGGCCGTTTTGGTGGTCATTTCGTTTCCGGCCACGTAGACGGTGTCGGGACGATATCGGGCAAGAAACAAGTTGAAAATGCGCTTTATGTGGATATCACTTATCCGGCTGAGCTGGCGCCTTACCTGATGCCGAAAGGATCGGTGGCGCTAGATGGGACATCATTAACAATTTTTTATGTGTCTGAAAAAGAAATAACGATCTCGCTCATTCCGCATACACAAGAGGAAACGATTTTAGCGAAAAAAGCGATCGGTGATCCAGTTAATATTGAATGTGACATGCTTGCGAAATATGTAGAGCGAATGATGAATCGGCAAGCGGAAAAACCAGCTTCCAACGTAACGATGGAGCTGTTGGAAAAACACGGCTTTGCCTAATAATACAAACGAGGTGAAAAAGATGTTTGCATCGATAGAAGAAGCACTGGAAGACCTTAGAAATGGGAAAGTCATCATCGTTGTGGACGATGAAGATCGCGAAAACGAAGGTGACTTTGTCGGCCTGGCAGACCTGGCTGATGCCGAAATGGTGAATTTCATGGCGAAGGTGGGCCGCGGCCTCATTTGCGTACCAGTGGAAGAAGAAAAAGCCCAACAACTCGGCTTAAATATGATGGTTGATCATAATACAGACAGCCACGGAACCGCATTTACTGTGAGCATTGACCACGTATCGACTCACACAGGGATCAGCGCCTTTGAACGGGCAGCAACGATCCAGGAAATGATGAAGAAGGATGCAGCGCCTGCCGATTTTAAACGGCCAGGCCATATTTTCCCGCTCATTGCCAAAAAAGGCGGTGTATTAAAACGGGCCGGCCATACAGAAGCAGCGGTGGATTTAGCGCTGCTTGCCGGCCATCAAGGTGCGGGTGTGATTTGTGAGATTATGAAGGAAGATGGAACGATGGCAAGACTTCCGGATTTATTCACGATGGCGGAAGAGCTGGATTTGAAAATCGTTACCATCCAACATTTAATTGAATATCGCCGCAAGAAGGAAGCATTGGTTACCCGGGAAGTAGAAATTGAGCTGCCGACAGAATTCGGCCACTTTAAAGCGGTTGGCTACACGGAAAATTTGACGGGCAAAGACCATGTAGCCCTTATTAAAGGTGATGTAAGCGATGGTTCTCCTGTGCTTGTCCGTGTTCATTCGGAATGCTTAACGGGCGATGTTTTCGGTTCCTACCGTTGTGACTGCGGCCCTCAATTGCATGCGGCGCTTCAGCAAATCGAAGAAGCGGGCCGCGGCGTCTTGCTTTATATGAGGCAGGAAGGCCGTGGCATCGGTTTGATCAACAAGCTGAAGGCGTACAAGTTGCAGGAACAGGGCTATGATACAGTAGAAGCCAATGAAAAGCTTGGCTTCCCGGACGATCTGCGTGATTACGGCATTGGGGCTCAAATTTTACGTGACCTCGGCGTTAAAGAAATGAAGCTGTTAACAAATAACCCGCGTAAGATTGCCGGCTTAAAAGGCTACGGCTTAGAAATCATCGATCGCGTGCCGTTGGAAATGCCACCGAAAGATGAAAACCGCCGCTATTTGGAAACGAAAGTAACAAAGTTAGGTCATTTTTTAACTATTTAATTAGGGAGAGAAGAACATGAGCAGAACATTTGAAGGGAATTTAATTGGAACAGGCTTAAAGGTGGGCATCGTTGTTGCCCGCTTTAATGAATTTATTACTGGTAAATTACTGAGCGGAGCAGAGGATGCCCTGCGCCGTCACGGAGTTGAAGAAGAAAACGTGGATACCGCTTGGGTACCGGGCGCATTTGAAATTCCGTTGATCGCCAAAAAGATGGCGGACAGCGGCAAATACGATGCCGTTATCACACTTGGCACAGTCATCCGTGGATCTACAGCTCACTTTGAATACGTTAGCAATGAAGCAACAAAAGGGGTAGCCCAAGCCGCCATGCAGTCAGGCGTACCAGTCATCTTCGGTGTGCTGACAACGGACACGATTGAGCAAGCGATTGAGCGCGCTGGTACAAAAGCTGGCAACAAAGGCTGGGAAGCTGCTGCGACAGCGATTGAGATGGCAAACTTGGTTAGATCGATCGAAGGATAATAGAAGGATCTGCTCCTGCTGTTTTGAGACGGAAACGGGGCAGGTTATTTGAGGAAATAATAAGGTAAAGTAAATATTGCAAAGCTTATGACTGAAAGGGAGCACCTATAAAGAAAACCTTGATGCGGGCATCAAGGTTTTCTTCTTGACCGTTAAAATCTAATTTCACTCTGGGAATGCTCTTTAAACTGATAGACGAAAGAAATCCAAGCTTTTCTTTAAGGCATGCTTCACAAAATTCCTCTGCTCTGTATAACATTTCCTTCTTTATCATGTTTATATCTAAGGCGTTTTGGAGTTCTTGAATCTTGCTTTTTACCTCCTCCAACTTAAGTGCATATTCTTTTCCTTTTTTAGTTATTTCGGGAGGAATGTGTTCTTTAAAATGTTCTGATACCTTAGCCACATCCTGACGGTTAAGACTGTCAACTCCACTATTAATTGCATCTTGAATCCTATTTTTAGCTTCATTTACTTTACGTGTCGCTTCTTCTCTTAAACGTCGTTCCGCCGCTTCTGCTTCTCCAACTGGATTGCGGATAGGCATAGTAATTTCTCTCCTTGCAAAAAATGGCTACAGTAAAAGGATTTCCTTTAAATGAAGAAAGGAGTGTGAGAAAGATGGGGAGATGAAAAAACGCCAGATAAATGGCGTTTAATCATTATTCATCATTGGTTGTCTCGCTTCTTTTTTGTGTTATCTGTTAAATTATTTACGGCGTTTTTAGTTGCATCAACAGTATTCATTGCAACGTTTTCTGTTGTTTCTAAAGCATTATGCATTGTTTCAAATGCAGAGCCTGCTGTGTTCTTAATGCTCTCTGTGACACTTTTGTTATTTTGTTGATTTTGACTATTTCTTTGATTATTCATTAAGTTTCACCTCCTAAGCAGGAATAGGATATGTATTTTATAATTAATTATTCAGACCATCTACACGAATCAATTTTCTTCAATTTGAAATCGTGTCACACACTCCTGTTTACCTGTTCTGCTTATTTGCAAACGGCAACGGGGCAGGTCCTTTTTTGTCAGTGTTGTTCTTCAAGTAGTGCTTTGATACAATACTTGTTGTGGCTTGGCTGTTTATGCAGCAAAAGCGGGTAGGGAGAGGGCGATGTACGAGAGGTACATTTATTTATGAAGAAGAGTGGAGGTTTTTTTCAGTTAGCTGATCACGGAACAACCATTAAGCGGGAAGTGACAGCGGGAGTTATCGGTTTCTTCACAATTATTTATATTGTGGCTGTTAACTCATTGATTTTGTCGGAGGCAGGCGTGCCATTTGAAGGAGCAGTCATTGCGACCATTCTCACTTCATTTATCGGCTGTGCGATTATGGCTTTTTGGGCAAATGCCCCTATTTTACTTGTGCCAGGCATGGGGCTGAACGCAATGTTTACGTATACATTCGTTCATGCGATGGCGCTGAGCTGGCAGGAAGCACTTGGGGTCGTCGCGGTATCAGGACTTATCTTTTTCCTAGTGACAGTGACGAAATTGGCCGATTGGCTCAATGCATCCATTCCGTCTGTTTTAAAGGAGGCCATTTCAGTCGGGTTAGGTTTTTTCCTAATGCTCATTGGACTGGAAAAGGGCGGGCTCGTTGTACGGGGAGAGCACTCCATTTTGGCGATGGGGAATCTGGGAGAACCGGCTGTGCTCCTTACCGTATTGACGCTGATCGTTACGATCATCGTCTTTTTGAAAGGCATTCAAGGCGGCTTCTTATGGAGCATTTTATTTGGCACCATCGCTGCCTGGGTAATGGGGTTGCTGCCGGAAGTAGGAGATACCTCTTTTTCGTTCGCTGTGTACGGCGATGTGTTTTCAGCATTTTCCCTGTCAAAGTGGGCCACGGTTCCTTTCTGGTCTGCCGTGTTTTCGTTAACGATGGTGCTCATATTTGAAAATATCGGCCTTGTGCACGGCCATACGGAATTTGCCGGCCGTCCAGATAAGTTTAAGCGGGCGCTGCAAGCCAATGCCTTTTCCTCTTTTTCTTCAGGGATTTTGGGAACGAGCCCAACGGTGTCCACTGTGGAAAGTTCAGCGATGATCGCTGCTGGCGGAAGAACAGGGCTAACGACATTGACGACAGGCGTCTTATTCCTGCTGTCGGTGTTTGCCATTCCTTACATGAAGCTGATTCCTGACATGGCCATCGCTCCGGTCCTAATGATGATTGGCAGCTTGATGATACAAAATATCCGCCATTTGGATTTGACGGACTTAACGGATGCCATCCCGGCGCTGTTTATTATTGTGATGATTCCATTCACATACAGCATAGCGGACGGGATTGCTGCCGGTTTTATTTTATATCCAGTCTTAAAGATAGTTATGGGCAGAGGCCGCGAAGTATCCAAGCTCTTATGGATTGTTTCGTTGCTGTTTCTGTTTAACTTTGTCTTGCATTATGCATAATAGATAAAAAAGCACACCGCTGTCCAACAGCGGTGTGCTTTTTTATCCTAGAGATTCTTCTCCATCTGATTAGGTTTTTTTACCCATTCTTCCACGAAACTCATCATTTTGTTAATCGAGGGGGTGTGTACATGTTTCGTTGTATTTGTGAGGATGCCTACTTTTCTGGAGACCAGAATGCTTAATGGTTTGGCTGTAATGTTGTCTAAAGCAGAATTACTCAACAGCAATTGGGGCAGCAGACTGATCCCCAGGTTGTTCTGTATCATGGCAATGATCGTTTCATCTCCTCTTATCTGATAAGCAACCCGAGGAGTGAATCCTTCTTTTTTGATTAAGTGATGCACCTCGAAAAGTGAATCTGAATACGGGAGAATCCAGTCAGCCGCTTTGATTGCTTCTAGGTCGATGATATCTGATTGAGCCAGCTCGTGCTGAGTACTCATAACAGCCATAATCGGGTCCTCCAGCAGAAAGCGGAAGTGCCATTTATGATTGTAGGAAGAACCAATAGCAAAGTCGATGATGTCTTCTTCCAGCCAGCGATCCAGTTCAGATGCGTTTCCTTCATACAATTCAATCTCTATAAAAGGATACAGACTTTTGAACTCACTCAGTATGCGCGGCATCCAATTGGTGGCGATGCTAATGTAGGCGCCGATCCGAACTTTCCCTGTTTCTAGCCCATTAATTTCGTCCACGGTTTCCATCAATTTTTCATAGCCTTTCTGAATGTCCCGCATCGCTTTCAGTACCTTCCAGCCATTTTCTGTCGGCTTTACGCCGTTTTTCTGTCTGACCAACAGGGCGAAGCCGTATTCTTCTTCTAAGCTGCTGATCATCTGGCTAATGCTCGGCTGTGTGTAGCTTAATAGTTCGGCCGCTTTCGTTAAACTGCCGGTTTCCACTACCTTAATGTAAGTCATGTATTTCTTTAGGTTCATTTGTATGGCTCCTAAGATATAAGGTTTAATTATATTTAATATTAATTATATTTAGTTTACTTATATATAGCCAGAGAATAAAATGGTCCCATCTAAAGATTGTTACATAAAAGGGGAGAGCGACATTGAGTTATATTGTACAATTTGCCATCGGTGGTTCTATTTTGGTATTGGCTTCGCTTTTAAGCAAATCCAAGTATCTTTTTTTGTCAGGAGTCATCACCTTGCTTCCAATCATGACGTTGATCAACATCAGTTTACAAATGAAAAATATGAATCTCACAGAGTTTAGAATGACGCAGAAAAATGCCATCGTCGGTGCTTTCGGAGCGGTTATTTTAATGAGCAGCATTTTTCTTCTGTCCAATTGGGTCAAACCTCTATATGCGGTTATAGGCGCGTCGGTGATTTATGTTGGTTACATGGTTGGTTATATGTGCTTTGTTTCTCAAAAGCTAAGTGCATAAAAATTGGAAGGATATCAAGTGATAAATTAAAAATTAAACGGTTTTATTTATATTTAGATGGGCATCCCATTTCCTAGCTTCCTATCTTTTCGAAAGACAACTCGTCCGGAACGCTCGCATATTTGTGACGAAAGCATAGACCAATGCCTGTTTTTTTTGTATGCTAATAAGAAAAAGCAAAAGCGGATTGTGGGGAGAAGACATGCAAATTGAGTTAGTTAAATGCCATGGATCAAGCAATGATTTCTTATTAATAGATGAATGGACAAACGGTTATTCCTTTTCCGAGGAAGAGAGAAAGAATCTATCGATTGCTTTGTGTGACAGAGAATCAAGCCTCGGAGCAGACGGCATTTTGTTCGTCATGGAAAGCGAGCGGGCCGATGCGAGAATGAGAATTTTTAATTCCGATGGTTCAGAAGCTTCTATGTGCGGGAATGGCCTTCGCTGTCTGGGCCGTTACGTATGCGAATTGCTGAAAAAAGATGAAATTGTCGTTGAAACGATGAAAGCTGATCTACAAGTAACAAAGGACGAAGAGCTATATGAAGAGGTGCCAACTTACCGTGTGGAAATCTCACCGGTGCTGTTCTCACTGTCAAGCCTGCCGATGTACCTTGAAGGGAAGGACACACTACTGAATGAAATCGTGCCGGAACTATCTGATTCTATTGCATTCTCGGCAGCAGCAGTGCCTAATCCTCATTTAATTGCGATGGTAAATCAAGATCAAATCGCTTCTGACGAGCAAAAACAGATTGCCGAAAAATTAAACGGTCCAAATGACATATGCCCTGACGGTGTGAATGTGAGCTTCGTCTATCCAATTGAACCGGGAAAAATCTATGTAAGAACATTTGAGCGCGGGGTTGGGTTCACCAATGCTTGCGGAACAGCGATGTCCGCTTCTAGCTTAATTACTTGCTTACTTGATAAAAATGAGCTGGAAGAAATCATTGAAGTGTATAATAATGGGGGCAAAGTCCGCTGTGTCGCGCACAAAAAAGCAGACGGCGGCTACTGGATTGATTTAATTGGCAATGCTACTTACTTATATGACGCGGTTGTTGAAGTGAATCTGAACGATCCAGCTTCATTTGCTGTAGTGAATAAACAAGAGAGAACAGAACAGGCACAGTATGAGAAGCTTGGCGGCGAAGTAAAAGAACTTTTAAAGCAAACGGTATTTGCTTAAATCATAACCTAAAGAAATTCCAAGAGGCCGCTCTTGGAATTTTTTCATTATGAACAGGGGGATGTAGATGAGCAACGAAAAACAAGAAATAAAGAGACTGGAGAGCCAATGGCCGCTCATAGCTGCAATGAGGAATGGCGAGGAAGTAACATGGATAAACGATCAGAAGTTAAAAAATGGACCAGACGATTGGCCGATTACGCTCGAGGAAATACATGAGGCCGATGCCAGGCTCAGAAGATTTGCGCCTTTTTTGACGGCCGTTTTTCCTGAAACAAAAGAGGTAGGCGGCATCATTGAGTCACCATTGCTGGAAATTGAACATATGAAAACTTTTCTTGAAAAGTATCATTGCGAAACGATTACCGGCTGCTTATATATGAAGGCTGATCACCTTCTGCCGGTTGCTGGTTCTGTAAAAGCACGCGGCGGCATGTATGAAGTGTTGAAGCATGCAGAAAGTCTTGCAATTGAACATGGGTTATTATCGACAGAAGAAGATTATAGTAAACTAGCAAACGAAGAAATGAGAGCGTTTTTCTCTAATTATTCACTCGCTGTCGGTTCTACCGGGAATTTAGGCTTAAGCATTGGCATAACAGGAGCAGCTCTTGGGTTCCGGACAACCGTCCATATGTCCGCGGATGCGAAAGAATGGAAAAAGACGCGGCTGCGGGATAGAGGGGTTGAAGTCATTGAGTATGCAGATGACTATAGCCGTGCCGTAGAAGAAGGCAGAGAGCTGAGTGCAAAAACAAAAAACAGTTTCTTCATTGATGATGAGCATTCAAAAGAGCTGTTTCTCGGCTATTCAACAGCTGCCCTCCGTCTGCAGGAGCAGTTTCAGAAAGAGAACATTGCTGTCGATGAAGACCATCCATTGATTGTGTATTTACCGTGTGGAGTAGGCGGCGCACCTGGAGGGATTTTTACCGGCTTGAAGCGGGTGTTTGGAGAACATGTCTATGGCTTTTTCGCCGAACCAGTGCAAGCTCCCTGCATGCTGCTCGGTTTAATGACCGGACTGCATGATCAAATCTCTGTCCAGGATGCCGGGATCGAATTGAAAACTGAGGCGGATGGCCTCGCCGTCGGCAGACCATCCAGTTTTGTCGGCAAAGCAGTAGCAAATGATTTAGACGGAGTATTTACCGTGTTGGATGACAAGCTGTTCATCTGTTTGAATCAAATGGCTAAGCTTGAAGGTGAGCAACTGGAGCCTTCCGCTCTTGCGGGAATAGAAGGGCCTGTTCGGGCAAAAGTAAGCGGCTGGCTGGAGAGCCATTTCACCGACAGTCAGCAAAAAGGTGCTGTTCATCTTGTATGGTCGACAGGAGGTGGCCTCGTTCCTGAAGAAGAAATGATCGTAATGATCAAAAAGGGAGAGCAGTATTGATTTAAAATAAGGTGGTGATGCTTTACCCTATTTGGGCAATGATAGCAAACTGGATAGTAGTATGCTTATAAACCGTTCCATAAATGGGAAAGAAAATTAGAAAAAGTGTGTATTAATGAAAAGTTCTCATTGTTTAACAATTAGTGGTGTCCGAAAATTGCTCATCTTCAATCCATTTAATAGCAAAATGTAAGAATAATATAGAGTTACATAATCGATCTCCATATAGTTTCTTCATCAGGCTTTATTACAAAGCAGCAAGCCGCTATATCCGAAATAATAATCCTTCGTTAGTACGTTTCTCTTTTGTTTACTTCTACGGGATTTAGGCAATGAAAAGAAGGAGAGAATAAAGTAGTGGTGATAATATGGAGAAAGTCATTCGTTTTTTTTCAATGGATCATTTTGCGGGCAGGCTGCTGGATTTTTGCTTATTTACGGCCATTATCTTGCTCGTTAAATGGCTGGTTATGAAACTCATCAGAAGAAAAAATATGAGCCTGGCTCCTGGAAAGAGGAGTTAATCCCTCTTCTTAATACGACGTTAAACTGGCTCACTTTTTATGGCGTTCTGTTACTGTTTCTCTATTATTTTTCTAGGGAAAAGTGGCTGTTTTATCCTCTATATACGTCAGGAGAGGCACAGGTAACTGTCTTTTTAATTCTTGTGGCAATCCTTACTGTATCGCTCTCCCAAAGGCTTGTGAAGCTGTTTAATCGTTTTGTGATGAGCAGAGTCTATCATTATTATGGATTAGATAGTGGGGTTGCTTATACTTTTAATCGGATGATCTACTATACGGTTATGATTATTGCACTGGCCATCAGCTTTGCGACCGTAGGGCTTGATTTAACAGCAGCGGCCGCCTTATTTAGCGTGCTCGGTATCGGAATTGGCTTTGGCATGAGAAATGTAGCTGGTAATTTTATCTCGGGCATTATTATTTTGTTTGAGCGACCGATTGAAGTCGGAGAAGTAGTCGAAGTGAATGGCAAATTTGGCCGGGTAGAAAAAATCCGGCTCCGTTCCACTGTTGTCAAAACAGCAACCGAAGGCTCTTTAATTGTGCCGAACCAGTATTTTATTGAACAGATTGTACCGAATCGTTCCGGAGCTGAAGTGGTAGCTCAAGTAGTAGTGGAAGTAAAATTCGGGCAGGATACGGAAAAGGTTGAAGAATTGTTATATGCCGCTGCTGATAAAGTCATTGCTGAAAAGGAAATCAAGCCGCAGGGGCCACAGTCTGTCCGTTTTATTGATTTTCGCAATGAAGCGATGGTGTTCAAGATAGAAGTCCCTGTCCAAAGCATCGTCATTAAGCAAAAAATAGAAAGCAGGCTTCGTCATGCGATTGCTTCTCTATTCCAGAAAAATGATATCCGGCTTGCTTCGCAGCCGATCGAGGTGAAGCCGTCATAATTGCCAGAAAGGTGCAAATGTATGTGTTTAATTAACTTTTGTTTTCAGGCGTATGCCCCCTATAAATTAGTTATTGCTGCCAACCGGGATGAGTTTTTCAATCGTCCGACTCAAAAAGCTCATTATTGGGAGGAAACGCCCAGTGTTCTAGCTGGGCGTGATCTTGAGAAGATGGGAACATGGCTCGGAATCACAAAAACAGGCCGGTTTGCGGCGCTAACGAATTTTCGTGATCCTTCTGAAAAAACCGAAGGAAAACGGTCGCGTGGGGAAATTGTTCAAGCTTTCTTAACAGGCACAGAGCCGCCGGAAGTATTTATGGATGAGCTGCGGGAGCAAAAAGATAGTTATCCCGGCTTTAACTTACTGGCTGGAACAGCGGATGAGCTTTGGTATTATAACAACAGAAAAGATTTGAAAGAAGCTGTTGCTCCCGGCGTTCACAGCTTAAGCAACGCCACGCTGAACACGCCCTGGCCGAAATCAAGAAAAGGAAAAGCTTATCTAGAAGAGTGTTTGCATCATTCGCCAGCTTTATCTGTTGATTGTTTGTTTTCCTTTTTGCAGGATGAAGAATTGGCTCCGGATGAAGAACTGCCTCGTACAGGCGTCTCTCTCGATTGGGAAAGAAAGCTTTCGCCTCTTTTTATTAGAAGTGAAGACTATGGGACCCGCTCATCAACGGTTGTCACAATTGACCAGACGAACCATGTTACTTTCACCGAACGGAGCTATCTTCAGGGAAATCTTGTTGGTGAAGAAGCGTTTCAGTTTAAAATTGAATCTATATAAAAAGAGCTGTCTTACAGTTAGTCATCAGTGACCAACTTGTCAGACAGCTCTTTTTGGCAATTAGGCCGTATGGTTATAAGCCGATTGCGGCAGCAGGCGGGCTGAAGCTAAGCGTTTACGTGCCTGAATACCGATCCAGGCAGCAAGAAAGGCTTTAATGATGCCCCCAATAATAAATGGGATAAATCCACTAGCAAAGGCTTCCACCCAGCCAAGTTCAGCGAAAATCTTTAACCAGACCGTACCGAAAGCGAGGTTAATCACCATGCCGATAATGTTGGCTAGAAAAGCTTGCAGCACAGTCGGTTTAGTTATTTCAATATACCAGCCGATAAAGAAGGCCGATAAAACAAAGCTGATAATATATCCGCCCGTTGGACCGAAGATAATGCCCATTCCTCCGGACATACCTGAGAACACAGGAAGGCCGACTGCCCCGATCAGCATGTATAAAAGAGCTGCCAGTGCTCCGTATCTGGAACCGAGAATGGTGGCTGCCAAACCGACCGCCAGCGTTTGTCCTGTAATAGGAACGAGTGGCAAAGGAATGGTAATTTGAGCAAAAATACCGATGATAGCAGCGAAAAGGGCGGCTGTTAGCATCATTCTTAATCTTTCGTGCTGAGCAGACATAAGAATCCCTCCAAATAAAATTAAACAAGCAATAAATGTTAACCTTATTTTAAATAAAGGCGACTCATTGTGTCAACGGCGTTTTTTTGTTTATTTTTTCACAAATTTCAATTTGTGAAAAATTCAAATAAAGTCTTATTAAACAAAAGGCAATAGGAGCATTGAGGCATATGATCTCCTGCTAGTCACTAAATGACTGTAAGAATGACAGCTAGGGCATTAAAAATCGCATGAATGATCATTCCGGGGATAATTGATTTAGTCTTTTCATAGGTCCAGGAAAAGACGAGGCCGGATATGAAAGTAATCGGCAGCACATTGTATGTTGGAATATGGACGAGCATGAAGATAAAAGAACTGCCTATCATTCCAATAACCAGTCCATATTTGCTTCTTAACCAGCGGTAAAGAAAGCCGCGGTAAAGAATTTCTTCATACACAGGCGAAGTGACAGCTGCTGAGATAAAACCAATCGTAAAATTAATAAAATTAAGATGAGATTGCAGGCTGTCAGTTTTTTTATTTCCATAGCCAAGCCCAAATAAATCTCCTGCTATAATTAAAAAAATGCTGGCGATAATTAATACCATTGCCCAGCCGCCGATCGCCCCCCAATAAGTTTTTGGGAAACTGGATAAGCCGACTTCCTTCCAGGTAAGTCGCTGTGGTCTTAAAGCAAGGCAATAAACGGCCAATGTAAAGACAATAGACATGATAAAACCAGTGAGGGTTCCGGCGTATAAATCATTTTGAAATGTGCTTTCCAAGTAATCGTTTAATAGATATTCAATAAAGAAGGGCACGATCACGAACACGAGTAAAAGAAGCTGGAGAGTTTCCTTCCGCTTCCATGGTGAATATTTAAAAAATAAAGGTTTCTCATTCATTCTTATTCTTCCCGTTACATTGTGATATAGTAAGTGTAAAAGGTGACGCTGCGTCACGTGGAAGCACTTTTTTAGGGGTGAGTGAAGTGAGCTATTATTCTACAGGGGAAGTGTCAAAAAAATTAAATCTTTCTGTCCGGACGCTGCGATATTATGATCAAATCGATTTAGTGACTCCTTCATTTAAAGATGAACATGGAAAAAGGTTTTACAATGATGCAGATGTTCTGAAAATAGAGAAGGTGACAATTTTAAAAAGTCTCCAACTGCCGCTTAAAGTTATAAAGAAAGTGTTATCCCAATTAACGATTGAGCAGTTGTTGAGCATACATAAGCAGTCATTGAGGCAAAACATAGCGGAGCTTGAACAAGCGGTGCTTCATACGAATACGCTGTTGAATATCTTAAAGGTGGAAGGGGATTTACAGTGGGAGCACTTAATTCCTTTAGTCAGAAAAGAAAGAAGCGATGAAAAAGAGAAAGGAAATTGGAATAAGTTCTTTGATGAGGAAGAGCAAACCATCCTGCAGGAGCAGCTTCCGAAACTGGAACAGGATGATAAGCTGATCAATAAGTGGATGAACTTATTGAAAAGGATTGACCTTTGTGTAGCTAAAAATATTGGCCCAGAATCAGAAGAGGGAAAGTTGATTGCTTCTGACGTTCTCTTACTGACAGATGAAATGTTTGCCGGAAATCGGGAGCTGGAAGAAAAGTTTTGGCGTGTACGGAAATCAGCAGATAAATCAGGGCTTCTAAATTTATATCCTATTAAAAAAGAGGTGATCTGTTTTTTGGAGGACGCTATTTACTTATTTGAACAAGCACGTGAATGAGGTGGTTATATAGTGAAAAAAGGAGTTGGAAGATCCACCGGTACATTTGGCGAGCTTGCCCAGGGAGAAAAGAATGGTCAGCCGTTCCTATTTACGCTGCCTGTTCCCTTAACAAGCAAAGTATGGTTTGTTCCCACTCACTCTCCTGGTGTACGCAGTGACCATCCTTATAAGAGAAAAGCGATCTACGCTGCAGAGCTTGCATTGAAGAGAGCTGGGATGAGTGTAGGAGGAACATTATACTTTTCGTCACAAATTCCTGTCAGCAAAGGGATGGCAAGCAGCTCTGCGGATATAACTGCTGCCGTGCGCGCTGTCGCTATGAGTGTGGGGATAGACTTTACGGACTCAGCTATTGCAGAAATCGCTGCTGCTGTTGAACCGACAGATGGAGTTATGTATCAGGGCATCAATGCCGTGAACCAGAAAACAGGCGAACTGCTCTATTCTTATCCAAATTTCCCTGAGTTGTTTCTTATCGGTTATGACAGTGGGGGACGATTGAATACACAACAGTACTATAGGATGAAAGGTGAATATTCTGCTGCTGCAAAGCTGCAAATGGCTCAATTATTTGATGAAATGCATGACAGTCTCTTGTCCGGCAGTGTACCTGCCATTTTGTCTGCCGTCACGAAAAGCGCGAAGTTAAATGAGGAGCTGCTGCCTAAGCCTTTTTTCTCGTTGTTCGCTGAGCTGGCTAAAAGATTTGAATTGGGAGTCATTGTAGGTCACAGCGGGACCGTGATAGGCTTGCTGTGTCATAGATATGACCCTTCTTTTTTAGAAAAAATGTCTGCCGTCAAGCAGGTCATTAAGCAGAAAACAGGCTGGAAGCCTTTCATTTCCGTTCCTGTACCTGCTTTGTCTTCTTCTTCATAGTTCAACAAAAGAAACGTTGTGTAAAATTTCCCTTGTCAAATGAATGAAGAACCTGCTAATCTAATAAAAGAGTTTGAAATTTAGAAAAATCAGGATGACATACATAAAAATTGAATAATAAGAAGAGAGTGCCCGGGAGAGTCATTTCTGGGATAATAGGGAAATCGGTGAAAGTCCGATGCAGCCCCCGCTACTGTAAACGGTGATGAAATTGTCAACAGCCACTGGCGTAATGCCGGGAAGGGACAAGAGTAAGTGGACCCGTAAGCCAGGAGACCTGCTTTCTTCTTCGAACCATCATTCTTCGGAGGGAAGAACAGGATGACTGTATGGAACGGTGTCGGCGCATTCGGCATGATTACTCGTTCCTTGAGTAGCTTATATACGTAGCTCTTAGTCCTTAACTTCTTCTGAAGTTAAGGACTTTTTTATTTTCCAAAAAGGAGTGGGGAATGTGGCGACATGGGATTTAACAGAAATGAACCATCATGTATTCATTTGCAATGGTTCGAGCTGTATGCGAAAAGGCGGAGAAGAGGTCACGCAGACAATCAGGGAAGAAATAAAAAAACGGGAGCTTGATGTTCGGGTGCATACGACAAGAACAAGATGTAACGGCCGCTGTAAAGATGCTTGTGTCGTCATCGTTTACCCGGAAGGCACATGGTACCACGAGGTGGATGAACAGCTCGCAGAGAAAATTGTGGCTTCCCATCTCCAAGAAGGCCGGCCGGTTGAAGAAGCTGTCACGTACACTTATTACGAAAAAGGCATGATTCTTCAAAATGACCGTGTAACCGGTGTGGCCAAAGATAAAGAAAAGCAAACAGCCAAGTAAGCAGAGGAGGGCGAATAGAGTGAAGGGAAAATTATTGGTTGTCGGATTTGGACCGGGCAGCGCAGAGCACATTACAGAACGGGCCAAGGAAGCGCTAAAGGAAAGCGACTGTATTATCGGTTATAAAACATACGTCGATTTGATCGCGGACTTTATTGAGGGAAAAGAAATCATCAGCACCGGGATGTCAGAGGAAGTGAGCCGTGCACAGGCCGCTGTTAAATTAGCGGAAGAAGGAAAAACGGTGGCGGTCATTTCAAGCGGAGATGCCGGTGTCTATGGCATGGCAGGTCTTGTCTATGAAGTACTCGTTGAACAAGGTTGGAAAGAAGCGGACGGCGTGGGAGTAGAGATTGTACCGGGAATTTCGGCGATCAATTCCTGTGCTTCTCTTCTTGGGGCACCGGTTATGCACGATGCTTGCACAATCAGCTTAAGTGACCATCTAACGCCGTGGGATTTGATTGCCAAGCGGATAGAAGCAGCAGGGGCAGCTGATTTTGTCATCGCTTTATACAATCCAAAGAGCGGCAGAAGAACGAGACAAATTGCGGAAGCGCAGCGCATTTTATTAAAGCACCGTTCACCGGATACGCCAGTCGGCCTCGTCAAGAGCGCTTACCGGGAAAGAGAACAAGTGGTGATCACAGACTTGAAGAATATGCTGGATCATGATATCGGCATGCTGACGACCGTAATCATTGGCAATTCAACCACATTCCTTTACGACAACAAAATGATTACACCGAGGGGCTATCAGCGCAAATATACATTAACATCAGAAAAGCAGCCGCTAAAGCCGCACGAACGGTTGAAGCCGAAAAATGAGCCGTGGGCTCTTCATGGAGGGCAAGAGGAGAAAACAGACCTGTACAAGCTTGGAATGAAAGCGCTCCGCCTTTTAGATGGAAAAGACAAACAAGAGACAAGTCAGCCGCTGTTCAAGAGAAAAGTAGAATCCATTTTTGAAGTAGCTGTCAGCCCGGGAGTGGCGAATAAGGTGTTCTCGGCTGAGCAAATGCTCGTTCTTTCAAAAGCAGCCGGAGAAAAAGGGGCTATCGAATATACGCCTCATCACCAAGTAATTTTACGGGTGCCGACAGAAGATCCTCATCAAGTAACAGCTTCCTTAAAGGATGCCGGATTTTTGCTTTCACCTATTGGGGATGTTGCAACGGTGAAAGCCTGTGACTTCTGTGACGGAGAAAAGAAAGATGCAATTCCGTACGCTGAACTGCTTCATGAGAAATTTGACGGCTTAGAAATGCCGAAAGAACTAAAAATTGGATTGAATGGCTGCGGAATGGCCTGCTATGGAGCGGTGAAAGAGGATATCGGCATTGTATTTCGCAAAGGCAAATTTGATTTGTTTCTAGGGGCAAAGACAGTTGGACGTACGGCTCATGCTGGCCAGCCTGTTGCTGAAGGAGTCGAACCAGAGGCGCTCGTTCCGCTGCTGGAGGAGATTATTGCTGAATACAAAGAAAAAGGCCATCCAAATGAGCGATTCTTTAAATATTTTAAACGTGTAAAAAGAATTCAAAACTTTGACTATCGCGACATGGAACCAAAAATAAATCTTGAACCTGCACCATGTGGGGATTAAAGGAGCGGAAAAGTATGAAGGCAATTTTATTTGTCGGCCATGGAAGCCGGGACCCAGAAGGAAATGAACAAATCAGACAATTTATCGATCAGCTTGTCCCGGAGCTCGCAAAGAATGTAATCTATGAAACTTGTTTTTTAGAGTTTGAACGGCCGAACATTGCTAAAGGGATCGATACATGTATTGCAAAAGGAGCAACATCTGTTGCGCTTGTCCCGCTCATGCTGCTGCCAGCGGGCCATTCTAAAATCCATATTCCTCACGAGATCGACGAAGCGAAGGAGAAATACCCTGCCGTCCAATTTACTTACGGCAAACCAATTGGCATTCACTATGAAGCGGTGGATATTTGTAAAAACCGCGTGTTGGAAACGGGTGAATACAAAGAAGGATCAGACGAGCAGACGGCTGTTATCCTGCTTGGACGAGGTGGCAGCGATGCTGATGCGAACAGTGATTTATTCAAAATTACCCGACTGTTATGGGAAAAGCTGCCTGTTCCCATCATTGAGACGGCCTTTATTGGCGTCACTTCACCAAGCTTGGAGGAAACAGTAGAGAAAACGATCCGTCTTGGCGCCGAAAAAGTGATCATTCTTCCCTACTTTCTGTTTACCGGTGTGTTAATCAAGCGCTTGGAGAGCATGACGGAACAATTTTGCCTCGCCTATCCGGGAGTTTCTTTCTCTCTGGCAGAATACTTTGGCTTCCATCCGAAGTTAAAAACTGTCATTAAAGACCGGGTGGAAGAAGTGCTGAAAGGCGAAGTGTATATGAATTGTGACACATGTCAATACCGCTTTGAGGCGATGGAGCACATTGATCATCACCATCACCATGATCATGATGATCATCACCATCACCATGATCATGATGATCATCATCATCACGACCATGATCACCACTATGAACATAGCCACGGAGAAGAAAGTGAGGCGGCAACAGTTAAATGATTTTCTTTTTAGCGGGAACAAGCGATGCACGGGAGCTTGCGGTCGCTTTGCAGCAGGATGGCTATCCGCTGATTGCCTCCGTTGTAACAGAGAATGCGGCGAAAGAGCTGAAGCAGGTAAACGTTCCGGCATTTGCCGGACGCATGGATGCAGAAGCAATGCAGGCATTCGTATTGAAGAAAGAGGTATCGGCCGTTGTCGATGCGAGCCATCCGTTTGCAGAAGAAGCATCCAAAAATGCGATGGAAGCTGCAGAACAGGCCGCTGTTCCTTATATTCGTTTTGAAAGAAAAGAGCAGAGCTTTACAGAATCGCCGCTCATTACATATGTGTCTACGTACGAGGAAGCGGCAGATAGAGCAGCCAAGACAAAAGGAACGGTTATGCTGACAACCGGAAGTAAGACATTGGCGACTTTTACCGAAAAACTGCTGCCAATGGAGGACATTCGCCTTGTGTGCCGGATGCTTCCGCGAAAAGACAATATGGAGAAATGTGAACAGCTTGGCCTGCCGCAAAAAAACATTGTCGCCATTCAAGGGCCATTCACAAAAGCTTTTGACCAGGCGCTGTATGAACAATATGACGTAAAATGCATGGTCACGAAAGCGAGCGGCCAAAGAGGATCAGTTGATCAGAAAATTGAAGCGGCCAAAGAGCTTGGCATTGAAACGATTGTCATCGAGCGGCCGGCAATTGACTATAAAAACCGTTGTTCGAGCTTCGAAGAAGTACGGAACATGCTTCATAAATTAGAGATTAGAGGGGGAGAACGAATTGGATTTTAAAACAGAATTTAAACCGGAAACGGTTCAACCAATGGAAATTGAAGGACTTAGCTTTGACATTATTACAGAAGAATTTGGCCCGCATTCGCTGACGGATGAAGAATACAAAGTCGTGCAGCGTGTTGTACATGCTTCAGCTGATTTTGAGCTTGGAAAAAGCATGCTGTTTCACCCGGATGCGATTCAAGCGGGCATCCAGGCCATCCGGAATGGAGAACGAATTATTTGTGACGTGCAAATGGTGCAATCAGGTGTCAGCAAGCCGAGAATCGAAAAATTTGGCGGAAGCATCCACGTCTATATTTCTGATGAAGACGTAATGGAGGAAGCGAAGCGATTAAATACAACAAGAGCGATTGTTTCGATGCGTAAAGCGACAGCGGAAGCGGACGGTGGTATCTATGCCATCGGCAATGCACCAACCGCTTTGCTTGAACTGATTCGTCTTGTGAAAGAGGGAATCGCCAAGCCAAGCCTTGTCATTGGTTTGCCTGTCGGCTTTGTCTCAGCGGCTGAATCAAAAGAAGAGCTGGCCAAGCTAGATATTCCTTATATTACGAACATTGGAAGAAAAGGCGGAAGCACAGTGACTGTTGCTGCTGTCAACGCTTTGTCCCTGCTTGCGCAAAAAGCATGACAATGAAAACGCAAGAAAAGAAAGAAGAGAAGCCGCTTCGAAAAGGCTATACGACCGGTGCCTGCGCGACCGCTGCTGTCCAGGCGGCATTGGTTTCACTGCTGTCCGGGGAAAAACAAGAAACCGCCACCATCTATCTTCCGGCCAAGGTGTTCGCCACTTTTGCTGTTGAGCAGTGCGAAGTAAAGGAAGATCGGGCGATAGCATCCATAAAAAAAGATGCCGGCGATGATCCGGATGTTACACATGGAGCCATTATTTATGCGGAAGTCATTTTAAAAAAAGAACCCGGCATTGAGCTGGACGGCGGGGAAGGGGTAGGCCGGGCAACGAAGCCAGGTCTTGCGGTCGAAGTTGGCCAGGCAGCGATTAACCCGGTACCAAGAAAGATGATTTTATCAGAAGCGGAAAAAATCTTAGCGGATTTTAAGCGGACGGAAGGCTTAAAAATTATTATCTCGGTTCCTGGCGGGGAAGAGATGGCGAAAAAAACGCTCAATGGGCGGTTAGGTATCATCGGAGGCATTTCGATTTTAGGGACACGTGGGATCGTCATGCCTTTTTCCACCGCCGCTTATAAAGCGAGCATCATTCAGGCGATACAAGTAGCGCGGGCTGGCGGCTGTGACCATGTGGCTATTACAACGGGTGGGCGCAGCGAGAAATATGCAATCCAGCAGCTTCCGGGATTGAAAGAAGAAGCATTTATTGAAATGGGTGACTTTATCGGGTTTACCTTGAAGCATTGCAAACGACTGGGCATTAAGCGAATATCCATGGTCGGCATGATGGGCAAGTTTTCCAAGGTCGCCCAGGGAGTCATGATGGTTCATTCGAAAAGTGCCCCTGTTGATTTTAACTTCTTGGCTGAAACAGCACTGCAGGCCGGGGCTTCTCGGGAGGAAGTGGAAGAAGTCAGAGGAGCCAATACGGCTTCTCATGCCGGGGAGTTAATGGCGGCAGCCGGTCATTATCGCTTTTTTGATATTCTTTGTGCCAGCTGCTGCGAGCATGCGCTCAAGGAAGTAGGCGGCGGAATGGAGATCGAAACCACTTTATACACGTTTAAAGGTGAATGTTTAGGAAAGGCGGAGCGTCATGGGTGAACGAATAAAGATTATTGGCATAGGGGACGACGGCCGGACAGGCTTGCCGGCTCTTTATGAAAAGTGGATCAACGAGGCGGACTTATTAGCCGGGGGGGAACGGCAGCTCGCCTTTTTTCCTGACTATGCGAGAGAGACCTTCACGATTAAAGGAAATTTGCGGGAATTAAAGGAAAGGCTGAAAAAACCGCAGCAAGGAAAAGTCGTCGTGCTTGCTTCCGGTGATCCGCTGTTTTATGGGGTCGGCGGTTATCTATCCAAAGAAGCAGAAGCAGATATTTACCCGCAGCCGAGTTCGGTGCAGCTCGCTTTTGCCAGGATGGGCGAAAGCTGGAGCGATGCAGCCGTCATTAGCTTGCATGGCCGGAAAATCACGGGTCTTGCCCAGCGGATTGACGGCAAGGAAAAGATCGCTTTGTTAACGGATGAGGTCAATTCTCCTCAGGCGCTTGCCCGGTATTTAACATCTTTCGGGATGAATGAGTATCAAGCATTCGTAGCTGAGAACCTTGGCGGCGAACAGGAACGCTGCCGCTGGCTGTCATTAGCGGAGATGGAAAAGTCGGAATTCTCACCGTTGAACGTAGTGATTTTAAAGCAGGTAGAGAAGCCGAAACAATGGCCTCTTGGCATTCCTGATGAAGAGTTTGCCCAAAGAAAGCCGGATAAGGGCTTGCTGACGAAAAAGGAAATTCGTGTCCTTACCATCGGCCAAATGAATCTTCATGAAAACAGCATTGTTTGGGATATCGGTACATGTACCGGCTCAGTTGCCATTGAAGCGGCCAAAATTGCTTCAGAAGGGGCGGTCTACGCCATTGAAAAGAATGAAGAGGATCTTGAAAATGCCAGAGAAAACTTTGCAAAGTTCCGGACAGACATTACCGCAGTGCATGGTAAAGCACCGGATGGACTAGAAAGCTTTCCTGATCCGGATTCGGTGTTTATCGGCGGAACCGCTGGAAATATCAATGGGATTTTTGACGAGTGCTGCAGCCGTTTAAAAGACGATGGGACGATTGTGATGAATGTCGTGACCCTTGAAAATTTATACGAGGCGCAGCAGGCACTTAAAGAGCGTGGCTTTCAAGTAGATATCACACTCGCCCAAATAGCGAGAAGCAAACCGATTTTGCATTTAACGAGAATGGAAGGATTGAACCCGATTTACATCATTACAGCAAAGAGGCAGAAGGAGGACCAGTCATGACGACAGGCACATTATATGGGGTAGGTGCAGGACCCGGCGATCCGGAACTGATTACAGTGAAAGCTTTTCGAGCATTACAGGAATCGCCCGTTATTGCTTATCCGAAAAAAGAAAAGGCAGCAAGAGCTATGCACGAAAAATCATCGATGCGTATGTGAATCCATCCGAAAAGGATATGCTCGGCCTCGTGTTTCCAATGACGAAGGATCCAGCGATTTTGGAGCGAGAATGGAATGCGACAGCGGAAGCGGTATGGGAAAAGCTGAGTGAAGGAAAAGATGTCGCTTTTATTACCGAAGGGGACCCGCTTCTCTACAGTACGTTTATACATATGATGAATGTGATGAAGGAGCGCTACGGGGACGTCAGCATGAAAGTCATTCCGGGCATCTCCTCTATCAACGGAGCCGCAGCACGGCTATCACTACCGCTCGCGGATGGAGATGACCTCGTTGCTATTGTGCCGGCGAAGGATGACTATGAGGCAATGAAAAGAGCGATTGAAGAGCACGATTGCGTCATTTTCATTAAAGTGGCGAAAGTGATTGATTTAATGCTTCGTATTTTGAAAGAGCTAGACTTAACCGATAAGGCAAAAGTCGTTTCCAAAGTAACATCAGAAGAAGAAATTGTTTGGAGCATGGAAGAGCTGGAAGGCGCGGAGCCGGAATATCTGACTTTAATGGTGGTGAGAAAATGAGGCTGTTTATCGTCGGAGCGGGCCCGGGAGCGGCAGATTTGATTACAGTGAGAGGGCTTCGACTCATTAAAGAGGCGGATGTCATTTTATACGCGGATTCCCTTGTCAATGAAGAAGTGTTCCGGGAAGCGAAACCGGAAGCGGAAATTTTAAAGACGGCCGGTATGCATTTGGAAGAAATGGTTGACACAATGATCGATCATTTGCAGGCGGGCAAGAAAGTCGTCCGGCTTCATACCGGGGACCCGGCTGTATACGGGGCGATTATGGAGCAAATGGCGCTCTTAAAAGAAAAAGGCGTCGAAATTGAAATTGTGCCCGGTGTCAGCTCGGTCTTTGCAGCGGCGGCTAGTGCGGGCGCGGAATTAACGATTCCTGATCTGACACAAACCGTTATTTTAACGAGAGCGGAAGGACGCACGCCAGTTCCGGAGCGAGAAAAGCTAGCTGATTTAGCGAAGCATCACTGCACGATTGCTTTTTTCCTTAGCGCCACGCTGACGAAAAAAGTTATGAGAGAATTAATGGGCGCCGGCTGGGCACCGGAAACGCCGGTGGCAGTCGTCTACAAAGCAACGTGGCCGGATGAAAAAATCGTCCGTACGACTATAGAGAATCTGGATGAGGATATGAGAAAAAACGGCATTCGCAAACAAGCGATGATTTTAGCAGGCTGGGCGCTTGATCCTGCCATTCATGAAAAGGATTTCCGCTCCAAATTGTATGACAAAGAGTTCACGCACGGCTACCGCCGGGGGTGAAGTCGTGACTGTAAAAACAGAAACAGACCATCTGCCTAAGGTGATAGCAAGAGGGGACTATGCCGTTGTAGCGATTACAAAGCACGGCACCCAGCTTGCCAGAAAGATCAACGCCGTCTTTCCGGGCAGCGATCTTTACTATATGAAAAAGTTTGAGCAGGGCGATGAAGGAGAACGGGGGATTACACTGTTCGAGGGTTCTGTCCGTTTGCTGCTGCCTGAGCTATTTGCCAAGTACCGGGGGTTGATTCTCATCATCTCTTTGGGGGCTGTCGTCCGGATGATTGCTCCTATCCTGAAGGATAAAAAGACGGACCCTGGTGTGGTCGTCGTTGATGATAAAGGGGAGCACGTAATCAGTGTTCTTTCAGGACATATCGGCGGGGCGAATGAGCTGGCGCGGGAAGTCGCCACATTAATCGGAGCCTATCCGGTAGTGACAACAGCTTCTGATGTGCAAAAAACAATTCCAGTTGATTTATTTGGCCGCCGCTTCGGCTGGGTATGGGAATCGGATGAAAAGCTGACTCCGGTGAGCGCAGCGGTAGTGAATGAAGAAAAGGTAGCAGTTGTGCAGGAAAGCGGAGAGAAAAATTGGTGGATGCATGATACGCCGATGCCGGATACGATTCATGTTTTTTCCTCGATCCAGAAAGCGATCGCTGAAAATCCAGCTGCCGCTCTTGTTGTCACGCATCGGCAGCTGGAAAAAGCAGAAGAGGCGATTTTAACGAATGGCGTGCTATTTCGGCCAAAGGTGCTCGTTCTCGGCATCGGCTGCAACCGCGGCACATCGGCAGAAGAGATTGAGCAGGTCATCAGCACGACGCTCGATGAGTTGAAGGTAAGCATCAAAAGTGTCAAGGCGATCGCAACGATCGACTTGAAAAAAGATGAGGTTGGGCTGCTTGAAGTAGCACGAAAACACCGTTGGGAATTTGTTTATTATAAGCCGGAAGAATTGAACCAAAAAGCAATTTCTCAGCCGTCGGACACGGTCTATAAGTTCACCGGCGCCTACGGTGTCAGTGAACCGGCCGCTATGCTTTACAGCAGAAATGATCAGCTGCTGCTCGCAAAAAAGAAATCAGGAAATGTGACTATTTCGGTCGGGCTCATTTCCTATCAGTAAGGAGGAAGAAAGGTGAGCCAGAGAAGAATTATGATCGCCGGAACAAGCAGCGGAGCAGGCAAAACAACGGTCACGCTTGGCTTAATGGCGGCTTTTCACGCACGGGACCACATCGTGCAAGGGTTCAAATGCGGGCCGGATTATATTGATCCGGCTTATCATACAGCGGTTACCGGCAGGCCGTCCCGAAATTTGGACAGCTGGATGATGGATCGAGAAACGGTAAGAGAAGTGTATGCCAGAGGAGCGTCCGGGGCTGAACTTTCTATTATGGAAGGAGTCATGGGCTATTTCGATGGACGGGATCCGCTCACGGATGAGGGCAGCTCGGCGGACCTTAGCGCCCTGCTTGATTGTCCGGTTTTATTAGTCGTCAATTGTGCCAGCATGGCGCGAAGTGCAGCCGCTATTGTGAAAGGGTTTCAGGCCATGGACAAGGCTGGGAAGATTGCCGGCGTGATTGCGAACCGGGTCGGGAGTGAAAGCCACTATCAAATCGTAAAAGCAGCGATTGAACAAGAGTGTGGGCTGCCGGTTGTCGGCTACTTAAAGAAAAATATAGAAGTGGTTATTCCGGAGCGGCATCTCGGTCTTGTGCCGTCGGTAGAAAGAGGAGAGCTGGACGAGCTGTTCCAAGAACTCGGTGAACTCATAACTGCGACGCTCGATTTAGATGGCATTTGGAAGATCGCAGAAACCACTAAAATCAAAGAAAAGGATGCCTCTATTTTTGCCAAGGATAAAGCGGCGACCGTTAAAATTGCCATTGCCAGAGACGCTGCTTTCAATTTTTATTATGAAGAGAATTTGGAATTACTGAAGGCAAAAGGAGCCGAGCTTTCTTTTTTTCACCGCTTGCTGATGAGCCGGTTCCGCAAGGTGTTTCCGGTTTGTATATTGGCGGGGGCTTTCCAGAAGAGTTTGCTGCTCGGCTTGCTGAGAATAAAAAGACCAAGCACTCCATTCGTCTTGCTGCGCAAAATGGACTGCCAGTGCTGGCTGAATGCGGCGGTTTTATGTATTTAACGGAGTCCATTGAAGATACAGACGGACACATTTATCCGATGGTTGGTGTCATTCCAGGCAAAGTGAAAATGCAGAGAAAGCTCGCAGCCCTTGGTTACCGTGAATTAACTGGATTGCGGCCGAACTTTCTTTTGCCTGTCGGTGAAAAGGCCAGAGGCCATGAATTTCACTATTCTACCTTTT
The DNA here is from genome assembly GCF_003600835.1 of Bacillus sp. PK3_68. Taxonomy (NCBI): domain Bacteria; kingdom Bacillati; phylum Bacillota; class Bacilli; order Caryophanales; family Bacillaceae; genus Bacillus; species Bacillus sp. PK3_68. The sequence goes on along the minus strand of NZ_NQYC01000001.1, from coordinate 542,064 downwards.
CAACAGAAGATCCGCTGCCGACAGCCTGGAAATCTGTTGGAAGGAGAGGAGCGAAAGAAGAAGGCTGCCTTTTCAACAATGTAACTGCCAGCTATGTTCACTTTCACTTCGCTTCTTCGCCAGAAATAGCCGGGCGATTTGTAACGGCATGTGAAAAGTATAGAGAAGAACAACGGGCGATCGGGAGTGAGAACTATGCTTTATCCGGCGATGCTTAACATTACCGGCAAAAAAGCGGTCGTTGTCGGAGGAGGACCGGTGGCAGCCCGAAAAGTGCGTTCTTTAGCAGCGGCCGGTGCACAGATTGAAGTGATCAGCCCTGAGGTGTCGGAAGCGATGAGTCAGCTGCTTGGCTGCAACGGAGTGAGGTGGCTAAGAAAAGAGTTTTCGCCATCTGATTTGGTGGGGCCTTTATTATTATTGCAGCGACGAACAGCAGGGAAACCAATCAGCTCGTTAATAAAAGCACTTCTCCCCACCAGCTCGTTAACCTGGCAGATGATCCGGAGGAAAGCAGCTTTATCGTGCCAGCTTCTTTCCAAAAAGATAAGCTTTCTATAGCAGTAAGCACGCATGGAGCAAGCCCGGCGTTGAGCAAAAGGATCGTTCAGGAGCTGAGAGAGCAGTTCGATGATGAATACATTTCTTATTTGTCCTTTCTTGATAAATGCCGGGCTGCCATTAAACAGTCCTTTTCTGATCCCTCTATTCGGCAACTGGTGTTTAAAGAACTTGCCAGTCCTGCTTTTGAAAAAAGAGCGAAGGCAGCTTCCTGTTCGGAAAGAGAGCAACTGCTTGAAGAGGTATTAACAGATTGGAGGGAAAATAATGAATAAAGGAAAAGTGTTTTTAGTAGGAGCGGGTCCCGGTGATCCGAAATTAATCACTGTAAAAGGAATGGAGTGCCTTCAAGCAGCAGATGTTATTGCTTATGACCGACTTGTGAATAAAGAATTGCTTGCTTATGCGAAGAAGGGAGCCGAACTGATTTTTTGTGGAAAGCTCCCTGGCAAGCACGCACTTATTCAAGAGCAGATTAATCGCCTCCTTGTGGAAAAAGCGGAACAGGGTTTGATTGTTGTCCGCTTAAAAGGAGGAGATCCGTGTGTGTTTGGCCGGGTCGGGGAAGAAGCGGAGGAGCTGGCCAACAGCGGCATCCCCTTTGAAATTGTCCCGGGCATTACAGCTGGCATCGCCGCTCCTGCCTATGCGGGCATCCCCATAACCCATCGTGATCATGCCTCAAGCTTTGCGATCGTTACCGCACACGGCCGGGAGCAAAAAGGTGAAGATCATATTAACTGGGAGGCGCTGGCCCAGGGAATTGATACGATTGCTTTTTATATGGGGGTTGGCAATTTGCCCCATATATGCTCACAGCTGATCCACCATGGGAAAAAGCCTTCCACGCCTGTAGCTCTCATCGAGTGGGGAACGACTGCTGTGCAGCGGACGGTGACAGGAGAGCTGTCGACGATAGAGCAAAAAGCGAAAGAACATCAGATAACGAATCCTGCTATTGTGCTTGTTGGCGAGGTTGTCGGGCTTAGAGAAAAAATCAGCTGGTTTGAGGACGAAATTCTCAAACAGCCAATGACTCTATAAGATAAAAATTAAATACTTAGAAGGTGACAGTATGGGTAACTTAAATAAATTAGTGATCGTGACAGCCGTTTTTGCCTGTTATTTTTGGATGAGTTCTATTCAGCCTGTCGCTGCCATGCATATTATGGAAGGGTTTCTCCCCTTAAAATGGGCGCTTTTTTGGTGGGTACTTGCTATTCCATTTATCGCTGCTGGTATAAGGTCCATTCAAAAAACAATTAAACAGCATCCGGAAACGAAAATGATGCTCGGTCTTGCTGGGGCCTTTACATTTGTGTTGTCCGCTTTAAAGATTCCATCCGTGACAGGAAGCAGCTCTCATCCAACTGGTGTTGGGCTCGGAACCGTTTTATTTGGCCCGCTCGCAATGGCTGTCCTTGGAACGATTGTTTTGTTGTTTCAGGCGCTCCTTTTAGCTCACGGCGGATTAACTACACTCGGGGCCAATGCTTTTTCTATGGCTATAGCCGGCCCGCTTATCACGTATGCTGTTTATAAAGGCTGTCGGAAAATGAACATCGGTTTTGCAGTAGCCGTATTTTTAGCTGCTTTTTTGGGAGATTTGGGCACATATACGGTGACGTCTCTCCAATTGGCGCTCGCTTTTCCAGCAGAAGTAGGCGGTGTATTCGCCTCATTCGTTAAATTTGCCGGCATTTTCTCTCTGACACAAGTGTCGCTCGCCTTATGTGAAGGGATTCTCACTGTGATTGTTATGAATTGGCTGCTGAAATATAATGAAAATGAATTAAAGCAACTGAGTATTGTAGGGAAGGGAGCCTAAGCGATGAAAAACATTCTTTTGCTCATACTGGTTGTTGGTCTCGCTGTCATACCGCTTATTATAAATAAAACGGCTGAATTCAATGGTGCTGACGGCGAAGCAGAAGAAGCGATCACAGAGATTAACCCGGATTATAAGCCCTGGTTTGAATCTTTATGGGAGCCGCCAAGCGGAGAAGTGGAAAGCTTGCTGTTTGTTTTACAGGCGGCTGTCGGGGCATTATTTATCGGTTACTTTATCGGCTCCAGCCGAATGAAAAAGAAATTGGAAGAGAAAGCGGCTGAGCGCCTGCAATGAAAGTGATCGATTACTATGCTCATCATAATCGCCTCGCAGATTGGCATCCGGTGGAAAAAGCGTTGTTTGCTTTTTCCCATTTGTTTTTAGTGCTATTTTTAAAAAATCTTTTCGTTTCCGTTTTTGTCTTCTTTTTGATGAGCCTAATCGCTGTATTGGGTGCAGGAATCCCTTGGAGACGCTATTTCGCTTTATTGTGTCTGCCACTTGTTTTTTTGCTATTGAGCATTCTTCCTCTCCTAGTGTCTATTGCTCCGGCCGGAACAGATACAGTTGCCTTTATTGAGAGTAAGAATGTTTTAGGGTGGCATGTCTACATCTCCCTTTCAGCGGTTGAACAGGCGACTGTTTTATGTCTGTCTGCCTACTCAGCGGTCAGCTGCATGTACTTTTTTATTTTGACGACGCCCTTTCAGGGAATCGCCTTTGCTCTGTACACCTTGCGTCTGCCGTCATTATTTGTTGATCTGACTGCTGTTACTTATCGGTTTATTTTTGTGCTGGCAGCGAAAGCGGAGGAAACCTACAAAGCGCAAAAGTCACGGGCTGGCTATAGCGGCTGGCGTTCTTCTCTCCATTCATTATCCAGTTTAACGGCCAATTTATTCGTACAGACGATGAGAGACGCAAAGGAAGTGCAATTTGCCGCAGACGCCCGTGGAGGGGCAGAGGCAGTGGAACGGCACAGTATTGAATACTCGCTTCGGCCTTATGCATGGGCGATTGCCATACTATTCTTCTCTCTGTCATGCAGCATCGGCGTGCTTTTTTAACAACGGGCAAAGGATGTCTTAAAATGATCGAATTAAAAAATGTTAGCTACAATTATACAGATGGCACAAAAGCACTCAGCTCTGTTTCGCTGGCAATCACTCCTGGACGAAAGATTGCGGTACTCGGTAATAACGGAGCAGGAAAGTCCACACTTTTTCTTCATATGAATGGATTGCTTCGACCGGCAGAAGGAGAAATTTTATTTAATGGGAAACCGCTTATTTATAAGCGAAAACAGCTGCAGGAGTTGCGCAGACAAGTGGGCGTAGTCTTTCAAAATCCCGATACCCAGTTGTTTTCTCCAACGGTTCGAGAAGATATCCTATATGGGCCACGAAACTTGGGATGGGATCATGAGCGAGTAGAGCAGATGGCAAGGCAAGCAATGGAAAAAACCGGCGTGATTGAATTCCAGCATAAGCCACCGCATTTTTAAGTCTTGGACAAAAAAAGAGAGCTGCCATTGCAAGTGTTGTTGCTATGGAACCAAGATTGCTTATCCTTGATGAACCAACAGCTGGACTGGATCCTTATTACGCTAAAAAAATTATGCAACTGCTAAGCCAATTACATAATGAGGAAACGACTGTCATGCTTTCTACACACGATGTGGATTTTGCCTATGAGTGGGCGGATGAGGTATTGATTATGCAGCAAGGGGGCATTCGGGCATTCGGAGAGGCAGGCCACATATTTAAGAAGAAAGAATTGCTGGAAGAGTGTTATTTGGAACAGCCTTGGGTTATCGGCGTGTTTACCGCCCTGCAAGAGAAGGAGAAAAGTGCAGCAGAAACAGCCCCTAAATCCAAAAGAGAACTGCTTGACTGGATCAAACAAGAAAAAAAGAAGGATAGAGATATTTTCACAGAGCGCATGCTTCTTAAATAGAAGTTATGCGCTTTTTATAGGAGAAAATAACTGTTCATCCATAAAAAGGTACCCATCTTGACTTCGAATTGATATGATAAAGAAAAGTGTCTTTCTTTTGAAAAAGTAAATAGGGAAGACTATTGGATTATTTTTGAGGAGGTCATCCGCATGCAAAAGTACAGAAGGAGAAATACCACGGCCTTTACAGTACTGTCTTATTTTACGTTTTTTGCGGGAGTTTTCTTATTTAGCGTCGGCCTTTATAATGCTGATATGCAGCTTAATGAAAAAGGATATTATATTGCTGTGATGATTTTGGTGGCAGTTGGGGCGATTTTAACGCAAAAAGTAACACGAGACAACGCAGAAGATAATGAAATTATCGCTGAACAAGAAAGAGAAAGGCAGCAAGGGATATCATCGATATCTAAAAAGGTAGACTAACCACAACATAACAAATTTGCTTCCATCCGCTCTTTGTGGAATCTTTTTTCTGTCATTTTTCGCAGTGCAACGGAAAAAATAAAGATGTCTTACGAAGAGATTTTGTATAAAAGGGATGGTAGCAGAATGAATCAAACATGCTTTTATTGTGACGACGACTTGGAGCAGCAGCGTGTTCATTACATCTCATTTTTTCATGAAAATAAAGAACGTGAAGAAATGATGTGTGAGTATTGCTACTCTGAATGGCTTCAAGGAATAAAGGGATAAAACGTAAATAAGAGGCTTGCCTGGAAAGGTGGATTCCAGGCAAGCCTCTACATGTTAAACGAGCTTCATTTGCGATTGAATGACTCCTAAATGCATTCCTTCATGGAATAAAAGGAAGTTCAATAAGTCGTCAATGGATTCGAGTTTAAGCGGACCGATCATAATCTCATTCGCTGGCTGATCCGACAGGCGACTGTCTAAATGTTGCTGCATCCGTTTTTGCTGATCAACAAGCAGGTGGATAATGTCTTCTTTCGATGGGACAGTATCCGGCCAGTCCGAGGGCTTCGTGCCCGGGCTGAAAAATGGAGCATATTTCTGTATGTTTGTTTCTAAGTCAGGAGCAGCTTTCGTCATTAAGGCCTCCATGACAAGATAAATGTGTCCAGCATTCCATCTGATCGTATTGGGAAAGCCTTCAGGCTGCTGGTCCCATTTACCTTCATCAATTTTCTCTAATGTGTTTACTGTTGCTGTGCGTGTAAAATTTACGCGTTCCCAAATAGCCATAAACATTCCTCCATTTACATTTTCTCTTTTATTATAAAACAAAAAACAAAAAAAGCCCGTTTCAAGAACTGCCCACACAAAAAAGCTGCTCCTATATTCCATATTTTAGAGCAGCTTTTTTACAAAAGTATTTATTTTTCTTAAGCATCAGCCATTGAGCTTATTTTTAGCTTTACCGACCGTGTCTTGGAATTTGCCTTTGAGCTGATCCACTTTCCCCTCTGATCTTGTTCGCTCATCACCAGTCATATTTCCCCACGCTTCTTTGGCTTCACCTTTCATTTTGTTTCCCATGCCTTTTAGCTTGTCTTCCATTCCATTGTCTCTCATTATAAAACCTCCATTCTAGTATCATTAATTTAAATTGAAGAATAGTTACTTTATTCCCTCTATTAGATAGATCAAACATACTGAAAAAAGAAATGTAAAAAAATACATTTGAAATAGATCTCCTTGAAAAAAACTATCCAGTATAGGAAAATAAATACAGAAAATGTTTTTGCAAAAGAGCGTCAATCAATAGATTTGAAAGAATTTTCAAACAATATTTTCTGGGAAATGTTCATTAAGCAAAGGGCAGAAGGAAGTGAGGAGATGAAAATCATACTGATGAGGCATGGAAAGTCTGAGCACGCTGATCGGTTCCCCATTTCTTGCACCGATTTTGCCAAATGGGTGGATGATTATGATAAAGCTGGAATTATTCAAGAAACCGCCGTTCCGGAATCAACGAAATTACAAGCACAAGAAGCGAATCTAATCGTTACTAGTACTCTCTGCCGTTCGATCCAATCGGCAAAGAGGTTAGAAGGAAAGGCTCCTATCTTATCGGATATGCTCTTTCGGGAAGCAGAAATGCCGGTTACTTCTTTTTCTTTTTTTGATATAAAGTTGCCGCCGTCCTTTTGGGCGATCTGCCACAGATGCGGATGGCTGGCGGGATATAAAGGAAAGAGGGAATCAATACAGGAGGCGAGAGAGAGGGCAGCCCAAGCAAGCAATCGCTTAATTCAGTTAGCCGCAGAGCACGAGCGTGTGCTCTTAGCAGGACACGGGGTTTTTAACCAGTTTATTGCCCGGGAACTATTAAGAGCAGGATGGAGGGGAGAGCGTAAAACTGGGCGGCATCATTGGAGCTGTACAAGCTATACATATAAGGAACCGGAAAATCGACAAGGCCGCTTGTCTCGATTGTCATAAAAGATAGAATTTTGCCAAAAAGTGAAAGAGTTTCCCGGTGGACAATAGACAAGATAAGTATTAAGAAAAGAGGAAAATGTGATGAAGAAATTTGAAATCCCCTCATTAAATGAAGAGATGGGCCGGCAAGTATCTGACTATATTAACACGTTAACGAAGCCTATTGGCAGTCTTGGAAGGCTAGAGGATCTGGCGATTGAACTGGCAAAAATAACAGGCAAGCCGTTTCCAGAAGTGTTGCCGCCCGGCGTGATTGTATTTGCAGCCGATCATGGAATAGTGCAAGAAGGGGTATCTGCTTTTCCGCAAGAGGTCACTGCTCAAATGGTAGAAAACATGGTGAACGGCGGAGCAGCAATTAATGTCTTCAGTCGCCAAATTGGCGCACAGTTTAAAGTCGTGGATGTAGGAGTGGCTGCTGATGTAGTGGATGAAGGGGTCATTCACAAAAAAGTGAGGCGGGGTACGGCAAGCTTTTTAAACGAAGCGGCTATGACAAGAGAAGAAGCCATTCAAGCTCTTTCAGTTGGCTATGAAGAAGCAAAAGGTTTTATAGAGACCGGCATGAAATGTTTAATTGTCGGAGAAGTAGGCATTGGCAACACAACAGCGAGCAGCGCAGTTTTGGCTTGTTTGACCGGCATAAAACCAGAAGAAATTGTTGGTCAGGGCACGGGTATTTCTAAGGAGCAGCTTGAAAGAAAAATAAAAGTAGTGAAGCAAGCAATAGATAGAAGACAACCTGATCCGCAAGATGCGATTGACCTTGTAGCAAATATAGGAGGATTGGAAATGGCAGCAATGGCTGGAGCGATGCTGGCAGCCGCAGAACGGAGGATTCCTATCCTTCTCGATGGATTTATTTGCACGGTATCCGCTTGTATTGCTCATTTGCTTGCTCCTGTCTCGTCAGATTACATGATTGTCTCTCATCAGTCTGCTGAACCAGGGCATTCAGTGGCTGTTCAGTATTTAAAGAAACGGCCTATTTTGCAATTAGGTATGCGGCTTGGAGAAGGCAGCGGGGCTGCGGTTGCTTTTCCAATATTAGAAGCGGCTGTGAACATGACAGCAGAGATGGCCACGTTTGCCAAAGCAAACGTCTCGAATAAAACAGCGGCTTCTATAACTATTAACAAATAAAAACATAACTATTAATAGAGGAAGAGGAGAACTAATATGTTAATCGGTACCATCAAGGAAATCGTTCGGCATCCCGTAAAGTCCTTTCGCGGAGAGAGCGTGCAGAAAACCAAGATAATGGGCTACGGCTTATATGGCGACCGCAGTCATGCACTTTTAGATAAAAGCAGGGCAGGAAAATTCCTGACGATTACTCAATTTCCGGAAATGGTTCGCTATCAAGCAAAGTTTATGGGGGAAGAGCTAAACGATGAATATCCTGAGGTTCAGGTAACAACGCCAGAGGGGAAGGTTATGAACTGGGGGAAGAAGAGTTATTGAAAGAGCTCGAAGGACGAGCAAAAAAGGAAATTTCTACTGTAGTGTATTCTCCCACTCACGTCCCTTTAGGAGCCATTGAAGAGGAACATATTCAATTGGTGACAGATGCTTCTTTGAATCAATTGATGGACATGTGGGGGGAAGAAGAGATTGATTACAGGCGTTTTCGTCCTAATTTACTTTTATCATTAAAAGATAAAATTCCTTTTGCTGAAGAAAACTGGTTTGGCAAACGACTCAAGATTGGGCAGGAAGTGGAGATTCAATTAAACAGGCATTGCGAGAGATGTATGATTATTACCGTTGACCCTGATAGTGCTGAGAGAAATGCTTCCTTGCTTAAAACTATCGTAAAAGAAAGAAGTAACTTTTTCGGAGTATATGCTTCTGTTGTGAAGACAGGCGACATTCAAGTCGGAGATGACGTGTTTTTGATTGACTAGAGGCTAACATAAAGAGCGTTTCTGCAAAAGAAACGCTCTAGACTATAGATAAAGGATTTTCTAGGAGCGTGCTTAAACAACAGGATCGTCAAATGGAGGTATTTCTTTAATCTTTATAATAGCGAATATAATTATAGTTTGAAGTAGGAATGCTTTCTGTTACGTTTCCTTGGCTGTCTGTATAAACTTCGTATTCGCGATATGTTTCAACCACATAATCATCTATCTCCTCGCGATTGACTAACTTCTCTTCCAGTTTGAAATTCCTAGGCTGGAACTGCTCTTTTTGTTCTTTTGACTCAGCTATTACCGGTGTGCTTCCTGGTTCCACGGCGGTTAAAGAAGTTTTTTCCTCCAAAAGCTTTTGGGAAGAAAAATCAAAGCTTGAAGCCGCTATAAGGAGAATTAAAAGAATGGGCAATAGAATAAACTTAAACTTGTTATTCATGGAATTCTTCCTTTCTTGTCCAACATGAAGTTTTGCTCATTCTTATGTGAATGACTGCTTTAATATTCGTATGAGAAGCAGATTTCTTTTTTCGCGAACGGCAGAAAGGATAAATTTGTGTCTTTCTCGAACGTCTTAAAAGGTCAAACGAAATAAACACTTGAATGCTGGCATTTAATATAAATGATGCGATAGAGGTTTTTATTCATTCGACGCTCGGATAAAAGGGGACTTGAGAGGTTGAAAATAAAATAATGGGAGAGAGAAATGAACAATGTAAAAATAAAGCTCATCGGTGTGCTGTTGTTTGCTTTTGTGCTGTTACTTACAGGGTGCGCGGAGAATACAGCCGAGCCAAGCCCGACATTTGAGGCTAAGGGCAAGCTTTTCTACGGGGAAAAGGGGAAGTTTGGGATGGTTAAATTAAATGGAGAAAGCGGGGAGCCGGAATTTACTGTAGAAAAAGGCGGGCATTATCAGCTTTATTTTCTTGATGACTCCACGGGAATAAACGGAGAGGGATATAGCATGACAGCTACTCATGAAGAGACAGGAAAAAAGATTCAACTTTATAAAGCCATGATTGAAAATGAGCAAAGCGGAGCGAAATTGGCATTTGATCAACCAGGTTTGTGGGACATAAGTGTAGCGGTCGATAAAGAACCATATGCAAGTTTTATCGTCGAAGTAGAGTAAGGGAAAGAGACCTCACATTGGCTGAATAAAAAATCAAAGGCTTGGAAAAAGGAGGGAGAAATGCCCAACCTTTTTCCAAGCCTTTTAATGTATGGTTCGTTGAGAAGAAATACAAACCAGCGTAGAAATACTTGTCACGGCTCTTGAGAGAGGGCTTTTCTGCCATACAATACGACAAAATTAAAATATTTATATAGGCAGTCTACATCCGTAAAGCCGCTTTCTTGTAACCAGCTTATTTGATCTTCTAATGTCGCCATGTTATCGAGCTTTGTACGCTCATAAGCTGCTTGAATTTCTGCTTTCGTTAAACCGCTTGCTTCAATTTTATGTTTCCAGTCATTTTGATAGAGTGATTCAATAAAAGGTGTATGCCCAAGAACTTGATCTGCATTGAGGAACATGCCATCTTCATGAAGCCAGGTAAAAATCTTTTTATACAATTTTTTCTTTTCAACATCTCTTAAATGGTGAATGGAAAGAGAGGAGATAATGATATCAAATTTTTGATCAAACTTATATTCTGTATAATCAGCGATAATATAATCAATTTTTTTATCCTTCCTAAATCGTTCTTTAGCGACGTCCATCATTTTTTCAGACAGGTCGATAAGGGTAATCTGTGCGTCAGGATACCTTTCCTTTGCGAAGGAAGAGAATAATCCTGTGCCCGCTCCTATGTCAAGCACGGCGGGAGCTTCCTTGGTTGTTTCTATAATTGATAAAGGAATAGAATAAAAATCATCAAAACAAGGGATTAATTTTTTTCTTTGCTCATCATAGTGGGGAGCGTTCTCATTAAATTTTTCTTGTAAGTGCTTTTTAGTTTGATTCATTTACAGTTCCTCCTCGTCCTTTGAGTAGAGTAGCTCAAACGGTATAAATAACTGGTGTGATATGAATTATAAAATAATTAGAGTATAATGAAAATTAACAAAACAGTTCGTTATCAATAACCAACAGTTATCAATAAGAAGGTTGGAAAATTAAATGGATATAAAGTGGTTAAAAACATTTGTGGCAGCGGCAAAATATGAAAATTTCCGCAAAGCTTCAGAAGAACTTTTTTTAACACAGCCAGCTGTAACAAAGCATATAAAAAGGCTGGAAAGTTATTTAAATGTGGCATTGTTTGAACGGAGAGGAAAAAGCATTTTTCTCACTTCTGCTGGTTATAAGTTTCTCTCATCTGCTATAGAAATCGTCGAGAAGTATGAAGCGGAAATCGAGTCATTTGAAGGATGGAAGCAAGGATATAATCAAAAGCTGACGATCGCTGTTGCTCCGCAAATTGCTGCCTCCGTATTTCCTTCTTTCTTGCGTTTTTTCATAGAAGAGCATCCTGATATTGAAGTGATTATCAATGTAGTCAGCTCCTTTCATATAGAAAGAGAAGTAAGCAGTGGACAGGCAGATGTCGGACTGTCAAGACTAAAGTCAAATCGAATGGGGTTAGGTTATGAAACAGTTCATCAAGACCCGGTGATTCTTGTCGCACCATCGGGTAAAAAGGCTTGTCAAGACAGAGACGATAGGAGCGAGGAGGATCTTCTCCATTCATATCGGCTTTTAACTAATAATCATCCTTCCTATTGGGAATATCTCTTACCGGTAATTAAAAAGCATTACCCAACAGTTCGCATCATGCCTGTCACTCAAATCGAAGTGACTAAGCGGTTGATTGAGGAAGGGTTAGGAATTTCTTATTTACCGCTGTCTATGGTGAAAGAGGAACTAGAAACGAAACGAGTGACTGAAGTGCAGCAGGACAAAATTGTACCGCCTGCATCCTTCACTTATATCGTGACTAAAATAGAAACACCAGAATCAAAGAAATTTGTCACTGCATTAAAAACGGCTTTTGCTGAGAACAGGTTGTAAATAAGAGAAGCTTATGACAGGATAAAGATACGTGAGGTATTCTTATAAAGAAAAATAGAACAACGATTGAATGGGGGAAACAATAATGCCAGCCTTGCCAAATTGTCCGACATGCAATTCAACGTATACTTATGAAGATGGAGCTCTTTTTATCTGTCCAGAATGCGCCCATGAATGGACGAGAGAGAGGGAAAAGGAAGAGGAGAAGGTAATCAAAGACGCCAACGGGAATGTCCTGAACGATGGCGATACGGTCACTGTTATAAAAGATCTTAAAGTGAAGGGAAGTTCCTCTGTGCTCAAAATAGGTACAAAGGTGAAAAATATCCGGCTAGTGGATGGAGACCATGACATTGATTGTAAAATCGAGGGTTTTGGAGCCATGAAATTAAAATCACAATTCGTTAAGAAAGCATAAAAAGCAACTAAAAGAAAAGGCATCCATAAGAAAACTTGATGGATGCTCTTTCTTTATTCCTATAAAAGAAAGCCTTTTAAAATATAGGCTCCGTTACATCTTATTGTGGATATTTGCATAATAATTAAGGAAAATCCTATTAATCAGAGGTTCCCCCATATTTGTTCAACTCAGTTGATTAAGAATGTTTATTAATTGATTTATTTTTTGCATTATCTAGTTCCTTTAATACATATCCATTTTTTATTTGGATTTACATAAAACTCTACTGTGTTAAACCCCGTTTTTTTAAACAGTTGCTCCATATCTTCCTTTGTTTTATAGGTTTTCATATGATAATTAATTTTGTATATCTCGGCAATAATGAAGAAACAGCCCTCTTGTTTCAATACTCTAAAAACCTCTTTTACACTGTTTTCTAAATCCGGCCAAAAGTAATGTGTTTGAAAAGCAGTGATAATATCAAAACTATTTTCGGGAAACGGAATGTTCGTCACGCTTGCTTGTTGAATGTGTACTTTACCTGTTTCTACATCTACCTTATTAGCTCTTATAGAGTCTTTCACTGCCTGTTCGGAATAATCTATACCATATATCTTTCCATATGTATTAATGTCTGACAGTAATTGCAGGGTCTTCCCTCCGCCACAACCTACATCCAACATTACAGATTCTTCTCTTACTTTTATCTTCTCCACAGCCCATTTGTTCATTTCAATATGAGCAGAGTTCATTATCCTTAACATAAATGAACCTAAAATCCCATTAGGATTCTTAGCTTGTTCTATTAACTTATTTAACAAGTTCAATTCTATACCTCCTTTCATTACATCTAACTCTATATATCGTTTACTTAATACGATAGAAAATGATATACGTTCCATTTTTTATTTTTTGTTCAACTATCTTGCCGTCAGTCGAGTAAGGATTACACAGTGAATTTAGATAAACGAAAACTAGCCTATGTTTCTGTCGTTTCAAATACAAAGGATGTTAAAGAGAGGAGAAAGGGGCGGAAAGCAAAGTTTATTAAGGGACTGATACGGTTGAAAGAGTATAAAAAGATTTTTTAAAAGTATATTTGTGTAGGAAATTCCCTTCCCCAAAAATATCATATAGCCAGTTCTTAATTGAATGAATGGAGCTTAAACAAGCATAGAAAATGGATATATGTTACAATTGTGGACAAAGAGGGGAGTGAGGGTGTGATAAGTGAAGAATTGGTCAGGAAGTTCGAAACTTTGACGCCTATTGAAGTACTTGAACGAAACAAATACGAGAAAGCAACTTCGCACGACCTAAAGATTTTAGAGGAACTAAACGATTTGGGATTAAACAAAGGAGTAATAAATGTACTGCTGGAGTTTGTATTGCTTGTTAACGGCATGAGACTAAACGGCAGATTAATTAAGAAGATTGCCAGTCACTGGTTAGAGTATGAAGTAACCACTATTGAACAGGCAATTATCTTTTCCCGAAAAGAGCACAGGCAATACCGCGCGTGGAAACGAACTTACAGGAGAGGGAATGCAGATAAAAAGTGGGCATAGAAAGCAGACAAGCAGTTAATTAAATGTTATTTACTATTGGACGAAGAAAATGACATCCGTAAAGCAAAAGCCTCTTCCGATCGGGGGGTTTTTTTCTATTAAACTTTTATAACTTGAGAAATGGTGGGAGGGAACGCATGTGGAAATCCGAAAGCCGTCAAACTTGGAGGTGGAAGAAATCATAGCCCGGTCTCCGCAAGCAGTATACGAAGGGACATTAAGGAAAGTAAAACCGACAAATAAAAAAGTAGAGCAACTTATAGAACCGCTGTTGAAAAAAGGCTGCTCCTACTTAATAGTAGTGGAAGGAGAAGAGTTAGCGGGTTGGGTGTTATTCGGCACAAGTGAAGACCAATTCTCTGACACGCCGATTGGCTTTATCTATGAACTGTTCATTAAGGAAACATTTAGAGGAAGGGGCTTTTCAGAACCGCTGTTAATGGAGGCTATTAATCATTTAAAGCTGAACGGTTATTCTGAGATTCGTTTAAGTGCTTTTTTAGGAAACCACGCCATCAAATTATATGAAAAATTGGGTTTCTCTATTAGGCATGTAACAATGAGCTTGAATGTATGAAAGCGAGCTATACAGGATCTCTTTTATCATCTATCCGATAGACTGGAAAGAGAAAATCAACAAAATGTTGCGGAAAAAAATAGGAGAAACGAATGAAAAAAATAATGGTAGCCGTTCTTCTGCCCGTTTTCTGGCAGCCTGTCAATTCGGCATGCCCGAGCCGACTAAGCCGGTGATAGCGGCAGGAAAAGAAAAGGTTGAATATCAAATTGGGTCTTATTCTTGGAGTCAAAATGGCAAAGGGGTAGAAGCTGATACTGCTGGACCGGAGGAACTTGTTAAAAACATAGATTATTCTACTGTTCCGGCAGGCTCCAATGTAGTTATCAAATTTAATTATTCTCCTTCTCATATGGAAGGATGGAAGCGACCAACTTATTAAAGTAAAACATAATAAGATTATGTTACTTAAAGAAAAAGGAGCGTTTATCTATGTGATTCATGCAAATTGGAAAGAAGGAGACGCTACCTATGCTTTTCGAATAGTTACAAAATGATCATTTGCATCTTCTGTATTTTCAGTGAACTTGTTAAGATAAGAGATAGATTCCATTTTAATTATAGGAGTGAAAAAGAATGAGTGTACATAAGGACCTTACGCTTCATGCGCAAAAGCAAAATCAATTATACAAAGAGTTTGCCGACTTGGATCAGCAAAGAGAGGCTTATATTCAGGAAGCTGTAGAGTTATGCAAAGCAGGAAAGAATTTCACAACCGACCGTATTAATGAGATTACCGAGCAAATTAATATTCTTGCAAACAAGAGGCTGATACCTAGCCGTAAACTAGTAACGCCAGAGATGGTTGATGAATATGTAAAAACTTTAAAGTGATGAATGAAAAACCGTTCCAAAGCTAATATTGGAACGGTTTTTCATTAAATAAAGATCATGTAGGCTAGATATATGACTCATAAACCGTAACTTTATTTCCTTTTAGTTCAAAAACGATGTAATCCGAGCCAGCTTTTCTCAGATAAAAATAAATTGCCTCGTTATCAACTTCCGTTAGGAGATCGCTAATCCAAACAGGAAATTGATTTTTTAATTCCTTAAACTCTTTACCGCTAATCCAAGAAGCAGAAAGATGCTTGATAGATTGGATGTCACTTGCTTGCTGATACTGTAATTCTGTAATCGCATCTCCGTCGCCATGAAATTCTCTCGTATTCTTTATCACTCGTTCCTTATTTGGCGGAGGAAGTAATAGTCCCCAGTTTGTTTCAAGAGTTTGTACATAGGTAGGAGATAATTCTGGGAAAACCCATTCTGGAAAAGCCAAAATTGCACCAATGATTAAAAGAAAGCCTGCAGTAAACGTGAAAAATACAGCTCTCCATTTTTTCTTCATACGATTAACAGTGAAACTCCTTTCAACGTGATGATAAGGTTTAATTTACTACAAAAAACCAATTTTGTAATTATTATCACTTATTTAAATATAAATGTATTTGGAATATGCTATACTATTCTGAAAAAGGGGGATGAAGATGGAAGAAACAATAATAAAAGCAGTTCAGGATGAGTATCCAGACGATTTTGCGTGGTGCTATGGATGCGGCCGGCTAAATGAAGAAGGGCATCATTTTCGGACGGGCTGGCAAGGGGAACAGACCGTAACCGTGTATACACCAGAGAAGGATCATACAGCCATTCCGGGTTTTGTCTACGGAGGGGTTATCGCCTCATTGATTGACTGTCATGGGACAGGTTCAGCTTCCTTAGCTCTGCACCGTAAAAATGGCCACGAATTAGGAGATGGAGCTGAACTGCCGCGATTTGTCACAGGCTCCTTACAAGTAGACTTTATCAAGCCCACTCCGCAAGGTGTCCCATTAAAGGCAGTGGGAAAAGTAGAAGAGGTTCATCCGAAGAAATGGAAAGTGCACACGGAAGTGTTTGCCAACGATGTACTTTGTGCTCGGGGAGAAGTAGTAGCGGTCGTCATGCCCAGTAGCTTTGTAAATAAGCAAGATTAATAGCAATAAATTAAATCAGGAGAATTCTTCCACGAATTCTCCTTTTAGACTGCAGAGAAAATCAATGAATGTTGAGTTTGCTGTTAAGTAATAATAAAGTGGTTTGAAAAACGACAGTTATACAATTCAACTTTTAGAAAAAATGGTTAGATGGACGAAAGAAAGTTTATTCATTCATATTTCTTTAAAATAATAGCTGCATTGTGACCTCCGAAACCAAATGAGTTAGATAGCCCCGTATTTATTTTCACTTGGCGAGCAACAGATGGTACATAATCAAGATCGCATAATGAATCGGGATTTTCTAGGTTAATTGTTGGAGGAATGATCCCTTCCTTCAAACTCATTGCTAAAGCAATGGCTTCCACCCCACCAGCTGCTCCTAACATATGACCAAGCATAGATTTGTTAGCTGTTACTGGAATCTGATAGGCTTGCTTCCCGAACAGCTGCTTGATAGCCATCGTTTCAGAGATGTCCCCGACTTTTGTACTTGTTGCATGGGCACTAATAACGTCAATTTCTTCAGGCGATATATCGGCATTTTTTAAAGCTGCTCTCATTGCAAGATAGGCCCCTTTACCTTCAGGATGTGTAGCTACGATATGATGTGCATCTGAACTTGCACCATATCCGATGACTTCTGCATAAATCTTTGCCTCTCTTTGCAAAGCATAAGATAAAGATTCTAAGATTAGAATTCCAGCTCCTTCTGACATGACAAACCCATCTCGATTGTCATCAAATGGACGACTAGCTTTAGTGGGATCATCGTTTCTTGTTGATAAGGCTGTCGCATTGCCAAAGCTGGCTATTGATAGGTCTGTTATCGCTGCCTCTGTTCCACCCGCAAACATAACGTCAACCTCTCCAGAACGAATGAGTCTAAAGGCTTCACCAATAGCTGTATTGCCAATTGCACAGGCAGAAACAGGTGACAAGGAGGGGCCCATCGCGTTCCACTTGATACTAATTTGTGCAGCAGCAGCATTAGAAATCATGGCAGGTACTAAAGTTGGGCTGACTCTTCTTGGCCCCTTCTGTCTAAGCACATCAATATTTTCAATTAAAGTGGCAATTCCTCCTATACCTGACCCTACGTATACGCCTAACTTTTCTACATCTATACGATCGAGGGCTAACTCGGAATCCGCCCAAGCTTGTTCAGCTGCAGCTAAAGCAAATTGAGAAAAGCGATCTAAACGTTTTGCTTCTTTCCCCCCTAAAACTTCATTGGCATCAAAATCTTGGACGATACCTGCAATTTTTGTCTTATGATTAGCCACATCAAATGTATCAATAGGGGATATACCAGATTTCCCATTAATCAGATTGTTCCAAAATGTTTGGATGTTGTTTCCTATAGGAGATACCACTCCCATACCGGTAATCACGACTCTTTCCACTTTTCATCCCCCTCAATCAATAATATACTTGTATTTTACAGTTCAGTTATCCTATTACAAGTGAGTATTTATCCTGGTATAAATACTAATAGGCTAAATTGATATGATGAGGAGTTTTAAAAATGAATGATAAAACTAGGCTGGAAGCTTTGTCGACATTTTTGAAAACTAAGCGAGCCCAAATTAAGCCAGAGTCTATTGGTTTACCTGCTGGAACACGGAGAAGGACACCGGGATTACGGAGGGAGGAAGTTGCCCAATTAGCAGGAGTAAGTACCACTTGGTACACATGGCTAGAGCAAGGAAGAGATATTAAGGTTTCTTCAATCGTACTAGATTGTATTTCTACAGCTTTACAATTAAACAATGACGAAAGAGACTACTTATACGATCTGGCATTAGAGGGAAAATCAGAAATTACCCATCAAAAAAAGAATCAATCAGAGCTTAGCCCTTCTTTAAAGCGAATACTAGCTGAATTAACCTATTGTCCGACTATTATTACGGATCGATATTGCCATATTGTAGGCTGGAATCCTGCAGCTGCCCATGTTTTTTTAAATTTCGGACAAATACCGAATGATCAAAGAAATTTGATCCGTTTAGTGTTCAATAGAAAAGAACTAAAGGCATTGGCCGTCAATTGGGAACATTTCGCTAAAGGGTTTCTTGCCATTTTCCGTACCTATTATGGACACTACTTAGGCGATGAATGGTACAACCAATTTATTGAAGAAATGAGCCGTTCGCATCCAACATTCCGAGATTTATGGCAAGAAAGTCAAGTAAGCAAGGCTCCAGAAATGATAATTGAATTCAGACATGCTAAAGCAGGCAAAATGTTGTTTAATTTAACTTCTCTTCAAGTTCAAGGGGAGGCAGATTTACGGTGCAGTATCTATACACCAGTAGAGGAAACAGATACAGAAAATAAATTAAAGCGATTAATGAAGAGGGTTTCCATTGAAAATGAATAAAGTAATTTCATTTCCAGGCGAGGCGGGCGGTGAGCCTTCTCGCTTTTCATTTCAATCAGCAGGGTTGACAAATTTAGATCACTATACCTGTTTTAAAAGTCCAAAAGGGGTTCAGAATAAGACCATTCTGAACCCCTTTTGCTGTCGTGTACTAACTGTCATCTGACGGGTCCCTGCTAGCATGAGGCTCTTCATCTTTATGAGGGGGAGCAACAGGATGAGCGTCGGTAATAACACGAACCGGTCGCATCATATCATGATCTTCGTGCTCAAGGAAATGGCAATGCCATACATAATTTCCGGTGTGTTCTTTAAAGTGCATAATTAGCTTCGTAACCATCCCTGCATCCGCCTTAGCTGTGTCTTTCCATCCTTGCTCATAAATCCGCGCTTTTTCCGCCGGGCCTGTAAATTCTATTTCTCCTGTTTGATTAAATCGTTCCAGGTTAAAGGGCTGTCGCTCGAGAATTTTAAATTGTACCAGGTGAATATGAATGGGATGCGCAACCGGAGTGGCATTAATAATATTCCAGACTTCAATGCTGTCCAGCGAAGGCTTTTCAGTTGCTGGATCATGCCACATTTTTCCGTCCAGCATAAACATGAGCCGCCCGTATTTATCGAAAGAGACACTTAATGGCAAATGACGGATAGTATGAGCCATGTGTTCATGCAGGTCCATGTTTGGGTATAATCTTTCAGGCACTTCGCTTGTGTCTTCGCCCCTTAGCGGCAAATCTACACGAAATTGCATAACCGATCTTGTGTGACTGTCCACAGCCTCGTTCGTATTAAGAAGGGTAATACATTCTCCTTTCCATTTAGAAAAGTCAATGACCAGGTCCATTCTTTCAGCTGTCAGCAATTCAAATGAACTAATTTCTGTCCGGTTGGATAGTAAGCCGCCATCTGTACCAATCTGATAGAACGATCCATTGTTGGACAGGCTGAAATTATATTCTCTTCTATTAGAGGCGTTTAAAATACGAAAACGATATTTGCGGGGCTCTACTCGCAAGTACGGCCAAACTTTACCGTTTACGGTGATCGTTTCTCCAAGAAATCCAGGAACGATAGAAGGAAAGACCGGCAAATTAGGGTTCGGTGTATCTGGATAAAAGAGAGAGCCGTCTTCGTTGAAAGAGCGATCCTGAATCATTAAAGGAATCTCATAATTGCCCTTTGGTAAATTGAGCCGTTCCTCCTGAGAATCACGGAGTAAATAAAATCCGGCAAGCCCAGCATAGACATTTAACCGTGTGAGAGCCATGCTGTGATCATGATACCAGAGGGTTGCACTTTGCTGATGATTCGTATAGGTGTGGATTTTTCTTCTAAACATCGGGCCGGTAATTTCATAATCATTTGTATACCAGGCTTCTGGATGACCGTCACTTTCCCAATCAACGTTTGCTCCGTGAAGATGGACGACAGATCTGACTTCTGGATTGCCCGCTGCTCCATGTAAGGTGTGATCAATAGGAAGAAAATGTTTTTTGGGAAGATGATTCAACCACCTTACTTCCAAATACTTCCCTTTTTTCGCTTCAATGGTTGGTCCTGGACTGATGCCGTTATATCCCCAAATCGTTGTGCGTGAAAAAGCGGGATGAAATTGATGCTTTGTTTCTTTTATCTTTATTTCATAATAGGAATCGCCGATAGTTGGCCTGGCTACAGGGGGCTTTCTTACTTGTTCCACAAATTTAGGGATAGTATTTGGATCTGCGGGGTTTACTCTTTTGCTCAATTGTGCTTCCACCTTCTTTTCTGAATTAAAGCCTTTTGCCTCGCTACATATTATGCAACCACTTTAGAGAAAGGAAATTAAATAATGAAATGATTTCCAAACGTTTAATATATTTGTAATGTAATTAAAATATATTAGACATTTTTCGATGTTAAAATAAGAGAAAAATAGAAAATACATAGAAAGCAGGGAAAAAGAGTGAGAAAATGGATAATCGCAGCAACGATGGCTGGCGCTTTACTAGCGAGCCCGGCTGCAGGGGAAGCAGCCTTAGGTGATCAGACTTTGAAAAGCGGGATGAAACATTCGGATGTAAAGGAATTGCAGCAAGTGTTAAAAGCAAAGGGATATTACAAGTCTTCACTGGATACAACCTTTGGACCTTTAACAAAATCAGCAGTCATTAGGCTGCAAAAAGCTAACGGGCTGACAGCGGATGGCATCGTAGGAAAAAACACATTTAGGGTGCTGGGGAAAACAACATCAAAGTCAACGGCAAGTGCTTCTAGCAAAACGAGCACAGTAGCTTATGCCAAAAAGTTTATAGGCGTTCCTTACAAGTGGGGAGGCGCTACGCCTTCAGGATTTGATTGCAGTGGATTTTTGACTTATGTTTATAAAAACAGTGCAAAGATCTCCTTGCCAAGAACAGTAGCTGGTATTTATTCTGCAGGAAAGAGAACGAGCAGCCCAAAAGTGGGAGACATTGTGTTCTTTGAAACATATCAAAAAGGCGCATCACATGCCGGTATTTATCTCGGCAACAATCAATTTATACATAGCTCTACTTCAGCTGGAGTGACCATCAGCTCTCTTAAGAGTTCATATTGGTCTAAGCGTTACATAGGTGCAAAAACATATTAATAAAAATACCCTATTCTTCAATAAGAATAGGGTATTTTTATTGATAACTTTTCGAGTAATATCGACAAATAAAACCCGAAAAATAGTTGTATAAGCAAGCGCTTTTATTTCCGCGAGCTGTTTGCTGGGATGAACAGAAGAAGCTGAAACAGATTTTTAGTTTCTATCTTATAAAGAGAATTCAGGTAGTTTATCTGCAAAGGGAATACTTCCTACTTAAAGAGAGTCCGAATTAGATGAAAGTGAGCACTGCAAGAGTACCCACTTTTGTTAAATCATTTGCCGTTGAATAAAATAATTTTTCTTGAACAAAGCTCGTT
This sequence comes from Bacillus sp. PK3_68, assembly GCF_003600835.1. NCBI lineage: Bacteria > Bacillati > Bacillota > Bacilli > Caryophanales > Bacillaceae > Bacillus > Bacillus sp. PK3_68. Next base: position 520,537 of record NZ_NQYC01000001.1, on the reverse strand, counting down.
GAAGATCACCCAGCTTATTATTACTCAAGAATCACATCATTGTTTTTTGTTAAGTCCCAGGAAGTAATAATGCCGACCGGTAGTTCATCTGATCCGCCCTCTGGAGTAATGAGGACAGCTTCCAGCTTTTTATTGAGAGACTGGTGTTCTTCAAAAGTGTATTCAATGTCAAAAATATTGGCATCTCGTTTGACGAAGGAAAGAAAATAATCATTTTGCTCAGGCAGGACATCTTTTACTTGGACGTTAGCAATGTTGATTTTTCCCTCAGCATGCGTGTTGGCCATCCATTTCAATATTTCTTTTCCAGTTAACAAGCCCTGGTATTTTCCTTTTTCATATACAGGATATTCATTGATTTGATCATCGCGAATCATTTCTAGCACTTGTACAAGCGGAGTATCCGGTTCGACGATATGAACGGGGGAGGAGGCGATCGACATCGCTTCTGCCGGCTCTGATAACATTTTGTCGATCTGCTCAATGCGCTCAACAATTTCTTGATGAGGCTCAGCTATGTAGTAATCCGCTTCTGTCTTTTGGTGAACAATGGCGTTTCTCAATTTAGCGTACTGCTTCAATTCGTCAAGGTGGGCACGGACGCTTGCATGATTGCGTGCACTTATATGAAGCAGCTCCATAAAAGCATCGCTTTCACTTTGTTTTACTGTTGCCTTGAGTCTGTTGTGTATTCGATTAAAAGCAGCTTCAAAGCGTTCAGATAACTCATCATTAGTTTTTGTCTCTTTTCCCATTCTTTTTTCTCCTTTGCTAACTTACAGCTTATTATCATTAAAAAGCTGAATGTAGTTTATCCTTACCCGCTCTATAGGTGAATTATGAGCGAGTACATGAAAAAATAAAAAAGATTGCTGAAAACAGCAAAAGTATGTTATAGTAATCAAGCGATGAGCTAATTTGCGTAAGTCGGAAAGTCTGCTGTTTGGCAGAACGTCTGGATGTGGCCAGACGGCTTTCCGCCGCAAAATACGTCAGAAAAAGCTGTCATGGAGGGAATATTCCACTCTATGACAGCTTTTTTCGTTGGGCTGTTATTACTGTTGTTTGTTAGCGATCAGGACTAATTTTCCTTTATCCAATTCTTTTTCGTATGTGTCCGCTTCTTGTTGAGATAGGCCGAGTGACTTCATTTTGCTTCGTAACTCATCGCCACGAGACTTAAAGATATTAGTCATGCTATTCAATACACCTTGTTCTTTCATGCCCACTTCATTTGTATGAAGAGCCTCAGCTATGTCTTCTCCACGATGTTCGTCATGGGCAAGGAGATAGACGTTATCTAAAGAATAGCCTTGAGAGAGTAAGCCTTCAATCTCACTTTTTGCTTGTACTGCATTCTCTACTGTTTTTGTTGTAACCATTGTATCTGCCTCCTGATTTTGTATTCTCTATATGTTTACCATCAAACTCCCAGCTCTAAACATAGAAAGTTCAGTGCGATTTTTCTTTGTCGGAATGTCTTCTAACTAGCCAGACAGCTCCGGCCACTCCAAAAATGAGCAAAGCAACAGATAAGGAAAAGAAAGGCGGCCGATAGATAAGCTGGATATGATTGTTCCCTTTTTCTAAAGGGAACCCGGTAAAGGCAAAGTTGGCTTTTTCTATTTCCTTTGGTTCATTATTTATTTTTAGCTTCCAGCCTTTTTCGTACGGAATCGGCAATACCATATACCGTTCACCAGTTTCGTTTTGATAGTCAATAGAGACTTTGTTTTTATCCCAGTTTATTTCAGGCTGCTTTATTTTTTTAGCTGCAGCTTGATGGAGCTCTTTATAATCCTCTTCAAACAACTTCAAGCTTTTCAGTTCGTAGGTGCCTTTAGGAAGGCGAAGAGCAATTTGTTTCTCCTTTGGAATACGAATGACGACGGTTTGGATGCCTGTTTTATAAATAGAGGCAGCCGGCTTCCTCGTCGTTCGATAATTATTAACTTTTAAGGCAAAGCCTTTGCCATGAACATTTCTTATATAAAACTCGACATAATAATCCTTCGTTTCCTTAGAAGACTTGTGCGGGGTAATCACAATGCCGCCATCGTTTTTGGTAACTTTTAATTTGTCGTTTTTGTATGTGGCATTTACTGCCTGAATATCCGCTTCTCCGATTGTATTTTTTTCTGGGGCCAGAAAATGGCTAGTACCGTTCTTTTTCTCCAAAACAACACCAGAAAGCATGGCGTGCTCCTTCTCCATTGGAGAGCGTTTTTTCAAATCCTCCTCATAAAATACCTGGCGGGCAGTCCTCACGAAAGGAAGAGTCAGCGTGTTTTTAAATACGGTATAGTGGGCTGATTCCGCAAAGGGGACAAAACCATACGGAGCATTGGCCGCCTGCTCTTTTTTTCTCATCCAGTATTTTGTTTGCAGCCAACTGTAAAGATTCGCCCGGTTGCCTAAAGTAGCATAGCGGCTTACACTCTCGCGTCCCATATCAATCTGCAAATCATGCCAGTAGAAGAAGAGAAGCTCTTCATTAAAGATGCTTGAATATAAGCTTGTTCCGTTGAAATTTTGAACAATGGGAGTATTGTTTCTAAGATCATTCATCCAATCAATTCTTGTCAGTGGGTCTTGTTCGGAACGCTGAACTTTATCAATCAGGCGTTGCTGTTCAGCCCCATTGTATTTAGGGTCCTGCAAAAAATCACGGGAGACCCGGTCAACAGCGAATTCATCCGACATGATCAATTGCTGATACGTATTGACGACCAAAAGGCCTGAAGCGACAACAGCAAGCTGCAGGACAACGAGGAAAACCGTCTTCTTTGTCCATACATAAAGAAAGAGCAGAAAGGCCACCAGGAAAAACAATTGCATAACGATGTCCATCTGCTGTTCAAATAAAGCAGTAAGAACCGGTCCGATGATATAGGCCATGGCCTGTCCTGCAGACAAATAAATGCCAAAGGAAATCGTTATGGATAAAAGCAGTTGGTGGATACGAATCTTATATAAGGATTGCAAGCCGGCGGCTACACAGCCACCTGCAGTAAAGGAAAGTAAATATTCCCAGCGATATTGTGGAGCCGAAAAGCCATTAAATGCACTTGCTGCTAATGGGCTAAAGTGAAGCACGACTAGTAAAAAGGTCAGCAAGGCGAAAAATCGATATGTACGAACCTTGTATAAAGAAGGAACAAACAGAAACAATAACAGGATCGCTGGCAAGATAATATATTTACTGGCATATAAAATGTTGTCTGTGATAAGAAAAGAAGGAATGTCTGCTTCATAAGCAGGCCGATAATTATTAAGAAATCCATAAACAGCCGGGATAAAAGAGATCGCACTTATACAAAAACTGACAAGGCCGGCCGTGAAAAAGAGAACAAGCTGTTTTCGTTTCGAGTATTCTTCCTGTGATAAAGGAACTATCCAGCGAAACAATATATAAATAAACAAAAAGATTAGGTGGATATAGGCAAAATAAAAATTATTGAAAAACATCAGTGACCAGGAAGCAATAAACCATCCGGGTTTTCCTTCACGGATAATTTTTTCTGTGCCTAACACGAGAAGAGGCAGCCAGAGCATGGCATCAGTAAAAAATTCCCAGTAAACAACATGGCGAAAATACATGACAGTCAAACCGTACACTGCCGCTCCGGTGAAAGCAGCAGACAGGCGGATGCCCATGTATTTAAATGTGAAGGCAGCCGCTGAGATAACGAGGGCAAGTCTTATTATGCTTACAATCAATACGGTATTTGCCCAGAATAATAAATCGGGCGGAGAAATCAGCCCTATGGTTTCTAATAAATAAACAATTGCTGCGGTGAGCAGAAAAATGATAGAAGTGGAAAAATAATAGGCGAGCTGACTGTAAAATCCGCCACCTAACCCAAATGCCCAGGAGTAGAAAAAGTTCCCGTGACTGTACTGATCATAAATAAATTTTTTGAAGGGGATCATTTGTGATAAACCGTCGTTCGGCCCAATCATAAATCGTCCATCCAACCAATCCTGAATAAAAAAGAAATGAGCAGCCGCTGATAAAAGCAGACTGCTAATAATAACAACGATGACACTTTTTTTTCTCATGCACTAACACTCTCTTTTTTCAAAATTTTGCTCGTAACGATAAAAGTAGCGGGCAAGGCAACGAATACAGCCAAGATGGGAGTGATCATGCTGTTGATCTGGAAGTATTCAATAAATACATACATAAAAAGAGAAGACACTGTAAAGTTAACAGCTTGTGAGAGCGGAAACTTTAAAAATTTCGCTAATGTGGGCTTCACCTTAAATGTAAAATAAGAATTTAAAAAGAAAGAAAGGACGAAGCTGACTAAAAAAGCCAGTACGTGGGATGGCATATACATCCAGCCAACAAGTACGTGAAGCATTAAATAGACAGCATAGTAATTAAAGGTATTGATTCCCCCGATTATGACGAATCTGATAAATTCTTGGCTTGTTTTTCTCATATTGCGCTCCGTTCATAAAATTTGTTTCCTGAATTAAATAAGGCGGCCGTTTTTTTGTCTCATAATAGATACGGCCGATATATTCACCAATCACACCGAGACTCACGAGTTGAATCCCTCCTAAAATGAGGACCGCTGTGATGATTGTAAAATACCCGGGTACGTCAATGCCATTATTTAAAATTTGAACAAATGTAATGGCGCTATAAATAAGTGCGAGACATAAAACAACAGCTCCCGAGTAGAAACATAACCTGAGTGGCCGGTTGTTAAATGAGATAAACCCATCGAGTCCATAGTTCAACAATTTGGAAAAGGACCATTTTGTTTCACCATTTTTTCTTAACACATTGTTATAATCAATGACTTTTTGATTCATGCCAATCCATGAGAAGAGTCCTTTGGAAAAACGTTGCCCTTCATTTAATGACAGAACAGCTTGGACAGCTTTTTCGCTCAGTAGTCTGAAATCGCCGACCCCGTCTTCTAATTGGACATCTACAATATGGTTGATGAGCTTGTAGTACGTAGAAGAAAAAAACTTTTTTAGAGCAGGCTCCCCATTGCGGTTTCGCCGTGCAATTACTTGATCAAATCCTTCTTCGTAACCTTTCAGCAATTTAGGAATTAAAAAGGGAGGGTGCTGCAAATCTGCATCCATAATGATGACAGCACGGCCGTTAGCATGCTGTAAACCAGCGAGCAGAGCGGCCTCTTTTCCGAAATTGCGGGAGAAAGAAATAAATTTAACTTTAGGTGTTTTTGCTGCAAGCTGTTTAATTTCTTTTAACGTGTTATCAGTGCTTGCATCGTTAATAAAACAAATTTCAAAATCATACGCTAACTTTGTAAATTCCTTTTTGATGCTTTCGTAAACTAATGAAATGTTATCTTCCTCATTATAAGCTGGTATGATGATTGAAATGGTATTCACACTTCTCCGCCTCTTCTCTTCATAAAATTAATTCTGTTGTGCAAAGGGTAGATTCTTTTTATGTATGCCCTAAATTGACAGAAAAATGAAAAGAAAATAATGATAAATCTGACATAATATCAGTCGATTTGTATAAATTCTGTCAAACGGACATATACCCTGTTTTCGCTTTTTTAATCCTTTTAAAGTCGAAGAGAATTGTTTTCGGCTTGATTTTATTCGAAAAACAAGGGTAAATTTTATAGCAATGATAAAAGATCTTCAAAAGGACAGGTGAAAGCAAATGTTCAATTTAACTAAAAATCATGATCCTTCCAAAAACGATAAGCTGATCTCTCAGTTTTTCCATAATAGCCCATCTATAAAACAGATTGTTCAAGAAACAAATAATTTATTCGCCCAATATAAAAAACGCTATCCATTTCCTTCGAATAAAGAGGCACCACGATCTTTCTCTATTAGCGGCTTATTTCAAAAGGCAACAGCTTTTTTTATTAATCTTCTTTTGCCGGCGGAGCGCGTTAAGCCGGTTGTTTCTTCAGAAACGTTAGTAGACGAAAGGGGCAATGTCTTTCCGGCTTGGAAAGATTTATTGGATAAAGAGTATACGATTTTGTCGAAACAAATGAACCGGGAGGTAAATGTGATAGACTATGGAGCTGTCGGAGATGGAGTAACGGATTGTACCGAAGCCTTTCGAAAAGCAATTGGAAAAGGAAAGGTAAAAGTATATATCCCGAAAGGAACCTTTCTCGTAAAAGAAATCCGACTTCCCTCTTTCACCCACCTTGTCGGGGAAGGGGAAGAGCAAACGATTTTAAGACTTCATGATCAGGCGCCGAAAAGCAGTTGGCTCGTTACAAATGCAGACCATAAAAAGGGAAACCACCATCTATGTGTGGAGAATATGACCCTGGACTGGAATGTAGAGCGTCTTGGAGATATTCCACGTACAAGCACAGGTGGCAATCGATCCAGTTGTCTCACTTATGCCCATGTGTCCTATGGTTGGGTAAAGAAAGTGAAAGCAATCAACCCCGGGCTACATTGCTTTGATATTTCATCTACAAAATATAGTTACTCTGGCGATGGCACAAGAGCACGGGGAGGTAGTAAGTACGTTTGGCTGGATGGCCTTCAGGGATATGGTTTCGGAGATGATGGCATCACAACCCACCATAGTGATTTCATTTTTATTTCTAATTCCCACATGTGTGATCCAAGCGGAAAAGGACACAAAGAAGGATTTTCTAATTCAAACGGCATTGAAGTAGATGACGGTTCAAGAAATATTTGGCTGCTCAACAATTCAACAGCTAGATGTTTCGGGGGAGTAGAAATAAAAGCCCATCATAACTCGTCTGCTGCTAACAACGTTCATATTGTAGGGCATCTTTCAGTAAACGACAACCGCTCCTTTAACTTCAGGCATATTGGCCATCATAGCGCGGCAGATCCGGAATCCCTTACCGCTTATAATATTTCCGCTGCCCGGCTTGTTTCTATTGCTCCTATAAGGACGGCGCTCTACCGAAATTCTACACCAAGAGCGTTGGTTGTTTCGGCTTATAAGAATGTAATGATTAATCATTTCGCTGTGATCGGAGACCCGAATTATGATTATAAAAAGCAGCCGGTTATTGCTATCCAATACCGGTCTCGAAATGTCCACCTCCATCATCTGCATATCAAAGACTTTAAAAAAGCATCTGTTGATATTAAAGTATTCGGCGGGGGCAAAGAGCGGATGATGTTCATATTAAACATGTGACAATCGATCAGTCAGCGAAAACCGGGATCCTAATTGGGGCTGGTGTCAAAAAAGCAACCGTTCAAAATGTGCGGGCAAAAAAGCAAGGAGGGATATGCGGTTGTCAAGCGGATACCTCGACAGCCGTGCTCAAAAATATTGTGGCCGAGGGATATGAGATGGCTTTTTCAGGGGATGAGTCAAAACACTAATGAATAGAAACGGAAGAATAAGGAGATAAGAAAAAGAATCAGCCTTGAAAGGAGTGAACAGCATGAAAGGGGTCATTTCAATCTTCTTATTGATCATAGCTCTTCCACTTGCCGCTTGTGCCAACAAAGATGAGGCCCAAAATCAACCCGATAAAGCGCCAGTAAAAGGAGAAGGGGCTAACGCCACTTACCCGTTTACCAGCTTTGATCTTGATGTGGACATGGACGGAGCGGACGATGCGATTGATGTCAGCTACGAGCAGGATAAAGAGGGAACAGAAGCATCTTATGTGAATAAAACGAACAATCAAAATTTAACCGGCGATCAAGCGATGAACGCATTGGATGAAATATTTTCCTCCTTTACTTTTAACGATACCACCCCTGATGATGAAGTATTGCGAAGTGTAGAAGAAGCATTCGATATTCCTAAAGATGCCAAATCTGTAGAAGTGGATATTGATTTCACAGGCGGTACAGAGAAGAAATATAGCCGGTAATTGCCACCAATCTGCTCCTTAAAGGGCAGATTGGTTTTATTGTTTGGCCAGGCAAGGGAGATCGGGTGTTGTTGTCCAGCAGGGCAAGGCCATAGAGCTTTGTCCTGACATTTTTGCTATGGGATTTTCTGTGTTTGGAGTGGATGGTAGGAATGTATGAGTTTGTGCATAGAAGGCGAATGAAAAAATAACTACATATAAAGATGAATGCCTGAAAAACCACTAAAATAGTGATAGTTATTTAACAAAAATTATAGTATATTCATAGGAGGTGGAAAAATAATCACATAAAGGGGCTATTAGCAAGAAAATGAATAATGAACTAAATAACCGGAGCAGGAGAAGACAGCGCAGACGGTTAAAGAAATCAGTCAAGTTGACTCTTTTTGTCCTGTGCCTGCTGATTATCAGTCTCTCTGTATATAACTTTAGCTTAAAGCCAGCCGAGACAGCCAGCGATCAAGCCGATCGAGGAAAAGCAAAGGCAAAGCAGCTAGATGATCAAAAAGATCAGCCGGTGCCCGTGAAAGAAACAGCCATCACGATTAGCGCAGCCGGGGATTTCACGCTCGGTACAGATGAAACATTTCAGCGTGCAGGCTCTTTTCCGGATGAAGCAGAGAAGAATGGCCTTTCTTACTTTGTAGCTGAATTAGACGATATTTTTAAAAATGACGACTTATCAACAGTAAATTTAGAGACGACCTTAACAAATGCTACTGAAAAAGCGGTGAAAAAGTTCCGTTTTAAAGGAGATCCGTCCTACGCACAGATTCTAGAACTTGGCGGAATTGAAGCCGTGAATTTGGCCAATAACCATATTCATGACTATTTGCAAAAGGGCTACGATGATACGATCGAAACGCTCAAGAAACAGAAAATAGGCTACTTCGGTTATGACAACAAGTATTTGACAGAGGTTAAAGGAATAAAAGTAGGCGCCCTCGGTTATGAGGGATGGAATGATACGCCTGAGCTTCGTGAGACAGTGGCAAAAGATATTAAAGAGCTGAAGAAAAAAGGGGCCGAGATTGTTCTTGTTCATTATCACTGGGGAATTGAAAGAAGTTACGTACCAGAAGAATCACAAAAAACACTGGCACGCTATACAGTAGACAGTGGGGCAGATTTGATCCTTGGCCACCATCCTCATGTGGTACAAGGGATAGAAGAATATAACGGAAAGTTTATTGTCTACAGCCTAGGCAACTTTATGTTTGGCGGCAATAGAAATCCAAGCGATAAAGATACCTATGTATTTCAGCAGACATTCCATTTGAAAAATGGAAAGCTGACAGATAAAAAAGAAATCCATGTGGTTCCATTTTCTATTTCTTCTGTTTCCTACCGAAATAACTATCAGCCTAAAAAGCTAGATGGTGCGGAAGCGGACAGAGTCAAGAAGAAAATTATCGATGTATCCGACCAAATTAACGGTACTGATTGGCTGCAATATGAAAAAGGTAATTGAATAAAAAGCATCTGATCCATTCGCTAAAAAGCTGTGCAAACAGGCTGCAAACTGTTTGTGCAGCTTTTTTATTTGGCCTGTTAAAGCTGAATGTTCTTTTTTCCAATGATTGATTGTAACAGAAGGCGGCGATTCCCACAGAAAGCATCTGCCTGCAGTGAAAATCAATACTTAAGCATAACAGAGCCTTTCGTTTACTAACGTTATTTGAAGTAAGCAGCGTCAGTGATCTGAAAAAAGGATTTGCTAGTATGCGCGCCGAAGTATGGAAGTATGGTAGAGAGGAAAGGAGGAGCAAGCATGTCAAAGAAAATAGTAGAGAAGTTGAATCAAAATCTGTCCTTGCCTGTCATTGTAGCCCCTATGTTTCTAGTATCCAGCCCCAAATGGTCATTGAGGGATGTAAATCAGGAGTAATTGGCTCATTTCCGCTGTTAAATGCGCGGACGGTAGAGACATTAAGGGAGTGGATGGAGACCATTACCACGGAATTATCAACGGCAAAACAACAAAAGACAGATCAAGCTATCGCCCCTTGGGCAGTGAATTTCATCGCTCACCGTTCAAACAAGCGATATAATGAGGACCTGGCGTTGATTGGAGAATATCAGCCCCCCATTGTAATTACCTCATTGGGAGATCCAAGTCCAGTCGTAGAGGTTGTTCATCAATATGGAGGGTTAGTTTTTGCAGATGTGATTACCGTTTCCCATGCCCAAAAAGCTGCTGGTAAAGGGGTGGACGGTCTTATTTTAGTATGTACAGGAGCCGGTGGCCACGCAGGGACTATTCATCCTTTTGCATTTATGGGAGCGGTCAAAGAATTTTGGGAAGGCCTGACCATTTTATCAGGTGCTATTTCGAACGGCGGAGATATTCTTGCAGCGCAAGCATTAGGAGCTGATCTTGCCTATATGGGAACGCGGTTTATTACAGCAGAAGAAAGCTTTGCCCAAAAAGAATACCGGGATATGGTCATTGATTCTACACTTGATGATCTCATTTATACAAATGCTTTCAGTGGAGTAAATGCCAACTATTTAAAGCCGAGCATTAGACAGGCAGGTCTTGACCCCGATCAATTGGAAAGTAAGAATAAAGCTGATTTTTCAAAAATGAACGGTGAGGCTCCTAAAGCCTGGAAAAACATTTGGTCAGCCGGTCAAGGAGTTAGCACGATTAATAAAGTCCAGACAATGCAGCAGATTGTAGAAGAGTTAAAAGCTTCCTACAAGGCAGCTCGAAAAAACCTTATGGAATAAAGGCCTTCATTTGACGAAAAAAAGGAAATAAAAATGAATGACTAATCATTCATTTTATATGAGAAAACGGCAGAAGGGAGACGGTGGCATATCTTCGAAAGATTTATAGATAAATAGATCGTGTTAGCTGCGAGCATGTACCAGGACGCTCTTTAGCCAGCAGACAAAGTCTAATATTGGACTTTGTCTGCTGGCTTTTTATTGTTAAGAAATATTCCTGTCTCGTTGTAGTTAGTAAAAGCAATCAATAGGCTATAGAAAGGACTTTCCTTTCTATAGATTAAACAATCAATCCAACATATATAGCAAAGTGTATGGTTTATTTATCGGAAAATTCATACAAATTGGCGGATGTGTTTTTGGAAAGCTTTATTTAAACTGAGTAATATAAATAAGCTGGTTAACAACAATTGAAAGCGTTATCAATCTCAATGCTTAATAAAGGAGGAGAATTATGTATCGTGGACCAAAAGATCCTGCAGGTAGGCCAACTATTGATTTAAGGAAAGAGGACATCAATGTTGTAGATACAAAAATTGCTAAACAATCAGTTGTCGCCACTTCACTTGGCAATGCAATGGAATGGTTTGATTTTGGGCTTTATTCTTATTTAGCTGTAACAATTGGTCAAGTCTTTTTCCCACAAATTGATCCATCCTTTCAATTGATTTATGCTTTTGCCACATTTGCTATCGCCTTTATTGCCCGACCCATTGGGGGGATGATCTTTGGAATTATGGGGGATCGGGTTGGACGAAAGAAGGTTTTGTCTCTCACCTTAATCTTGATGGCCGCATCCACGCTAAGTATTGGTTTGATTCCGAGCTATGCAACGATTGGAATAGCTGCGCCTATTTTGTTGCTTATAGCTAGATTAATTCAGGGGTTTTCTACTGGGGGAGAGTATGCCGGGGCAATGACATTTATTGCTGAATCAACACCAGATAAAAAACGTGGTTTTCTTGCAAGTGGGCTAGAAGTAGGAACCCTTGTTGGTTTTTCTGCTGGGGCAGGCTTGGTTACCTTTTTAACTTTTCTACTTGGTCCGGATAAAATGATTGAATGGGGCTGGCGCTTGCCGTTTTTAATTGCTGGTCCACTAGGAATTATTGGATTCTATTTTCGTTCTCATCTAGAGGAAACGCCAGCTTTTAAGGCGATGGCTGAAGCGGAAGTAGAGGAAAAACAACGAGCTTCGCTTAAGGAAATACTCATTAACCATTGGAAACCCCTTTTGGTTTGTATGGGCATCGTGCTCTTTTATAATACGATGGATTACATGGTACTTACTTATATGCCATCTTATTTATCTAGTGAGCTCGGTTACGGTGAAACGAAGGGATTGCTTTTAGTTCTTCTTATTATGATTTGCATCATCCCAATCATTTTGACAATGGGTTATCTGAGCGATCGTATAGGTCGTAATCGCATAGTAAAAGGGGCTCTATTAGGTGTTATTTTATTAAGTATTCCTGCATTTAAAATGATAAGTTCAGATAACGATATAACTGCTTTTCTGGGACTGCTTATTTTAGGAGCTTTACTTGCATCTTTTCAAGGAACATTGCCTGCAACCTTACCTTCATTATTTTTTACAAAGGTGAGATACGGGTCGCTTGCCATCACCTACAACATTTCAACCTCTTTGTTCGGAGGAACAACCCCCCTTGTTATCGCTTGGTTAGTAGGGATCACGGGAAATATTATGATTCCAGCTTATTATTTAATGATTGCTTGTACGATCGGCCTTGTTATATTTGCATGTTTCGTTAAAGAAACCGCTGGTAAATCATTGAGAGGATCATTACCAGCTGTCGAAGATCCAAGTGAAATTGATGAAATTTTAAAGAAGCCGAAGGAGGCCTTGTGGTGGAAAGAAGAATTGGATGCAGATATAGAACATAAGACACAGGCAATTAAGAGCCAAAAAACAAAATATATCAATTAAATAAACATATAAAAGATCGTATTGTACCTTAAGACCGTCTGATAGAGTGAGACGATAAAAAACACCTTTAAGTTGAAACGCAGGTAGGGAATGCCTGAAACTAACTAGAAGGTGTTTTTTCTATGGGAACAAGAGTGAGCGAGACGTCAGAGATCATTAGAATTTATCCTATATGGTGATATGGAAACTTGGCACAGAACATAGCGGCTGCGAAGAGTGCGTTAAAATGCTCTCTTTTCACTTTTTGACAAAATCTTCTTAATTCATAAACTACGAACAAATTATTACATTTATTTCAATGTTTCATTGACCTTTAGCAAAAAATAGCATAAAATACGAGACATTGACATTGGTTATTTTGCTAAATAATAGAAAAGCCGAGTGAAATTAATACGGTGTAGATAGATTCATATTATCTAGCCATCATTAAGGGGATTTAGAAACAATGAAAAGATTACGCTGGCCTGCTTGGGTCGTTCTTGCCTTGCTCTTTCTTTTTGTCCTAGTAGGATTTAACCGCATATTGGAAACTGTTACATACGCACAAAATGAGAAAGTGGAAACAAAAAAACTAAGCAATTATCCGGGATTGCATTTGGAAACACGAACAAGTGAAACAAAGAATTATACATTGGCGATCAGCTTGCCTGTTTCTGATGATGAGCAGCTCAATCACGCTATTCAGCAGTGGATCGACGAGCAAAAAACTCAATTTCTTGATGGAGTAAAGGCTCATAAAAAACTATTCGGAAAGCAAAAGCGTGCTAATTTAACCATTAAAGTAGATACGACTAAAGTGAACGATCATATATATAGCCTCGTTTTTTCTTCTTACCAGTATATCGATGGGGCAAACAAAAAAGAGGCAATAAAAACATTCACAGTAGATATTACCCATAAAAAGATTTTAACCGTTACAGATGTTTTAAAGGATGGAAAAGAAAATTTAGATGAAATCCGTTCGTTAGTCACCAAACGGTTAAATAGTCAGGAAGACATTGCCTACTATGTGATGGATGATTTGCTGGCTGAGGCTTTGAAAAACCCTAATCAGTGGGAATGGTCAGTAAACAAAAAGGCGTTTACTTTGTACTTTGATAAATATGAAGTGGCAGCCGGTGCAGCTGGTTCCTTAAAAGCTGTCATTCCAATTGAAAAAGTTAAGCCGTTTTTAAAGGAAGGTATTACCAAAGAACTGAATATATCGGATCAGCTACAAGAAAAGCCTGCTGGGCATAATGTGAAAACAGTGAAATTGGACCCGAATGGGAAATATGTAGCCCTTACATTTGACGACGGGCCCAATTCAACCTCGACACCGCAAGTATTAAAGGCATTAAAAGCTCATCATGCGGTTGCCACTTTCTTTATGCTTGGCAGTCAGGCAGAGTATTACCCAGCCATAGCAAAGCAAGTGCTGGAGGCGGGGCATGAAATAGGAAGCCACACAGAGAATCACCGAGATCTCTCCACTTTAAAGGATGCACAAATCCAGCAGGAGTTAGGAGAGGCGAGCCACAAGATTGAAGCAGCAGTCGGCCAAAAACCGACACTGCTGCGTCCGCCATACGGAGCTTACAATGATAAAGTAATGTATGCAGCGAAAAAAAACCGTACACCCATTATCTTATGGTCTGTTGATTCACTCGACTGGAAAAGCCGTAATGCTAAGGCGGTAAACGACGTTGTCCTGCGGAACGTTAAACCGGGAGCCATCGTGTTAATGCATGATATTCATCTTTCGACAGCAGAAGCGCTCCCTTCATTATTAACTGCGCTTGAACAGCAAGGCTATCAATTTGTGACAGTCTCCCAATTACTGTCGTTGAATGATCATTCGGATATGGGACCTTATTTTAAAAAATAAATTGATTATTTACTAGCTAGAACCTTAAACAAACACCATCTGGGTATTCAGATGGTGTTTGTTTGTTAAACTTTGTCATTAATAACGAGCTTTTGATTCACTTTACTTTCACCATAGAATTTGAACTTATTGAGCTTATATGTTTCTATTAGTGTAAGAATTGATCGAAAATTGACTTTTTTTATTCGTTAAATTTTGGAGAAATCTAGTTTAAAATGAGAAAGGTGCAAGCTTGCCTGCTCGTAACACAAAATAAGTAAATGGGGTGGAATAATGGATCGTATTCAAGAAAAAATAGACCATTCTTACGTACAACACATTTGGAAGGCAAAGCAAAACATTAAGCAGCTTGTTTCTCCGACTCCCTTCCTTCCGTCCGCCGTTTTATCCGAGAGATTGCATTCAGATGTTTATTTGAAACTAGAAAATTATCAAGAAATCGGGGCATTCAAAGTGCGAGGGGCAGCAAATAAAATCATCGGCTTATCAACCGATGAAAAACAAAGAGGTGTAGCTGCATTCTCGACTGGCAACCATGGTCTTGCCGTTGCTTTCATCGCTAGGAAGCTTGGAATAAAGGCCGTTGTCTGTATTTCCCATCGTGTTCCAAAGGTCAAAGTCGAGGCCATTCGACGTGCCGGCGCTCAAATTGAACTTATCGGAGAAAGCCAGGATGAGGCAGAAAAATACTGTTACAGTTTGCAGGAGAAACATGGAATGACTGTTATTAAGCCATTTGATGACTTGGATGTGATCGCTGGACAGGGGACCATTGGCATTGAAATTATGGAAGCGCTTCCGGAATTAGACACCATTATTATTCCGCTTTCGGGAGGAGGCCTGCTTGCAGGTGTAGCCTTAGCGTTAAAGTCTATTAACCCTTCTGTTCAAGTGATTGGTGTTTCTATGGAAAGATCACCCGTTATGTACGAGAGCATTCAGGCTGGCAGGCCAGTGGTGCTCAAAGAACAGCCTACACTAGCCGACAGCTTGCTTGGAGGCATAGGAGTAAACAACGAATATACATTTGATATTGCAAGAAGGTATGCGGATGATCTTCTGCTCGTGTCGGAGGAAGAGATTGCTGATGCGATGGTTTTTATGATGGACCATCACAGAATGATTGTTGAAGGGGCAGCTGCTGTTGGTGTAGCCGCTCTATTGCAAGGCAAAGTAAAATGCAGCGGCAAAAAGGTGGGCACGATTATAACGGGAAACAATGTCGATTTGCCGGTTGTTCTAGAAGTCATTCAAAAACACCAGCAGCAAAGAAGATAATCTTTTCAACCAGTCTAATAAAACCTCCAAAACAACGAAGATGGGAGAGATAAGTAATGCTTTTGACCGTTAAAGAAATTACACAACTCCAATTATTAAAAACAGCAAGAGTAAAAACGGGAAAAGAAACATTGACTAATAAAACGGTTGAATGGGTATCTGTTATTGAAAGTCCAGTCGAAAACTTTGTAAGAAAAAATGAATTTGTCCTAAGCACCGGAATTGGATGTCATGAAAATGTGGATTTATTACTGGAATTTGTAAAAGACGTGTATGACTCGGGAGCCTCTGCATTAGCCATCGCAACGGGAAGGTATGTGTTTGATATCCCGGAGGAAGTGGTCCAGTTTGCTGAGCAGAGACAATTCATCCTGATCGATATCCCCTGGGAAATCCGCTTTGCTGATATTGTTCACGAAGTGATGAGCAAGTTGAATCAGTTAAAGCAGACTGAATTGAATCATTCAAAAGATATTCATCATCATCTCATTCAAATGATATTAGAAGAAAAACCATTGGATCATTTAGCGACTTACATTGAAGAACAATTGAATTACCCCATTTTAATTTGCAACCGTAAAGGCGAGGCGATTAGTGGCAGAGCTACTCCTGCCCGTGTATTTTCTTTGTGGAACCAATTAAACCGAACAGAAAGCCAGTATGACCTTCATCATCCGTTGCACGCAAAAATGAGAAAGCTGGTAAGTGGCAATGAACAACTGTTTCATTTAGTGATACAAACGAATGGGAACCATGAAGGGGATTTATTTGTTTTATCGACAGCTGACTCTTACTTCAGCCAAATGGCTATGCATATCATTGAACATGCTACTGTAGCACTGGCTCTGTGGTTTTCTCGTAATAGCGCTGTAATAGAATCAGAAACGGACGCTCAATATGAATTTATTCTCAGCTTGGCAAGAGGAGAGAAAATGACCGAAGAATATTTGCTGAGTCGAACAGAGCGGTTCTCTTTTAACCTCGATCTCCCATACGAGTGCATCGTTGGATTGCCAGAAAACCTAAACGAATTATTTACCCCAGATACAAACCGCAATTGGTTTGAGAAGATGAAAATCCATATTAAAGAAGAGATGATTTATGCGGCTGAAGCAGTCCAAAGAAACATTATGTTTGCAAGTGAAGGGCAAGAGTTTATTATTTTTCTTGAAACAGCTAATGGAACATCGTCTGATACGGTGAATCAATTTCTTGATTTAGTGGAAAGAAGATTGAGCCACATGTTGCCGGGAATTATTTTCTCTTGGGGAATGGGCAAGCAACGGGACGGCGTGAACTGCTTTCATAACAGCTTTCAAAAAGCGAAGGCCGCTCTAGATATGGGAAGAAGTCAAAGAGGCATTGGAAAACGGGTGCACTTTGAAGAAACGAGAATCAACCGTTTGCTGCTCAACTTAGCTTTAGACGAGGATGTGCAGGAGATTACGGTTTCCACTGTTTCCCCGCTCGTTGACTATGATGAAAAACGGGAAATGGATCTGATTAATACTTTTATCGCCTACAACAATAACAGTGGCAATGTTAGTCAGACGGCGAGAGATTTAAATCTTCATCGCCAGTCGCTATTGTATAGATTAAGGAAGATCGAATCGTTAACTGGTTTATCTCTAGTGAACCCTGATGATCTCTTTTTACTTGATTTTAGCGTGAAGGTATGGTCGACGGGAGTGATCGACCGACAAAATGTGAAAGCTGCCTTATAAGAGGGCAGCTTTTTTGTAAGGCAAATTGTCTGAATTAAAAAACTGAAAATTCATACATGTTGGCGGATGTTTTTCTACACCTTGATTTTTATAATTAACACTATCAAACGAATTTATTTTCAAGGATGAAAGCGTTGTTAATAAGGAGAAGTAAAAGGAGGATCAACATGCTGCCATTTAGTTTAAACGAATTTAAATCCCGATTGGAACAAACGAAGAAAAGCATGCTAGAAAAAGGCATCGAGGTATTGTTAATAACAAACCCGGCCAATATGAATTACTTATCAGGTTATAACGGGTGGTCCTTCTATGTTGATCAAATGCTGGTTGTTATCATTGACGAGGATCAGCCGATTTGGATCGGGAGAAAGCAGGATGCCAATGGAGCGAAAGCCACAACCTGGCTGTATGATGAAAACATTATTCCTTATCCAGAAGATCATATTCACTCAACCGTCAAACATCCAATGGACTTTGTTGCCCAGATTTTGACGCAAATCGGCCAGTCTAATCGCCGAATTGGATTAGAAATGGAGTCTTATTATTTCTCAGCTCTTTCCTACGAGCGATTGAAGAGAAACCTTCCTAATGCTCAATTTATCGATGCTAGCCTACTAGTTAACTATGTGCGCCTCGTTAAATCTGAAAGAGAAATAGAATACATGAAAAGAGCGGCTAAAATTGTTGAAATCGGCATGAGCACAGCCGTTTCCTCCATTCAAGAAGGGGTGAGGGAGTGCGATGTGGCTGCCAATATTTATAAAGACTTAATAAGCGGAACAGAAGAATACGGCGGTGATTATCCAGCTATCGTACCGCTATTGCCGGCTGGGGAGAACACTTCTACACCGCATATTACCTGGTCGGATAAGAAATATAAAAATAACGAAATGGTCATTATTGAACTGGCAGGCTGTCATCAGCGCTATCACTCACCGCTCGCTCGCACTGTTTCAATTGGCCAACCTACCAAGCGAGCACAAGATATATCAAAGATTGTGGTAGAAGGATTAAATGCTGCTTTGGATAAAGTGAAACCAGGAGCTACATGTGATGATTTAGAAAGAGCTTGGAATCAGGTCATTACAAAGCATGGCATCATTAAGGAATCAAGGCTCGGCTACTCCATGGGATTAAATTATCCTCCTGACTGGGGGGAGCATACAGCAAGCATTCGCAAAGGAGATATGACGGTATTAAAGCCGAATATGACTTTCCACTTGATTCCAGGTCTTTGGTTTGATGATTACGGCATTGAAATTAGTGAATCATTTAGAGTAACAGAAAATGGCTGTGAAGTATTAGCTAATTTTCCGCGTGAGTTAATTATAAAAGAAGAAACGAATATTTCCGTATCAAGCTCTTGAGGGGTGAAATCATTGATTATTTTTACAGAGAAAGAGATTCGGTCTCATGTGCAATTAAATAATGAAGCTATTCACGCAGTGGAAGAAGCGTTTACTGAGCTGGCGATGAACAAAGTGACAATGCCGCCTATCATGCGGGTGGACATTAAAGAGAACAACGGTGAAGTAGATGTGAAAACGGCTTATGTGGCACAAAAAGATTTATTTGCGTTAAAAGTGTCGTCAGGATTTTTCAATAATGATCAATTGGGCCTGCCCAGTGCCAATGGATTTATGGTGCTAATCAGTACAAAAACAGGCGAACCGAAAGCGCTACTGCTTGATAATGGCTACTTAACTGAGGTACGTACAGCAGCAGCAGGAGCAGTTGCCGCTAAGTATCTGGCGAAAAAAACAATCCATACAGCGGGGGTTATTGGAACAGGTGCTCAAGCAAAATACCAAATGAAAGCGCTTAAAATGGTGCGGGATTATAAAAAATTGCTTGTATATGGCCGTTCAGAACTAAATATGAAAAAGTTCAAAGAAGAAATGGAAGCCATATTGGATGTAAAAGTGATCGAATGTTCTTCACCTGAAGAAGTGGTAAAAGGCAGCGAAGCAGTCGTAACGACAACGCCCGCAAAAGAACCAATTGTACAAGCGGAATGGTTAAACAGAGGTTTGCATATTACAGCAATGGGTTCAGATGCAGAAGATAAACAAGAGCTGGAGGCAGACGTTTTACAACGGGCGGATCGAATAGTTTGTGATGCGAAATCGCAATGCCTCCGCTTAGGGGAGCTTCATCATGCTGTTAGCAGAGGAATGAGTGACGTGGAAAACTGTGTAATTGAACTAGGAACGATCACTTCAACACACACACATGGCAGACAAAATAATCGAGAAATTACCGTTTGTGATTTAACTGGCACGGGTGTTCAAGATACTGCGATTGCTCTGTATGCTTACGAACGATTAATGGCTTCAGGAAAGCTGGGATTAAAGATAGAAAATAAAAAAGAGATCAGCTTTATATAAAAAGAAGTGATTGGAAGGGATCCTATGAAGAGGCAAATGAAGAGTCTTGCCGAGGAAGCGGAAGAAATGGGTCAGCAGCTAGTTGAATGGCGCAGGCACATTCATCAATATCCAGAACTCAGCTTCAATGAATATAAAACAGCTCAGTTTGTCGCTGAAACGTTAAACAGCTTTAAGGGGATACAAGTTCAGACAAATGTGGCCAACACAGGGGTAGTAGCTACTCTTACAAAGGGCACTGGCAAAACAGTCGCCATTCGTGCGGACATGGATGCATTGCCCATTGAGGAAAAGACCGCACATGCTTTCCGGTCCCGCCACCAAGGGGTGATGCATGCTTGCGGACACGATGCTCACACGGCCATCCTGCTTGGTGCTGCCAGGCTTTTATCCCAAAAAGCAGAACAAGATTCTTTTCACGGAACGGTCAAATTTATTTTTCAGCCAGCAGAGGAAAAAACGGACGAAGAAGGCCTTTCTGGAGCTCCCCGAATGATGGAGGAGGGTGTGTTAGAAGGAGTGGACGCTGTTTTAGCCCTTCATATGTGTCCGTGGCACTCCGTAGGAACCATTCAAGTGAACGATGGATACAGCATGGCTAATGTGGATGTTTTTCACGGGACGATAAAAGGCACCGGCGGCCACGGAGGCTATCCACACCTGGGGACAGATCCTGTTTGGATGCTTGGCTCTGTTCTGCAAAACTTCTATAGTATCAGTGCGAGACGCATTTCTGCTTTGGATACCGCGGTGGCCAGCATTGGTGAAATCCATACGGGAGCAGCCAGCAATATTATCCCACAGGAAGTGGCTATTACCGGAACGCTGCGATCCTACTCTCCTGAAGTAAGAGATCAGCTTGCTGAAGAGATAGAAACAGCTTTTAAAGTCGTGGAGTCACTGGGAGGAAGTTATACATTTGCTGTTGAACGGGGAGAGCCGGCGTTGAATAACCATTCAAAAATTAACGAGGTCATTAAGGTAACAGCAAAGGAACTATACCCGTCTATAAGAATGGAACAAAAGCCGTTCGGTCTCGGAGGAGAAGACTTTGGCTATATGACGAGAGAAGTGCCGGGAGCCATGTTCTTTTTAGGGTGTGCACTGTCTGACGGAGTGAACAGGGATCTGCATACGAATATCTTTGATATTGATGAGCGCTGTCTGCCGGTGGGGGCAGCTATACTTTCTGAAGCAGCGCTGAAGTTATTAAAGCTGCCGCAGGAGTAAAGAGCGGTTCGTTATTTTATTAGGAAGGCGGGATAAAGGGTGAAGACACAAACGCTCAGTCAAAAAATGTTTATTGCCGGTAAATGGATTGGAAAAGAGAAGACCATTGACGTGTTAAATCCTCAAGATCATTCAGTAATCAGCAGTGTTCCGGCTGCCACAGCAGAAGATATGTTATTTGCGATAGAAGAGGCAAAAAACGGGGCGAAAGTGGCTGCTGCTATGCCTGTTCATGTAAGAATGGCTGTTTTGAATCGAGCGGCTCAGTATATTGAGGACCATAAAGAAAAATATGCAAGGACGATTGCCTCAGAAGGAAGCAAAACGATTAGAGAGGCGCGCTCTGAAGTAAAGCGATGCATTCAAACGTTGAAAATATGTGCAGAAGAAGCACGAAGAATTAACGGCGAGACCATTCCTTTTGACCAGTCGGAGGGAAGTGAAGATCGGGTCGGGTATTACTACCGGTTTCCAATTGGCATTGTAGCGGCCATCACTCCTTTTAATGATCCCTTAAACTTGGTCGCACATAAAGTCGGACCGGCGATTGCGTCTGGAAATGCCATCATCGTAAAACCAGCCACAGCTACACCTCTTAGTGCCCTGTTGCTCGCTGAAGCTTTTGAAGCAGCTGGCCTGCCTGGTGAAATTCTTTCTGTTGTTACTGGCAGCGGCCATGAGCTTGGCGATCCGTTAGTTACGCATCCAGCTGTCCGAATGGTTTCCTTTACTGGAGGATTGGAGACAGGAGAAGCGATTGCTCATAAAGCCGGATTAAAAAAGCTTAGTATGGAACTTGGCTCGAACTCACCTGTCATTGTTCTCAAAGATGCGGATATCAATCAGGCTGTAGAATCTACGGTTTCCGGTGCGTTCTGTGCAGCAGGACAAAACTGTATTGGCGTTCAGCGAATTTATATTGAAAAGGAGAAGTTTGAAGAATTTCAGTCATTGTTTGTTGAGCGTACAAAACGCTATCGAATAGGGGATAAACTGAAAGAATCAACAGATATGGGCCCCATGATTAATGAGAGAGAAGCTGTAAGAGTTGAAAGCTGGGTAGACGAGGCGCTTTCTAAAGGAGCAAGGCTATTGGTTGGCGGAGAGCGTAAAGGGGCTTTTTATTCGCCGACGGTTTTAACCGATGTGCCAGCCGGCTGTACTATTGCTCAGCAGGAAATTTTCGGTCCAGTTGTTTTGCTTTATCCAGTTGCAGATATTCATTCAGCAATTGAACAGTCCAATCATGTGAACTATGGACTTCAAGCAGGAATCTTTACGAAAAATATTGATAAAGCCTTTGAAGCAATTGAGAAGATGAACGTAGGCGGATTAATGATTAACGACAGCAGTGATTATCGTATTGATGGCATGCCGTTTGGAGGAGTCAAAGGATCGGGTCTCGGACGGGAAGGAGTAAAGTTTGCCATCCAGGAAATGACAGAACCAAAGGTTGTCAGTTTTAAACTCGCACATAAACGAACGATTTAATATTCTCTATAGAAAATGATCAATAAAGATCGGAGAGCGAACATAGGGTCACAGAACAACCAGAAACAATTACTTTCAACAAATAAGAAAGCATCTAACAAACGCAAGTATCAGAAAAGAATTTATGAGGAGGAACAATAATGACTGTTCAAACAACTGAAAATGTACAACAAAAATATGAGGAGCTAGCAGCAATTGATAAGAAACATTTTTTGCATCCGACATCTTCCCTTAAGCAGCATCAGGAGGAGGGACCGGGATTTATTTTTACCGAAGGGAAAGGCATTTATTTAAAAGATGTTAGAGGAAGAAAAGTCATTGATAGCTTGTCTTCCTTATGGAATGTCAACATTGGGCACGGAAGAGAAGAGCTTGGACAGGCGGCGATGGAGCAGATGAAGAAGCTGGCATTCAGTTCTACATTCGCTACTAACAGTCATGAGCCAGTCATTCAACTGTCTGAAAAAATAGCTGAAATGGCACCGGGGGATTTAACGATGACATTCTTTACTTCAGGCGGGTCAGAAGCAAATGATACGGCTTTCAAAACAGCACGCTACTATTGGCAGTTAAAAGGACAGTCGAAAAAGAAAAAGATCATCTCTCGAAAAAAATCGTATCATGGTGTATCGGTAGGAGCAACGAGTGCGACTGGATTGCCAGCATTTAGAGAGTTTCCATCTTTAGCTCCAGATTTTTATTACGTGGATTCCTCCATTGATGAATTAAAAGAACTTATTGAGCGTGAAGGCGCCGAAACGATCGCTGCGTTTATTTCTGAACCTGTTCAGGGATCAGGTGGGGTGAATTTGCCTCCTGAAGGCTATTTTCAAGAAGTACGAAAGCTTTGTGATCAAAATGATATTCTTTTTATCGCAGATGAAGTCATTACCGGGTTTGGCCGTACAGGCAAAAACTTTGGCATTGAAAATTTCGGTGTTACCCCGGATATGATGTGTATAGCGAAAGGAATAACGAGCGGCTATGCCCCACTTGGAGGAATGATTATTTCAGAGAAGCTCAAAAAGGAGTTGATTGAATTATCAGACGGCGTGTATATGCATGGATACACTTACAGCGGACATCCAATGTGCTGTGCTGTTGCTTTGAAAAACTTGGAAATCATTGAACAGGAAAATTTAATCGGCAATGTCCGGGAGATGGGAGAAGAGTTGCAAAAAGGGCTTAAGTGGCTGGAACAACGCCATGATGTTCTCGGAGAAGCAAGAGGCATCGGACTGCTAGGCGCTATTGGAATTGTGGAAGATAAAGAAACGAACAAACGATTTAAAGAACCGGTCTCTCCTAAGGTAGTGGCGGAAGCATTAAAACGCAATTTATTAGGAAGAAGTATTATTTATGAAGGGCAGGACACGCTAGCCTTTGCCCCGCCATTCTGTATTACAAAAGAAGAAATTGAAACGATTATCTCTATTATTGATGAGTCATTGATAACTGTTATGAAAGAGCTGAAAGCATAAATATAAAAATCCCCTCACTTTTCCCAATGCGGACATCCTAAAAAGTCTGTATTGGGACTTTTCCATTTCTAGCCTTCTTATGATGGTATCGACTCAGCTGTTCATGGTTCTGTAAAGAGGGAGAATTGCAATGGCTGTCTAACACATAGAAAAGCTCAACGCACGCCGAGTTTTAAGCACTTTAGAAAAATCCATTATTCGGTTTTGAGTCATCTTCTGTTAAACTCAATTTATACTTAAAAGCGTATGAGAAATTATTACTCATTTAGGGGATAGAGAATAATGGAAAAAATGAACATCTGTTTTGATGCCCTAAAAACCCAATGTCAAAAGAGAGGGCTTGATCCTCTTATTACACCTGAGTTTAAAGAGGTCTTAAATGAAAAGGAATTACAACAAAAGCGCTTGCAGCATACAAAGTTTTTACAAGTAGTCGATCACTTTTTTGAAAAGTTTATCTCCTCTATGCAAGGTGTACCTATCTTAACAGCCACCGCTGATAAAGAAGGGTATGTGATTCAAATGCTTGGAGATCAAACGATCAAGGATACAGTCAATCAACTTGGAATTAGGGAAGGCGTGCAATTTACAGAGGAAATTTGCGGGATGAATTCTGTTATTCTCGCGCTAAAATATGATCAGCCAATTGAAATGATTGGAACCGATCATTATCATCATTGTTTGCATTCATGTGCGTGTTATGGCGTGGCCATAAAAGATCCGATTGAGGGAGGTATCTTGGGGGCGATCACATTTATGACAACAATCGATCAGGCCAGTCCTCTCTTGTTGACGCTGTTATTAACGATGAAAGATTCTATTGAAAGAGAACTTCAATTGTTAAAGCAAAATGAAAAACTGTATATTCTTAATAAGCTGATGATGGACACAACGAGAAATGGCATGATGATCTCAAATAAAGAGGGTAAACTAATCGGGTTTAATCTTTCAGCCGAGCAGATAACCGGCTTGAAAAGGGAAGAAGTATTTTTTCAGCCAATTAATAAACTAGGTAGCTTTGGCGCCTACTTAAACAAAGTGCTGGGGGAAAACAAGCAGTATACTGACTTGGAGATTTCCTTTGTGCAGAAGAGCGGGCAAGAGACGACGGTTTTATTCGATGCGTTACCTATTCGTGATGAACAGCAGAAGTTAACAGGAGCATTTGCCCAAATAAAAGATATTACAGGACGTAAGAAGACAGAAGAATTATTATTAAATACTGAAAAGCTCGCAGCTATCGGTCAAATGGCGGCCGGTGTGGCCCATGAAATTCGTAATCCACTTACAACGATTCGTGGATTCATCCAGCTCGTTAAGGAAGACTTTAAAGAAGAGTCACACTTCCAGCTTATTTTAGAAGAAATTGACCGAATAAATTTTATCGTTAGTGAACTCTTAATTCTTTCTAAACCGAATGTAGTTCATTTTCACAATAAGAACCTGAACAAAATACTTAAGGAAACCATTTCTTTATTTCAAACACAAGCAAGCATGAGCAACATCCAAATGGCAACTGAATTTGCCAATAGCGAATTAATGATTCACTGTAATAAAAATCAATTAAAGCAGGTGTTTATCAACCTGTTTAAGAACAGTGTGGAAGCGATGCCGTTTGGCGGGCAATTGACGATCCGTGTTGGAGAAACAAAAGATAGAGAGGCAAGAATCCAGATCATAGATGAAGGAGAAGGGATGAAGCCGGAACAAATTCAAAAGTTGGGCACACCTTTTTATACGACAAAAGAAACTGGCACAGGGCTTGGCTATATGATTATTAAACGTATTATTGAGCAGCATAAAGGACGCTTGAACGTTAGCAGTAAAGTAAATAAAGGAACGGTCGTGGAAATTACGTTGCCGCTTATTGGTCCTTAACTAAAAGATGATAAGTAAAGGAGCACTTGGTTATGCCTACGATTCTGATTGATGCAGATGGCTGCCCGGTGGTTGACCGGGCGTTAAAAGTAGCAAAAAAGTTTGGATTAAGAGTGGTATTAATTTGTGATACGGCCCACGTTATGCAGCGGGATGGAGCAGAGACAGTCACAGTCTCGAAGGGAGCGGATGCGGTGGACTTTGTCTTGGTCAACCGCGTGAAAAAAGGGGATATTGTTATTACACAAGATTATGGATTAGCCGCCATGGTCCTAGCTAAAAATGGGTATGCCATTGACCAGAATGGCCGTTTGTATACACCTGATAATATCGATCAGCTTCTTGGCTTTCGTCATGTCGCTAAAAAGGCAAGACAGGCCGGTGAAAGAATGAAAGGCCCTAGAAAACGGCGGAAAGAAGATGATCAGCAGTTTGAAGAACGCTTCATCAGAGTAGTAGAACAGATTATAGCTGCTGAGTGATAAAGATTCTTTAAACCCCATAAAGTGGTGTGATTTATAGACAATCCTCTTCTCACAAATGGCTGTTAGAAGGGGACATAGCGTTATTTCATCTATCAAATTCCTCTTTATTTAGTTCTTCACTCATTTAAAATAATTAAGCATGTAACATGTTGATCTATAATAAAGATTGATTAAAAATCATTGTAAGCTTTTGATTTCAATGCATATAAAAAGCCAACGTTTTGAATAAGGATTATTCAAAACGTTGGCTTTTCTTTACTTTCAAGGACTGTTTTTTATAAAAGATTGATTACTTTGAGCCTTCTTGTTTCACTATGCGGAGCCCTCCGTTAGTTCCATAAAGGAAAAACCATTCTAATGGCAGCCTCATATTTTTCAACTAGTATACCTCTAGTTCGATAAGGATTCATTCAGCCCCGTTTTATTCTATAGAAGTGCAGATCTCAATATAATGTCCATCTGGGTCGGCTGCATAAGCAACTATTTGTCCCCACGGCTTCGTAATGGGTTCTTTTATGATTGGTACACCTTGTCTTCGAAGCTTGTCGATTGTAGCTGGGACATTTTCAACAGCAAATCCAATTTCAAAAGTTTGAGTTGAAACAGAGGCTTCAGGTACATTTAATCCGATTTCTTCTTTTACAGATTGGCGCGTATTAATCGAAAGCGTTGTTGCGCCGGTGTTAAATTCAACATATGCATCTTGTTGCATTTTGACAGGCAAGTCCAAAATGTCTTTGTAAAAATGCATGGTCTTTTCAAAATTGTTTACGTAAAGAATGATATATTTCATAGCCAATTTTATTTGCTTCACCCTTATCATTAAGGATTAGAAACCTTCAAAAGTTGTTCCTACAAAATCAAAGATATGTTGAAACTGCTGAATCATTGGTAAACCTTTAATGTATGGATTATCTCCACTCACTGCAATAACATAGGCTTTTTTTTGAGACATTTGTTTTTAAAATCGGGATATTGTGTGTCTCTCAAAGTCTGAGACCAACGATCAATAAAATATTCCTGTCACGAGAATAAAAACATATTTATTAACTAAACGGATGCTTTTGTCCAATAGACTGAAACAACTTTATTGTTTTTTGGCGTAAATGTGAAATTGTATAGTGCAATATGTTATAAAACGACTTTTAACAGCCTTCCTACATATGAAATGTAATAAGGCTGTTATTATAATTAAATAACTTTATTATCTCTGTGCAAATCAATAGTAGAAACATTTAATTTAGCTGTCCAATCCTCAAATTACTCCCTCTAGTGAACCATTACTTTCATTAAGGGTAACTTTCGATTTTGAAAGACTGTAGAAGAAATCTCTCCTATTCTTTTGGCTCCCATTTTCTTATAGAACCCTTCTGCATTCGGTTCGCTGTCCAGTGTAAATTCCTCTATGTTTAATTTTTTCGCTCGATCCATTACATCTCTCCACAATAACTTTCCTATGCCTTTTCCAATATAGTCTGGTTTTATAAAGAAAGCATCTAGCCTATTGGGATTCAATTCTAAACTATAAAAGGCCAGAAGTTTATCATTGTCCTCCAAAACATAGACGTGTTTTTCTTCAATATCACACGGAGTCACAGTCAAATCATCTTTACATTTTTCCATGAAGTCATCCGTATATCCCCAGTAAGCCTTTGATTGGAACGCTAATTCACTAAGCTGTAAAATTTCGTGAATTTTAGCCTTTCGTATAATCATCCGTCATCCTCCATAGGTATAAAATTTCTTGGCTTTGTGACGATGCCTCTGATTGTAATCTATCGGTTAAGCAAATAGCGCATAGTGACATGTCTATAATTGATTGTTTTATTCACACTAACAGCTCTCGTTGCAGCCATGCTAATGGCTAGTTTCATTTCTCCGATTCACGGTTGGAATTTAACTCCTTGCCTTTGAAACGATTTGCGATGGAGCAGCAGAGATTTCGGAACGAAGTCTGATTAAAATATGCTGTTTAATCCTTATGTACGGACAAAAGCACCCCCTTCATTTTGAAAAAATGATTGACTAAATCTCCTAATAGTAAAAGAGAAAGGTTAAAACAAGGTTTCCGATCCAACTTTATTCTAATTGATCAGCTTTTATTTTGAAAAGTGATAGAGAGGGA
This sequence comes from Bacillus sp. PK3_68, assembly GCF_003600835.1. Taxonomy (NCBI): domain Bacteria; kingdom Bacillati; phylum Bacillota; class Bacilli; order Caryophanales; family Bacillaceae; genus Bacillus; species Bacillus sp. PK3_68. The sequence goes on along the minus strand of NZ_NQYC01000001.1, from coordinate 492,066 downwards.
GAATGAATGGTCGCATATGTATATCAACATAGACAGATAAAGAGGAGCGGGTATCGGAGCCTGGAAGAAACCAATCCACAAAGAGTATTGTTTATTCCAGGCTCCTTTTTGGTTGGTCAAATGATAGAGTTTTTATTTAAAGAAAGAGTGCAGGTAAATTTGTTTCCTAAGGCCTTTCACACTTTTTGGGCTCTTTACATATTTTATACTTGTAGAGGTGGTGAGGTGTGAAAATGAAAAAAACAGCCATTCAGTTTGACCCATTCAAAGTGGAACAACAAGAATGGAAAAGACAGCAACGAAAGGAAAGGTACAAAAAAGCGCTGACGATCTGTTCTCCAATATTTGTTCTTTTATTATGGGAGTTTTTATCGCGAGCCGCTTGGATTGATCCCCGCTTTTTCCCGCCGCCAGTTGAGATTATTAAGACGTTGATTACTATGAGTGTGAGTGGAGAATTATTTCATCATATCTGGATTTCTCTCTATCGCATTTTTGCTGGATTTCTTTTAGGGGTTATTCCAGGTGTGGTTATTGGATTACTAATGGGGCTTTACTCGCCGATCCGTCATTTTGTTTCGCCGCTCGTAATGGCGTTAATGCCGATTCCCACACTTGCCTTGCTTCCGCTTATCATTATTTTGTTTGGCATTGGCGATCTTTCGAAAATTGTAACGATTGCGGGAAGCGTATTTTTCCCTGTTGTGATCAACACAGCCGCGGGTGTCATGAATATTGATGCGATTCATTTAGACGTAGCAAAAAATTACGGTGCCAGTTCAAAAGAGTATTTTTTCAAGATAGCCTTGCCGGGTGCTCTTCCTGTGATGCTTGAGGGTGTGCAAATGGGGCAGGCCATTGCCCTTCTAACGATTGTCGCGGCGGAAATGATGGGAGCTACTTCCGGGATTGGTTATTTAATTTGGACGTCTTATAAAGCATTTCTGTTAAAGGAAATGTTTGTAGGGTTGATACTTATCTCGTTTTTTGGTTATCTCTTTTCAGTAGCATTAAGGATATTGCAAAAAAAGCTCATTCCTTGGAGGTGACAAGATGAACGGGCAGCCTAAGATTGTGATCAAACATTTAACGAAAGTTTTTTTTAAGAAAGAGAGCCGTGTCAAGGCTTTGGATCGCATTTCTACTACTATTCAAGAAGGAGAGTTTGTTTGTCTCGTTGGACCAAGCGGCTGCGGCAAGACGACACTTCTTCGCATTTTGGCAGACTTAGAAACAGCGAGCACGGGTTCCTATGAAATTATACCGAGCCAGGAAAATCGTCCGCTTCAATCAATGGTCTTTCAAGAGCGGGGAGTGATCCCTTGGATGACAGTGGAGGAAAATGTGGCGTTCGGCTTGAAGATGAGGAAATTGCCAAAAAGTGTAGTAAAAGAAAGAACAGCTTACTACTTAAGGAAAACAGGGCTGAACATGTATGCCTCTTTGTACCCGAAAGAACTCTCAGGAGGAATGAAGCAACGCGTCAGCATTGCCCGTGCTTTTGCAAATGATCCTGAGATTTTACTGATGGATGAACCATTTGCTGCACTTGATGAGCAAAATAAATTTATTTTGCAAGAGGAGCTGCTGGCAATCTGGATGGAGACTAAGAAAACGGTGTTATTTATTACTCATAGCATTGATGAGGCGCTGTTGCTCGCAGATCGCATTTTACTGATGAGTGCACAGCCAGGAAAAATCGTTCGAGACATTCATATAGATCTGCCGCGGCCGCGTACGATGGAACAGGTACGGGCAGATCCGGGGGCCGCTGCATACTTCATGGACATTCGCAAGCATTTGCAAGATGAGGTGCAGGCGTCTAGAAATTAAGGGGGGGAAAACAATGGGAGAACGATGGTTTCGCATCTGTTTTATAATGTTGTTTGCTTTTCTACTTGTTATGAGCGGCTGTTCGCAATCAGGAACAGAAGGAAATTCAAATACAGAAACGAACAAAAAGAACCCTTCCGGTGATTTAGCGCCTCTTCAAAAGAAAACAACGGTCGTTATTGCAGAAGACGGGGCTGCTTCAGGAGCGGGGTTTTATATAGCTAAAGAGAAAGGATATTTCGCTGACTATAATATTGAAGTAAAGTTTGCTCAATTTGCTAATAGTGATGATATGTTGCCAGCTCTTGCTGCCGGTGAAGTAGATATTGCTGGTGGTGTATCGACTGCTTCTTTTTTCAATGCGATTGCTCAAGGGATTGATGTGAAAATTATTGCCGATAAAGGCCACAACGTAAAAGGAAAATCCTATTTTTCCTTTGTCATCGGCAAAGATAAACAAAAGGAAATAAAGGAATATGCTGATTTTAAAGGCAAACGCATTGCGGTTTCTACCAAAAATGGCGTAGATGATTATATATTCGAGCAAATGCTTGCACATGGAGGATTGACGAGGAAAGACGTCGAGTTTGTATTGATGCCAGATTTCGGAAGCATGCTAGCCGCTATTGACAACGGGTCCATTGATGCTGCTCTTCAAATAGAACCGTTCATCACACAGGGAGAGGAAAAAGGGATGCACGTGCGCTTTGGCGATGCAACAGATTATGCGCCAGAAGCCCAAATTGCCATGGTTCTCGCTTCTCCTAAATTTATCAATGAGGAGGAAGAGGTTTCTTTGCGATTTATGGCTGCCTATTTAAAAGGAGTCCGGGACTATAATGATGCTTTTATGAAAGGGAAACATAAAGAAGAGATCATTCAAATTATGACAAAACATACTGCTCTTAAAGATGCCAATGTGTGGGAAAATGTTTTCGTTACAGGTCTCAATCCGAACGGTGAAATGTACATGGAAGACATTAAAAAGCAATACCAGATGTATAAAGCAAATGGAGCGATTCAAGGAGAAGTAGATTTGAACAAAGCCATTGATTCCTCATTAACAGAAGAAACAATTAAAGTTATCGGAGAATATAAACAGGAATAAGCAGGTAGAGCACAGACAATTAGTCTGTGCTCTTTTTATGGTGTGCAGACGAAAAAATGTATGTAAGCCAATTTAAAGATTTCTGCATAAAATAACCCAAATGAAGAATCATAGAGAAAAGAATGAGTGTGAGCTTTAAAAATAGGGGGGAGGGATGCAAGGTGATCCGCAACGTAAATAAGCTGCTAAGGAGAAAGAAAGAGCAGCGGCGTCCATCTCATCAGGAAGCGAAACCCCAAGATAAGCTATATGATAGTTTTGAACAAAACGTTGAAATGTTTCGTTCCATTTATCAAAATTGTTCCGACGTCCTTTTTCGATCCTTTTTCCTTTTTGGAAAAACCAAAGCCGTAGTGATCTCTATTGAAGGGCTCACCAATATGGAAAGCCTTAAAGAGCATGTTCTTTCTCCTCTTATGAAGAAAACAGATGATGATCCAAAATCGCTTAATGAATTTATAGAAAGAAAACTGGCTGTTTTGAAAGTCCAGAAAGTAAGCTTGGTTGCAGACTGTATTGAGTCCATCTCAAACGGAAATCCTATTTTGCTATGTGAAGGAGAAACTGCGGCCTTATCCTTAGGGCTGGCTAAGTGGGAAAAGAGAAGCATCGAAGAGCCTCAGGCTGAGTCATCCATTAGAGGCCCGCGGGAAGGATTTGTTGAATCGATTGGAGTGAACACAGCTCTATTGCGACGCATTATCAAAAGTCCCGCATTAAAAATACAATCAATGATGATTGGCGAATATACAAAAACCAATGTTGCGATTGCTTATATGGAGGGCCTTGCCGATCCAACGCTTATTAAGGAAGTGAAAAACCGGCTGCAAAAAATTAAAATAGATGGAGTCTTGGAAAGTGACTATATCGAAGAGTTGATTGAGGATAACCCTTTTTCTCCCTTTCCGCAGATTTTGTCGTCTGAACGGCCGGATGTTGCTTGTGCTAATTTACTTGAAGGGCGCATCGTCATTTTAGTAGATGGAACTCCATTTATATTAATTGCTCCTATCTCTTTCTTCTCCTTATTGCAAGTTCAAGAAGATTACTATCAGCGCTTTGTCATTAGTACATTCATCCGATGGCTCCGGTACACTTTTCTTGGAGTCGCCCTGCTGCTTCCTTCCGTGTATGTCGCTGTGGCTACTTTTCATCAGGAAATGCTGCCGACTACGTTACTTCTCAGCATTGCTGCTGCGCGGGAAACCGTGCCTTTCCCCGCTTTAGTAGAAGTGTTGATAATGGAAATTGCATTTGAGGCGTTACGGGAAGCAGGCGTAAGGTTACCGAGGCAAATTGGATCTGCTATCAGTATTGTTGGAGCGCTCGTTATCGGTCAAGCGGCTGTTCAGGCAGGACTTGTTTCTGCCCCTATGGTTATTGTTGTTGCGATTACAGGGATTGCCTCTTTTATGCTCCCCCGTTACATTACGGGCATGTCTATCCGAGTGCTTCGCTTCCCGCTTGTTTTTCTTGCCGGTACATTAGGGTTACTTGGCGTGGTTATTGGCCTGATTGCTATCATCATTCATTTATGTACATTACGGTCGTTTGGTGAGCCTTATTTAGCGCCGCTAGCTCCGCTGAAGAGGCGAGAGCTAAAGGATACGCTATGGCGGGCTCCTTGGTGGATGATGGATACGCGCCCGCATTTTACGGGAGAATCTAACGTATATCGTCAGTCTCCCAATCAGGCGCCTAATCCAAAAGGAGGAGATCATGGATAACGTTCCTAAAAGAAGGTGAATCATCATGTCAGCATTAAAAAGCAAAAGCCTCTTAGTGAAACGTATATTACTGTTTCTATCTTTTAGCGGTTCGCTCCTCTTATTAGGTGGCTGTTGGGATAGAGTGGAAATCAATGATTTGGCTATTGTGACAGCAGCTGCTATTGACGAAAAGGGTGTCAATCGAGTCGAACTCTCCCTTCAGATATTTGTTCCTAAATCAATGGGGGACAAGGCCAAGGACAAGGAGGGGGAGGAGGAGGAGAAAAAACCGTAGTCATTTCTGAGTCAGGGACCAATCTTGCCGATGCATTGTCAAAGCTGCAAATGGACTTTCCTCGTCAAATTTTTTGGGGACAGTGCAAGGTGTTTATATTCGGAGAGAAGTTAGCACGCGCAGGCATATATGAGCATTTAGATTTCTTGCTTCGCCATCCGCAGCCAAGGGAAAGAGGGTATATGTTTGTTAGTAAGGGGAAAGCAAAAAATGTTTTGGAATTACAAACTACTTTGGAGCCTTATTCGGGAGAAGCTGTTCGGGAAATGACGAACATAGGAACTGTTTTGAAAGTGACTATGCAAGATTTGGATGAAATGCTAACCGGGTTCTCTCAAGCTGCTGCTCTCCCATATATAAGGGTAACTACAGAGAAAATGGAGATAAAGAAACCTTACAAATACACGAAATTTATTGGAGCGGCCGTATTTAGAAAAGATCGAATGGTTGGTGATCTTCCTCAAAAAGAAACGAGGGGACTACTCTGGTTAAAAAATGCAGTAAAAGAATATACCGTTACGGCAAGGCCTAGGGGAGAAAAGAGAGAGGTATCCTTCACTCCCCGGTCAGTCCATGTGAGTCTTGATCCGCAAATCCGCAACAAGCAATGGGAAATGATAGTGAAAATTAAAACGGATGGAATGCTCATACAAAATCAAACAAAGTTAGACCTTTATAACCCGAAGGATTTAAAGCTTGTTGAACAGGCTTATGAGGCGGATATTAAACAACGGGTGGAGGCGGCTACGAGGAAAATACAGCACGATCTAAAAGCAGACATCAATAATTTTGCAGAAGAGTTTCATCGGAAATACCCGAGACAGTGGAAGCAAGTGGAGAATCGCTGGGAAGAAGTCTTTCCGACTGTAAAGGTACATGTTCAGGTGGACGCCAACATTCGCAGGCAAGGAAATATTAATGAGCCAGAAAAAACAAGAGAAGGGGTGAGGAATGAGTGAGATGGGGGTCTTTTCTTGCTGTCATCTTAGTTAGCGTGGTCATCCTCTTATTTCAATGGCCAAAGATCAAAAAGGCCCCTAAAAAAGACAAGTGGGCATTCAGCATAATATTGATCATTGGCTGGACGTTGTCAATGTTTGACCTTCCGCACATCAATGGACCGGTGACGTGGAAAGAAATGATTTTTAAACCACTTGGACAGTTTCTGCAAAAATAGGCGGTTAGAATTTATTTTGACTTACTCAAGAAAAGAGGAACATGGATGAAGGAAGGTAAAATTTCAACCCTGCAAATGTCTATGATGATGTACCCAACCATTCTTGCTACCGCTATTCTTTCAGTTCCCAGTGTGACGGCGGGGTATGCTAAACAAGATCTATGGCTGTCGCCCATTATCGCCTCGTTTATCGGATTTGTCACCGTGTATATAGCTGTTCAATTACATAAACTGTATCCAGGCCAAACTATCGTTCAATCCACTGAACAAATCATTGGCCGCTTCATGGGAAAAGTAGTCGTTTTTTTATTTTATTGTTTTATATCGAAATAACAGGACAAATTGTTCGTTCCTATAGTGAATTCATTGCCAGCTCCTTTTTGTTTAAAACTCCGATCAGTGTTGTGATTGCCTCGATGCTTCTTCTTTGTGCCTTTGCTGTGCAGGGAGGATTGGAAACTATAGGAAGAATAACCCAGCTGTTTTTCCCAGTTTTTTTTGTTCCGCTTATCATTCTGATTTTTTTGCTGAGCCCTAATTTTGAAATTAAAAATATATTACCAGTGCTGGAAGAGGGGGTGATTCCTCCGATAAAAGGGGCTGTTATACTAAGTGGGTGGTTTGCTGAATTTTTTTTGATTGCCTTCTTTCTGCCTTCTTTGTCAGATGGGAAAAAAGCGCTTAAACAAGGATTGATCATTGTATTGGCTGTCATGGTTACACTCATTGCTGTCAGCTTAACTACTCTTTTTGTTCTGGGGGTAACCACTTCATCTAAAATCTATCCTTTAATGAATGCTAGCCGCTATATTAGCTGGGCCGATTTTTTTGAAAACCTTGATGCGATCGTCATGGCTATTTGGATTATGGGAGCGTTTGTAAAGCTTTCAGTTTTTTATTATGTTATTGTCTTAGGAACGGCCCAGTGGTTGAATCTTTCTAGTTACCGTTTCATTATCTGGCCGATTGGTATTTTAATTGCTGAATTTAGTTTTTGGTCGATCCCGGACACAATGGCATTCGCCCGAGATGAAAATCAGTCCTTCCCTTTTTATTCGCTGCTGATCCAGACACTTCTTCCGCTATGTTTATTGGTCATCGCTCTCATACGAAAGAGGGGCAGGAAGGAGCAATCCAGACAGATGAAACGAGCGGAACAGTGACTATTCCTTTTTATGAATGTCTGCCCATGGTTCAAATGAAAAGGGAATACCGGCCATTTGAGCGGTAGACTGATCATATGAAACTAAATCTCTTTTTGATAACTCTTTCAGCGAGCGCTTGCCCATTGCTCGTAAGGCAGTTTTCATTTCTTCAGTGCTTGCTATCAAGAACTTTTCTGCCGCTTTTGCTCCTTCTTCAACGTCAAACTGGTTTTTAAGCTTGCCGTTATACCAGACCACCTGTGTAGGGGGCTCAAACGGAAGAGGGGTGATTGATTGACCATGTGACATGGCAAATAGTATCGGAGAACCTAAATAGACCGCATCGGCTCCAAGAGCAAGCGCCTTCAAAAAGTGCCCAGGGGTAAGCATCCCGCCAGAAACAATTAAACTCATTTGTTTTTTCATATTTCTCTGTTCTAAATGATTGACAGCCCGGACGATCGCATGCAAAGTTGGAATGCCGAAATCATCAGATAAAATAGGAGGAGAACCGTATGTAGCAGCTTGTCCGCCGTCGATAGCAATGTAATCGATATCCATAGCAAGTAGGTGATCAATATCTTCTTCAATTTTGCCACCTGCCCCTATTTTTACACCGATCGGCACACCTCCTGACAGCTTCCGAAGTTGTTGCACAAGTTCTTTTACATCATTCAATGTTTGATTCTCAAAAAATGTTCGTGAATAATGGCCATTTCCCCTTTTTCCAGTCCCATAACTTTACGAGCATCGCCTGTTAAGTCATCGGGCGGAATATGGGTGCCCATTCCAAACAAGGCTCCTTGCCCCAATTTAATTTCAATCATATCCGCGTGTTTGATCAGCTTTTCTTCTTTTCCCCATTCCGTTTTGGAGAATTGTAGAATATACTTTCCAGCAGCGCTTAGCTCTTCAGGCAATACTCCGCCTTCACCAGAGTTAAGAGCTGTTCCTGTGCTTTTGGCTGCTCTAGCTAAAGAAAGCCGTGCCTGTTCACTAAGAGAAACGCCATATCCCATTCCGCTGATCATTAATGGAATGGGAATTCTCAATGGTTTTTTTGCTTTTGGCCCAATGGTTACTTCGATATCTATCTCTTCTTCGCTGCTGACTGGAAAAGGAGACGTCTGTGCAGGGATAAAAGTAATGGACTCTAAATGAGGCCACTTTTTTGAAGAGCCGAGCGGCCGGTGAAGAACCTTGCCTGTTTCCGCACGAAGGCTATTTTCGAGTGTGTTTTGAATGCCCATATGTCGAAATCCAGGAATGAGCTCCATAATGTTCTCCTGATAGGTGTCCGTTAAAATGATTTTGCCGGCCTGCTGTACCACTCGTTTGACAATCAGACGCCAGCCAGCGAGTAAACAAAGCATAAGAACAAATAATAATATAGTCATTCCGAATATGAAATAGGTTAAAATGTTTGGCATGTTCTCTCCTTGAATGTATGGCAAATTCAGTAGCTGCCCGCATTATCTCCTATTTGTTCTTTATTTATTCATAAAGCAGAAAATGATTGGCTGATCAGATAAAAAACGTCTCTTTCTAGAATCGAAAGGGAACCAGCACTTAATAATAATGTTCACGAGGGCCTTTATAATCCTGAATGGTGTTGCCACCATCGACAACGAAAAGCTGTCCCGTAATATAAGAAGCCTGTTCCGACGCCAGAAACGTAATTAAATGCCCAACTTCATCGGGATGTCCATTTCTGCCCATCGGTGTATTTTCTCCTGCAATTCTTTCGTGATCTGTCTGTGAACCGGTTGCAATCCACCCCGGGGCTACATTATTGACCGTAATATTATGCTTGGCAACTTCAATAGAAATACCTCTGCTCATGCCAACCATGGCTGCCTTAGCTGCACTGTATCCGGTTTCTCCGGGATTGCTAACAAGTGGACCTGTAACGGAGGAGACGTTGACGATTCTTCCATATTCATGTTCAATCATTTGTGGTAGGACAGCGCGGGTGACATGAAAACAGGTAGATAAATTACGCGAAATGGAAACATTCCATTCTTCCGTGTCTAATTCTACGAAAGGAATGAACTTTTCAGGTGAGCCGACTTGTCCCATTCCTGCATTGTTAATAAGGATATCAATTTTTCCAAAATCTTTTACAATGTGTTTGATCAGCTGTTGTGCCTGTTCAAAATCCATTAAATCAGCTGTATAGCCTTTTGCTTCAATTCCTTTTGCTCTTAATTCCTTTTCACGTTCATAAATTCTCTCAGTCGTTGAGGTAATGGCAAGTTTGCCGCCGAGCCCCCCGATAATTTTAGCTGCGGCAAAACCAATGCCCTCATCACTGCCTGCCCCTGTGATAAGGCAGACCTTCCCGTTAAATTGCGTATGTACGTTCATTCCTTCTTGCTCCTTTTCCGAAAAGTATTCTGAACTATTTAAATAGTATAGCAGATTGGTTGCCAGATGTACCAATACATGTAAATAAATTCATTTTGTTGAGACAGCATTGTCGGATTATTGCTCATGGATAGAGTAAAGAGGGATAGATACCTGGACCTTCTAGATAACGATTGTAATAGTTAAATAGCTAACAACCGGAAGAGAAGGTATCTTAGGAAAAAGGTATCTTTGGGCTGCTTGCTATATAGGTGTATATGCCTATTTATTGTCTGAAAATTTTGTTTATTATCGATGAATATACGGATAATAGCCTATTTGGAAAACGCTTACTTTGTTATATGATTATCAAGAACTTACATATTTACTAAACATTAAAAAAGTTAATAGAAATGGAGAAAGAGGGGGATGGAATGAATCAATGGAAAAAGGCAGTATTATCAGGGACTATTGCAGCAGGTATGATGGTGATGCCACTCTCAGTATACAACACACCGGCTGCTGTAGAGGCATCAACGCAGGCATTTGACAACAAAATCATCAAAAAATTGATGCTGAAAAAATTTATAAGCATGTATCAGAATTATCGGTCGGAATTGGTGAGCGTGTGGCAGGCACGGAAGCAGAGAAAAGAGCAGTTGACTATATTGTATCCCAGTATCGTTCCTATGGATTAGATGTAAACATCCAGCCGTTTGACTTTCAAACTTACCAAGAAGCGCAAGAAGTTTCTTTAAAAATTGAAGGGCAAGCTGAACAAAACTTTAAACCAACTGCTTTCAAGTATTCTCCTAATACGCCGAGTGCAGGAATAACAGGGGAAATAGCCTATGCAGGCCTTGGAGAAGCGTCTGATTTTGCCGGGAAGGATTTAAAAGGAAAAATTGCGCTCGTTGAACGAGGAACGATCGCTTTTGCTGACAAAGTCGCTAATGCAACAGCAGCGGGGGCGAAAGCAGTCCTTATTTACAATAATGTAGCTGGTGCCTTAAAAAGTAACCTTCCTTCCACTGGTGAGTTTGTGCCCACACTCGGCTTAACAAAGGCAGAGGGAGATAAATTGAAAGCTTCGATTGAGAAAGAGCAGACAGTGACAGCAACTGTAAAAGTTCTTGGAGCTGCCATGGTCACCAAAACATCCTATAACGTTATTGCTACGAAAAAGGCTCATAAAAATCATGACACTGGACAGATTCTCTATGTTGGATCTCACCATGATTCCGTGCCTGGCTCACCAGGTGCAAGCGATAATGCTTCCGGTGTAGCCGTGAATCTGGAGATTGCCCGTGTCCTGAGTAACCAGCAAACAGACACGGAAATACGGTTCCTTACATTTGGAGCTGAGGAGCTTGGCTTGCTTGGATCTTATCATTATGTTTCCACTTTAACGAGCGAAGAAAAAGACCGTTCTGTTGGCATGTTTAATTTTGACATGGTCGGCAGTAAAAATGCAGGAGACATGATCATGTTTACAGTAGATGGCGAGAGAAACATTGTTACGAATACTGGCGCTTCTGCAAGCACGCGTGTGTTCAGTCCGCTTACTTATGGAAAAGTGGGCCGGAGTGATCATCAGCCATTCCACGACGGCGGTATTCCGGCAGCTGTTTTCACCTATGCACCGTTAGAGCCGGAATACCATCAGCCAACGGATACAATTGATAAAATCAGCAAAGAAAAAATGGAGAACATGGCAAAAGTAGTAAGTGCCGGCATTTATCAAATTGCCCGCAAAGATACACCGGCTCTAGAGCGCTCCAAAGTAGCGCCAAAACCAGTAGAGCCGCCATTTGAAAATCGTCCGCTATAACAGTCTGTTCTTGCTTGGCAGATTGTGAAGAAAAAACAAGAGGGTGCCTGGAAGCTTGCTTCTAGGTACCCTTTTTACGATTTACATACTTTCATCATTTTATATAGGTGAAAGAGTTAATCTTTAACCATATTGATCGCAGCCTGGGCCGCTTGGAAGTCCACCTGCAACTGTTCGTTTAACTTGCCTGGATGGTAATACCCCTTATTTATCATATAGTTGCTGATATTCTTATGTGTCTCAATCGCTGTTCTCAGCTGTTCTCTTAATGTGGACCGTAACTCAGGTGTAGCTGTTTCTGTAAGGGTTACCGCAAGGTTTCTAACTCCTTCTTTTGCTGAAATTAGAAAATCTGTGGCGATGACTTGATCTGTCATTCCGCCCATTCCTACAAGGCTCTTTACAATTTGATTCATGAATAACTTCCTCCTTTCTTGAGAAAGGCTTGTAGCTGCTGTATGTGTCCTTGCCCGATAGTGGCATCATTTTCAAGTAATGTTTTTAATTCCTCATCCTTTACTAGCCCGCTCATTAGTGCTGACTTTGTCACACAAAGATTTTTAAATGTAAGTAATTCATGTGCATCCACTGTCTCATGAAGTCCTAAAGAATGTTTCACCTTTTTCCCTCCCTACTTATTGTGTACCTGTTTAGGTTATGTAATCGTGTAACGATTATCCCTGTGTCTCGGAACAACCAATGAGCTGTACTAACGCTTTCAACAGTTTTGTTGCCCACATTCATAGCCTTTGTATAGATAGTTGCTGCTGGAGGGAAAATAACGCTGTTAAGACGGCGGAGGTGAACAAAATGACGCAAGAAGCAATGGGTTATCATGAAACGATGGAGGCTCATGAAATTTTTAATATGAAAACTGTTGGTTTGCTCAAATCTAAAACGATGCAGGGGCTTTGTCTTGATAATGATTTAAAAAAATTAATGGAAAAAGATGTCCAACAGTCCATTCAAGCTATTCGGGAATTACAGGAACTATACAATAAAGCTCGAACCGACTATACGCAATGAGGTGAAAAAGATGAAAATGGATTTTTTAGATCCTGCAAATGCTGAAGGAATGCTTGAGAAAACAGATGCCGCTATCGCTTTGGATTTTTTGTTAGCTATTAAAAATAGCATTCGCAATTATGCATTTGCTGTGACAGAAACGGCGAGCCCAGAAGTAAGAGATACTCTATATCGGCAGCTGGAACAAGCGTTGGATTTACACGAGGAGGCTTCCGAGCTGATGATGAATAAAGGGTGGCTCTATCCGTATGATGTCGGAAAGCAAGTGGAATTAGATTTGAAGTCAGCAGCAATGGCGCTTGATATTGCTGAGATGACTCTTTTTCCTGTTGACACAGACCGACAGGGTATGATGGCAACGCCTGACCAGTAAAAGGAGGAGAAACATTTATGAAGGCCGTGACGTATCAAGGTTTAAAAGATGTCCGTGTGAAGGATGTAACAGATCCGACAATTGAGAAAGCGGATGACATTCTTGTCAAAGTAACCGCTTCAGCTATATGCGGCTCAGATCTTCATTTAATCCACGGACTCATTCCCAATATGCCAACGGATTACATTATCGGTCACGAGCCAGTGGGCATCGTTGAGGAAGTAGGCCCTGAAGTAACGAAAGTAAAAAAAGGAGATCGTGTTATCATCCCTTTTAACGTTAGCTGTGGTGAATGCTGGTATTGTAAAAATGATGTAACGAGCCAGTGTGACAACTCAAACCCGCACGGAGACATGGGTGGATTTTTGGGCTATTCTGAAACTACGGGTGGGTACGCTGGCGGTCAGGCTGAATATTTGCGTGTCCCTTACGGAAATTTCACTCCTTTCAAAATTCCAGAGAACTGTGAAATAGAGGATGAAAAACTAGTTTTACTGGCGGATGCTGCATCAACAGCTTATTGGAGCGTTGATCATGCAGGAGTAAAGAACGGCGATACGGTTATCATTTTAGGTTGCGGGCCGGTCGGATTGCTTGCCCAAAAATTTGCCTGGTTAAAAGGAGCAGAAAGAGTGATTGCTGTTGATCATCTTCAATACCGCTTGAACCATGCTCAAAAGACGAATAAAGTAGAAACGGTTAATCTTGAACAACATGAGAACACAGGAAACTACCTAAAGGAAATTACTCATGGCGGAGCTGATGTCGTGATTGATTGTTCGGGGATGAGCGGGAAGATGACTCCGATGGAATTTCTTGCGTCAGGCTTAAAGCTTCACGGCGGGGCTATGAGTGGGATAACCATCGCTTCCCAAGCTGTGAGGAAGGCAGGAACTATTCAGGTAACGGGCGCCTATGGCGGTCGGTACAACGGTTTTCCGCTTGGTGACATTTTTCAGCGAAATGTAGATATTAAAACTGGCCAGGCGCCAGTCATTCCGGTGATGCCGCGTTTATACGAAATGATGACTGAAGGGAAAGTGGATTTAGGTGACGTAATCACACACGTGTTGCCGCTCGATCAAGCAAAGCACGGATATGAAATATTCGATACAAGAACAGACGGTTGTATTAAAGTTATTTTAAAGCCCTGAGATACTTTTTCAGCAAAAAGCCAGCATATTTGCCGGCTTTTTTATCTTTATCTTTCTTGAGCCCCCGTATACAAATCAGCCTTTTAACCGACACTTGATGTAATTGTATGAAAAGAAAGAGCAACCAAAATGTTTTCTGAGAGGTGGCTACGTAATGCCGATTATCACTGTGATAGGTCATGGAGAGTTTGAGGTGGAGAAAGGCAGGAAGCTAGTCTTAGCATTGGAGGATAACGGCGTAGACATCCTTCACCAATGCGGCGGAAAAGCAAGATGTACGACTTGTCGAGTAGAGGTGCTGGCGGGTGAATATTATGAAGTAACTAACGCTGAAAAACAGGCCTTCTCCGAAAAAGGAATTGAAGATCTTCTGCGACTGTCCTGTCAAGTTTATGTAAATGGGGATGTGACGGTGCGACCTATATTGACTATGAAAAATTCCGGCTTGAAGGCAGGTCCAAGACCCGCTGAATAAGTATAATGAAAGACATAAGAAGAGGGATGACATCTGTCCAAATAGCCGCTCGTTCAAAGGATATCTGCACAAGCTCATTGTAAAATAAACTAAATATTAAACGCTGTTTCAGTATAATATGAACAGAAGAAGATCGAATGCTTTTGCCGTTAAGCCGTCTTTTGTGAATAATTACAAATTAAAAAAGCGCCCAAGAAAATAAATCATTAAGGCATATGATTTATTGACATCCACTTTTAAAGAGACGGAGGCGCTTTTTATGAACATAGAGACTCAATACTTGCCAGAAGAGCCTTTTTATGACGAAAATACAGCGGAAGAGCAGGCCATTGATGACGATATGAGGATCGGAAGGATCGGCCGCCCATCTGGCTTTGGCAGACCGTTTGGCTTTGGCAGACCGTTTGGCTTCGGCAGACCGCTTGGCTTTGGCCGTCCATTCGGCTTTGGTTTTGGCTACCCTTATTACGGCTTTGGTTATCCGTTCCTCGGAGGTTTTACTGCAGGGTTATTAGGAGGCGCCTTGCTTGCTCCTTATGCTTATGGCTACCCTTATGCCTATGGTTATCCATATGGATACGGTTATCCGGGCTACTACTGGTAAGCAATCGAGGTGGCAGCAGAACGACATGCAGCTGTTCGTTGTGAAAAAGGAACTAAAAACCATTAGCAATGATTAGCAAAGTTTTACTGCTGGTCAAGTCTATTGTTTAAGCAGATAAACAACATAGGGTTATTTTAGGCAGATGAAAGCTGACAGATAGGCAGGCTTAGACTGCCTAATTTTTGACTGTCCATCTCTTTCGAAACAGAGTACTGATCGGACAAGCAATTGATTTCTATAAAACAGCTAGTTCCTACCTAACTTATTTATAGATATAAACTAAAGGAGAGGTCTCATAATGGAAGAGAAAGCTATAATTATTAAATGAGAAATGTCTTGTTTTGCTGTGTTTGAAAAAAGGACGGTTCGTTTCCAAGCCAGAGAAGATAGATTAGTAGCTTGGAAATCTAGAAACAGCCTCACTGACATGAATGTTAAAATGTATAGAGACAATACCAAGGGTTACCGTCTGAAATTTATCCTAATCAATAATGAAGTAAGGATCATCCTTATCACATCAATCGTAAGATTCAAGGAGAAGTTTTCCACTGATCCTCTTTTTCGAATCCCCCCCGATAAAAGGCTGTTTAATGTCCCATTAAAGCCGCTCATCGTTAAAAAATGCTATCAACGAATCATTTCTTCTATCAATAGAGATAGGGCTTTAACAGTCACGAAATGACGCTGTAAAAAGGATATAATCGATTTTCTCTCGCTCTTTACATGCCTAATAGAAAAGCATTTGCTCTTAAGCCATTCACAAGAAATTTAGTAACTGGCTGGAAACAGATAGTATCGAAAAGGAGAGCAGAAAAGTTGTTATTTACTGATTATTCAGTTATTTTTGGGGTAGAGAAGAATTTTGAAAAGGGGGAAGATGGGATGAAAGCTATCGTTTTAAAAGAAATAGGAGGACCTGATCAACTAGTGTATGAAGAGGTGGACACTCCTGTGCCGCAGCCAAATGAGATACTAGTGCGACTAAAATATGCTTCACTTAATCGAAGGGACGTATGGATTACTTATGGACAATACCCGGGAATGAAGCTGCCATCAATTCTCGGGGCGGATGGAGCCGGAGAAATAGCTGGTTTAGGGGAAAATGTAAAAGGGAGAGAACTAGGAAGCGAAGTTATTATTAATCCTTCCTTGAACTGGGGAGATAGTGATCATTTCAATGGGCCGGATTATTCTATATTAGGAATGCCGACAGATGGCACCTATGCTCAGTATGTAGCTGTCCCTGCTGAAAATGTGTACAATAAGCCAGAATATTTATCCATGGAAGAAGCGGCATCCATCCCATTATCGGCGTTAACTGCTTACCGGGCAGTTGTGGTTAGAGGGAAAGTGAAACAAGGCGAAACGGTGTTGATTCCGGGAATTGGCAGTGGAGTAGCACTTTTTGCTTTGCAAATTGCTGTGGCTGCAGGGGCAAATGTGTTTGTAACCTCAAGCAGTAAGGAAAAAATAGAGAAAGCGAGAGATTTAGGAGCAAAGGGTGGAGTAAATTACCGCAAGGATACATATGTGAAAGATTTAAAAGCACAGATGGGGGGCGCAGACCTTGCAATTGACGGCGTAGGAGGACAAACGTTTAATGATTTAATTCAATTAGCTAAGCCAGGCGGGAGGATTGTAAGTTTTGGAGCTACAACCGGCCCTGTTCCTGACCTTGTTCTTCCTCGTTTATTTTTTAAGCATTTGAATGTCATGGGATCAACCATGGGGAGTTCGCGTGACTTTGAAGATATGATCCAGTTCTTTGAAGAGCATCAGATAAGGCCAGCAATTGACCAAGTCTTTTCGCTGGAGGAAGCAGCTAAAGCTCAATCGTATATGGAAAAAGGGCATCAATTCGGTAAAATTATATTGGAAATACCGGAGTAAGAATGATAAAACCACTAAAGATAACGTACAAATGTTGCACCCAATGCGGCAGGACGTTCACAAGTCTTTGCCCTCTTTAGTTTCTCGTGAGAGTTTACAGTAAAAAAACAAATGTTTTTAATTGATCCAAGAGGGAAAGTAAGCTTTGTCTGTACTTAGGCTATGCCGGTGTTTTGAACCTATACGTGTTTTACGATACACTAAATAAAATAAACTGTGACACTGCAGCTATCTTGTTTTATAAAATACTCAAGGGATATTCAGAGAGTGATCAAATTTAACCAAAAGAGGAGACAGGAGAAGTTGGAAAAAAGAACACCTATTCCCGTTGCCGAAGCTGTAAGAAAGGTAATGGATCTGGCTGGCAACGGGACAAAAGAAACCATACATATTGATCAAGCTTATGGGCGGAGGCTTGCAGAAGATGTCATTGCGAAACATCCTGTGCCACCTTTTGACCGTTCTCCGTATGACGGCTTTGCCATTAGAGCGCAGGATTCCAAAACAGCTACAAGAGACAATCCTCTCACCTTTCGCATAGTTGGAGAGATTGGAGCAGGAGATCTATTCAATGGAGAAGTGAAAGAGCGGGAAGCAGTCAGAATTATGACAGGGGCGCAAATTCCTGATTCGTGTGATGCCGTTGTTATGTTTGAATTGACAGCTGAACATTCCGATGGGGCAGACAAGTATATGACGATTAAACGGCCGTTTTCATCCGGTGACAATGTTTCTTTTGCCGGTGAAGATACACAGGAAGGCAAAGTGCTTGTTCAAAAAGGAGAATACATAAATCCCGGTGTAATGGCTCTCTTAGCGACATTTGGCTATAGCACGGTAGAAGTAGCCAAACAACCAGTTATCGGTGTGTTTGCAACGGGGTCGGAGCTGTTGGATGTAGAGGAGAAACTAGAGCCAGGGAAAATCCGCAACAGCAATGCTCATATGATTCTTGCTCAGATTAAAAGAGCAGGAGCAGAGCCGCTTTATTTCGGAAAGCTGCCTGATCAATTTGATCTTTGTCTTACTGCTATCCAAGAAGCTCTGCAGACAGTAGATATACTTATCACTACTGGAGGGGTATCGGTTGGAGATTTTGATCTGTTGCCGGATATTTATGCAAAGATTGGTGCTGAAGTGCTCTTTAATAAAGTAGCGATGCGGCCGGGAAGTGTAACGACGGTTGCCAAGACGGAAGGTAAGATTTTATTTGGTCTGTCAGGGAATCCTTCCGCCTGTTATGTTGGATTTGAATTATTTGTTCGACCGATTGTTGTTCACCGCTCATTTTCTGAGAAGCCGCATTTAAAAAAGGTGAAAGCGGAGCTGGCGGCCGACTTTTTAAAGCCTAATCCATTCACTCGCTTCGTCAGGAGTTCCATTGATATGGAGACTGGTTTTCTGCGTGTAGATCCAAGCGGTTTCAATAAATCCAACGCAGTAGCTGTACTTGCCTATACAGACGTGTTGATGGTATTGCCCGGTGGTACAAGGGGCTTCCAGCAAGGCGACCTGGTTGATGTACTGCTGCTTGATTCTCATGAGGGCAGCGAATGGCCTTGGGGGTGAACAAGCCTATTCTTCAAGTGACCGGCTATCAGAACAGCGGAAAAACAACATTAATGGCCAAATTGATTGCAGAGGCAGGACGGCAGGGATGGACGGTAGCTTCTTTAAAGCATCACGGCCACGGGGGAACACCAGATAGACCTAAAGATTACAAGGACAGCGAAAGGCATCGGCAGGCGGGAGCGCTTGCCGCAGGGGTAGAAGGCGGCGGTGTTTTGCAAATAACAGCTGCGAAAACAAACTGGCGGCTTGAAGAGATTCTACCGCTGTATAACAGCTTTCCTGTCGATTTGCTATTAATTGAGGGATACAAACGAGCCGGGTATCCAAAAGTTGTTTTAATTAAAGAGCCGCACGAACTGGAATTACTTGAACAACTGGTAAACGTTCAAGCGGTGATTAGCTGGAAGCCCATTGCGCTGCAGCAGCCGACCTGTCCCGTATTTCTGCTTTCAGAAGAAGAGAGGTATATAAATTGGTTTGTGAGCTACATGCGCAACAGTCTAGTTTGATAATCAGAGGCCCTTTCGCTTATCTGGAGCATACTGCCCTCATTGGATAGTATGCCTTTTCGTAAAAAAGAAGAAAATCTAACTCATTAGAGGGGGCTGTCTTCAGCAAGGAATCCTATTTTACCGCACGGCCGGTTTGATTTTTCAGTTGCAAAATTTACACAGGATGGCAGAGGCAAGGAAGAAGACCATGTTGAGTAAGAAAACGATCGGTCGTGTTGTATTTCTTAATTGATCTGTGAGTGAAAGTCCGCCTTGGACAGATGAATACATTCAATTTATGGTAAAATAATAAAGATTGAGAGAACTAAATGAGCCGCTATAGCTAGGTATATTAGACTTTTACAAAACATAAAATAAAAGATTTTCAAGCAGGAAATTTGCTTGCGTAATAGATAGTCAGTCTTGCCCCTAGAAAGGAAGATCAAGATGCAGGGACGTTATTCAAGACAAGAGCTGTTTTCTCCTGTCGGCAAAGAAGGACAGAAAAAGTTGCAGGAGAAGCATGTGCTTCTTATTGGCGCAGGGGCCCTCGGGACAGGAAATGCAGAAGCGTTAGTGCGTGCGGGAATCGGCCGTTTGACGATCGTTGACCGTGATTATGTGGAAGAAAGTAACTTGCAGCGCCAGCAGCTGTACAGTGAAGAGGATGCAAGACTGGCTCTTCCCAAAGCAATCGCTGCAAAACGTAGGCTTACTGCTATTAACTCGGCGGTCAGGATCCAAGCAGAAGTAATGGATGCTTCTTATGCTGAGTTGCTAAAATGGGCTGAAGAGGCAGATTTGATTATTGATGCAACCGATAATTATGAAACAAGGCTCATGATTAACGATGCCGCCCATCAGCTGGGAGTTCCGTGGATATATGGCGCCTGTACAGGCAGCCATGGTATGGTGTTTGCTATATTGCCTGGAGAAACACCGTGTCTCCGCTGTTTATGGGAAAAAGGAGCAGTCGGCACTGGACATACGTGTGACACGGCAGGTATTATTGGCCCGGCAGCCACTCACGTTATTTCCTATCAGGTAACAGAAGCATTGAAGATATTAGTGGAAGATTGGGAGGCGCTAAACGGCAAGCTTATTATGTTTGATCTTTGGAAAAATATGCATCAGGAGATCAAGGTGAGCAAAGTAAAGCGAAAAACGTGCCCTACATGCGGCGAATCGCCAGTTTATCCGCATCTTTCCCATGAAAATCTAGCAAAAGTATCAGTGTTATGCGGGAGAAATACCGTGCAGATTCGCCCGGTGCATGCAAGAAAAGTAAATCTTCTGGAATTAGAGCGTTCGTTTATCCGACAAGGTTATGCCGTCAAGCGCAATCCATATATGGTGACCGTTCATTTCTCTCCTCACCGACTAGCTGTGTTTTATGACGGCCGGGTCCTGGTCCATGGAACGAACGACCAAACAGAGGCAAAAAAGTATTATGCTAAATTATTTGGGTAACGAACGGCCTGTCTCTAACGGACAGGCTCGCTGCGGTGAAAATCGCCGTTTTTTCCGCCGGATTTCTCTACTAAATAAGTAGGGCCGATCACCATACCTTTGTCGACTGCTTTGCACATGTCATAAACGGTCAAGGCACAAGCGGACGCAGCTGTAAGAGCCTCCATTTCTACACCTGTGCTGCCTTTGGTTTTCACAGAAGCAGCAATAACCAGCCTGTAGTTGGCATCTTCGCTTACCCAATCAAAGGAGATATTTACACCGCTGATAGGAATGGGATGGCACATGGGGATGAGAGAGGACGTCTGTTTGGCAGCCATAATGCCAGCTACCTGGGCAACAGCAAGCACATCCCCTTTTTTTATCGACTGATCGTTGATTTGCTGATAAATTTGTTCATTGACGAGCACGCTTGTTTGGGCAACCGCCGAGCGATGAGACGCCTGTTTTTCAGTAATATCCACCATTTTCGCTCGGCCTTGGTTGTTAAAATGAGTAAATTCAGACATACAATCCCTCTTTTCAGTATGATTTTCCTTAAATATGGCTATTTGATTGTAACATGGAAGGAGAATGAACCGAAATAAGAGAAGTTTATTAACATAGATTTTTAGAAGGGGGAACGGAAGGTGGAACGGTTATTTGTTGTGACAGATCGCCCGATTTCTATTGAAGAGGTAACGAAGAAAGTAGTCCGACCGGAAGCGGGGGCCATCTCTAATTTTATTGGAACTGTTCGGGAGTATACACATGGTCGCCGGACTTTATCCTTAACATACGAAGCTTACCAATCGATGGCTGAAAAACAGTTAGAGAAGATTGGAGAAGAAATTAGCCAGAAATGGCCAGAGGCAAAAACGGCTATTACACATCGGACAGGGCATTTAAAGATTTCTGATATTGCCGTGGTGATTGCCGTGTCTACTCCACATCGCAAGGATGCGTTCAGGGCGAGTGAATATGCCATTGAACGAATTAAACAAATTGTGCCTATCTGGAAAAAAGAACATTGGGAAGACGGAGAAAAATGGATCGGCAATCAATTGGAGACAGAAGCCTATCCAGAAGGAAGACCGAAAGGAGAAAATATGTATGATTAACATTCTTTGTTTTGCTCATTTGAAAGAGCAGATTGGCAAAGAGCAGTTGGAAGTAGCGAGCAACGAATTGACCGTAGAAGAGTTGTTAAGCGAACTGCGTGAAAAGTACTCTATTGAGACAGACACGCTCATTGTAGCTGTCAATGAGGAATATGCCGATTCAGATGATGTGGTCCGTTCCGGCGATACAGTGGCGCTTATTCCGCCTGTAAGCGGAGGGTAAAGCATTGACCACGGAAAAAGAGAAGCTGTGGGCCGGTGTCATACTTGCTGGTGGGGAATCAAGCAGGTTTGGTGAGCCTAAAGCCTTCGTCCGATACAATGGAAAATACTTTTATGAGTATTCTTTGCAAGCTCTTGTTCCTTTTACCAATCAAGTGGTGATCATCAGTCATCCATCACTTACCAGTCGATTTAGTCAAGATCCCGCTGTCAAGGTAACAGAAGACATCCCCCCTTTTTGCGGGAAAGGGCCGATGGCTGGCTTATATAGCGCAATGAAGCAGGTTACCGCCGAATGGTATGTGGTTCTTCCATGTGATATGCCATTAATAAACGAAAAAGTGATGAATGCACTCATTGCTGAAGCAGATCGGTCATTTGATGCTGTGATTCCCAGCATAGCCGGCCGTCAACAGCCGCTTGCAGCCGTTTATCATCGCCGAGTGTTGCCTGTTATTACAGCCCAGCTTACAAAGGGAAACTATCGGATGATCGATTTACTTAGTGAAGTAAACGTTAAGAAAATAACGGAAGCTGATCTCCAATCAACTGAAAGGTTATTTCAAAACATCAATACGAAGGATGCCTATCGCCAATTATTTGTAGATGAGTAAGGCACTCTGCCTCCATGCAAACATCTGCACAGCCGTGGCATCCAGAAAGGAGAAATGAATGGGACAAGTAAAAGACCAGTTTAACAGACCGCTAAGAGACATTCGGATTTCCTTGACGGATCAGTGTAACTTTCGCTGTTCTTATTGTATGCCGGCTGAAATCTTTGGCGCAGACTATCCGTTTTTACCGAAAGAGGAATATTTGACGTTTGAGGAAATTATCCGTGTCGTTCAAGCAGCAACAGAGCTTGGCGTAGAGAAAGTCAGGTTGACGGGAGGAGAGCCCCTGCTTAGAAAAGACCTCCCCGAGTTAATTCATGGCTTATATGCCAAGACAAATATTAAGGATATTGCTTTAACAACGAATGGTGTCTTGTTGCCCAAGTATGCTACAGCATTGAAATCGTCTGGCTTGCAACGGGTGAATATTAGTATGGATGCGATTGATGATACCATTTTTAAACAAATGAACGGCCGATCTGTCAGCGTGAAAACCGTGCTGAGAGGAATTGAATCAGCGCAGAAGGCCGGCCTTGGCATTAAAATAAATATGGTTGTGAAAAAAGGTGTAAATGAGCAACAAATTTTGCCAATGGCGACTTATTTTAAAAAAGAAGGTATTCCCCTTCGTTTTATTGAATTTATGGATGTAGGAAGCACGAATGGCTGGCAGCTTTCTTCGGTCGTATCCAAGCAAGAAATCGTCAAGTTCATCAGCAGCAAATTTCCTGTAGAACCAGCAGATGAAGCGTATTACGGCGAAGTAGCGAGCCGTTTTCGTTATAAGGATGGAAGCGGAGAGTTTGGTGTGATTTCTTCAGTGACAGAATCATTCTGTTCGACATGTACCCGGGCAAGAATATCTGCAGATGGAAAATTGTACACTTGTCTATTTGCTACAAAAGGCAGCGATTTAAAGGCTGTGCTCCGATCGACGAGTTCAATAGAAAAAGTAAGAGATCATATGTCAGCTCTTTGGCTTGCGCGAACGGACCGCTATTCCGATGAGCGAACGGAAGAAACAGCAAAGAACCGGCCAAAAATTGAGATGTCTTATATTGGCGGTTAAAGAAGAGAGGTGCACCCATTTCACATGAATGAAAGACGAGTACATGCTCATAAAGGGCAAGCGGCAAAGCATGTTGTCTGTCAGGTGATTACTGTCAGCGATACACGAACAGAAGAAACGGATAAAAGCGGAAAAAAAATTAAAGAGTTTTTAATCAACAGTCACCATTCCATTGCACGCTACCAGATCGTTCCTGACGAAAAGGAACAGATTACAGGAGCTGTTCGGCAAGGGATTGAAGACCCCAAAATCAATGCGGTGATCATTAATGGAGGCACCGGTGTGGCTAAGCGGGATGTGACGATTGAAGCAGTGGCACCGTTGTTTGAGAAAGAGCTAACCGGATTTGGTGAGTTGTTTCGTTATCTTAGTTATACAGAAGATATCGGTTCTGCGGCTATCTTATCCCGAGCTGTTGCAGGTGTAGCTGGAGAAACGATCATTTTTGCGCTGCCGGGTTCTACTGGCGCAGTAACATTAGCGATGGAAAAACTGGTTTTGCGTGAAGTTGGCCATATTGTGGCAGAATTAAATAAAGATAGATAAGTGAATAAGGATAAAAAACGAGTAAGACGAGGTGTATTTATCCTTTTCTCTTGTCAGAGGAAAAAGCAAGGTTTTTGATCTAGGCCTCATAAATATTGTTAGGTTTCTTTGTGAAATAGGCCTCATTAAGAGACGAATAATGCTAGAAATAAATAACGGTAGACATTGACTTGTCGGGTATATCGAACTATGATAATTGTATAAAAAACGTTAGTCTAATAAGACATTTGTGGAATTTTTTTATATAACAATCTTATGGTGGAAGCGATGAACAGTCATTTGTATGTGGGCACTTGAATGGCTTGGAGCGAGTAGTGCAACCGACTCTTTTTTGAGTCGGTTTTTTTGTTTGGATATACCCAGATATGTATAGTAAATATTGTACAGCAAAAGAAAAAACAAAGAGAAGAGAGAGATTTATCATGCCTGTACCTTCTAAGAATGTAGAAGACAATCAATTGGAGAATATTTTAAAAGAGTTGACAGATGTCAAATATGCAATTGATCAGTCTTCTATTGTCGCTATTACCGATCATCGAGGAAAGATACTTTACGTGAATGAAAAATTTTGCAAAATTTCTAAATACAATGAGGAGGAACTCCTTGGTGAAGATCACTGTATATTGAATTCGGGTTATCATTCACGGGAGTTTTTTAAACAAATGTGGGCAACGATTGGTTCCGGTCAAATCTGGAAGGGAGAGATAAGAAACAAGGCGAAAGATGGGTCGTTTTATTGGGTAGACACAACGATTGTTCCTTTTTTGAATGATCGCGGGAAACCTTATCAATATGCATCGATAAGAAACGATATTAGTCTTCGAAAGAAGATGGAAGAGGAATTGAGAGAGAGCGAGGGGAAATATCGACTAATTGCAGAGAATTCATCTGACTTGGTATCAGTGATTGATCAGTCAGGAAGCTTCCTCTACATGTCTCCATCTCATGCTTTGTTGTTGGGCGATGAGCTTGCGAAATTAGAGTCAGGAAGGATCTTTCAATGGGTGCATGAAGAAGATCAACTGACTCTTTCTGAAGAGTTAAAGCTTCTGGCTGCTAAAAAGAAAGTATCCTCGCTGCTCGAATTCCGTATAAAGACGAACCGGGGAGCGTATAAGGACACGGAAACGAAGATTAATCCCGTCATTGATAAAGATGGGGAGATCAAAAGCTTCGTGCTGGCGATGCGAGATATAACCGAACGGAAAAAATCAGAGAGAATGATTTATCATTTAGCTTATCATGATACATTGACGGACTTGCCTAACCGCCGATTATTCATGAACCGATTGAGAAAAGAAGTGGATCATGCTAAGAGTTATTCTTCTCAGCTTGCTGTTATGTTTATCGACTTGGATCGCTTTAAGTTTGTGAATGATTCTTGGGGACATGAGAATGGAGACTTTATCCTAACTGAGGCTGCTCGCCGTATTAAAAACTCGCTGCGACCAAGTGATTTAGTCGCGCGGCTGGGTGGAGATGAATTTACTGTGTTGCTAAACAATGTATCAGGCATGGAAGAGCTGGATCAGATTGCCAAAAGGATTCATTCTAACTTTCAAGAACCATTGAAAGTTGCAGGCGAGCACTATACGCTTTCCTGCAGTATTGGCATTGCACTTTTTCCGGTGAACGGTGAAGATGCAGATGAACTATTAAATAAAGCGGATACCGCTCTTTATTCCGTTAAGAAACGGGGCAGAAACGGCTATGCATTATTTAAACCAGAGATGGAAGAGAAATCCTTGGAGCGCATCCTGCTGGAGAATGAATTAAGAAAAGCGATTGAGCTTGAGCAATTTCATATTGATTATCAGCCCAAAATGGATATTTCTAAAAATCAACTCATTGGAATGGAGGCGCTTGTCCGCTGGGACCATCCGGAGCTGGGGAGGATCTCTCCCAATAAATTTATTCCGGTTGCCGAGGAAACGGGCCTTATTCTTCCTCTTGGAGAGTGGGTTCTCCGGCGTGGATGTAGGCAAAATAAAGAATGGCAAAACAAAGGGTACCCGCCATTAAAAATCTCGGTTAATATGTCTGTTCGCCAATTAGCGCATCCCAATATTATAGAGAGAATTGAAGAAATTTTAACAGAGACCGGATTGGAGGCACAATGGCTGGAGCTTGAAGTAACGGAAAGTGTATTTGCAGATATCGATCACGCGGCCGATACTTTGCAAAGGCTGCGGGACATCGGTATTCATATTTCTATTGATGACTTTGGTACTGGATACAGTTCATTTAGCTACATTAAATATTTACCTGTGGATACGTTGAAAATCGATGCCTCTTTCATTCGGGATATTCATCAAAATGAAGAAAGTCAGGCAATTGTACAAGCTGTTTTAACTCTTGCACGGACGCTTGGGATCAATGTTATTGCTGAAGGGGTGGAGAGCCAGGAGCAATTAGATGTGCTGAATGAGGATGGCTGCAGCCAAGGACAAGGGTTTTTATTTAGCAAACCGTTGTCAGGAGAAGACTTTGAAACCTATTTAATGGAAGCGGCCGAAAGAGGGCAAAGCGAAAAAGCAGATGGCTAGCACGAATGAAAATAATACCAACGTTGAAAAAATTTAGATTATGAATAATAATTTATTTAACCCTGGGGGTCGCTTTTGCATAGGCTCACCATCAGGGTTTTTATGCTTATGCCGGCTAATCATTCAAGCAATCTGTCATACATCTGCACGGCAATAAATTTTGCAGCCTTTAATTTTCAAAAAAGGACATGGTACAATTGGAATACACTAATTTTCTAAGCGGACACTTTAACTGACGAGCGGTCTGCTGCATAGATGACGAACTTTCACACCGGATAGGAGGAGAAAAGGTGATGATTGATGTAGAAAGTTTTAAAAACTTATCCGATTTCGACAATGTATTAGTCGTCGATGCGAACGGAAATGTTATTTTTTATGATATGGCTGACTTAAATATATTGAAAGAGCTTCATCTCAGACCCGAAAACTTTCTAGGGAAACATGTCACCTCTTTTTATAAAGATTTAACCAACGAAAATAGCACGTTAATGAATGTATTAAGAAGTGGCCGTTCCCTTTGTAACATTAGACAGGAAATTACAACAACAAAAGGAAATATAGTGGTATCGGTTAATTCGACTTACCCAATCAAAGAAGGAGATAGAATTATTGGAGCGGTTGAGTTTTCTAAACACTTTTTTCCGAAAGAAAATATTCAGCATATGGATAAGTATGCTCGCCATAAAGTGTACCGTAAAAATGATACCATTTATACAATTGATGATATTATCACCGTCAATCCAACTATGATAGCTATTAAAAATAAAATCGAAAAAATTTCAAAAACGGATTCAACTGTACTTATTTACGGAAGGACAGGAACAGGAAAAGAAGTTATTGCCCAAGCTATACATAATTTAAGTGACAGATACAGCCAGCCTTTCGTTTCTTTAAATTGTGGAGCCGTTCCCGCTAACTTGCTCGAAAGCACGTTATTTGGAACAACGAAAGGGAGTTTTACCGGGGCAGAAGATAAACAAGGCCTATTTGAACAAGCGGAGGGCGGAACGCTGTTCTTGGATGAAATTAATTCTTTAGAGATTGGCCTTCAGGTAAAACTTCTAAAAGCAATTGAAGAAAAGTCCGTTAGGCGCATAGGGGGCAAAAAAAATATTAAGGTGGATTTAAGAGTGATCTCAGCGACAAATGAGGATCCTGATCTACTAATTGCCGAGAAGAGAATGAGAGAAGATCTTTATTATCGGCTAGGAGTCGTCCAAATTGATCTACCCAACTTAAAGGAACGACAGGAAGATATTGAAGTACTATTGGAGCATTATGTCAACTTCTATAATAATAATATGAATATTTTTATCGATGAGATTGATCAGGAAGTGATGGATTGCTTTAAAGCCTATGACTGGCCGGGGAATATTAGGGAATTAAAAAACGCAGTAGAGACTGCCTTTAATCAGGCAAATGACCATCGGATTACACTAGAAGATATCCCGAAGAGGATTCGGGAATATAAACGGCCTGTTCCTGAAGCTAATAGAATAAGTGCTACCATTCATTCTCTTCGTGAAGCAGTAGAGGATTATGAGAAAAAAATTATTATGGGTGAGTTGGAACAGGCCAATGGGGTCATAGCTCAGACAGCAAGAAGACTCGGGCTTTCTAAACAATCATTAAAATACAAAATGGATAAATACAGATTGCGGTAAAATTTTTTACGAGGGAGGGAGAATTTTCTCCCTCTTTTTTGTGTGGAGAAAGAAAATTCTTTCGCCAATCGCTTCGACAAACTTTAAATAAGTCAGCCGTTTTCCAGTCATAAAGCAATGAGGAAGAGTGGAAGGATATATTCCTGATAAAATTGGCACATTAATTGCATTTGAATATAACGTCAGCAAAATCATTAATTAACATGCGCAAGCATACACGGTGCAACCGCTTTTATTTTGGATGACTTAAGCAACAACACACCAATAAAAACAAGAAAATGAAAGCGGATCATTCAATCTTTAGTAGGGATTGAGTAGGTGAGCGTTGAGGATCTGCCAAGAAATAAGTGGGCAAATCGAAAAGTAATCATCTAATAATTTAATTTGGGAAGGAAAACGGTAGAAATGAACAACCAAGGCATAACAACTTTTATAAACGGCAAAATCTTCACATCTAATCCCGACCAACCATATGCAACTGCTATGAAGGTGCAAGATGGCAAAATTATATGGGTTGGCAAACAGGAGGAGGTTGCCTTAACAGCAGGTGATGTCATCGATCTTCAAGGTCAACGGGTACTTCCGGGACTCATTGATGCTCATCTTCACCCATGGCATTTAGCTATGTATTCAAAGCAAATTGCTGCTCTTCCTCCGAATGTCTACTCTATCGCTGAGTTGATTGAAAAGATTCAGGAAGCGAGAAAGAATTTGAAGGAGGAATCCTGGATTCAATGCTGGGGATATGATGAGGGGAAATTAGCGGAAGGTCGGATGCCGACACGTTGGGATCTCGATAAAGCTGCTCCAGATGTGCCTGTGATTGCCAGTCGCTCATGTGTTCATATTGCTACGGTGAATAGCAAAGTATTAGAGATGGCCGGCATCACAAAAGATACGCCAAATCCTCCGGGTGGACAAATTGATAAGGATGAAAATGGCGAACCGACAGGCGTTTTGCGTGAAAGTGCAAGGGAATTAGTATTTAAAATCATGCCTGTTCAGACAATTGAAGAGGACGCTTTAGCATTAGCCGAGCTAAGTCCTAAATTACTTGCTCATGGCATTACAGCGGTGACCGATTTAATGGCTAGAGTAGAACCGGTTGATTACTTGGAGATGTACAATCAAGGCCGTGAAAAAGGGTTGAAGCAACGCACGGTGCTTTACTACCTATGGGAAGATTTACAAAAACGGCCGATTCAAGATAAGGAGCGAACAAATCGAGAGAATCCTATTCATATTGGCGGAATCAAACTGTTTTCAGATGGAAGCATTTCTGGACAGACAGCATGGGTGAATCCGCCATTTTTGGGTGAAGGAGAAAATTGCGGAATTGCTACTACGTCAAAAGCTGAATTATTGGCTGCGGGTGAAGCGGCTAAACAATACGGCATTCAGTTAGTGATTCATGCGATGGGGGAGCAAGCGATCGACTTAATTGTTGATACGTTCTATGATAAAGAAGGCTGGCTGGAGGACGCTCCATCCATCAGAATTGAGCATGTTACTTTGCCTACTGAACAAGCGATGAAACGCATGGCTAAAGCCAGAATTGGCATTGTTACACAACCGGTTTTCCTATATGCCGAAATAGAGAGCTATCTGAAAAACTTAGGAGCGGAACGGACAAAAAGTACTTATCCTATAAAATCGATGCTAAAAGAGGGCATAGAAGTCGCCTTTTCATCTGATGCCCCAGGAACAGCATGGGCTGACCCGGTAAATCCATTCCTTGGAATTAAATCAGCTATTACACGCAAGGCATATGATGGAACGGACACTGGACAAGATGAGAGGGTAGATGTGGCTACAGCGATTGAGCTTTATACAAGAGCGGCTCAGCAGTTGACACGTATTCCGAATGTCGGCCAGTTAAAACCGGGTTATTACGCAGACTTCATTATACTTGATCAAGATATTTTAGAGATCGATCCACAAAAAATTGATGAACTTCAAGTCATGGAAACCTATATGGGCGGAAAGTGTGTGTATCAAAGAGAAGCCGCAGTAAAAAGTTAAACGAGATATGAACTTTGTAGGATGAGAGGAGAAATAGATCTGTCATTCCATAAAGAATATAGTGAATATTTCACATATTCGATAGGTTAACACTTTCTATTTTGGGAGAGACAAACATCCCGGTTTATTTATGTTAGGCTTCAGAACAGCGAAGCTTAATTTTTTAACGCTTCCTGATCAAGGGAGGGAACTTTATCGTTTATTGCAACAATTATTCGAACGGCGTTAGGGTCTTATATGCGGCCGCAGACCTTTGACTCGACACTAAAGAAAGGCAGCCTTCATGTAGGCATAAAGCTAGCAGCAATTTAATAGTAGCCGCCTTTTTTCAATAAATAAATATTTTTAATTATTTTATTAGTAAGATCTTTATTTTTTGATAAAATAATTGTAATTATGCATGATTATGCAGTTAATAGACGCCCGTTATGTGCTTTTATTTTACTTGATGTTTTGGGAGGGTCATTATGTCAAAGTCAATATTTACTAATGGGGTAATTCACACATTTGATGAAAACCAACCGTTAGTTGAAACAGTCGTCGTAGACGGTGGACGGATTACAGAGATAGGATCCCATAAAGAAATGATGACAAAATGGGGAGATAGCGACACAAAAATTATCGATTTACAAGGGAAGATGGTGACTCCCGGACTGATTGACAGTCATCTTCATCTTTCAGGGGTTGCTTTTCAATATTTGGATTTAAATTTGATTGGGATCACATCTAAACGAGCGATGCTTGAAAAAATACGCGAGAGAGCGAGTGCCACTCCGCCGGGTAAGTGGCTGCTTGGTATGGGATGGGATGAGAACCTTTTTACCGATGGAACGATGCCGACGATACAGGAACTAGATCAAGTTGCCCCGCATTGCCCGGTTTTCTTAAAGAGAATTTGTCACCATGCATTTCTTGTAAACAGCAAAGCACTTGAAATGTCCCATTACCACCCGTCCATAACAGTCCCAACTGGCGGAAGCATTGTTCTTGATGAAACTACCAAAAAACCAACGGGTTTGCTGCTTGAATCGGCTTCTAAGCTGGTTACCGATTACATACCGGACCATACATATGAGGAATTGAAGTCCGGCCTGGGGCAAGCAATGGACCATGTCGCACAGCGGGGGATAACAAGCGTCCATACGAATGATCCGCTCTACCTGGGCGGCTTTGATCAAACATATAAAATGTATGATGAATTAATCAATGAAGAGGAAAAAGGTCTGCGGTGCAACCTTTTAATTGATTACCCTTTTCTTGATCGCTTGAAGGAGAGAGGCATATATGCAGGTTATGGGAATGATAAATTGCAAATTGGTGCAGTAAAGATTTTTGCAGACGGGGCCTTTGGGAAAAGAACCGCTTTACTCTCAGAGCCTTATTATGATGCGCCGAACCAGTTTGGGGAAGCGCAGCACAGCCAGGAAGAGCTTTATCACATGGTGAAAGAGGCAAGAGAGCACTCCATGCCAATAGCTGTTCATACCATTGGTGATCAGGCAGTAGAAAATGTGCTGGAAATACTTGATCAATTTCCGAAAGTCAATCACCGCGACCGCATTATCCATGTGTCGTTGCTGCGAGAGGACTTGATCCAGCGCTTGGCAAAGTCACACATAGTAGCAGACATTCAACCGAGATTTTTAGTTGGGGATTTCCCGTGGGTAAAAGAAAGACTTGGAGAGCAAAGAATCCAGTATTTATATGCCTGGAAATCGCTGTTAACGGCTGGAGTAGTATGTGCAGGGGGGTCCGATGCACCGGTCGAGCCTGTTGATCCGTTGTTAGGTATTCATGCAGCAGTCACCCGGAGAGACCCTGCACAATCGCATGACGGCTGGAATGAAAAAGAGAAGCTGTCAATGCTTGAATCGTTCAAGCTATTTACCATCGGTGGGGCATACGCGACAAATGAGGAACATAAAAAAGGAACGATCTCGCCTGGGAAGCTAGCCGATATGACGGTTTATTCAAACGACATTTTGTCAATGGAGGATCCAGACGAACTGTTAACGACCAAAATCGAGATGACCATCGTGGACGGAAAGGTTGTTTACCGGGGGTAAACAACTAAAGAGAATGCCATTAATAATGGAACCGACTAACGAGACTGGATAAAGTCATTAGCTGTCAGTTGGACTGAACAAAAAGATCATTGACCGCCCCGTAATTGAACTATTACCGAGCGGTCTGCTTTTAGTTGTTTACGCCAATAGGTTTGACGGTTCATCGGACAGCTAGTTAATTTTCTCCAAATCCACCTGCTCCATAAATTCAACAAAAGCCCGGACAATGTTAAGCTGGAGCGATTCTTCATGGAAAATCATCCACGTTTTTCGGATGATCGGCTGTCCATCTTTTGAGCGGATGGCTATTTTATACACATCTTTTAAATCGCTTAAGAGCATCCCTGGCAAAATAGCATAGCCCAAGCCGTTGGCCATCATATTTTTGCTTGTGCCGGCTTTGTCTACATCGATACTGACAAGAGGCGGTTTCGTATAGTTTTCTGCCCACCAATTATCGACGACTGTCCGCAAGTTCTGATCTGTATGATAATCGATCCGCGGCAGATCGGGCAAATCTTCCAAAGTAATTTTTTCTCTGGAAGCAATATAAATTGGCTCTTCGAATAAGAGCTTTTTGCCGCCTTTCCAACTATAATCTCCTTTCACAAAAGCAACGTGTACATCCTGGTTATAAGCTAAATGAATAATTTCGTTGCTCCAGCCTGTCATCACTTTAAATTCTATATCGGGGTATTCATCTTTAAAGAGCTTTAGCAGCCCGGGAAGTTTATAATCTGTAAAAAAGGTGGAGACACCGAGCCGGAGTGTGCCAGTAATTTTCTTTTCCATGTTCAGCACATTCTCTTTTATATGCTGCAGCTTTAACAGCATGTCATCAGCACATTTAGCAAGATACTCTCCTTGGGGAGTAAATTGTACACCGCGCCGTCCACGATTGACAATTTGCACACCGAATTCCTTTTCCATTTGCTTTAAACGGTTCGTTAGTGCGGGCTGAGAAATGTACAGCTTGTTTGCCGCTTTTGTCATGTTTTTTTCATTAAATAATGTTTGTAAGACGCGCCAATCTCTTTCATCCATTGCTCTTTTTCCTTTCTGCTATAACTATATTTTATGGTTAAAGATAAAAAAGCGATATTTTATTTATTTCTTTAATCTTAGTATAATTTATTTATAGACAACAAGAAAAGAAAGAAGAGGATCGGATGAAAGTAAACAAATGGGTCGTCCTACTAGTAAGCAGCCTTGGCGGGCTGTTGTTATCATTGACTGGTTTGTCAATTGGTTGGATGTTAGGAACCTTGCTTGCGGCCGCTTTTATTTCTTTTGCTTTTCCGCAAATTTCAGGAGCAAAAGACATCCCTAAAAGCTGGTTATATATAGGACAGTTAATATTGGGCATTCAATTGGGTCAAAAGATTAACCTGTCGGTGTTAACTGCTTTTCAGTCTCATTGGATCGTTATCACTCTTATGATCGGATTATCAGTTGTTTTCTCATTACTTTCCGGTCTTAGTTTATGGAAATTTAGCCGCTCAGATATGCTCACAAGCTTTTTTGGCACAGCGCCTGGCGGATTGTCAGCTATGCCGGCACTGGCGGAAGAGGTAGGCGCCAACACTGCAGTGGTGAGCATTATTCAGACCATGCGTGTGTTTTTAGTGATTTTAATTATTCCGGTGTTCGTTTCACTTTGGACGATACATCCAGCTAGCGCAGCGGCTGTGCAACAGACTTCACTGGGATTTGAGCCAAGTCAATTGCTGTGGACAGCCGTATTAGCTCTGACAGGATGGGGCGGTTATCATATCGGGAAATATTTAAAATTCCCGGCACCTTGGCTTCTGGGAAGCATGACAGCTGTGGCAATTGTTCAATCATTCAGTTCTTCCTATGCCGGTCATAATATGGTAGCCTACTGGCCGCACAACTTGATCGTTTTGTCACAAATTTTGATTGCCGTATCGATTGGAGTCCGTTTTCATAAGAAAATGTTTATCGGACTGAAGCAGACGCTGATTGTCGGCTTGATCAGTACCATTGGGCTGATTGGTGTGATGTTTGCCTGTGCATACCTTGTTTCTCTTGTGACAGGCATAGATTTTAAAACAGCTGCACTCGCTTTTGCACCAGGGGGAATTGCTGAAATGGCCACGACAGCGGTTGTACTTGATGCAGATTCGACCTTTGTAGTTGCTGTGCAAGTGCTTAGAATTTTGGCCGTTTGTCTTGTGTTACCGCCTTTCTTTCGATTGCTGCACGGTTGGGAGATGCGGAAGGAGGTTCATTCGCACCTCTCTGCGTAATTTAAGCGAGAGAAAAACAAATTCATCGCTGTTATTCAGAAAAGGGCAGTCTAAAAATTGGTTATCCACCAACTTTTAGACTGCCCTTCTTAATGAATTTTTTCCTCTTTCATTTCAATAAGTTCTTCGCTCATCTGTCTAATTCGGTCAGATAATTCGAGAACAATCTCTTCTAATTGAGTAATCCTTATTAATAACTTTTCTTCGTCTAATTTTTTCATAATTTTCCTCCTAAACCTGGCGGCTTTCAAAACGTGCACACCTTACTATTGATATTATCTTTTTTTGCCTGCTTTAAACTTTTTGAAAAAAGTTTTTCTTTCCAAAGAATGTGAAACGCACGGGTAAAAAACAGAAAAATGGGTACAGTAATAGAAACGGGAGAAATGAGGTTTGAAGGGCGCCATACGAAGAAGAAGAGGAGGTGTCACAAGGTGGAATTGTTGTTGCTTCTTACCGGTGCACTGTTTTTGGGGCTGTACTTACAGCGGAAAAAACAGTCGTCAAACTATAAAATAGATCATGGCATGCTGATTACAGAGGATACATTCAATCAAGTAAATATCCCATTATCAGAAATTGTGGAAGTTGTAAAAATAGGAAAAACAGCGAAGCCGCGTTTCCGGTTTAATGTTGAGACCTTTCTGGGAAGGCTCGATAGTGTAGCGGTATATACGCGTTCAAATGTTTCTTATCTTCTCAGAGTGAGAAATGCTAAAATGCTAATCAGAGAATTAAAAGAGCAAAATCCAGGTGTGTATACAAAAGCAGAAGTTATATAATGACAATGTGATGAGCGAACAGGCAGGCCCCGGCTATTTATTATAGTGGGGCTATATTTTATTTTTTTGAAAAAAGCTCTTTTTTTTGTTTTATATTTGCCGATCCCAGCATATTATTTACAATTCATTGACGAAAGGAATTTTTTGTTTACAAAGCAATTCAAAGCTGATAGGTTATAGGTGATGTGATTGACCATATATAGTGAAAAAGAGGTATATATATGACACCCTTCATAAATGAAGATGCTGCTATTGAATGCACGACTACCGATACGGAATATCGTTGGAAGAAAAATGTGATTAAAGTGGATAAGGGATTTTTAATCAGTAAAGGTATAGTCACAAATGTTCGGATTCCGATTCATCACATAGATACGGTTGTATATTCGATGAATCCGAAAAAACCGGCTCTCGTACCAGGATTAAAAATTATCGGCAAAGGAACTGTACTCGCAGAGCTTGATATTTCCGGTGAATATATTGAAAGTGTGCAGGACTGGCTTCTTCAAGTGATTGAGCGGCACACGAATGCTTAACCCTGTGTTTACTCGCAGGGTTTTTTTGTTTGCAAAACTAAAGGAGATCCTTATCTAGTTATGTATGGATGTAGGGTTTGCTAGCTGCTATCGTTCGATCTGAAGGGCGAGAGCGTGAGGTGAAATAGACAAACAGTTAAAGAGAAAGAGGGGAGTTATTTAGTGTAGATAAGATCATTACCGTTCATTTTTTTATAGGATTAAGAACGTTTGTTTGTTATAATGGAGAAAAAGAAAAGGATGGAAATAGATGAAAGGATCGGCTCATTTGGCTATCGGAGGAGGCTCCGGATTAGCAACAGCTGTTTATTTACATACGGATCCTCTTACTACAGCTGCATTAGTTGGCATTGGGGCAGTAGCTGGTCTTGCACCTGACCTTGACGTAAATGGAAAGCTGTCCAATCGAATTACTATATCAAAAAAGTGGCTGATCTTGTTTTTTGCAGCAGCTGGCCTGCTTCTAATTGGCTATAGCTACGTAATGTTGAGCGGTTTTGTTCAGTCGGCTGGCTTCATCGTTGGTCTTTGCTTGACGATATTGCCTAGATTGTTTATTAAGCAGCGTACGATGCTCTTTATAACAGGAGCTGGATTAGGTGTGACCGCTTGGTATGCCGATATTTTTTGGCTGTTGTTGTTAAGCGGGTTTATTATTGTTTCTTCATTTTTATCTCACCGTTCATTAACTCACTCTTTAATAGGAGCTGCCTGTTTTGCAGGGATAGCGTGGCAATTCCAACAAAGTGTAGGAATTGAAGGCAGCTTTTTGGCTGCTTCGATCGCTTACATGAGCCATTTAGTAGCAGATATGAAAGTATGGCCGGCTAATAAAAGAGGCATTAAATGGTTTCAGCCATTGTTTAATAAAGAGTTTTAAGGCGGGAGAACCCGGGCTATAAAAGGGATTGAGGGAGAGGTTAAAAACTCCCCCAGAGTTCCCCAATATTACATATTGATCATGCTGTTGAATGCTTGGACGGGCTTTTCTTTTAACTTAATCCACCTCTGGAGTGTTTTCTAAACGTTCAGCGGTGACTTTGACTGAAATAAGCGGTCTTATTAAAATAGTGTAGCCCATAAGCTGTAACTAGTGCTAACCCGCTCGTTCATTATATGGTCAAAACAGAACTTTATGGTACGGCTTCGTATTAGTTGAGCAGCTCTATAGAAAATAAAAATAAAATCTTCATCCTTTAAGCTAGAACCATAACGGAATGTTGTTTGAATACACCAAGCTCGATGCGTTTTCAGCTGTTTTAATAAAATGTCGTCTACCAGTATTGTTCGATAACTATTTTTTAGTTTTCGACGATCTGGTATTTTTTTCGTCTCGTATTTTGTTAACTGTACGTGTTTTTCTCTCAAAATCAATGTCATTGTACGTTAAACCAAGCGCTTGTCCTCTACGCTCTCCATATAAGAAGGAGTATGTAGTTTGTAATTTTTTCTTAGCAGCACGGCATTTTTTTATAACACATTCATAAAAACACGCTTGCAGATTGCTTGATCGAGATTTTATAGTCGGTGTTTACTGAGAAGGAGATTGATTTGTAATCTAATGACGATCTCTTGTGGCAATCGTGAAGGATTTTATAGTCGTTCTTATGAGTTTTATTAGCCATGAAACTCATCCAATGTACCCAAGTGATCTTGCGAGCAGATACTCGTTATACATGATGATTTGTCGTCTGAATGCTTCAGGCGAAAAGAATATTGAAAAGAAGAATATAAAAAAGCCAGGAAAATCTCCTGGCAGACTTATTAACCTGTATATGTTCTGGGGGAACGAACAGGTGACTCTTTAACCAGTATTTCCAATTCAAATAAAAATATACAACAGGAAAGATCTCAGCCTCTGGAAAGCATCAACACTTCAATTATAAGAGGTCGGGAGCGTCCTAATGAAAGATTCTAACCTTATAGTCAGGCAGAAATCGAAGGCAGCTAGGACGGTGCTTCATGTAATAAAAGACAATGGGTTCGGATGTCTGGCCAGGATGCTATTTGATGCATTTGTTGGACGAATAACAAGCGATAGATGAATGAGAGATAGGTTAAAAATCCCTTGAATGTAATTGGTTGTAATGGGAAAATAAGGAATGTGTTAAAAATTTGGAGTTAGCAACTGGCATTTGCGTGCTCCTACCTAAATGTGTAGCGTGCAGAAGGGGTAGTTAAGGTGCTAAGAAAGATATTTTGCAGGCATTCATGGGCTTTACGTATTGATGATACGAAAGTGAGAGGGAAAGTTTACGAATGTAAGAAGTGTGGGGAGGTGAGAATCAAATTTTATTAAGATTATAGTTCATTGAAAATATAACAGCTTACTATAGAGCTTAACGGAAAAAGAGAGGGTACCAAACCATTAAGGCAGTATGCAGCTGCTTTATGGTTTGGTGTCTTTTTTTATTTTATGGAAAGGGGAGGAATGCAAAACAATTAAATCTTTTTATAGATATAAATGGAAAAGAAAGACAAAACTTGATTATGAGGGCCAAGGAGATACCGTTGGGCGCTTACCGTTCAAACAGAGAATAGCAGTTATTTGAAAAAGCGTATTTCATTATTACGCAATCGAGCCATTGAATGGGAGGGGGGTATTGGGGATAATAGAGGATTCCTTTAAATAAGTCACCATAAATCAAAGTACACTCCCTAAATATGGTGCATAGGATAATTCTATAAATTGATGAAAGGAATGAAAGTGATGTATTACGTTCCTTATATGTATCAATATCCACATCCTTACTATGTTAACCCGCCGATAGATAACCAGAGAAGACAGTCGGCTTATTGGCCCATGCCTAATGAGATGAAGCATGGAAACCGATTTGCTTCTCCACAGCCTTTAAAAGGTAAAGGAAGCTTTGGATTAAAAGATTATGGAACCCAACCATTTGTTGTAAACATTGATAAGGCCACTAACCAAAACAACACATT
Organism: Bacillus sp. PK3_68; assembly: GCF_003600835.1. Classification (NCBI taxonomy): domain Bacteria; kingdom Bacillati; phylum Bacillota; class Bacilli; order Caryophanales; family Bacillaceae; genus Bacillus; species Bacillus sp. PK3_68. The sequence continues at coordinate 453,187 of NZ_NQYC01000001.1, read as the reverse complement.
TCGTACGGCCCTATGGACAGGGAAAAATCTACAAGTAACTCTGATGAGTATTGGAGTGGGAAAAGACATCGGATTAGAAGTTCATCCGACAGTTGACCAGTTTTTGCGCATTGAAGAAGGGCAAGGAATGGTTCAGGCAGGAAATACTAAAGATAATTTGTATTTTGAAGAAAGAGTGTATGAGGATTACGCAATTATGATACCAGCAGGGACATGGCACAATGTCATCAATACTGGAAATAAGCCAATGAAGCTTTACTCGATCTATGCGCCACCTGAGCATCCATTTGGTACTGTTTATAAAACGAAAGCAGATGCAATGGCGGCTGAGAAAAAAACACACTAATAAATAGCAGGTTGAATAGTTTTATGGTTACTTTTCCTTAATAATTGTTTTAGGGGAAGAACGGAACAAAAAACGGACAAATTCCGTCCAATAATCGAACAAACAGGGTGCCGTTTTGGGTACCTTTTTATTTTTCCATTATCAGTCAGTTAGTTGGCTAGATTGTGAGATTCTTTTACAAAACGACCGACTGTCGACAGCTGCTGCTTCTGTTGAAAATGAGAAGTGATCCAAAAGAGCCTTATGGGTGCTAATAGAGGAACATACAAGAGAAGGAGTATTTAAGAAAAGAGAGAGGAGGGGTTAATTTCCTCTAGTTGTTATCGAAGCGTTTGGTCCAAGTGTTTGCAGGGAATTGGTAAGCAAGTTAGCAGACAACGAACTAGTTTTCCAGGGAGATAACACAGAGGAGGCAATATGGAAAGAGACGAATTCACCTACGAGATTCTTAAAGAAATTCAGAATGGAAAGCAACTTCACTAGAGTGACTTTTCGATGAATCAGGAGCAATTTGAAGCTGAAATAGACACGATTAAAAAGAACCATCTAGTCCAAATTGATGGCACGAGTGATGGGGAGAAGGGTCCGGAGTTAACATCGGAAGGGATTACGTATATAGAAGAGTATGAATAGGAGTAAGCAATAGTAGCATTCTTTAGCTGTTTTTATTTGAGGTGGCTAGATTATCCTCTCAGCATATCGAGAATAAAGTTCCTTTCTTGAAAGTGAATTATTAAAAGGTGGTTGATAACTTGCAAAAAAAGATTGGAATAGTGCCTTTGAAACATCCAATATTTAAATAGTGATGAGGTTCATTCAGCAAGTGTAGTGGCATTGATTAATGTTTTATCTCATAAAGGGATCATTACTGCTGATGAGTATTTAAAAGAGTTTACAGACTTGATTAAAAAGATGGATGATAAAAAGGCAAAATAAGTCTTATATAGACAGAGCATTTTCTTTGCGGGGCTTCTTCTGTATACAAAATAAAAACCCTATTTGCAATAGGATTTTTATTTTCCTCTTCATACCACACTTACAGCAATCGCTATCTTGAGCTGATAATTCAACAATCTCTCATTTTACCCTGGCCTTGAAAGAGGGGTCTTTGGATTAGCTTAGTTATTGGTGGTACTTTAAATAAAATATAGTGTGTAAACAAAGCGATTAATAAGCCATTTATAAATCCAGCCATTACATCAAGTGGATAATGTACTCCCACCCACACCCTAGAGAAAGCTACACCTACAGCGAGAGCAAACCAGATATGTTTAAAGCGATAGGATGACAGCCATAGAGTAACAGCAATTACTATTGCGGAAGTAGCATGGTCACTCGGGAAAGAGGAGTTAGCAGAATGGTCTACGAGTTGAATAATGTTATGCGATATAAAAGGCCGATCTCTATAGATGAATACTTCAATAAGTCTGTTTATTGAAAATCCTAAGGCAAATGCAAACATAGCTTGAAAGGCTATTATGCGAAAATTACTTTTGTTTAGTAGCCATAACATTATAATCAATAAACCAAAAGCATATTGAACATACTCAGCAAAGAAAATCATGATGTTGTCTAGCAATTGATAGCGCTGAACTTGATCATTGATAAATTTAAACCATTCGTAATCTGCATCTGTAAAATTCATTTGATAATTACCTTTAACGTACTAAATTAATTAACGTTTCCTTTCCATCTGTCTATTACTAACATTTTAACAATCACTATCCATTTTTCAAGGTATTGTTGCATAATTCTACATGATTAAAAAATAGAGTACTTAAATAATTTTATTATTTCTGTCCGATTGGATTACTTTTCTTTGAAATCCAAGGGTTAGTTTAACGTATGGGTTAGGAAGAGAAAATCGTTTCTTTTTTTAAACAAAAAGAAATTGAGGATGATTAGATATGAGATGGATATTGGAAAGCTGAACGACTTATTTGTGAGGTTAACTATAAATCAATTCTTTGATGGAATGGTTCAATTGGATTTCAAAAAGTGATCCAGCGTCCGAATAGAAGGTGCTCTTTTTATGTCCAAATATATAACATGATTCTTCCCGGCATTTGAGCAACAGCTTTAAAATAAGAAGAAAAATGTGAGATTGTGTATTTAAAAAATATCCAACACATATAAAAAGTGTTATAGCTATCTCTACGGCAATACATTGAATGTAATCGCCTGTATTTTTTTAGGATAAGCGGGCAATTTAACAATACATATAGAACAATGTTTATAAATATGAGGAACAAGTAAATGCTAAGAACTTTTACAAATGAGGCGATAAATATGAAAAAGAAAGCCATATTGATATTAAGCATAGGGTTTGCTGTCTTGATAGCATCTGCTTTCTTCTTACAACATTTAAATGGATCTTCCCCTAAATGGACAGACATGCTGGGGAGAATTGTGATTGGTCTTCTGCCTATCCTACTTTTATTTTTAAAGAGGATTCCTTTTAGCTTGCCGTTGATTATAGGGTATTATGCTTTGCTTTTTTTCGCATTTTTCCTAGGTGCCGTTTTACGTTTTTATGATCGTTTTTCTTGGTGGGATACGGTTCTGCATTTTGGAGGAAGTGTTTTCACAGCCTTTGTTGCAATGGCTTTATACAGGCTTCTCATTCCTGAGTCGGCAGAAAGAAGAATTTCTCGCTGGCTGATTTTTCTATTTGTCCTAACATTCGCGGTAACCTTCAGTGCCTTTTGGGAAGTTATAGAGTTTATTGGGTCTGTTATGGGGGCTTTGGAAAGTGATGATAATAAAGATACGATGACCGATACGCTATCAGGCATGGCAGGAGGGGTTATCATAGCTATCTATGCAGCCTTTCACAAAAAGGTAAGCGACCAAAACTGAGGGACAAAGACATAAATAAGTGAATAGATTAGGGAGCTACCTTAGAAGAATATTCATTAAGGCAGCTCCCTTTCTGTTGTGAAGGTATTTATTTATCTTTTCTTATTATTAGGATCTTCCGTATCTCTATTGTTTTCAAGGAGATCTTCATCATTTTCATTCATATTGTTATCCCCAGGCATCAGATTATTTTCATTGTTTTGGTTATTATCACCATCGGGGAGTATATCATTTCCGTTGTTCGTGTCATCTCCGCCGTTGGGGAGTATATCATTTTCATTGTTCCTGTTGTCTTCACCATCAGGCAGGATATCATCGTCCCTATTCATGTCATTTTCGTTGTCGGGGCCTATATCATTAACCTTATTCTCATTGTCATTTTGAGGTGTTTGTTGTGTATCATTGTCATCTTCTACTGGATCATTATCATTGTTACAACCCATTAATACTACGGCTGTTAATAAAAAGGCAGGTAGTATATGTAACCATTTTTTAGGCACTTTTGTTTCCTCTCTTTCAGCGTTGTTTTTTATTGCTTTATCATTTTGTTCAGTTTATTAATTTTTATGTATAGCTTAACATGAGGCCGATTTGTTTTATTTGTACAGTAGATCATGATCTGGGATGAGGATGGGGCTTGTCATTTTTTATCATAAAAGCAATAAGGAAACAGTTAAAAAGAGGAGGCTGGAAAGTTCTTCGTTTAAAACTTTTTATAAAAATAAAAGCATTAGTCGTATAAAATTCTCATAACAAAGAATTAATTTTGTATCTACTATATCAATTATCTGGTAAAATTTAGTTGAGAAAACGTTGTGAAAGGAGGTCTACAGTGGAAGTCATTTTAACGAGTATATTTTCAGCTATCATTATATTTATTACTGTCTTTTACATGGTGAAGGTATTTATTGTCGCTTATAAGAGGAAGGAAATATCAACTCGAAAATTCATTGCTTTTTCAGCTTCTTCCATTTTAATCGGTGTTATAATCGCTTCCGTATTACCCTTTGCTTATCAAAAAATACTTCATTATATCTACTAACTATCTCTTTTAAAAGGACCTTCCTAATCAAAGGTCTTTCATTTTTTAATCAATCAACGAAATTTAACATCGCTAATCAATAAAATAGAAGTGTACCTAGGAAACAAATGAAGGTGGCAAGGTAGATGGGGATGTCTAATTATTATAAAAGGCTGCGTGAAAAGGTAGGTAATGAATTGATATTCATGACAAGTGTAGCAGCGATTGTTCGAAATGATTGAGGTGAAATTTTATTTCAAAACAAAAGAAATGGGGAAAAGTGGAGTCTTCCTGCTGGAGCCATTGAGCCTGGAGAGGTACCAGCGCAAGCTGTGATTCGAGAAGTATGGGAAGAAACCGGTCTAACCGTTGTACCAAAGAAACTATTAGGCGTATTTGCTGGGGAAGAATTTCGCTATAAATACCCTAATGGTGATCAAGTGGAATATATTATATTCGTATTTGAATGTATGATTTATCAAGGGAGGCTTGGTCCAGTAGACGATGAAACTGTGGAATTGCGTTACTTTGATGCAAGTGACATGCCAGGACTTGCCTTACCTTACCCTAAATCATTATTTGTACAGGGAATGACAGCGGATTTATCTTTTCAATGGGATGACAATTGGCTAGAAAATATCCCGGGAAAATGATGAGGATGTACTTCATAGATTAACCAAGAAAATGGTGAAAAAGTTTGCCCTTATTAAGCAGGCTTTTTATTTGCATTATATTGGAAGAATCTTGTATAGAAATATGCCTATGTACAATAAAAAGGGAAGAGTAGAGGGGGCTCACTAAAAGGCGTAAGTACTAGAGAATTTGCTGTTTGAACATGGCTATGACTTAGATGCAGAAATAGAAGCTTAGAAAAGTTTTTTTATACGCCTGAGTTATGGTACTCAAAGCGATAAAAATAGACTGTCTATTGACAGTCCTTTTTATTTTGCTTGTGAATGGGGGCTGTTGATTTCCATTCCAGGCGCTTCGCTTTCCGCGGGGCGAGCGGTAAGCCTCCTCGCCGCGTAAGCGCCTGCGGGGTCTCACCTGTCTCGCTGATCCCGCAGGAGTCTTTGCGCCTTCCATTCCAATCAACAGGGTTTGTAAAGTTAGAATAGCCGTACAACGATGCCTGCTTTAAGATAAACTCAGAGAAGTCTATCTTTCTCCTGAATGGCTTGAAAACTAACGAAGAATAAAAGTGGTTCGGAACGATCTTATTTCGAACCACTTTTGCCGACAAACTGAGACCGTCTATCGACGGTCTGTTCTCGAATTAAGATTTTTATTAACACCATTCTCTTGCAGATAATCAATGGGTATTTTTGTCTACATATTTCCCGTAATCAGGTATAGCAATTTGGTCAAATTCTTTAACAAGCTTTTGCAAACTGTTTGTCAACAACTCGCCAGACATAGGTAATCCATGACCGGTAACAGCAACAGTTGGCTCTAATGCTTCTAACTTAATGACTGATTCCTTGGCTGCTTTCCAATCTGTTGTGAGGTACCTCGGAGGCCCGCTGATTTCCTGTTCTTGTGTTAAAACTTTATAAAGATATTCTTGCTTAACAGTAACGAACGCGTCCCCTGCGATTAATGCTCGGTCTTTTTCTCTAAATAAGGAAACATGTCCAGGTGCATGTCCGGGTGTGTGAATCCATTTAAAATCCGGCATATGAGGAACGGCTCCATCAGGAGGCAGCGGTTTTACATTATCTCCTAAATCAATCGGCTCATTAGGAAACATAGGAGACATTTTTGCCACCATACCGCCTTCAACCGTCGGGTCTGGTTCTGGATAACTTTTTTGGCCTGTGAGAAAAGGAATTTCTAACTCGTGTGCATAGACAGGAACTTCCCAATGCTTAACCAGGTCAATAACAGCCCCGACATGATCAAAATGGCCATGTGTCAAAATGATTGCCTGTGGCCGGCTGCTTGCCCCAAAGCGTTCTTCGATAACAGAAATAATTTCATTTGCCGACTCAGGCATTCCTGTATCAACTAATACGAAGTCCCTCATCCTAGGATTTCCAACTAAATGAATATTGACGATTTGGACAGTATGACAAAATAAGTCTGGCAGTACCTCAATACCCACTCCACTGCCTATAGAAGTTGTTGGAATATATTTGTAATCACTTCCGTAATTTATATCCTTATCCACTTTTCATCCTCCTTCATTCACCTAAATACCTGCGCAAAATCTATTGTTCCCCTTTATTTGTTCATCTAAGCAAAGTATTTGAAGCAAGAAAAATGAATAAGATCGATCAAATTATGTTAAATCCTATTACTCAAAAATCTTAAGGGGTGAAAGTGAAAGGCATGCAAGGAACAAGTTGCATTCAAACGAAAAAGCTTTCCGATGAAGTAAAGGATTGTCTGGCGGTTTGAGTAGTCTTAGGAGTACTGTTGCTACTTTTTTACAGCAGCAAAAAGGCCCCGCTTAATAGCCGGGCATATACATCTGTTCACTAAAGAATCTCCCTGAAAAGTGCCTATTCAGAAGGCTGCTACATACTTGAATAGCCTTCTTACATAATTGTAGACCCCACTATGCAGTGAGGTTTTTTCCTGTCCATTCAGAAAATGAAACATTATAATAGAAAGGAATAAAAAGTGGAAAAAGCTTTATAGTGCACAGCTATGGAAGGGATAATTTTTTTATTTTAAGGCTTTTCCTAATTGAAAGTTATTTTTCTTAAGCAGGAATTAAGATATACTAAAAATAAATAAGTATGAGTAAAGGTGTGGTTTTTTGACGGACGAGTTATTGGTAAAAAAGCAACATAAGAAATTATCGCGTTTGAAAGTGATTCAGAGGGCTGTTTTTATTACAGTTGGCGCCTTGCTCATGGCTGTTGGATTAGAGATCTTTTTAGTTCCCAACCAGGTAATTGATGGTGGGGTGACAGGTATTTCCATTATGCTTTCCCACATTACAGGAGTAAAACTTGGTATCTTTCTTTTTATCTTAAATTTACCGTTTGTATACTTGGGATATAAGCAATTTGGGAAAACTTTTGCTATATCGACTGTATATGGGATTATTATGCTATCTGTCTTCGCCACATTTTTTCACCCGATTATGCCGTTTACTGAGGATATCCTTCTGGCCACAATTTTTGGAGGGATTTTTCTAGGTGTTGGGGTTGGGATGGTCATCCGAAATGGCGGGGCGCTAGATGGGACTGAAGTACTTTCAATTGTGATAAGCAAAAAAGTCCCTTTTTCTGTTGGTGAAATTGTCATGTTCATCAATTTATTTATACTTAGCTCTGCAGGGTTTGTCTACACGTGGGATCGTGCGATGTATTCTATCCTAGCTTATGTGGTAGCTGCTAAAGCGATCGATATTGTCGTTGCCGGGATGGAAGAATCAAAATCGGCATGGATTATTAGCGATGAAGCAAGAGAGATAGGCGATGCCATTAATAGCCGATTAGGAAGAGGCGTCACTTATTTACATGGAGAGGGCGCTTATACAGGTGATGACAAAAAGGTTATATTTTGCATCATTACCCGTTTGGAAGAATCTAAATTAACCACAATCGTGGAGGAGATCGATGCTTCGGCTTTCCTGGCCATTGCAGATATTTCGGAAGTGCGCGGTGGACGGTTTAAAAAGAGAAACATCCATTAAATTATTAATCTATTTGCGATTACAACTGTACATATTTTTCAGTTGGCAGACAAAGTCTACAAGGTAAAACATACTTTTTAAAAAGTATGTTTTTATTTATTTATGTGTAAAATTCAAAACCATCCTATTTGGTTAAGATTAAGGAGCGAGCCTCGGGGAATATTAAACTAATACTAACTAAAAGAAAGGAGAAGTTTCATGTGGAAACATATTTTATCCAGTATTGGAATTGACGGAGTAGCGATTGATACAGCTCTTCAAAAAGCGGCTTACCACAGAGGGGATAAAATTGAAGGAACAGTATTGATTAATGGCGGCCGGGCTGCGGAACCAATTGATGCACTCATTGTTTCTTTGCATCTGCAAATGGATGAAGTTCGCGAAGACAGTGATTTTGCATACCATGACAAAGATGTAAAAGAACTTCTTATCCCGATTCAACGTGAAATCCAGCCTAAAGAAAAGCTAACGATTCCTTTCTCGCTGGAAATTGACCTTGAACATCCACCTACCAGTGATACAAATAAAACCTTTTTAAAAACAACCGCTGTGATTCCGCAAGCCGTTGATCCTTCTGATCAGGATGAATTAATCATTTTAAATTAAATAAGGACAGAAAAATAAATCAAGGCTTGCACAGGAGAATTTTCATTGTTATACTAATCCGGACACAACATTTAGTGGTAATGCTTTAATTAAATCAATATTTAGTAAAAAGGTGCTGTCACAGCTTAATAGGGAATTCGGTGAAATACCGAAGCTGTCCCCGCAACTGTAAGTGTGAACGACCGCAGATCAATCCACTGTCTAATAGATGGGAAGGAATGTGGAAGGAAGAAGCACAAGCCAGGAGACCTGCCTTTTTACTGCGTGTACTCTTCTTCGGGAGTTGGGAAGAAAGCGCGGAGAAAATAAAAATGTCTTTCGTTCAGACAAGCTCTTTTGATGATGCTTAGGAGCAGGTCTGTCCCATTTTTCATTAAACTTTTATTTCTTCGCTCTTATCCCATCTTTCATCTAGAAAGATGGTTTTTTTATGGACAAAAAAATCTCTTTCTAAACTACTTATCGTTTAGGAGGAACAAATATGATTCAAACAGTACAAAGTGTGGCAGAAGAGGCGTTCAGTGAAATTCAAAAAGAATTTCCCTCTATTGAACTGGCAAGCTACAAGAAAAAAGTAAGAGAAACTTTGGATACGAGAGAGGGATGGACAAATGAGCAGGTTCAGCAGCTGCTTTTACATTCAGCCGTGGAGCGGATCACAAGTGAAGAGCCGGATTGGACATTTGTAGCTGCCCGTCTGTATTTACAACAATTATATAAGCAAGCAGCTATAACACGTGGGGAAAACACCAATAGGTATGGCAGCTTCTTGAACCTTATTCACCTTCTGCTGAAAGAAGGAATATACAATCCGCAGTTAACGACAGCTTATACGGAAGCGGAGATTAATGAGTTAAGCACCATCATTGATCCTGATAAAGATCACTTATTTACATACATCGGAATTGTTACATTGAGCGAAAGATATTTAGCTTATACGCTCGACAAGCAGCCAGCAGAGCTTCCGCAGGAAAGATGGCTCATTATTGCGATGACGTTAATGATGAACGAACCTCAATCGGTACGTCTCCAATACGTAAAAGAAGCATATTGGGCTCTTTCTAATTTATATATGACAACAGCTACGCCAACACTTGCCAATGCCGGGAAATCATACGGCCAGCTGTCAAGCTGCTTTATCGATACGGTGGACGACAGCCTGCAAGGGATCTTTGATGCCAATACGGACGCTGCCAATTTGAGCAAAAATGGAGGGGCCTGGGCATTTACTTAGGGAAAATTCGCAGCCAGGGCAGTGACATTAAAGGATTCAAAAATGTCAGCTCCGGCGTGATTCCATGGATGAAACAGCTCAATAATACGGCCGTTTCTGTCGATCAGCTCGGACAGCGTCAGGGGGCGATCGCCGTTTATCTCGATGTCTGGCATAAAGACATTTTTTCCTTTTTAGAAACCCGTTTGAATAATGGAGATGAACGCCGCCGAACACATGATTTGTTTACCGGTATAACGATACCGGATTTGTTTATGGAAGCTGTTGATAATAGGGAAGAATGGCATTTATTTGACCCGCATGAGGTAAGGAAGGTAATGGGCTACTCGCTTGAAGACTCATTTGATGAAAAAAGAGGAGCAGGTACATTTAGAAACCGGTATAAAGAGTGTGCGGCTCATCCAGGGCTCAGCAAAAAAACCGTGCCGGCTATTGAGATTATGAAAGCTATTATGATTTCCCAGCTTGAAACAGGCACCCCTTATATGTTTTACAGGGATACCGTCAACCGGGCGAATCCGAATAAGCATGCCGGCATGATTTATGCGAGCAATCTCTGTACGGAAATCTGCCAAAATATGAGTCCGACTGTTGTGATCGAAGAAAAGACGGAAGACGGAAAAATCATGATTACAAAGGACCCAGGCGATTATGTGGTATGTAATTTGTCATCTGTTTCTTTGGCCCGCGCTGTTATGGATGAAGTGCTTGAGCGCTTAATTCCGATTCAGGTAAGAATGCTTGATAACGTGATTGAAATGAACAGTATCCCAGTGCTACAAGCACAGCTGACGAACAAGAAATATAGGGGAATTGGGCTCGGCACGTTTGGCTGGCAGCACCTGCTCGCTTTGAAGGGATTAAGCTGGGAATCGGACGAAGCAGTCAGTTATTGCGATGAGCTGTACGAGCAGCTCGCATTCTTAACTATTGAGGCAAGCGCGGAGCTTGCAGCCGAAAAAGGGGCTTACCCGGTATTTGCAGGGTCAGAGTGGGAGAGCGGCGTCTACTTTGAGCAAAGAGGTTACAGTGGGACGAAATGGCAAGAGTTAAAGGAAAAAGTGAAAAGATCAGGCATGAGGAATGGATATTTGCTGGCAGTGGCGCCGAATTCATCCACTGCTTTGATTGCCGGTTCAACAGCCGGAATTGACCCGGTTTTCCGTAAAGAATATATGGAAGAGAAGAAAAATTATAAAATCCCAGTGACTGCTCCGGACTTGTCGGCTAAGACGACCTGGTACTATAAAACAGTTTACTTAATTGATCAGCATTGGAGCATTCGCCAGAACGCCAAGCGCCAGCGCCATATTGACCAGGCCGTCTCCTTTAACTTATATGTGCGGAACGACATTAAGGCAAAAGCGCTGCTTGATCTGCATTTGGATGCGTGGGATTCAGGATTAAAAACAACTTATTATGTGCGGTCGACCGCTTCTGATATTGAAGACTGTGAAAGCTGTCATTCATAAGGGGGAGAATGAGTATGAAGCTTAAAAAAAGAGAAATCATTGATCATAGTGCACCAAACCGTTCTACAGGGATTGTGAACGGGAAAAGCTCAAATATTTTAAACTGGGACGATGTGCGCTTTAGCTGGGCTTATCCAAAATATAAGAGAATGCTTGCGAACTTTTGGACACCATTTGAAATCAATATGACGAAAGACCGCCAGCAATTTAGCGAGCTGTCTCCTGATGAAAGAAATGCATTTTTAAAGATTATCGGTTTGCTTGCTTTGCTTGATAGTATTCAAACCGATTATGCTGGCAGAGCGGCAGACTATTTAACAGATTCCAGCTTGCATGCGTTAATGATTATTCTTGCTCAGCAGGAAGTGATTCATAATCATTCTTACAGCTACGTGTTATCGAGTGTGGCGGATAAAGAGACGCAAGACCAAGTATTTGATTTTTGGCGGACCGAACCGATTCTTCAAGAACGCAATGAGTTTGTGACAAAAGGGTATGAAGCCTTTTCTCATGAACCAACCGTCGAAAACTTTCTGAAATCGATTATTTATGATGTGATATTAGAAGGCCTTTTCTTTTACTCTGGATTTGCTTTTTTCTACAATTTGGCCCGCAATCAAAAAATGATTGCAACGAGCACAATGATTAATTATATCAATCGGGATGAGCAACTTCATGTCGGATTATTTGAAAAGATTTTTAAAGAAGTGCTAAATGAACATCCCGAATATGATACAGAAGAATTACATCTCTACGGAAAGGAGGCCTTCCGACAGGCCGCTGAACTTGAAATTGAGTGGGGAAACTCAATCATTGGCCATAAAATAGATGGAATTCAAATGAGCGAGCTGGAAAGCTATATTAAGTTCATGGCCAATAAACGTGCTGAACAGTTAGGTTTCACAGCGCCGTTTGAAGGCTACCGGACAAACCCAATGCGCTGGATTATTGCTTATCAGGAAGTAGATTTCGGGAAGACAGACTTTTTTGAACAAAAATCCCGTGCCTATACGAAGACAAGTGAAGCGAACGGGTTTGACGAATTATAATGAGTAGTCTCCATTCTTCTTAAATTCTTTAAGAGAATGGCTTGGCGATGAATAGCTAGTATATAGTAAGACAAGCCTTAACCATTCGCAGTATAGGAAACCTACAAGAAAAGTTAATGGAGGCAGAAGAGGCGGCTCATTCAATTGAAGCAGACGATGATGTTATCGTTCCTTTAATTGAGTGAGCCGCTAATTTTACTGGCAGCACTGAAGAAAAGGAACAATTGCAAAGAATAGAAGGTTCAATCGCTGATTGACTTTTTTAGGTTATTTTCTGAATATTCAGGGTAAAATAAAAGCAAGATATTGACATGTTTTTCTGTCTGTTATATATTATTGGTATAAAAATATATTTGTTATATAACAGGAGGGAGGTGGAAAATATGGAAATGTATCGAGAGGCTTATGAATATTACATGGAAAGCTGTGAAAATTATGAAATGGAATCCATTAGCTTTTACCATTTTGTTAAGCATTTAACAGAAGAGCAGCTGCAGGAGTACATGAAGAGCGAAATAAAATAGAGGATGTGATTATTACGGAGACATTAACTGAAGAAATAAGTTAAACCCCGCAGGCAGTGAGTATTCGTGCAGCGGGGCTTTGTCTGTTATTCGGCTTCTTCGGTTTCGTCAGGAAGATGATCCTGGCAATAAGCTGCCACAAGCGCTTCTTCGTCCTCTTCAAGTTCAAAATCCAAAACTTCTCCTGTTGCCCGATCGTGTAAGTGATAATGAATGATCTTTTCCTCATCTCCATTTACCAAATAAAGCACACGAATATAGAAACCAGATTCTGAGTATAACTCATCCTCTTCGTCTACCTTTGCATATAAATGAAATTCAAATCTTTCCCCATCGAGCAGCCCGAATGGATCTTCAAGCAGTTCAACTGTATGATGTGTAATGTCCATTAACAATCCGTCCTTTGAAAGTAATATGAGTACGTTTTATTTTAACATAAAACTTGCTTATAGCCGCATACCAGGTTTTTTTGCTTGAAAATACAGGTATGATTATTATAAGATTCGTCTACACTTACTACTGAATTTCCTCTCTGTTGATGAGTAAATGAAAAATAAGCGTACATAAAAGAATATCTAAAAGGAGCAAAGGAGCGAAAAATGAAGCGTTTATTTAAATATACCGTCTCTGTTCTCATTGTTGCTGTCATTGCTGTATCCCTTTGGCTTTACTATCCTACTTACAAGATCCAGCAAATGAAGGAAGAATCTGCCCCTACGTCTGCTCAAGCTGCTCTTTCTTACGTTGACTATTATAGCAATGTTGATAAAGAGAGTTTAACTCATCTTGCCATTGGTGACTCGATCATTGCGGGTTTTGGCTCAGAGAATGAAGAAAGCTTCGTCGATTATTTTTCCCGCCGTTTCGAAGAGCAAACAGGAAAAACGGTCATTCTGGAAAACGAAGGGATCCTTGGAATTAACAGTACGAATTTAAACACACTCGTACAAAGAGGCACCTTTGATGACCAAATTAAAAAGGCAGATTTGATTACAATTAATGTCGGCGGCAACGATATTTTGGAGACTCTTTATCAAGGTGATTATAAAAACGTTGTAGCTAATTTTGACTCTATGAGAAAGACATTCACGGACAACTTAAAGGCGATAAGTGAAAGGATCAAGAAAGAAAATCCTTCAGCAACCATTGTTTTTTTGGAGATGTACAATCCTCTAAATCCGGATCACGAACTTTATAAAGTAGCTGATCAACTTCTTCCAAAATGGAATGTGAAAATTTATGAGGTAGCCCGCCATTACAATCATTCGATTGTTCTAGAGACAACAAAAGTGCTTAATGGCCATCATTTGCAATATCTTTCATCTGATGGTGTGCATCCAAATTCTCTCGGATACGAAGCGCTCTCAAAACAAATGCTGAAGCAGTTAAAGAAGAAGCCATTCGTTGAATCCGTCTGATAAAAAAGCAGATTTCCTATCTGCTTTTTTATTATGCTTCGATCTGGGAATATTAAACACAAACCAGCATATATTTAATTTCGTGTACAATCTTTGCAATCAGGGGGTAGGTTAATTGAACAGGCATTTATCAATTTCGAGGTGGTTTGTCCCAGTATTTATGCTGCTATCCTTTGCTTTTTTCTTTGCCTGCGAGCCAGTCAATCAAGCATCGGCCACCATTAATTATGGAGAAGAAGCAGCAGCAACGGCACAAACACTAATAGGGGCTCCTTACAAGTATGGAGGCACCTCTCCCAAAGGGTTTGATGCCGGAAGCTTTACACAGTATGTGTATAAGGAAGCTGCTACTCAAATGAACATTCCAAGAACAAGTGCTGCTCAATTTAAAACAGGAAAAGCAGTCAAACAGAAAGATTTACAATTTGGCGACTTGGTGTTCTATGCAACAGGAGCGAAAGGAAAAGTTTCTTTTGTTGCGATTTATACAGGGAATGGCAAGTTTGTAGGAGCTACATCTAAAGGCGTAAAAGAAGTAAAGATGAACACCTCCTATTGGAAGAACCGTTATATAGGCGCGAAAAGAATCATTAAATAAAAAAAGCAAGCTGGGACTCTTTTTGCTCCCAGCTTGCTTTTTTGTTAGAAGCCGTCTTCCATTGCAGCAAAAGGAATGTTAAGACGGTTCTCTACTGCGCGTAATCGTTGGTTTAATCTGTTTAAGCGCCTCGTGTGACGTTCATCATTCTGATTAAGGCGTGTAATTTCGCGATTGATCCGTGTAATTTCCCGGCTCAGCCGAGTTATCTCTGCTACCTGCCGCTCGTTTTGGCGTTCCAAAGCAGTCACTCTTCTCTCCAATGCAGAAGGCTGTCTGCTCACATCATCATACTCTTCTTCAAGAGGCATATAGGAATAATCCGAATAATAATCAGCTGACTGAGGCACAAAGCCAGGAGGATAATAATATGGATTCATGTTCTTCATTCTCCTTTTATCGTAGGGTCAATTTCCCTACATCATATGTGGAGAGTGATCAAATGACAGGGTGAAAGCCTAGGGAGGCTCTTAACGGCAGTTGGAGTTTCTAGTTATGCAGCAAATATAAGAGCAGGCTATTAACAAAAATAAGGAAATTTCATCGGGAAATTCATGAGCGAATAAAGTAAGTGACCGAATCCATCGTATGATGAAAGCAAAATGTTTAAAAAAATGATGAGCCTTGTCCTGCTTTCTTATATTGCTGCATATAAATTGTAAAAAGAATGGTTTTTACTGGAGGAGCGTATGTTTACATTTATAGAAAAAGCGGTAATGGGTATGGCTTTATTGAGAATATTATCGGGTGGAATTGAGATTTTCGCTGCTTTTTTAATGCTTAGATTTAACGATATTGAAAAAGCTTTGATTCTGAACAGTTCACTCGCCTTGGTAGGTCCGATTATTTTAATTGCCACTACATCCATCGGTCTGTTGGGATTGACCGATCGGATATCATTTCAAACAATCTTCTGGGTCTTTCTTGGTGTAGGATGTATTCTGTACGGGGTAAGAAGCGGATAGCCGTCAACTATCAGATCTGTTCTTTAATGAAAACCGATTACGGTAATGGTTCTCTCAACTTGTATAAGCAGAAAATAAATAATACATTGTAGGCTGAATATAAAAAGAGCTTAAGGCTTCTGGACTAGCTCCGCTAAACGGCAGTTTTCATTTTCCATTCTTTTATTTTGTAGAAGTTGTTGAAAATAAAAAGCAGTCTTCATTATAAGATTGCTTTTTATTTTTTATTTCCTCTGGATCGTTAGGTAAGCTAAAATTAGCATAGGAGTGAAAATGCAGGGAATAGTCCTTCAAAGAAGCGATAGGCTGCTTAAAGTGAAATAGGCGTTAAGAAGGATAACGGATTCAATAATTAAATACATAACGATGAGATTGTGCAAGTCAAACAAATAAAGCGAATAAGTTTTTAGCTTTTATCAGAATGCATAACGGAGGTAAGACAATTGTCAGTAAAAGGCCTTAATCACTTGTTGTTTTCTGTTTCCAATTTGGACAGGTCCATTCAGTTTTATCAAAACGTATTTGGTGCAAAGCTGCTAGTAAAGGGGAGAAGTACAGCTTATTTTGATTTAGATGGCATGTGGCTGGCGCTCAATGTAGAAGAAAATATCCCTCGCAATGAAATCAGCCAGTCCTATACCCATATTGCCTTTTCAATCAAAGAAGAGGACTACGATAAGATGTACGAGAAATTAGAGAAGTTACACGTAAATATTTTGTCAGGGCGCTCCAGGGACGAAAAAGATAAAAAGTCTATCTACTTTACTGATCCCGATGGGCATAAATTTGAACTTCATACAGGCACTTTACAAGATAGACTTCGTTATTATAAAGAGGAAAAAAAGCATATGGAGTTTTACGATTGAAAAATTTTTTCATTCAGGAAGACTTCTTCATGCCATATAACAGTCTGATGAACGAACACAAAACCGCTATAGCGAGTATAGCGGCAAGGGATAACAGATGATTGGAGTGGGTGGACGTTCCCCCTTGAACAGCGACCGAGATCCATTTATAATACTCGTCCGGTCATAGCCCATACAGAGACAGCGGTTTCATTGGAGTGGTTGAAAAATCTATGGGGAATAGTGCTCTTGAAGCGAATAGAATCCCCTTCATTTAAAATGTATTCGTTGCTTCCCAGAACAACCGTCATCTGTCCTTTGAGTATCAGGCCGCATTCTTCACCGGAATGCTCTATAAGTTGTTGATTTTCTTTTCCGGGTTCCAAGTGAATCATAATCATTTCAATTGTTCCCTCTGTAATAGGAGTCAATAATTGATATTTAGAATGAGACAGGGGAAAAGTAAGGGTTTTCCGCTCTTCCTTTCGAATAATATGCGTAGATTGTTCATCATTTTCCAAGAGCGATGAAATAGAAACATCCAAACCTTTGCAAAGTTTGTAAAGAGTAGTCAGAGTCGGATCCGTCGTTCGGCGTTCAATTTGACTAATCATGCTTACACTTACACCTGACTTTTCTGCTAGTGCTTTTAAAGACAAATTTTGCGCTGTTCGCAAGTCACGAATCTTTGTACCGTCAAACATGGCATCTCCCTCAGTTCGGTTATTTGTATGCTTGTATTATACAACAGACCCGGCATTTTATTAATGCCGGGTGAAATTTACTTATATTAAACTAGAAAACCAGAAACCTAACAATGTGCCAACATAGTTGCCAATAATATAGCCGAGTGTTCCGACGACAAGTATAGGCCCAATTAAATTTTTCCATCCTTTAGCAATCGCTAATGCGGCTGCAGTAGTTGGACCGCCGATGTTAGCGTTACTTGCTAGAATGATATCTTCGAGGTTCGTTTTTAACAACTTTCCGGCAGCTAGTGAGATAATCATATTAATCATGACAATGATAAACACAAACACCAGCAGCAAAGGAGCATTTTTAATAATGAGAGGGATAGATGCTGGAATCCCAATCACCACAAAGAATAAATAAATTAAGTATGTACCTATTTCCTGGCTTCCATTAATCTTGTCAAAGTATTTCGGGAATAGCCCCAAAATAATAAAAGTAATGGTTGTAAGCATCAGGTACTTGTCTCCTACAAGGCCATTAAGCAAGTTCATCACAAGAGAAGAGTTTTCACCGGATGGAATCAATTGATCGAAAAACTCCGCTATTTTAAATGAAATAATAACGAGTAAAAAGGCTGTACCGACAGAAAGGGCAATATCTTTTAAGGAAATGTCCTTCCTTTTCCAAAAACTTTCTGCTAAAGTTTTGCCATCTTCATTAGAGTTGCCGCTCTCTACTTCCAAGACATGAGGCATGCTGTACCGTTTTCTGAAAAATGAAAGTGTCGGAATAATCATCAAGATAATAAAGTAGATGGCCATCATTAAATTATCGGCAACTACTGTAGCGGAAACTAATTCGCCAGGTGCTTCAAACTTTGCGGCCATGGCAGCGAAGTTAACGCCTCCACCGATATAAGAGGCACTCATCATTGCTCCAATCTTATCAAGGTAGGGAATGTGGTCTTTTAATAAAAAGAAACTGACGATCGTTCCTGCCACCGTTCCGATGGAGCTTAATAGAAAAATGATAAGCAGTTTGCCGCTCTCTCGCCATATCTGTTTAATATTTACATGAAAGAGAAGCAGCGGAATGGCTAAAGGAATGATCACTCCCCATATCGAGTCATATACCGGTGATTCTGTTGGAATGATGCCAGTGTTAGACAAAACAATGGCACCGATAAGAGCAATGATGGCACCTGATATTTTGGATGCCCAGCTATACCGTTGTTCTAAGTAAATACTGACAGACGCCCACACAACGATAATTCCCCATAATGTTAACGTATCATCTGCTTGAATAAGTGTTTGTCCCATTTATGCTCCCCCTCTTGCTTAAATGATTTGTAATATAAGAATGAGCATTTTCGAAGCTAATGGCCTCTAATTCTGCATTTGTAAAACCTCTTTTGCTCATTTTTTCGAGAAGATCCGGTACGGTGGATGCATCCTCTAAGCCTTTCGTATATACAGGAGAAGCGGTTCCTAAATCGTAAGAATGAAGATAATCTACAAAGTCAAAGCCGAAGGCGAGGTGCTGCGGGCCGACAAGATTGGCAATATAGACGGCATGATCAATGAACCGATCAATCGTTGGCTCTTCTTCATCGACAAATGCCCCATAAGCATTCAGGCCGATCATCCCTCCTCTGTGGGCAATGGCTTTTATTTGTTCATCGGTTAAATTTCGCTCGTGCATACAGACCGATTTTGCATTGCTGTGAGAAGCGATAATAGGATGATTAGTAGTATTATACATATCCCAAAAGCTAGTTTCAGTTAGGTGAGAGACATCGAGTACCCAGTTTTGTCTGTTTGCATAGGCAACAGCAATCTTTCCGTAATCTGTAAGGCCTTTGAATGATGATACACAATCAGCTCCTGTACCAGTTGCTAAAAAGTTGTGTTCATTCCACGCAAATATGGAGTGCATGATCTTATGTTCACTAAGGTAAGTGAAGGCGTTTTCTATTTTTGATAGGGTGGTTTCTCCTTCCCAGTCCTCCATAAATGTGAGGCCTTCAAGGCCTAAATAAATGTTGATTTTTTCTGTCTCCACAAGCTTTTTTTCGCGAGAAGAGGGAGGGGAGAGGGCGGCGTGTTTTGAAGAATTTAAATCCTCCATAACATATGTCAGCAGTTGCTTAAACCGTTCATAGGATTGATTGGCAAACTTGGGTTCCACCCAAAAAACACAGATAATTGATGTGATTCCACCTGCTTTTAGTTTTGGATAATGAACTCTGTCAAAAACACTTTTCTCGCCTCGGCTTTTTCTCCAGGCAATGTCTGTAAATAAATCTGAGTGCAAATCAAAAACTTTCAAGGCATCTCCTCCTAGGAATTATGTTATATTGTAATTTATCTAATATATTATAACTGAATTTTCATAAAGACAAGACTATTTAGCATATTTGTTCGATCATAGCCTATTTTTTATCAAAGCAGAGGAAGATGAAAGTGATTCTATTTGTCTGGATTGCCAACAATAAAATTGTAATTTTACAATTATTTTGACTTTTAGAGAAAAGTAGGTGTTTAATAGTAATTGGAATTACTGGTGTTCTTGCCCATAGAGAATAAAAAAGGAGAGCAACCATAGAAATGCAAAGTTTCTTGCTTTAGAAGGAAGTTTTGCAGTGAATTTTTTAACGGGGGGATTAAGGTGTCAAATGAATTATTGAAAGCATTTAATCTAATTAAGGAAAAAGAATGGATAGACCTTACTCATACATTTGGTCCCGATTCACCACATTTTGCAGCGTTTGATTCCGCAGAATTTAATACATTATTTACTCACGATGATGGGTTTTTCGCTCAAAGCTTTAAATTTGCAGGCCAGTATGGGACACATTTGGATGCCCCTATTCATTTTGTACGGAATACACGATATTTAGATGAGCTAGAGTTAAAGGAGCTTGTTTTGCCCCTAATTGTCATTGATAAATCGAAGGAGGCAGAAGAAAATCATGACTTTACTTTAGGGATAGCTGATATTTTAAAGTTTGAAGAAGAATATGGAATGATTGAAGAAGGAACATTTGTTGCTCTGCGTACAGACTGGAGCAAACGCTGGCCGAATAGAGAAGCATTTGAAAATAAAGATGTTCATGGCGATAACCGTGCACCCGGTTGGTCGCTAGAATCTTTAAAATTTTTGTTTGAAGAGAGAAAAATTAAAGCGGTTGGCCATGAAACATTTGATACGGATTCAGCTGTTGACTTCAAAAAAAACGGCTCACTCTTGGGTGAGTATTATGTTTTAGAACAAGATACATATCAAGTAGAATTATTAACGAATTTGGACAAGGTTCCTGCCAAAGGTGCCGTTATTTTCAATATCGTTCCTAAGCCGGAAAAAGCGTCAGGATTTCCAGTAAGGTCTTTTGCCATATTGCCATAAAAGAAGAGAAAACAGCTCCTGCAGCTTAAGGGCTGTTTTTTATTTTCTTCAAGCAGCTTTACAATGGGTCGGAGGATAGCCTTGAAGGCTGGTAGTTTAGGAGAAATTTCTCTTCTTACTTCCGGCGGGAGAAACTATAGATTATGACATCTAATCAAAGAGATCATTGTGTAAAATTCAAATATATTCCTTATTGGTTCAATCAATAAATTTCTTTAGCATATAAAACCAAGAATCTTTGACTAGCGAAGGAGTAGCAGGCTTATATAGAAGAAAAGGAACCTGGGAAAAGAGAAAAAGCTACCTTCAGGATGAGGCATCCTAGCCTGTTGAACAGATGCCACTACTTGAATGGGTGAGTCATTTTAAAAATAAAAGCAGTGCCCTATTTTCGCACTACTAAAATCTGCCTCCAGTCATTTTTTTATCGTGTTTGATGGTAAGGACAAGCATGACTATACTAAAAACTGATGATATGACCGTGCTGCCTATAAGGACACTTAATATAAGATTTAATTGATTTTTCAACAATAACACTCCTAAAGTCGTTTAGGGGTAGTTTTTACAAATGAATAAATTTCATGCACAGTTCATTGAAAAGGCCAACTTTCATCCTTTATGCACTTCGGTAGAGATCTTTGGTTACATTACGAATTAAACCAGCCTATATATTGGGAATCCGAAAGAGGAAGAATGTAAATGTCACTTCGCTGATAGGACCAAATTCTTGTTGAATACAACTGGCTCCTTTTTCAATCCGTCTTATTCATCCGTTCATTGTAAGATTAAGTAAGCTCAGTAATGCTCCTCCTCATAGTCGGTCTGATATCCTCAGCATAAAATAAGTTAGTGCTTAAATTTCCTTGATAGATCATTAGGTCGATTCACGATCGGAGCAATGATCATTTCTAAACTGTCTGGGGGTTAAACCCGTGTACTTTTTAAAAATCTTGATAAAATAACTTTGGTCGTTGAAATTCAGCCATGTGCCAATGTCCGAAATTGAATAATTGGTTAAAAGTAATAGCTTTTTTGCTTCTTCAATCCGTTGCCGTTGAATGTATTCACTTATTGGCTGACCAACCTCTTTCTTGAAAAGTGACGATAAGTAATTCGGGCTTAAACGGCAGACTTGTGCAAGGGCATCAAGTGCGATATCGTCATAAAGATGGTCATAAATATAATGTTGACAAGCTGTTATGGTTGGAGAATATTTTTCATTATTTAATCGGTGCACACGATTGGTGAAATCCACTATAGCTTCTTCCGTTAACTTCAGTATAGCTTTTAAGCTTCCTAATTCTTCAAGATGTTGAATATAGAAATCGCTTAACGTGAAGGCAGTTTCATCGTTTAAACCACCCTCAATGGCCGCCCTGCAAACAAGAGCAATTCCAGTTATCATTAAATTTTTCTCACTTCTTAGGCGATTTCGTTTCGACAATAGTCCTAATTCCGCCTCCCCCACAATAGAGTAATCGAAGATGTCCTTTAATTTATCTACCCGCCCGTTTTTGACATGCTCGAGCAAAACTCGTTCATATGAAAGATTGGAATGAAAAATGAGATCCCTTCTCCCTTTTGAAAGTTCAAGATCGGGATTCTCTGATTCCATCCTATCAAGGGGTAACGCTTGATTGTTTTGGATCACCATCGTTTGATCTAGCTTTTTATGGTACACCAAATAATAAACCAATAGACTAATCGTTAGGAATTGCTGATGATCAATAATAGGGATGGAATGGTAATATTCAATGAGCTTCCTTTTATTCAGGCTTCCTTTAAAAGCATCCATGATCTTGCTAATATCTTCCTCAGATATTTCCGATTCAAGAGTAGGACCTAAAATAATGGTGCCTAAAAATAGGCTTGTTTCTTTTAGATTGACAAAGAAAAAGTTCAAATTTGAATTCGAAAAAAAGATAGGAAAATCCGTCGGGTTATCTTCATACGTATATACGCTTATCTGCTCTTTGAATGAATAGTAATATGGATTATCCCGTAGGTCTCCACTTGAAAATTCATATTCAATCTCCCCAAATTGATTAACATAATAAACCGGTATGTTATGAACTCTATAAATAATGTCACATATGTATGGCAAATCCTGTATGGCTATCTCCATCTGTTGTAAGCTCCGTTCAAGTTTTTTATTTGATACAGCTCAAAAATAATTAAATAAATACTATTATTCGTAAAATAATACAATATTTATTGTTAAACAAGCAATAAAATTATGGAGTAAGAAGGATAAGCAGGGAGGAAGTAAACATGGAATTATCAAATAAAATTGCTGTAATAACTGGTGCAGGAAGTGGAATCGGAAGAGCAAGCAGTTTGAAACTCGCTAGTAACGGGGCAACAGTTGTATTAGTCGATTTCAATCAGGAAACAGGTGAAGAAACGTTAAAACTTGTAAAAGAACAAGGTGGACAAGGGATCTTCGTTCAGGCAGATGTCTCGAAAATGGAAGATGTACAAAACTATGTAAATAAAGCGGTTGAAACATATGGACGTATTGATATATTTTTCAACAATGCAGGTGTTATCCAAAAGTTCGCTCCTTTTACTTCAGTAGAAGAAGATGAATTTGATCGCATTATGTCTATCAATGTAAAAGGAGTCTTCCTTGGAATGAAATATGTGTTGAAAGTAATGGAGGAACAGGGAAGTGGCTCTATTATTAATACCGCTTCTACCGCGGGGGTTCGTCCTGAGCACAGTGTAGCCGTATATTCTGCAAGCAAACATGCGGTTGTAGGCTTAACCAAGGGAGCTGCATTAGAGTATGCGAAAAAAGGCATTCGCATTAATGCGCTTTGTCCTGGCGGGGTAAAAACAGCCTTAACAACAGGTGTTGAAGCTCAGTTTGCAAAAGGTGGATACGTTCCAGAAGAGGTTTCCAACATGAGAATGGGGCGTTATGCTGATCCTCAAGAACTCGCTGAAATGGTTGCTTTCTTAGCATCAGATAAAGCAAGCTACATGACTGGTTCAATTGTTCTTGTAGATGGCGGATTAACCTTATAGTCACAAAAGACAGTCCATTCAAGGGAACAGGTAGAATGCTGAAGACATAAGAGGCATTCACAACCATTTATGTGTACCATTAAAAATACTCTATTTTGATCAATCCTTTTTCAAAATAGAGTATTTTTTATTTGTGTTATAAGCGGTTTTTGTCGTACGTTTAATCAGACTTTATTCCAAGGCGATAGCTTAAATGAAGGAAATAATCAGGAATTGTTAGGATGGATGAGCCCTCGATTTCTTTACACTAAAAAGGAGTATAGGAGGGCGTCATCTGCGCAAACGTGGGGCTAGTTAAAATTTCGCGGAAAAGCTGTCTATATCCAATGAATGAAACCTATGAATCTTTAAGAACGTATGAATATTAAAGTGTTATTTTTCTAATTTATATAATAATACTTTAAATTATCGAATTCGAAGGGGAACGATATGGAGTTCATTCAAATTTCCAAAAATAATATTGAAACGGAACACATATGCTGTGCATTAGGAGCAAAACAATATGAAAATGCAGTAACTGAGAAAAAGAATTGGCTAACAGAACGAATGGATGAAGGGTTGGTTTTTTATCGCTTAGATGAACGGGCAAAAGTATTTATAGAATATTTACCTGCCGAAATGGCGTGGGTTCCTATTCAAGCACCAAATTTTATGTATATCAACTGCTTGTGGGTTTCAGGAAGATATAAAAATAACGGTTATGCAAAGCAGTTATTAAATCATTGCAAAGAAGAGGCTATCCATCGTGGCATGGATGGGATTGTACATATTGTAGGCAAGAAAAATTACCCGTATTTAAGCGATAAACGTTTCTTTGAACATATGGGGTTTGAGCTAGTAGACGAAGCAGAACCTTATTTTCAATTAATAGCATTAAAGTGGAATGAACAAGCGACCGTACCTTCTTTTAATAAGCAGGTAGAGACTTTGACGGATGATACAGGCATATCTATTTATTACACAGCACAGTGTCCTTATGCTGTTGGTGTATTAGAAGAATTAAAGAAAATAGCAGAAAACAAAAATGTCCCTTTTAAAACTTATAAGATCACAACTAAAGATGAAGCACAACATTCACCTGTAATTTGGACAACTTTTGGTTTGTTTTATAATGGTGAATTCATTACACATGAAATAATCAGTCCAAATAAATTTAATAAATTACTAACAAGACTGCTACCGTAGAAAGACACTCTTTATTCTTATTTAGATTAAAGACGTTATCAATTTGAGGTTCTTTTTTGTAGTTTCTTATTTCAATTATGCTCTTTTTTATCCTTGTAATATTAAACTTTGATACTTTGTCAAGTGTCCAAAAATGAATGAGTAATTCTTGATAGGTCACAATGAAGCCTATTGTATCGTGAATTTAGCTGTTTTAGGGTAAAGATTATTTTATAATTGGATGTTAAAAGTTCTTCCTCATACGATACAGTCTTATAAAATAAGAAAAATC
This sequence comes from Bacillus sp. PK3_68, assembly GCF_003600835.1. Lineage (NCBI taxonomy): Bacteria > Bacillati > Bacillota > Bacilli > Caryophanales > Bacillaceae > Bacillus > Bacillus sp. PK3_68. Next base: position 428,017 of record NZ_NQYC01000001.1, on the reverse strand, counting down.
CATCTTAGTTAAGGAGATTCCGTTATGAAAACAGAAAAAGAGAAAATGTTGAGTGGAGAAATTTATTTTGCGGATGACTCAGAACTGACACAAGAACGTGAGAACGCACGAAGATTAACGAGGCTTTTTAATCAGACAACAGAAACGGAAGGCAACAGGCGTACAGAGCTCTTAAAAAAACTTTTTGGTTCGACGGGAGAAAATATATATGTCGAGCCCACCTTGCGTTGTGATTATGGTTACAATCTTCATGTCGGTGCAAACTTTTATGCAAACTTCGACTGTGTATTTTTAGATGTATGTGAAATTCGAATAGGAGACAATTGTTTTATCGCTCCAGGAGTACATGTCTATACAGCTGCTCACCCACTAAATGCGAGGGAAAGAATTAGCGGCGCTGAATACGGACTGCCGGTACATATCGGTCACAATGTGTGGATTGGTGGGAGAGCGGTGATCAATCCCGGTGTGAAAATAGGTAATAATGTAGTAGTTGCTTCCGGGGCAGTAGTAACAAAAGATGTCCCTGATAATGTAGTTGTTGGCGGAAATCCAGCGAAAATAATTAAACATATCTAAGTGTATACCATCCTTCTCCAGTATTACACACTCGTTTATTTATAGAACACTATGAGTTATAGACAAGAGAAATAATTTATTAAAAACTCTCGATCTTTTAGCGCGGGGATTTATTTATTGTTCGATCGAGTCACACCCCGAATATTTCCGATTGATCCCTGCTCTCAACGGGCAAGGGCCTTTATATTTTGAGGGCATTAAAAGAAGCTTCTATTAACTAATTTGGAATGTATATTTTAACATGTTCTGTTTCGTATACCTTCTTTATTTCTACTGTGGCCATATTTTCTCCTTCCCAGTGGACTTTAACTTCATCAAGGGAAGAAATAGATTCAGAAGGTTTCAATTCTTTATATGTTTCTAAAACACTTCCTTTTTTCCATAATAAATTCTTGTGAAATAGTTTGTTACTTCTTTAAATGCTAACAATCCTTTTGACTCTTTAACGACTAGTCTAGCTTCGATTATATTGGTGTGGTTTGGGGATTCGTTGCTAAAGATAACTTCAGATTCATAAATATTTTTATTTCTTTCCTCATAGCCATGCACGACAAGATAGAGAATAAATGCAACTATAACTATTACTACAGATAAACAACCCCATTTGGTCACATATTACACACCTCTTAATAAATAACGAATAAATTATTTTACCATTTTTGCCCTTTGTAATCGAGGAAGTATTTCCCTTTCTAATTTCCTCTTAACTAAGTATGGATAAAAAATCAACCGGATGATTATTCTATGAACTTTTAATTTTTCTTTGCATTGTACTTGTATAACGTATTACCTATTTTTTTGTAGATAAATGTATTCGTTTTAAGGGGAACATTAAAAAAATGGATCATTTTCTTTGTTATAAAGTTGCTGGTACCAGAAAGGAAACGGTGAGGAAATGGAATATCATTTGAAGAATCGCGAAGAAGTAGAACGGTTCGTTATTGAGCAAGTATTGACCACTTCAAAAGCAATAGAAATTCTGAGTGTTACCAGACAAAAAATGAAATCGTTAATTTCAACTAAAAAGATTACTCCAGTGAAAAAACTTAATAGAGAAACCTTATTTTTAAGAAGTGATATTGAAGCGCGAAAAGCAGAGCAGGATGAACTGCGCAAAAAATATCACCCGTTTGATAGCTAAAATACTTTTCCCGCTTCTATTAAGCGGGGCTTTTTTATTTGTTAACACATGGAAGGACTTTGTGGTTTTTTGTGGGAATATACCTATGTATGACAAAAAAAGGGGGAGAGCAGAGTGATTCGCTCACTAGGAGGTGTAAGAACGCTTGATGAACTGGAGGATTTGGTGTTTAAGAAAGGTTACGAAATTAGATGTAGAAATACCGGGTTGATGGTCGGTGTCGCACAGCCTGTAATGGCCCTTCATCTCTCGGATGATACACCAGTCTGCTCGCTAATCAGCGAATCACATCCAAGGCTCGAACTTGTGAAAGCAGGAAGAAGTAGAATAGGATCACATGCAATAAAAGCTTTCTAATAAATAGAAGCTTAGATCAGTTTGTTTAATATGCCTGATGTTATAACATTCAAATCTCTAAAACGGACCGTCTATTGACAATCTGATTCTTGGATTAAGGTTTTTATTAACATAATCCTCGATTATAGGCATTAAAAAGAATACTGTTTTTTTTACCATTCCCTCCACTCTTCAGTTATATCTTCTTCTGATTCCGGGCCAGCTATACTCGCAGCTTCAACAATAAACTCATATAGTTCTTTCTCTTTCCACAAAATACAAAGCGGGATAAAAAGAAAAATCTTCCCAAACGTTGTTATATCAACGTTTGGCAGAACTTTCATGACTAGGGATACTCCTATTTTTATTATTCTGTATAAACAGCAATTAAAACAATGGCTGTTTGGTCACCGATATTTTTAACAAAATGCGGGGCACAAGCATTCCAGCTAAACGAATCCCCCTCTTCTAATATAAACGAATCCTCTCCTTGTTCAGCGAGAATTTTACCTTGCAATACTAGATGACATTCTTTCCCTTCATGAACATGCGGTTCTTCTCCTGTTGAGGTTCCCGGCGGAAATTCGACATGCTGGAGCGTTAATCCATCTTTTGATATTAAATGCTCGACTCTAATGTTTTCTTTTTTATGAGTCGTATATTGCCGCTCATTCTTTCTAACTACATTCATACGCTGGTCCTTCTCTAAAAGAAGGTAGGGCAGAGGCACCTGAAGAAAGTTAGCGACTGTTTGCAATGTAGTGATAGAGGGAGACGTATTGTTGTTTTCCATATTGCTGATAAATCCTTTGGAGAGTCCCGTGCTTTCGCTCATTTGTGCAATGGTGATTTTTTTTCTGTTTCTGATCGCTCTGATGTTTGAACCGATGTCCATCTTCTTCCCCCTCAGTTGTTTTCTAATAAGAAACTTAATTCTATATTAACAAAAAAACAGTTGACGTTCTATGAAATTGTTTGTTATCTTATAAAAAACAATTATTCACATAGGGAAATAAAAGCGTAACTGCAGATCAAAGACAGGTAAACTCGCTAACAGTATAGATCCAGCTAAATGGAGCCTGCACTACCTGGTTCTTCATTCAGAGAATAATAAGAAATAATGGGCGAGATTCACTATTAGCCGTTAGGAAGATAGAGAATTTTTTATATTCAAGCGTGAGGGAATATTTTTAAACGGGGCAGGTTAAATAATTGCTGAGTTCATCAAGAGAAGCGGCAAATTTATTTACAGTAAACAAATGGATCGAAAAGAAACATACTAATATACAAACCTAAAGGATACAGGAGGAAAATAAGGATGATGCCATCTTTTTTTATCGCTCACGGAGCGCCGCTTTTGGCTATGGAAGACAATGAATATACACAGTTTCTGACGGAATTGGGCCGGACACTCGTACGTCCAAAAGCCATTGTACTGCTGTCGGCCCATTGGGAGTCTCCTGTCCAAAAAGTAAGCGACGTTGATGTGTACAGTACGATCTATGATTTCGGCGGTTTTCCGGAAGCATTGTATCAGATTCAGTACCCGGCTCGCGGTGATAAGCATGTTGCTAAAGAAATTCAAGGGTTATTCACTAAACATCGCATCCCTTATGAAATAGAAAAGAGAAGGGGACTGGATCATGGGGCGTGGGTGATTCTTCGGATGCTTTATCCAGAGGCTGATATTCCTGTCGTTGCTATGTCTGTTAATTCCCGTCTCACACCAGAAGAGCAGTACAAGATTGGAAAAGCACTGGTCGAACTGAGAGAAAATGATATTTTGATTATTGGCAGCGGGGGAACTGTGCATAACCTTGGAGCGGTAAACATGGCTGCAGATTATGGGGCCGTAGATGATTGGGCCGTAGATTTTGATGAGTGGGTGGCCCGTCATTTGCAAAGTTGGGAGTTAGATACTCTCTTTCATTATGATACTTTAGCTCCTACAGCACGTCTGGCTGTGCCTCCATATGGAAAAGAGCACTTTATTCCAATTTTCTATGCTATGGGAGCAGCAGATGACAAGAGAACAGCCGAGCTCCTTCACCGAAGCTATCGATATGGAAACTTAAGTCACAGCGTATGGCAATTTGGTTAATAAAAAAATGACCTGGAGGTATGGTAAACATGGCAAGCAAATATGAGTGGAGTGCATTGATCTTACGCGTTGTATTGGGAATAGCCTTCTTTGTGCATGGACTAACAAAATTCCAGGGAGGCATTGAAAACATCACCGGATGGTTTGAAAGCATTGGATTGCCAGGCTTTCTTGCTTATGGGGTTGCTTTCTTAGAAACAGTTGGCGGAATAGCATTAATCGCTGGCTTAGGCACTAAAATTATTTCGACGCTCTTTGCTCTATTAATGGCTGGAGCGATCTTAAAAGTGAAACTGGCTGCTGGTTTCTTAGGGGACGGGCAATCAGCAGGCTATGAGTTGGATCTCGCATTCCTGGCAATGGCTGTCTCTCTTGCTATCACAGGAAGCAAGTTTTGCTCGTTAGACCGGTTGATTTTTAAAGGGCGCGACTATAATAACGATACGCCTAAATCTGCCTAATCTTGTTCTTCCCATCTTCTGAGGCAGCAAAGAATTTATCATAAAAAACCTGTATCCGCTTCTAATAGCGGATACAGGTTTTTTAGCTCAATCTGATTATGATGCCATCTGACGGCATTGTTCCGCGCAGCGGAAGCACATTTCAGCACACTTTTGACAATGCTCATGATCGTGTGTTTTACATTAGTTTCCGCAGACTTCACAAATGTCTGCGCATAACTGGCAGATTTGTTTGGCGAATGGACTGTTAGATTGCATCGATTTTGCCGCAAGTGCGCAAATGTCTGCACATTCTCTATCTAATCGGATGCAGTCAGCCATCATTTTCACGTTTTCTTCTTTTAAACAGGCGTCATAACAATGGTTGCACGCTTCCATACACTCCAGACAAGCTTTGATACATTCTTCATACATTGTGTTCATAAAGCATCCTCCTCATGATATTAGTCAATTAGAGTCTACCCTTCTTATTATTTTTCTAACGATTTAATGAAAAGTCCTTAAAAACTGCACAATTCAATATGATTTTTTCAGTATGATAAAGACAGTAATCTTGAAAAGCGGTGATGGCAATCAATAAAATAACATTAAAGTTAGGTCTTTGGTTTTTCTTTGTGATGGTAATGATTCAAATTTGTTTATTCTTTGTTTTACATACTGGTCTTGTCGAAAGCAGGGTAGAAGAAGAATTAGACTCCCTCCTTGCAAGAGGGAATAGCCATAGGGAGGTTCTGGAGGATAGCTACAGCCCGAAAACGCTGCATCACATTGCATTAATGGAATGGAAAGCTGATACAGAAGTGGTTATTACTGACGGCAAACAAAAAATTATTATTAGTTCTTCTAACATAGACAATGAGGAAAAGAAAATTATAGCCAAAAAGCTGGAAGAAGTTCCACGCAGAGGGGAAATTCTTGAAAGGCGATGGGAAAATGAAAAATACATTTCTACCGTCAGTCCTTATACTACGAGAGAGAATCAAAGCGGTTATATTTATATGTTCAAAAGCACCGATCAGGTACAACGCCTAATTTCAAAATTAAATCAGCATTTTCTATTTGCTGCAGCAGTAACGATTATCCTTTTAATCACGACGGTTCTATTTCTTTCAAAAGCGTTAACGACTCCCCTTATTCAAATGAAACGAGCTACAGAAAAGCTAAGCAAGGGAGATTTCTCTGTCCGGCTGCCGGAACGAGGGGAAGATGAACTCGGTGAATTATCACGGTCTATCACAGTTCTTGCTCAAGATCTGAAGCAATTAAAGGAACAAAGAAACGAGTTTTTATCAAGTGTTTCTCACGAGTTAAGGACCCCTTTGACTTATATAAAAGGATATGCTGATGTGGCCAGAAGAAAAAACATTGAAGAAAAAGATCGAGAAAAGTACCTCGATATTATCTATGAAGAATCAGAGAAGCTATCCGCTCTGATGAAGGACTTGTTTGATCTTGCCAAGATTGATCGCAACTCTTTTATTATTAACCGAAAGAAAGTGGAGATTTGTCCTTATTTAACAACTGTCTGTGAAAAAATGCTTCCGGCTTTTCAAGAGAAAGGGATCGAGCTGGAAATGGAATGCAGAGAAGAGCTGTATGTCTTGATGGATCCTTTAAGATTTGAACAAATTCTTTTTAACTTGTTGGATAATGCGATGAAATACTCCTGCCCACATACGAAAACAACCATTTCTGTGAAGCGAAAAAAAAATGACGTTGTCATTGCGGTGAAAGATGAAGGAGTGGGCATTCCTAAGGAAGACCTTCCTTTTATCTTTGACCGTTTTTATCGAGTCGACAAGTCGCGGTCCAGAGATTTGGGGGGAAGCGGTTTAGGATTGTCCATTGTAAAGGAGTTAGTAGAAGCCCATCAAGGCAGGATTGAGGTTAGCAGCAAAATTAATCAGGGGTCATTGTTTTTGATTTGGCTGAAGGAGGCAACAAAATGAAAACGATATTGCTTGTAGATGATGAAGAGAGAATGCTTGATCTGTTAAGCATTTATTTATCGCCGAATTACGAGTGCATCAAAGTAAATTCAGGGCTGAAAGCTATTTCATATGTGAAGAAGAACAAAGTTGATTTAATTCTTCTAGATGTAATGATGCCCGAGATGGATGGCTGGGATACGTGCCGAGAGATTAGGAGATTCTTTACTCTTCCTATCATTATGTTAACCGCAAGAAACGAGACAACAGATATAGTAAAAGGATTAAAGATAGGAGCGGATGATTATGTAACAAAACCATTTGATGAAGCTGAGCTGCTTGCTAGAATTGAGGCTATTTTTAGGAGAGTAAAAAACGGGGAGAACCAGAAAATTGAATTTAAAGGTCTTCTCTGGGATGGAACGGCTCATGAATTAATCTACAAAGGACAGGACATTCAAGTGACCCCAAAAGAATTTTCTTTAATTGGATTGTTTCTACATAATCAAAATAAGGTATTCTCGCGTCCCAACCTGCTTGAAAGCATTTGGGGAGATGAAGCCTTTACAGAAGATCGAACCGTTGATTCCCACGTAAGAAACATCCGGGAAAAACTGCGAAATGCAGACTTTCCGATCGATCAATATCTTTCAACGGTTTGGGGAGTTGGATATAAGTGGGTGGATGCAGAGAGCCCGCTTAAGGAAGAAAGCAATATAAAAAAATAGAGAAGACAGCTCCATATTTTCTGCAAACTTCCTTGTTATGATGAGAAGCGATCATTAAAGGAGGAGATGTTTATGCTTAAAAAAGCGCTGATTCTATTATTTGCCGCTCTTATCTTCATACTGGGGGCCTGTTCCAATGATAAGGAGGAAAGCAAGAAAAGCACGGACAATAAAGAGCATACTGAAAAGATGGAAGACATGGATCATGGAGAGATGAGTCATTCCAGTTCGGGCGAAATTCCAAAAGGCTTAAAAACAGCAGATCATCCAACTTATAAAGTGGGAAGCGAGGCTATTCTTGAAACGGATCATATGGAAGGAATGAAAGGGGCCAAAGCAACCATAGCAGGGGCTTATGACACGACAGCTTATGTTGTTTCTTATACCCCGACTACTGGCGGAAAGAGAGTAGAAAACCATAAATGGGTCATTCAAGAGGAAATGAAAGATGCGGGCAGCAAAACGTTAGCGCCTGGCACGGAAGTTACCTTAGTAGCGGACCACATGAAGGGAATGAAAGGAGCTTCTGCTGAAATTGAATCAGCAGAAAAAACAACTGTCTATATGGTCGATTACACCTCTACTACTAATGGAGAAGAAGTAAAAAATCACAAATGGGTAACTGAAAACGAATTATCCCCAGTAAAATAACGAGTGTTTTTCAAAAAAGAGCTTACTTTTATACCAATAAGCTCTCAAAATGTTGCCCCTCTTTTTAGGTTGAAAATCTGAAAGGAGGGGCGTTTTTACGTTTATATGACCGCACTGGTTTCTTCTTTGGGAATGGAAATAAACTAGCAGATGAATGAGGCCTAATGACCAGCATCGTAAAAAATAATGAAATATAACCCAATCATTTTATGGTAAAATTTTGATTAGCAGGGATTTGGTAGATATAATTATTGTGATAACCCTGTTTCTTATAAACAAGCTTTAGCAGTTGGAGGGCTTCAGTGTGTCTGAAAGCGGGTGTTATTGAATTGTTGGGCATATCTTGTTGAATAATTAACAAAAAAGATTGACTATTCTCAATAAAGCCTGATCAAATTCTGTGTCGGAGCCAAACGTTTCTTTTTGTTGTGGATGTTGCAAAGCTTCATTCCAACCATTTACATATACGTAAATTATCATAAGTAAATACAGTGAGGGGGACATTAACATGATAATAGAATTGTCACTAGAACAACGTGAAGAATTACTCAGTGAATTGAAAGCTCGTTTTGAGAAAAACATGCACCGCCATAAAGGTCTTGAGTGGGCTAAAATCCAAGAAAAGCTGGAAGCTAATACTGAGAAACTATGGTCGCTTAATGAAATGGAAAGAACAGGCGGTGAGCCGGACGTTGTTGATTATGATAAAAAGAAAGACGAGTATATTTTTTATGATTGTTCAAGGGAAAGTCCTAAAGGTCGCAGAAGTGTTTGTTATGACCGCAAAGGGCTAGAATCAAGAAAAAAACATAAACCAGAAAATAATGCTATGGATATGGCAACTGCCCTGGGCATTGAATTATTAACGGAAGAACAATATCGAGCGTTGCAGAAGATAGAAAACTTTGATATGAAAACGTCGAGTTGGGTGCAGACACCCTCTGATATTAGAGAACTCGGCGGAGCTCTTTTTTGCGATTACCGCTTCGGACACGTTTTCGTGTATCACAATGGAGCAGAATCTTACTATTCTTCCAGGGGATTTCGCGGCTCGCTAAGAGTCTAAATTTTGCCCAGACAGCGAAAATTAAGCTTAAGAATAAACCCTGGAGAAAGGCTTTAATCTCATTCTTCAACTATCATGCGCTTTAATTGGATTAGGAAGATAGCTTTATAAAAGAATCATTCAATTGAAATATATTAAGAGCGTGTTTTGATGAATCTTCTTTTCAAAACACGCTCTTTCTTTTTGTTCGTTTATCAACGATATTATCAGTCATTTAATCCATCGTTATTCTAAGTCTACAATTGACATTTCAATCTAATAGGAAAGAGAATGTCTTTTCCAGTTTTTTGTATCGTTTATCTTTTTCTTTATTGCCTAACATGATGAATAGAACCTGCTTTGCTTTTTCTTTCTGGTGACCCTTCAAATAAGTTTGAATTATTTCTTTGAAACTAGGATCATAAACAAACCCCTGCGTCATTTGTTCATGAAACACTTGATCAAAGTATTCGGTCGCTTGCTTATACTTTCGTTGCTTAGCATAGGATAAGCCCATGTTAATCTGCAGACTTGATGCTTCTGCCGGGGATAGGCCTGAATGCTGCAGGGCGAATGGATAAACACGTCTCTCTGCCTTTTTAAGAAAAAAGGCACCTAAAATGCTACTTAATAGAGCGGCTATACTGTACAAATTTATTCTCATTTTTCCTCCCTCCAAGAATACTAGAATCGTAGCACACTTAATTACAGTTACACATCAATAGATTTTGAAAATGTTGTAGTTTTCAGCTTAACAAAGATTTAACAGAAAGGAGCTGGAAAAAGAAGAGGGAGGCAAGTATAATTTTTTTACCGGTCGAGTTATTCAAAGAGCGTTTATTTAGGTGTTTTTGCCATCCATCGACTTGAACACCAAAAAGTAAATATTTACAATAAAACAAAAACACATACATGTCCTTAACGAAGGGAGATCCACACGCATGGCAACTGTTCAAAAAGAGAAGATTTCGTTGGACTTCTATAAATTTAAATATAAGGAAAAGCTAGAAGAGTATTATTTACCAGAGGAGCAGCAAAAGTACACTTCGTTGCCGGCTGATGCTCTTGCAATATGTGAAACAGATAGTGAGCGCACTCCTGTTGTTATTCTTTACAATCAAACACCAGCTGGATTTTTCGTTCTTCACGGCTGGGAAGGTGTCAAGTCATATAGTGATAATAGGAATGCTATTCTTTTGAGAGCCTATTCAGTCAACGCCAACTTGCAAGGAAAAGGAATAGCTACACAGTCTATTCAATTATTGCCCTCGTTTGTAAAAGAAAACTTTCCCGATAAAAATGAAATTGTTTTGGGAGTTAACCATTTAAACAAGAGAGCCCAATGTGTCTATCAATCAGGCGGGTTTAAAGATAAAGGGATCCGTGCGATGGGGAAAAATGGAGAGCTATATATTCTGCATCTGGAGCTGTAAACGGCCATGGAGGGGAAAGAAAAAATTATAATGAGCCGAAGGGGACAGGCACATACGAGATGAGAGAAATGAAGATGACGAAGCAATTTCCCATGCAGCGATGATTCTTTCTGATATAAACATCGCTTTTTGGAGAATCGTCATTTTTAGTTTTAGACCATCGGGTTTCCGGTCTGATGGCAACTCTGGCTTCTAAAATAACGCACTTCTGTAATCGAGCAGCTAACTTGAAATTATTCAGGGACAGTCAAGGGGGATTCCAAGGTTGTAAAAAAATAAAGGCTTGGCTGATGGTCCCCGTCTATTCTTATTGTATTCTAAAGAAAAATAGCAATATGTAAGATGTGGCGGCTTAAAATTTTATTATCTTTTTTAGTTTCTCGACATACGATTATTATTCTGATAAAAACCAAGCAGAGGTTGTTTCTTTATCACAAATAAGGGCTTCCCATTCCTTTTGCTTAATTATTGTATGGATGTTTTCATCTTTCGCAAAAAAATAGGTTGTGTAAGCATCATACTCACTCATAAAAGCGAAGTCCATGTTTTCATCAGCAATGATCATCTCGCTGAGTGTTAGAAAAGGTAGTTCAAATGGCGTAATGTCTGTAATTCTCACTCTCCCTTTTTTACCTTCAATGGGATCAGCGTAATAAAAGTATTCTGCTCCTTTCGAAGAGAAGGTATCTAGAATATCTTTCAGTAGAAGGATACATACTGTGTCCTCCATCGGCCAAAAGAGGTCTTCATGAAGGGCAGCGTCCAATTTCTTTGCTAAATGGGGCTTTGCATATTTTCTATCAAGCCAATTATCAGATAAAGCAGTAGCAACTTCCGCAAAACTAGACAGGCCACTTTGCTGCATTATCTTCTTCCATGAAACAGGACTGCCTAGCTCTATGATTTCCCTATCGTCTGGATAAACGTGATGATTTGGATACTTTTGTTGGGCTTGTTTCCATCCAGCAGACATTTGAACAAAAGGATGAAATAAAATGGCGGCAGAAGCAAACGGAGGAGGAAGTTGGCGCAAAATAGGGATGTTTATATCTAAAGAAATATAATCGATCAAAATTATTCCTCCTTTGATTTTGTAATGACGAATGTTTCATCTAGGGCTCTTTCCTTAGCGAAGTGCTTGTCGGCCCAGGAATTGAAGGATTAGCGGATGTTCTGGCTCGAGATCCAACTCAATTAGTTAAAGGGCAGTCTCCTTCAGGTGATTTGCTTACCTGATTTTCCAATCATTTACTTAATTATCATTATTCTATCATGAATGTTTGTAAGATGAAAACCGGCTTTGAATTTTAACCATTTTGCTAAGATTAAGAGATTTGGCTATTAATAAAACACCTCCACCTTATGAGAAATAGCATCCATAAGGTGGAGGTGTTGTTTATCAATTTTCCGTTTCGACTTTCTTCAGATCTGCTTGAGACAGATTTGGAACGATTTCTTTTTTGTTATAGAAAAGAAAGTAAGAGCCGATAACGAGAATGGTCAAAATGGTAGTAAGGAAGAATTGTAAGCGCATAGAACTGATGAAAGCCTGAGCGACAAAGATAACTAATAAGACAAAGATAGTTGCATAAGTTAAGTAAGGGAACAACCACATTTTTACTTTTAGCGCCGCTGGATTTGTTTTTTCCATTTTTCTCCGTAAACGTATATGAGAGAAGGCGATAAAAATATACATAATGATCGTTACGCCGCCTGAACTATTTGCTAAGAATACAAATAGCGTATCAGGAGAAATGAATTTAAACATTGTGAAGACATAAGCGAAAAATAAACTAGCTGCTAATGCCCAGATAGGAATTCCTCTCTCGTTGACCTTGGATAAGAATTTAGGAGCGGAACCTTTTTTCGATAAAGAATATACCATACGGGAACTTGTATAAAGTCCTGAATTCAAAACAGAAAGCAAGGAAATAAAAATAACAAAGTTCATTACTTGACCTGCAGCAGGGAGGCCTGCCATATCAAATACGCTGGCAAAAGGCGTTTTAAGCAAGTCTTCAGCTCCTTGCGGAATAACCATGATTAGCACAGCAACTGATCCAACAAAGAAAAGAAGAAGGCGCCAAACTACAGCGTTTATTGCTTTAATGATATTTTTCTCCGGATTTTCTGATTCACCAGCTGCGATAGCCGCCACTTCACTTCCAGATAGCGAGAATGTGATAAAGATAACTCCAAGCAGCACCGGTATAAAACCATGAGGGAAAAATTGATCGACTGTAGCCAGAGTGGAAAAGCTCTGAACTTCAACGCCGGGAATAAGTCCAAAAACGATAGCTACGCCTAAACCGAGGAAAATAACGATGGCTGCTACTTTAATAGAGGCTAACCAATACTCAAATTCTCCGTAAGCTTTAACCGAAAAAATATTTGTAATCGTCATCAAAATAGGAAAGATAACACTTGGTACCCAAATAGGTATGGAAGGTATCCAGTTGTTCACCATTTCTCCTAACAAGGTTGCTTCAATTGTAACGATAATGACCCAGTTAAACCAATAGAGCCAACCGATAGTAAATCCAGCCCAAGGACCGATTGCCTGGTGTGCATAGGTTGAAAAGGAACCGCTATCAGGATTTACAACAGCCATTTCACCAAGCATCCGCATGATAAGAACGATCATCAATCCTGCAATAATATAAGACAATAATGCCCCAGGTCCTGCCTGTGTGATCATTGTGCCGCTTCCTACGAACAGCCCTGCACCGATTACCCCACCAATAGAAATCATTGTTACGTGTCTTGTTTTTAGTCCGTGTTTTAGATCATTATTTTGCAATCCCAAATTATATCACCCACTCCGTAAGTTTTACGTTTGTCTCACCTTTTCAAAATTCCCCATCTTAAAAGTTATTGTTTATTGATGCCCTGCACCTTGATCAGAAACTTTCTCTGCCTAATTTTCATCATTCATAGCCATTATAAATAGAAGTAATATTTATAATGGTAACAATGTTGAGAAAATTTAAGAGGCAGCTCTCTGACAAACCTTACAATTTATTTTCATGCCCCCTTTTAATAATGAATGCTTTAAATCTCACTGGGCCTAGACAAACATTAGTCTAAGGTTTGTTTATTCGTATCTTTTATCAAAACCTTATGACTTATGAAAAAAAATCTCCCAGATCTGCCTGCTGTTTAATAGAAAGAAGACTTTTACTCATTGAATAAGGTGAAAAATTCCTTTTCTTCCTATCTAAGCGTTTTCAAACTGATTTAAAGCAGTGTGCCTTATATTATAAGCAAGATGCGTGCCAACATTCTTTTGCCTAAAATTCGGCATTTTATCGTTGGATATGACAGAAAACGATTTGTTTTTGTATCAAATTCGAGGTTTTTTGATCCATTTCTTGATTATTGATCCACTTTTGAATTATATTTTAATTATGAATAAAAGTAACAGAGAGATGAATAAAAAAGCAAGAAGGAGCATCTTATGTCGATTGCAGATATTATTTTAGAGAAAATTATAAAGACTTCTAATAACAACATTACCATCACGGATGAGAAAGGGATTATTTTATATACGAACAGCGATCATTGGTCTGTTTATGATGCAGAACCAAAAAACTATATTGGAGAATCTATTTTTAAACTTCAGGAACAGGGGTTGCTTACTCCTTCTATTACAGCCATAGTACTTGAGAAGAAACAGCCTACTAAAATCATGCAGCATACAAGGAAAGGCAAAATTATTATGTCAACGGCTTACCCAATCTTCGACGAAAACGGAGATATTGTTCGAGTCATCAGCTATGCCATTGATCAAACAGAAATTAGCAATCTGCAAGAGCAATATGAACAATTAGAGAGAAAGTTAAAAGGGTACCAAACAGAGGTAGAGGAGTTGAGAGAAAAAAAAGAGACTCACTATCGCAGCAAGGAAATGCAGCAAATATCCAAAACTCTACAGCGGGTGGCCAATACGGATGCGACTGTTTTAATGACAGGGGAATCCGGCGTTGGCAAGAGCATGCTGGCCCGAAAGCTCCACACGCAGGGACATCGTCAAAAAGAACCGTTTATTGAAGTGAACTGCAGCACCATTCCTATCAATTTATTTGAATCAGAAATGTTTGGTTATGAATCTGGATCATTTACAGGGGCACAAAAGAATGGGAAACAAGGATTAATTGAACAAGCCCATAATGGCACGCTATTTTTAGATGAGATTGGAGAATTGCCCTTAGCTATGCAGGCAAAATTATTAAAAGTGCTGCAGGAAAAAAAATTCATGAGAATAGGCGGGAATAAAGAACGCCGTATTGATTTTCGTCTGGTCGCAGCGACCAATAAAGATTTGGAGGAAATGGTTCAAAAAGGCGATTTTCGTCTGGACTTATATTATAGGCTCAATGTTATTCCGGTTCATATCCCTCCATTACGGAATCGGAAAGAAGATATTTCTTTGCTGATTAATCATTATGTCGATCTTATTAATAGAAAATACAATACGTCAAAAAAGTTACACTCTTCCACGTATGAAGTTCTGCTTAAGTATAAGTGGCCCGGCAATGTACGAGAGTTAGAGAATTTAATGGAACGGCTAATTTTAACATCCGAGGAAACGATGATTTGGCCAAAATCTTTACCTGCTTCTATTCTTAGCCAAGAACCAACAAATGGGGAAGAGATGTTGCTAATTGAACAATTCGTAATTGAAGACCACAATTTAAAAAATGTGATGGAGCGTGTGGAAAAGCTAATGCTTTCTAAGGCACAGAAACATTGTAAATCTACGTATGAAATGGCTGAATATCTAGGCATCAGTCAGCCTTCCGTCATTCGTAAATTGAAAAAATATAAAGAATCCATCTAACAAGCTCGCTTGATTTGCTAAATGGTCAATTTATCGGGCGCCCCGTTCGAAAATAAGAGCGGGGTGCTTAGCATGGCCGTTTACGTGAGGGACCCTTTTATCATAGTAACGTAAAGCCTATTGGAGCTAAGGGTTATGTAATAAGGGATACACAGAAGAAGTATCTCTTGCAGCTCAGTCTTTTCTATATCAAAAGAATCGCTGGCCCAGTTATGAGAATAGGGCTGCATAATGGTATTTATTGAAGAAGCATGGATTTAGCATTTAAACCTAAACCATTTCGGACGGTAGAATAACGTTCCTATCGTTTTAGGAAGAGATATGACAATTAGTGAATAATGTAATGTATGCAAAATTCAAATAAATATAACAAAAAAACAGTCACTAAAAAAAGCAATCGATGAAAAAAGTCTAGCTATCCTGTTTTTCCTCAAGTTTTTTGTTTAACTTCCTGAAAAAAAGAGAAATATCCTATTAGACCGGCTAAACCCTATGTTAAGGACTGTTTGTCTTTTTTATTAATGATCTGAAGAAAGAATAAAAACAACCAACTTTTTTCAAAATAACATGGAGGTGAGCATTTTGAATAAAGGAATAATTACTGCATTATCAAGTATTGGAATGGCCCAGGCTTTAAAAATACCACTTCATTATATAAAGAAAAAGGAATGGAAGCCTGAACTGTTTTTAGCCACAGGTGGAATGCCAAGCTCTCACTCGGCTGGAGTATCCTCTCTGGCCACTTACATTGCTATGAAAAAAGGTGCATCGTCCATCGATTTCGCTCTTTCAGTTATTTTTGGGGTCATTGTGATGTACGATGCGCAGGGCATCCGCAGACAAACAGGAGAATTAACTTTAAAAGTGAACGACCTAGATGAATTGATCGATAAAATTCATAAAGATGATCCGGTTAAATATGAAGAAAAGGTACCTGATCCACTTAAAGAGGTCCTTGGCCACAAACCAGGTGAGGTACTGGGGGGAGCCTTGTTGGGTGTCGTATTAGGAGCAGCGGGTTATTACTTATCGGAAAAATGATGCCTCTTTCAGTAAGATACATAGGAGATCATTGGAGAAGACGAGCGGATTAGCGGAAGAGAGTAGGTCTGATGAGGAGGCGTTCTTGCCGAGTGATTATATACGAATGCTTGCAAGAACGCGCTCTTTTTAAAGTCATTTATAGCTCCCTATCAACAGGGTTCAATAAAGCACACCTATTCACCTGTTTGCAGTTATGCTTTTTTTACAACAATTGAGCCAGAAATAGCTGTTTTACCTTTGGCCAATCTTCTTGTGTCATGCTGTACATTACCGTGTGCCGAATATCTCCATTTCGCTGGATCATATGATTTCGCAACATCCCTTCCTTTATGCCGCCGATTCGTTCAATTGCTTTTTGAGAGCGTACATTACGGTGCCCTGTTTTAATTTGCACACGGTTATAGTCAAGCTCCTCAAAACAGTGTTGCAGCAACAGCCATTTACAATTTGTATTGACGGTTGTGCGCCAATAATTTGGGTTCAGCCAGGTGGAACCAATTTCTAACCGTTTATGCGCTGGGTGAATATCCAATAACCAAGTACAGCCAATAATTTGCTTGGTGTCATTATGGAAAATCACAAACGCAAAGTCTGTGCCACTTTCACGCTTCTTTAACGCATCCTCTACATAATTTCTACAGTCCTCTTTAGTCATTAAGTTAACAGACATATGCTCCCAAATGCTCATGTCTTGGGCTGCAGCGTGGATTCCATCAATATGCTCTAACTGGATGGGAATTAATGAAACCACTTTGTTTTCTAGTTTTCTCATTTGTATCACTCCCTGTCACCATTTAAAAGCATTTTTGGTAATATAGGTAGTATCAAAAATGATAAAAAATATAATACCAGGGAGTATGGATATGGAATTAGAAATTCACTTCTCTCATAAGAAGCCAAAGTTTCTTCAAATTTATGAAGGCATCCGACAAGGCATTTTGCTTGGGAATTTCAGAAAGGATACGCAGTTGCCCGCTAAAAGAAAGTTAGCTGTTCAATTGAATGTCAGTGTGATCACTGTTCAACAAGCATACGATCAATTGGTAAGTGAAGGATACATTTATTCGATAGAGAGGAGAGGGTACTTCGTAGCGGCTATTTTGGAAGAATGGCATGAACAAAAAAACAAAACGGAAGATTTACCAAACAATCAGCAAGAAGTTCCCCCTGCTTATAACTTTAGAAACGGGCAGGTAGATTTGCATAGCTTTCCTTATAATCAGTGGTTGCGCATTTACCGTGAAAAGCTGCAGATGCTTTCTCCTCAAAATGCCCCATGGCAAGGAGAAGAAGTGCTTCGTCGCGCGATTGCCCAGTATTTAGCAACAGCTAGAGGACTAAGTTGCAGTTATCAGCAAGTATTTGTCTTTAGCGGCTTTCAACAACAATTTATGAATTGCATGCTGTTTTTTAAAGATAGGAGCATAGGGATAGAAGAGCCTGGTTTTATGAGAGCAAAGGCCACACTTCGGCAGCTTGGGCGTCCCTATAAGCTTGTCGATGTAGATGAAGAGGGCTGCCAAGTACCAGATCTTCATATAAATTGCCTGTATACGACACCCGCTCACCAATTTCCAAATGGGCAGGTCATGACAATCCAAAGAAGGATAGATCTGTTAAATTGGGCAAGGAAGAATCAAGGCGTCATTATAGAGGATGATTATGATTCAGAGTTTCGGTACACAGGTACGCCTATTCCAACTTTAGCCAATCTGGACCAGCTTCAGCATGTAATCTATTTTGGCACGTTTTCTAAAACATTGATGCCTTCTTTACGAATCAGTTACATTGTATTGCCCGCTCATTTCGTGAAGCCGTTTGAAGATTTTAATAAGCATCTAAAATCAACCGTTTCTAAAGTAGACCAGCATACGTTGGCCGAATTCATAAACAAAGAGCTATATAGCAAACATGTTGCGAAAATGCGGGTGCTCTATCGGAAGAAACGAATGCACTTATTAAAGAATATTGAAAGATATTTAGGCCAGGGCTTTAAAGTAAAAGGGGAGGAAGCGGGATTACATATTGTGTTAGAATTGCCCGCTCATCTGACAGAAGATCATGTAATTCACCAAGCTTATCAGCAAGGCATTGCGTTAGATCGAATTTCTAGCCTGTATGAACAGCAGAAACCGAACAACCAGATTATGATCGGATACGGGGAGCCAAGTTTAGAGGAGATAGAGCACGGAATAAAGAAATTAAGTTATTTTCTTTGTGCTGACCACAGCGACCGCAGATGAGTAAATAAAAAACTTCATCTACCTTATAATGGATCTTCTCTTGGAAGAAGAACATAAATGCTGGGGATGAAGGATGATGACATAACGAACGGTGTTTACCTTAAGAAAGATAAGGGAAATGTAATAGACAATGAACAGGCACTGCGCAGGGGGACGTTCTCCATTATCATCAACGATTCAAAAAATATCATGGATCTTTAGCAGAGCCAAAATGTAAAAATCGCTTGTTGAATAAAATACTCTTCATAATGCAGAAAGACCGACACAGAACAAGTTACGATTCTATGTCGGTCTTTTTGTCCACGTGAAGTATATCCTTTTTGTGGAAGAAGATGGATCATTCACAATTTAAATGCTTGCTCGTCTATATTTACTCTTGTCAAATGCTGCTCTAGATAGGTACTCTAAATTATACAAGTGAATCCGTCCTCTTGGAGGTAAACATAATGAAAAATGAAAACAATGAAAACTACAGCTGCAGCCGTGATATACAACTATTTCAAGGCCATCTCCAGAGCTCACTAGAGGAGAATCATCAAGCACTTTCAAAAGAGCCTGCTTTTTATAAAGAGATGTTTGAAACTCTAGTTGAAAATGCACCTGTCGGTATGTACGTATTAGAAGATGCTACTTACTCGTATATTAATCATCAATTTTGCCAACTTGTTGGATATACAAAAGAGGAGTTAGTTGGAGACAAAGTCGCATTAGATAAATTAATACATCCTGATGATTTATCTTTATTACGAGAAGGCGTTCATAAAGAAACGGGAGAGCGCGGGGCTCCAGTGCCATACCATGTGAGAGCATTTAAAAAAGACGGTAGTCTGATACATGCAGCCGTGCATGCGACTAAAGCCATTGTGAATGGCAAAAGAATGATATTCGGAACAGTGGTTGATATAACAAAAGAAGTCATTGCTCATGTAAAGCTGAAAGAAAATAAAGAGCGCTTCCAATCTCTCTTTTATAATAACCCAGATGCTATTTTCACTTTTGATATGGACGGCAATTTTATAGATGCGAATCCGGGGTGTAAAGCGCTAACAGGTTATTCGACAAATGAATTGTTAGAGATGTCTTTTATTCCGCTGATCGTTCCTGAAGATCTGCCCATTGCTGTTCACAATTTTGAAGAAGCGAAACAGGGAGCTACCAAAAACTATGAAGTTTCCATCATGTGCAAAAATGGAGAACAGAAATACCTGGATATTACCAATTTTCCGATGAGATCAGGCGAAGAAGTCATAGGGGCTTATGGAATTGCTAAAGATATTACAGAAAAATTAGAGCATAGAAGGTTGATGGAGGACCTGGCATTCTATGATCCGTTAACTAAATTGCCAAACCGAAAATTGTTTGAGGATCGGCTCCAGCAAGTTGCCAAGCTATCAGAAGGGAGTCACCACCAGTATGCGGTCCTCTTTCTGGATATGGATCGCTTTAAAGTGATCAACGACTCATTGGGACACCATGTAGGAGATGAATTTTTAAAAGCGGTTTCTAGGCGATTAAAAGAGATTGTACATGAAGCCGCCACGATTAGCAGATTTGCTGGAGATGAGTTTGTCATATTATTTCCCGATACGGATGAAGAGGAAGTCATATTATTAGCCGAGCGTCTAAATCAGGCAATGGCAGAACCTTTTGATGTGATGGGGCACTCTGTATCGACCTCAGTGAGTATAGGGATTGCACTTAATGATGGAGAAAAAGAAAGTGTAGAGGAATTAATAAAAAATGCTGATACAGCTATGTATTACACAAAAAAGCATGAGAGAAACAGCTATACAGTCTATTCAAAAGAACTGGAAGTAGAGGCTGCTTACAAATTAACAATTGAAAAAGATTTAAAAGCAGCGATTAAGAATCTGGAGTTTTTGCTTTATTATCAACCGATTGTTGACTTGAATAATGGTGAGCTGCGAGCGATGGAAGCATTAATACGATGGAATCATCCCAATCTTGGTTTTATATCACCGGACCAATTTATCCCGATTGCAGAGGAAAGTGGACAAATCATTCCCATAGGCAACTGGGTTCTTCACGCAGCTTGCTCTCAAAATAAAGCTTGGCAGGATCTTGGGCACCCTCCCTTTAAAGTATGCGTCAATGTTTCCACTATACAGTTGCGGCACCCAAGTTTTGTTGAAACAGTAAGCATGGTGCTTAAAGAGACAGGACTTGAGGCAAAATGGCTAGAGCTAGAAGTGACAGAGAGTGTTTTAATAGAGGATACTAAACTTTTAAAAGAAAATTTAATGAAGCTAAAAGCAATCGGTATTTCAATGGCTATTGATGATTTTGGAACAGGGTGCACTTCGCTTAGTTATTTAAGACAGTTTTCCTTTGACCATGTGAAAATTGACCGCAGCTTTATTGAAGATATGAAACAAAACTTAAATGGAATGGCTATTGCTTCTACCATTATATCTTTGGCCCATAAATTGAATATAGGCGTGATTGCAGAGGGGATTGAAGAGGACGAACAGTTGGCTTTTCTGAAGAAGGAAGGATGCGATGAGGGGCAAGGCTATTATTTTAGTCGCCCGCTGCCGGCCGAATCGCTCAAACTGCCCATCGTTTATGAAAACATCAATAAAATCTAACTTTGCAAGGAGTGGAATAAAGACCATTGAACGAAGCAAAGAAAAAGGCTAGCAGATTGGCAGCCTTTTTCTTTTTATGACTAATGCCTGAATAGAGCTTTTTACACCTGTTAAAACAGGCGACAGCCCATCGATTTCTACTCTAACAACTTAGGTCTCCTTATTTAGTAGCGTAGAAAGGGTCATTCTAAATCTATTTGTACATTTGTTTCTACTTCTGAAAAAATAAAATGGGTAACAGTAGAAGCATAAGGATTGACTGTGTTAATGAACTCTTCTGCTTGAGAGAAATTTTCAAATTGCATCTTCAGCATATAACAGGCATTGCCCGCAATCCGGTAACAAAAATCAACATTCGGAAGGCTTTCTATATACCTTTTAAAGCGGTTATAATCCCCATTTTTCACTGTTGCCTCTACGATGCATTGAATAGGCAGCCCTAATTTTTCGTAATCAATGTCTAATGTATACTTCTTGATAATTCCAAATGACTCCATTTGTCTGACCCGTTCAGTAACAGACGGGGAAGATAAATTAATTCTCCTTCCAAGTTCACTCATCGATAAACGGCTGTTCTGCGATAACTCAACTAATATTTTCTTATCAATCTCATCTATTTTCATTTTTAAAGAAATCTCCCTTTTTTGTTGAATGTTTAATTTACCTTATGGAAAAACATTTTGTATTTAATGTGAAATCAAGCTTTTTCAGTTTATATTTAATGTAACAAGGAGGTGGTGAAGGTGGCAAGAGTTATTCAATCAAACTTCGGGAAGACACCTTTTCAAAAATTATTAGGCCACAATAGAAAAGTAATGGAGGCATGGTCTGATTTAGGAGAAGTGCTGGAGCAGGATGGACTGCTTTCATCTAAACTAAAAGAGCAGGTTAGAAGAACTTTGGCACAAAGTAATGGCTGTGAGTATTGCAAGGCAAAAGGGAAGCCCGATCCGCATTTATTTGATGAAAAAACAGCAGTCGCAACAGGATTTGCAGAGGTATTTTTAAAATATGAAAAAGGAAATGTTCCGGATTCGGCCTTTCAAATAGTAGCCGATTATTTTTCTGAAGCTGAAATCAGTGAGCTTTGTGCATTTATTTGTTTTACTACCGCTCAACAGTATTTTGGAGCGATGATGAAATTAAAACCCGATAGACAATAATTTATAAAAAATGCTTGGATTACATTATTCCAAGCATTTTTTCTTCGCTGCTATTAAACTTATGCATGGACGATGATCTTTTCGTTATAATTGAATGATAAAGGTCTTGAAAATATCAATATATCCAACATTCAACACGTAGGCGGTATCCAGAAGCAATTAAGCAAAATAAGGAGGATGCGCTCTTAAAAGGAGAGGATGAACATACACCATACTTTTACTAAAAGCATGGCTTGCTTATCTTTATTTGTCTTGCTTGTTATTTCCATACAAATTCACAGTTACTTACTCATGAGCTTGTGCATCTTTTTTGCTATTTTTTTATTTGTGATTTTGGATAAACCTCTAAAATCATTTGTTTATACCACTAGCTTCTTTGGGATAGGGTTCTTCATTTATTTGTACATAAACGCTCATGGGATCGTTCAAGCTGAATCGCGAGAATTACATATCTTTTTAAATAGATTATCGTTAGTGACTGTTTTAATCCCGCTGGTTGTACTCTCACTCTTTTCAAGCTCTCCGTTTATTAGATATTGGAGAAGGCCCGAATGGAATGAATACATTTATTTTCCCTTTATCTGGTCTGGCTTTCACCAGACAAAGATTAAATTTTTTCTCACTATAGCAGTAACGGTAAATATTTTAATATGCACACCATTTGTTATTCTAAACGGTTGGTCTTTCATTCAGGAAGTCTGGCTGTTAACTATTATCTTTTCGCTTACAAATGCTGTATTGGAAGAACTGATTTGGCGAGGGGCTCTTTTAAGCCGCTTTTCCGAGCAACTAGGTGAAAAGTGGGCAGTCATCATCACGAGCTTAGGCTTCGGTTTGCAGCATTATTCACTTGGTTTTCCATGGCTTGCTTGCCTTGCTTTTTCTGTGGGAGGGCTATTTTATGGCGGGCTCACCATCAAATCTAAAAGCATTGTTCCGTCTATCGTATGGCATGTCATTTTAAACGTACTTATGGTTTTAAGTGGTTTTATTTTAAAATGAAGATTAAAAAGTCCCGAAATCCGGGGCTTTTTTGTATTTAAATACGTAAAGGAATAGTAGTCTAAGCACCTTTTATTTAGAGAGCTTTCTGTTGATGTTTCTGGTAGCTATTTTTCTGAGGAGCTTTCTATTCAGCAGATCTCCCAGAAACACTGCTATTATGCGAAAATAAAAGAAGGAATTTTTATATAAATAAAATAGCTAAAAAGTTGTAGAAAGTGAGCACGGGAGGTGTACTAGTATGTTAGACGATATTGCGCAGAAGATCGCCGTTTCGACAAGCGAGATTATTGGATATGAAGTAATTATAACAGATGAAGATTCGATCATTATTGGTTCAAGTGATCCTTCCAGGCTAGGTGATTTTCATGAAGCCTCTGTTCAAATTATCAAAACAGGCAAGCCGAATCCAGATACGATGAATATCGATAAAATGAAAGGTACGAAACCAGGATTTGCTTTACCCATTGAATTATTCAATAAAAATATTGGATCATTTGGAATGGCAGGTGAAAAAGCAAAGGTAAAGAAATATTGTTATCTATTAAAGAGATATATTGAAACGATGCTTCATCAAGAAATGTATATGAAATCCAGTCATCTTCGGGAACAAGCGGTGAAGAATTTGATCCAAGAGATTTCTGTTTTTGATGATGAAAAGAGCGACGAATCTTACTTGTTGTCTAGAGGACACGAGCTAGGTTATGATTTACAGCCGCCTCATATAGCTATCGCCATTGATCTTTTTCGTTTTGAAAATTTAACTAAAAAAATATATGAAAAAGCAGGAGGGCAGCAATCTGCTGAACTGCAGATTCAGTCTCTAAAGCTAGACGTATTAGCTATCATACAAAAGACTTTTCACAAAGCAAATGACTTGATTGCCCCTATGCAGGATGATAAATTTATTGTTCTTTCCGCTCTGGCCTTTCAATTCTCAGAACACGGAGTTATCGAAGAGATACAAGATAAGTGCTCAAGCATAATCGCTCAATTTGAAGCAAAAGGAATCTCCGCCTCTATCGGAATTGGCGCCATTGCAAAGAATATGAATGAATTAAGCCAATCCTATAAAGATGCATGGAGAGCTTTGAAAATTGGAAAAAAGCTACATGCTTCTTCAGGTGTTTTTTTATTCAAGATTTGTTTTTTGAAGACTTAGTATCAAGCATCCAAAAAGATCTATCGAAGCGCTACATATTAAGTATGTTAACGTCTTTGAAGGAACAGTCTGATTGGGAAGATTTATCCAAAACAATTTGTGCATGGTGTGAATCTGGATTCAACCAGAAAAGTGCCGCGAATAGGTTATTTATTCATAGAAATACACTGCAATATCGCTTGAATAAAATTTATGAAATTAGCGATATCGATCTTAAAAATTACAAGAATGCATTTATGCTCTATCTCGCTGTAATGATGGAGAATATGGGAACATCGGACATGTAGGCAGGCTGTATAAAATGACTGAACAAAGTATGACTGTGCAAAAAGTAAAAAGTTTCTTGTGAAAAACTTCTGAATATTAGGCACATGAAACAATGTACAATTCCGCCACTAATAATAAAATTAAATAAAATTATCAGAAAATTCAAATGAATTGCTGGTGAATGGAAAGGAGCATTTAGATATGAAAGAGAAAGTAGTTATTATTGGAGGCGGTGTCATTGGTCTTAGCAGTGCCTATTATTTAATACAAGCAGGCTACGATGTGACTGTCGTGGATAAAGGAGAATTTGGAGAGGCGTGTTCAAGGGGAAATCAGGGGTGGATCTGTCCAGCTTTACACGAACCCGTCCCAGCCCCCGGATTAATGACAGAATCATTTAAAATGCTGCTCCAAAAAGACAGTCCTTTGTATATTAAGCCATCCGCACTTCCTCAGTTATCCGGATGGATGAGCCAGTTTATGAAGTATTGTAACGAACGCGATTTTGAAGATGGAGAAACAGCCTTGTTAACACTGAGCCAATCGACATTGAAATTATTTGATTCACTTCAGTCTGAAGGATTGGACTTTGAATTACACAGAAAAGGAATCTTATTCGCTTTCTTGCATCAAGAAAATCTTAACAATAAAATTAAGCGGCTGGAAAATGGAGCGGCTGTTCATGGACACGAATCACCAGTTGCCCTGAGTGCTGCAGAAGTGAGAGACCTAGAACCCAACCTGTCTAATCAAGTAATTGGAGGAATTTTACTTTCAAAACAATATCATATTCGACCAGAATCTTTTTCTAAAGCGCTTACAAGAAAGCTGGCCGCTTCCGGTGCAGAACTATTGCCCCACACAGAAGTCATCGACATGGAAAGACAGGGACATGAAGTGATAGCCGTACACACAAAATCAACTCGGATTGAAGCAGATCACTTCTTGTTAGCAAATGGAGCATGGTCTGGCACTTTAGCCAAGAGAATTGGTTATGCTCTTCCCTTAACTGCTGGAAAAGGTTATAGCATTACCGCCACTAACCCAAAGATTCATATCCAGCGGCCCCTTTATTTGGGGGATGTCAAAGCAGGAATCACACCATTTGATGGTGCGGTAAGAATGGGTGGCACGATGGAATTGTCGGGAATTAACACGAAACTTGATAAGAAGCGGCTGCAAGGAATCCGCTCCGCTGTCTCAGGTTACTTAAATGAAGATTTAACGGGTGATATGGAGGAAGAGTGGACAGGAATGCGGCCGATGACACCGGATGGCTTACCTGTTTTAGGGAGAGTTCCAGACTATAAAAACCTGTTTGTTTCAACCGGACATGGCATGGTCGGCATGGCCATGGCGCCTGCTACAGGCAAGATAATGTCAGATTTAATTCATTCCGGGCAAACCGAATTTAATATACAGCCATTTGAACCGAATCGCTTTGCTGTATGAGTAACGATAAATGAAAATACAGGAGGGATTATGATGCTAAGTGGGCTGGACCTTACCATACTAGTTGTTTATATGTTAGTTGTTTTATGGATCGGTTATTTCACAATGAATAAGATTACATCCTTCAGTGATTATTCTGTCGCAGGGAGATCTATGCCATTTGCTTTGATTTTTGCGACTATCGGGGCTACATTAGCCGGCGGTGGGGCAACAGTTGGCAGAGTTTCTTTCGTTTATGAAACTGGTATTGTTGTTTTCTTGGCACTTCTAGGAGTGGTCATCAGCCAAATTCTGATTGGATTTTTCGTAGCACCGCGCATAAGTAAGATGGAAAATATATATACGATTGGCGATATTATGGAGTTTTATTTTGGAAGGTCAGGCCAGCTTATAGCCAGTATTATTGCATTCTTGTTTATGGCAAGCATGTTTGGTGTTCAGGTTTTGGCGCTCGGTCGTATTTTAGAGCCGGTTATCGAGTTGCCCTTTATCACTTTAACCATTATTGGTGCGTTAATAACAATCATTTATACATGGGCGGGAGGGATGCTAGCAGTTATATATACGGACGCTATTCAGTTTATTATTCTTGTGGGCAGTATGGCTACAGCCGCCGTCATAGGTGTTAACAAAATGGGAGGCATGACACAGATTATTGATCAAGTAGGTGCCATTGATACAGAGCATTTGGTCTTTTTTGGAGGACCTTGGACAGTTGGTATATTTATTGCAACATTCTTAAGTTTTTTATTAGGAGAGGCGCTAGCGCCGCACTATATCCAGCGATACGCATCTTCTAAAACATCCAATATTAGCAAGTGGAGCACTGTATCTTTTGCCGTTATGTACATTTTTCTTACCATCGTAATCATGGTAATCGGTCTGATTGGATTTGTTGAATTTCCAGGTTTAAATGGAGATGTGGTATTTGTTACTTATGCACAGGAGTATTTACCGATCGGCATTGTGGGGTTAGTATTTGGTGGATTGCTTTCAGCTGTCATGTCGACAGGAAGCTCTATCTTAAATACGGCAGCCGTTATTTTTACAAGAGATATTTACGGCAAGATTATTAACAAGAGTGCTGATGACAGCAGCTTGTTAAAATGGACAAAATACTCCACTTTGATAGTTGGAATTGGCGGGATTATTGTATCGTTATTTATCCCTAGTGTAATGGGGCTCATGTTATACGCTTTTCAGCTATGGGCTCCATCGGTCTTGCCACCACTATGTATAGCTATACTTTGGGAAGGGCCTTCGGAGCGCAAAGTATCTCCATATGCTGGGCCGCCAGCCATTGTAGCGGGCCTGCTTGTCACGATCCTATGGCTGAACATTTTAGGAGAACCTTTTGGCATTCCGGCCATTGCAGTAGGGATCGTCGTAAATTTAGTTGTTTTTTGGGTTACTCACTTTATGACGTTGCATAAAATGCCGCGAAATTATCAAAACATGCCTACGGAGAAAGTAGATGCATAAACAAGAACAGCGGAAATAGCGAAAAATCTAATTACTTACTGAAAGAGGGGGTCACACAATGGGTATATGGGATTTTATCGTTTATTTTTCAGCTAGTGTTTGCTATATAGCAGCAGCAACAGTAATAGTGGGCTGGGTAAAGTATGCCAGAGGCAAATAGACTTATTTTACATTCTTTAAAAAGTATTTCCTTCTCCTCTCATTCCCGGCTCCTTTAGTTGAAGGGGTAGAGTAAGACAATCCAGGAAGGAAGAGGACAAATGCGAGGGAAAGGTTTAGCATCCTTTCTGTGACGTTTTTTATCTTAACCATGTTGTTTTAGCTTTGGTTTGGGGATTGTTGCTTACAAATAGCCCGCAAGTTCATGATGTCTGGGAAATGAGAGTTCCAGAGTATTGATCAGAATAGAAAGGGAGACTCTCCGCTATGAAAAAGCATTACAGTGTCGTTATTGTTGGTGCCGGCTCTGTCGGAATGGCCACAGGCTGTTATTTAGCTAAGAAGGGGATCGATACTTTATTAATCGAGGCGTTTGATCCTCCACATGGCAGGGGAAGCCATCATGGGGAAACTCGGTTAATCCGCCATGCCACTGGGGAAGGCGGCCATTATGTAAGCCTCGTTCTCAGAGCACAACAGTTGTGGAAGCAGTTAGAAGAGGAAGTGGGTCAGATGCTTTTCATTCCATCTGGTACTCTGATGGTGGGAGAAGATGATGCTCCCTTTATAAAAGAAACAGTCAAAAGTGCTACAGAGCATTCTTTATCCTTAGAAAGGATGAGGGCGAATGAAATTCAAAAAAGATGGCCGGGTTTTTCAATTCCTGAACATCTTGTTGGCTACTTTGAATCCTCCTCTGGAGCTCTTCTTAATGAACAATGTATCCTTGCATACAAACAGTTAGGTCTAACATATAATATGTCACTAAAGAATAATACAAAAGTAGAATCCATTGATTTTTCAACTAGTGGAGTGGCTGTAAAAACCACAAATGAGACTGTTTATGCTGATAAAGTGGTGATTTGTGCAGGAGCTTGGACAGGTAAACTTCTTTCGTCATTAAGGTTGCCGTTACAGCCAATGCGTAAAACATTAGGATGGTTTGAAGCGAATAGTAAGAATTATGAACATCCTTTGCTGCCTTGCTTCTATTTTAATGTAGAAAATCAAAAATACTATGGGTTTCCAAATATAACAGGTGGTGGTGTGAAAGTTGGCCGGAATGATTCGGAGAGAGAAACAGATCCAGATGCAATGAGTCAGGACTTTGGCAAATACCTTAATGATGAAGGAGATTTAAGAAACTTTTTGGAAAAGTTTTTGCCAGGAGCAGCCGGCAAACTTATAAAGGGCAGCTCCTGTATGATTACAAAAACCCCCGATAAGGACTTTATTATAGATCAGCACCCTGGATTTTCGCACGTGATGATTGCCGGTGGGTTTTCGGGACACGGCTTTAAGTATAGTAGCGTTTTAGGAGAAGTACTAAGCGAGATAATCATTCATGGGCAAACGATTCATGATATTTCAATGTTTTCCATTTCAAGACCAGCATTAGCGACTGTAAGATGAAAAGTTGTTTTCTCATTTGATAGCCTAGAACTTGTTAGTTTAAAATAGATACGGATTAAAAGTAGTCTATAAATATTGGTTTAAAAGAAAAAACTCATTTGTATTCCAAATGAGTTTCAGAATGTAGACAAACTTAATGACATTAGAGCTGAACGGGGACTGTTGATTTCCATTCCAGACGCTTCGCTTTCCGCGGGGCGGGCGGTGAGCCTCCTCGTCGCGAAAGCGCCTGCGGGGTCTCACCTGTCCCGCTGATCCCGCAGGAGTCTTCGCGCCTTCCATTCCAATCAATAGGGCTTGCAAAATTAGGGTAGCCGTACAACTATACTTGCTTTAAGATGAACTTGGAGAGGGATATCTTTCTCTCGAATGGCTTTAAAACTAATGAAAAATCAAAAGGGGTTCAGAATAAGACCATTCCGAACCCCTTTTGTTGATAAAATGAAACTCATTCATATCCAAAATGAGTTTTTTGTGTTGTTGAAAAACAACTTGGCAAAGGAAATTCCTGTTAACTTTCACAGAGATTTTTATGTTTTTTTGTTTTTAGAATGAATTAAAGCTTCTTGTTGAAATATTGATTTTAACATTTCTATTACTGAGTTAAGTGTTTAAAAGAATTCCTACTGATTTTTGGAACAGTAATTTCTTTATTTGCTCTCTCTACTAAATAACTTGCAAATTCACTTACCTTCTCGAATTCATTAGGATAACCAAACTCCAGTTCTTTATCAATAGTGTAAACATCCATAAAATAAGTGGTATCTGGTTTATAATCTAACATGCCGTCAACAAAATTTAATATTTGTCGAAATTCACTATCATATTTCTCATGGTGAGTTTCAAAATACGAAAAGAACAAGACAGCAATATGATTAGCTCTAGCATAATCTTCAAATTCCTCCTCACTCATCCCACTTTCGGATAAAACCGTATTATCACTTAAGACAGTTTTCCGGTGAGTATCATAAAATATTAAGTATCCTACATCATCAAAGTCAGGAGTAATAACTCTATAAAATTCAAAGTCTTTGCTGGCTATTAATCTTTGAAAAGTTAACATTATCATCTATCCCTTTCTTCATGGAATGGTTACGAACGCTTTTCATTGTGCAAAAGTTCTAGTAGCATCAGTTTTGTAGTGTTGCATGAGTCTATCTTCTATAAAACATCCAGTTGTCGACTTACAATAAAGTCGTTTAATTATAAGTAAAGATGTTACATTAAAGATAAAGTTATTTGAAAATTCTTCTTCTGTTATTCTTCAATTGGACTATTTTGTTGAATAACACGTTTTATTATCTATAAATTAACCCTACATAATTGTGCACGAAAAGCCGGATGGATGCATTTGATTCTTGCTATTCTTTTGATAAAGGAGGTCATATCAATGGATTTGCTTAAAGACATGAATGGCGCATTACAATATATTGAAGAAAACCTTACGAATGAGATTGATTTTAAAGAAGTAGCAAGACGGGCTTTCTGCTCCGAATATCACTTTAAAAGGATGTTTTCCTTTCTTTCAGGTGTTTCATTATCAGAGTACATCCGGCGCAGACGGCTTACTCTTGCCGCGTTTGAGCTTAAAGACAGCTGCGCAAAGGTCATTGACATTGCCGTAAAATATGGATATAATTCCCCCGATTCTTTTGCACGGGCTTTTCAAAATTTGCATGGCATCACACCTTCAGAGGCTAGAAGTAATGGCCATTCACTTAAAGCTTATCCACGAATGACCTTCCATTTATCAATCAAAGGAGGAAATGAAATGAACTATCGAATGGAAGGAAAAGAGGCATTTCGCATCGTGGGTATGAAGAAAAGAGTTCCTATTATTTTCAACGGAGTTAATCCGGACATTGCCTCTATGTGGAAAAGCTTAGATGGTGAAACGATAAATACTCTAAAAAAACTTTCTAATGTCGAACCTATAGGACTTCTTA
Source organism: Bacillus sp. PK3_68 (assembly GCF_003600835.1). NCBI lineage: Bacteria > Bacillati > Bacillota > Bacilli > Caryophanales > Bacillaceae > Bacillus > Bacillus sp. PK3_68. Next base: position 396,832 of record NZ_NQYC01000001.1, on the reverse strand, counting down.
GTGCATCCACCAACTTTTCTGAAGGCAGGATGGAGGAAAAAGGGGAACTTGATCACTATATTGGCGTGGCAACAACGAAAGCGTGTCCTGATCATCTAACACAGCTTGAAGTTCCTGCTCTATCGTGGGCTGTATTTGAAGCCATCGGACCATTTCCGGATACGCTGCAAGATGTATGGGGACGCATTTATTCTGAATGGTTCCCATCCTCAAATTATGAACAAATAGAAGGTCCAGAAATCCTGTGGAACGAAAATAAAGATGTAACTTCACCCACTTTCAAAAGTGAAATATGGATACCAGTTTCAAAAAAGTAATGATAATCAATTAGAAAATCAGCGTATCAGTTATCTTTCAAGCGCAGTAAAGCATCTTCTATCGAATTACCCCCGTTCTGAAGTCTGAACGGGGGTATGCTTGTTTGACGTTATAAAATGAAATAACTTTATTTTCATCTTAAAGCAGTAGCCTGACAGTGATTTTTTTATTTTCTACAAAATTTTACAACATTGCCAATAAAAAGACTTATAATATAACTATTACTTATTAAAAATGTGAAAAGCAAACTTGTCGAAAGATTAGGACGCAAAGCCGACAGGTCTAAAACCAAATGGGTTATGATGGCTGGGCTGCCTCTACAATGAGAGGGGTAAAATAATGACTTCGCAAGTATTAAACGAAGCAGCTGTTGTAACGGCATTGGAGTCCAACTTAGCAATGATAGAATTTAATTTGAACAGAGAAGTGATTTGGGCGAATGAAAACTTTGCAAAGACTTTGGACTATACAGCCAGTGAAATGAAAAATATGAAGCATGAGCAATTTTGCAGGCCAGCGTTTAGAAACAGCAGGCAGTATGAAGACTTGTGGATGAACCTTGGAAAAGGAGTCAAATTCCAAGAGAAAATTCAGAGAGTAAGCAAGCGGGAAAATTTACTATGGTTCGAAGCGACCTATATTCCGGTTCGAGATGCGGACGGGGAAGTGGAAGCTGTTCTAAAAATCGCCACTAATATTACAGAACGAGAAAATTATACAAGGGAAATCATTTCTCAATTAAAAGATATGCCCGTAGAATTAGTCAATATAATTGTCACCAATTCTTCTGAAAAAATTCAGGCCATCGAATCATTAAAAACGCAAACAGATCTAATCAGTGAGATATCTAAACTTATACGCAATATTTCCTCACAAACGAATATGCTAGCCTTAAATGCAGCTATTGAAGCTGCCCGGGTGGGAGAACATGGACGAGGTTTTAAGGTGGTCGCTGATGAAGTGCGGAAATTGGCTGGTCAGGTTGATCATGCCGTTAAAAATATGAATATGAATGTAGAAAACATTTCAAACGAAGTAAGAAGGATTAGCCAAATAACCGATGATTTACAGCAAATAATCATAGAAACGCAATCCGAATTTAATAAGGGTATTGAAGAATTCGAGAATATGATGAAATAAAAAACAATTCGTCGATCGTCATAAGAACAGATCACAGTTAGTAGAAAGGGACAAACCAAATAACGTCTAATTGGTTTAACGTTTGTTAAAAGATTTCTAATACTAAAGAATCTGGAAAAGATAAGAATAGAACTATGGAGAGGATGACTTGAGAAAAGCGATAGTTGTAGGTGCAAGTTCCGGAATAGGCGAAGAATAGGCGAAAATTTTATCGAATAAGGGATATATTGTCGGGTTAGCCGCTAGAAGGGAAGATAAGCTCCTTGCTCTCCAAGAACAACTAATACATAAGTCGATTGTCAAAGGAGGCAATAGATGAGAATGTTTCAGGTTTTGTAATGACAGTGAACGTGGCATATCAGCATTTTCTAGCGAAAAATGCAGGTCATTTATTCGGCCTATCATCGGTTGGAGCATTAATGGCTAATCCGGTTGCTCCTTTATACAATGCCTCAAAAACTTTCGTATCCAACTACTTGATGAACATCCGAAAAAAACTAAAAATGCAACAGGAAAACGTGTTTGCCACGGACGTTAAATGCAGATTCATTGATACGGAAATGGCTAAAGGCGAACCTGATAAACTGTTTTGGGCAGCATCTCCAGAAGAGGCTGCTTTGCAAATATATCATAGTATCAAAAAGAAGACAGTATATGGAACTAAACGATGGCGGTTTATTGCTTGGGCGTTAAAAATTCTTTCTTTATCCAATTAAAATTCCTCAGAAATGCGCTGAACAGCTTAACAAACCGTTGAGCTGTTTTTTATGCTAATCAGCTAAGACTATAAATTTTTAACTAATTACACATTGTGTAAAATTCAAATAAAAAATTTATAAAAACATACAAACAAGATACCTTACTTGAAAATACACATATAAGCAATGATTAATGAGTGTAAAGGTGCATATGGCGATGTTTAGAAAAATGCACAACAAAATAAAATACAAAAGTAGGTGGAGAATAATCGAATGTGTGATGAATTTCCTTCACAGTCAAGGGAATAGGTCAGATGTGCGACACAATCATGCAAGAAAAGGAGAAGATCGCAATGATTATAAAGATTAAGGTATATTCAGATTATGTATGTCCTTTTTGTTTCTTGGCAGAAAAACCGTTAAAAGAAGCGATCAAAGGGAAGGATGTAGAAGTAGAATGGATGCCTTTCGAGCTGCGTCCTTATCCAAATGAAACGTTAAAGCCTGAGGGAGATTATTTGCAAAGTACCTGGAAGCAATCGGTCTATCCGTTGGCTGAGCGTATGGGAATTTCTATCGTCTTGCCAAGCATATCACCACAGCCATACACACATCTGGCGTTTGAAGGATATCAATATGCAAAAGAGAAAGGAAAGGGCAACGAGTATAATGATCGGATGCTTCGTGCCTTTTTTCAAGAAGAACAAGATATTGGGGACATTGATGTGCTAACAAAAGTAGCTGGAGAAATTGGGCTTAATGAGTCGGAGTATCGGACAGCCTTGGAGAGAAGAACCTATAAAGAAGCACACCAAAAGGCGCTAACACATGCCTATGAAGAAGTGAACATTACGGCCGTGCCAACATTCGTCATTGGGAACACGACTATCGGAGGAATACGATCTAAAGAAACGCTTGAGCAAGTTATAAATGAAGAGATTCAAAAGAAAAAAGCAGCTATTTCAATCGAAGGCATGTCTTGTGATATGGATGGGTGTTAACGAAAAAATTTTATTAAGTGGAGCATACTGATAAGTGACTTTATCGAGGAAAGGAGTTTTAAATTTGAGAGACACCCAGTTATTATTTGAAACAGTAACGGTAGGCAACATCACACTAGATAACAGGGTAGGAGTGGCCCCGATGACGCGTACAAGTGCCACCTCCGAAGGACTGGCAACTGAGCAAATGCTCTCCTATTACACATCATTTGCCCGCGGCGGCTTTGGGCTCATTATTACGGAGGGCATTTATCCGGATGAACAGTATAGTCAAGGGTACTTAAACCAGCCGGGCATTGCTAACGGCGAACAAGCACAAGCATGGAAGAGAGTAGTAAACTCTGTCCACCAAGCGGGCGCAAAAATAGTTGCCCAGCTGATGCATGCGGGCGCCCTTTCTCAAGGAAACCGTTTTGTAAAGGAAACCATCGGACCTTCTGTTGTTCAGCCAAAAGGAGAGCAAATGGAGTTTTACGGAGGAAAAGGTCCGTTCCAAACACCGAGAGAAGCAACAAAGAAAGAGATAACAGAAGTCATCCATGGATTTGTGAATGCGGCTAAACGCGCCAAAGAGGCGGGATTCGATGGTGTAGAAATTCACGGGGCAAATGGGTATATACTCGATCAATTCCTGACGGATTATACAAATGAGCGCACAGATGAGTACGGCGGCTCTACTGAAAATAGGGTACGTTTATTAACGGAAGTATCAAAAAGTGTCCGGGAGGCGGTTGGACAAGATTTTACGGTTGGCATTCGCATCTCCCAAGGAAAAGTGAATGATTATGAGCATAAGTGGGCAGGAAAAGAAAAAGATGCAGAGATTATTTTTGGACAGTTAGGTCAGGCTGGTCTCGACTTTATCCATGTGACGGAGTATGAAGCATGGCAGCCCGCATTTCCAGAAGGAGAGGGGACCGTTGCTACTGATTCAGCCTTTGGTGATGGTGGTCCCTCCTTAGCAGCCTTAGCAAAAAAGTATGGCAACGTTCCGGTTATCGCTAACGGCCATTTAGAAGATCCCGAAAAAGCAAAGGAAATCATTGAAAAAGGCGAGGCCGACGTTATTACCTTAGGAAAGGGCGCTCTTGCCAATCATGACTGGGTCAATAAAGTAAAAAATGGCGAGCCGTTAGCAAAGTTTAATCCGGAAAAGGTATTAAGCCCGGATGCTAAGATAAAAGATTTTGAAGCCTAATTCTTATACTGGTTATCCCGGCAAAATTGAATCAGATGGGCTGCCAAACGTTTTACCTTTTAGTTCAGAGCCAAAGATTGATTCTTATCATAAAGGAGACTGAAACAAAAAAGCTCATGCCGGATGAGCGGATGAGCAAACAGTGACAAGCCGTGATCCCTTTTCATCTGAACTGATGGGAAAAGAGCTGGTAAATGTGTTTGAGAAAAGAAATAAATAATTTACAATAAAGTCATTTAAAAAATAATATAGTTGTTTAAAAATCCTTCTTCTACTAACGGGGCAGGTTAGTGAAAGAAATAGCAAGTGGGTTTAACTAGGAGAAGTGTCGATGACATTAAAGAAGACACCGAGGTGTCTTCTGTTTTTTAAATTAAGAATATCGATAAATTGGGATTTATTTACTTAACATTATACCTATTTTCGGACCGGGGCATCTAATCGATGAGTATATACAAACCAAGTAATGCTTGCTGTTAATAATGTTGACGAAATTAAAGCTGTAAGAACACTATATGTTTGCCAAATAAGTATCGTTGACCAATCGAAGGCAAAAAACATTATACACTGGGCAATCGTAGCGATTAGGAAAATAATTGTTACGATTGTTCTCTTTTTTGTCATTGGCAGCTGCTCATTCGTTTTCCTTTTTCTTAATCCTAAGAGAAATAACAGAACGGCCAATAGGCAAAGAATAATTGTGGTAGACGACAAAATGATGTCCAAAAGCTGTGTGCCGCTTATCTCATATGACTGAGTTAGATTGCCGTTTAATATATTTTTAACTTTTAGTACCAGGTTTATATTGGTATTTGCGCCGTTGCTCAGTAAGCAGATGGCTGTTCTTTCATTTGGCAGTATGGCTACTTCGGTACTAAAATTTGGATTACCCCCAGTGTGTTCTATAAACGTTTGTTCGGCGTTTACCAACCAACCTGCCGCATAATACATATCATTGACAGCCGAAACAGACATATCACCCCTATGTGATTTTTCGATAACCCTGTGAAATATTTCGGGTATGTCCTGCACGATACCCATCTGTATGCCCATCCAACGCGCCATATCTTTTGTATTAGAAATGATATAGCCGGCAGGTTTATTCCCAGCATAATCCGGAGCGTTAAATGGAGTTGTTATAAAAAAGGAAGAACGGTAGCCCTGTGCTAACTGTTCAGTGGCTTGAGCATCTTCTTTATAAACATACGTCTGGTGAAGACCTAAGGGTAGAAATACCTGTTCCTTCATAAAGTCTTCATAGCTTTGTCGTGATACAATCTCAATAACCAAACCCAATACGTCATAATTAACGGTTCCATAGTTATATTGTTCACCGGGAGAGAACGCCAATTCTGCATCTACCAGCGTTTTCACAGTCTTTTGCAACATATCAGGCGTATTACCTTGTGGAATATTTTGAATATGTCTAATATTTGTTAGGCCGCTGGTATGGTGAAGAAAGTTATTTAATGTAAGGTTTTGCATATCAACAGGTTTACCTTGATACTTTAACGTAAACCAAGGTAAATATTTTTGGATAGGGTCAGTCATTGATAGCAGCCCTTGCTCTTCCAATAGCAAAATCCCCATACCAGTAAAAGCTTTACTCACAGAAGCCAACTCATAGAGTGTATTTTCACTTGCAGACAACCCCTTTTCAAGATCTGCATACCCAGAAGAAAAGTAGAACACTTCACCATCAGCAAGTATTGAGATTGACATTCCAGGCACACCTGATGTACGACAGGCATCATCTAGCAATGCTTGTATTGCCACAGATTTCGAATCTGACAACGCATAACTTTGTGTTGTGAATCCTGAGAATAATATAAATATCGTTAATACAAAAACAATAGTCTTTTTCATACACTCTCCTTTTTGAAGAATTATAAGGGTATAAATAACTTATTTTTATAACTATAAACTAAACTCTAATTTATCTTTCTATTTACCTATATAATATGAAATAATTGTGAAGAGTTACACTTAAACTAACGGGGGCGTTAGTTCAATAAGAAGTAAACAACTTTATTATTCATTTTTTAAGTATTACATAAGCAGATGGATATAATTTGAAACAACTTTAAAGAGCCTTGCTGCATATAGAATGTAGTAAGGCTCTTATCTTTTTGAATCAAAATTCAATAACTTTATTATCACTATACACTAAAAAAACAGAGAGCCACTGTATAAACATTCTGTTTTTGATTAGTCATTACTTTGTTGTGCAAATTTTAGTTAATAAACAACTCAAAGTATATTTTTGTTCTCGTTACAAACCATATATTTATATCGGAGGTGAAGAAAGTGAAAAAAAGTAATAACAATGAGAGCATTAACTTTGAAGATGGCCATACGCCTCAGGATAAAATTATGAATAGAGTGAATCAAACTTTTGATGACATGGTGCAAGAAGTGAGAAGTATGATTAACGAAAATAACGAGGCGGTTAACAAGGAACAGTCCGAACGCTCATAATGGCGTTTTTTAAAGGGTTTTCTGTACCAAGAAGTACGGAAAAAATATTAAAAAAGAGAAAACAGCCGTTTTATAAGCGGCTGTTCTTATAGTATTCCTTCTTGGGGAAACAACAAGGAAGAGGCAGCAGGCAGCCTATTGGAGATCCAGTAGTTGCCCGCTATTTTTTATCCCCTTAGATTTATCCCATATTTTCGAATACGTCTCATCAATAAAGATTGGGTAATCCCCAGTTCATCTGCTGCTTTTCTTGTCGTTTTACATTCAGCATAAGCCTCTTCAATAATTTCCTGTTCAACACGATGTTCGGGTTTATTCCTACTTATGCCTTGCATATTGGCCTGAAGGTTAGCGACATCGGCTTCATCGTTTGTTCTTTTATGATTCCTCATGCAGCGGCCACTTTACTAAGCGGAGGCCAGCTTGCACCAAAACTTGGCGAGTGGAAAACTTTGCAGCTCGCGTTTGGCGCAACAGCGCTTTTCACACTGATCATCCCATTCATCGAAACAAAAGTTTTACTCTGTGTAGTCTTGGGACTTAACGGCTTTTCAATGGGACTGCTTTTTCCGCTTTTTTAGGAATGGCCATAGAAAGTATTTTGCCAGAAAAACGAGGAACAGCCATGGGCCTTTATCAAGCGGTGTATGCGATTGGCATGTTTGTCGTTCCGTTGATAGCCGGCATCCTGAATTCTTCTATTGGCATTGCAGCTGCTTTTTATTTTTCAGGCCTCTTGGCGCTAACCGCTTTATTCCTCATGGTCATATGGAATCTAGCTCTCAGAAAAAAGGAAACAGACTACGTCTGGCAAAGAAAACAAGTGAAATAGGCTCTTGCACTATTGATTGGCTGTAGCAGTGAACGAAATTTTATAAATAAAAAGACAGTGAGTACATATAGGCTCACTGTCAGTTTGTCGACAAACTGAAGGTTCTGCTTAAGCAGAACCTATATAAATATCTCTTTTCATTTTTGAAGACATAGTTTATTCTTAAATACGTTGATTAAAAGCTCTGGCATTACAGAGCTTTTTCTTTTTTGACAATTATTACAAATTTGAAACATCAAACACTAAACCTGTTGTTTTTAGTCGAGAAATGCCATACTCTATTGTATAGAAAATAGAAAAGAGGTTACAAGAGATTGAGGAAGAAGTCATTTAAATATACAGCATCCCTGGCTATATTAGCCACTTTTATACAAACAACAACTGTCTTTGCAAGTCCAGTAACAGAGGGGCAAATTAATAAAACCAAAGGACAGATTCAGTCTACACAGCTTCAAATTGATAATTTGGATACAAAGATTCAACAACTGGACGACAAAATCAGTGTATCAATGGATAAAAGTTCAAAACTTGATTCAGAGATAAAAACACAGCAAGAAAAAATTAAAAAAACAAAAGCAGAAATCAAAGAAGCCCAAAAAACGTTTGATGCTCATCAAGCTGTCTATTCTGAACGATTGAGAAGTATCCAAAAGCAAGGGCAAAAACCACTTCTCACTTATGCAGAGGTTTTAGTTTCTTCTCAAAATCTATCAGATTTTTTTAGCCGGGCTACCGCTGTTTCATCTATTCTTCAGAGTGATTCAGACTTAATGACTGGCTTAAAAGAAAAAGGACAAGAATTAACAGATACAAAAGAGAAATTAGATAAGCAAATGAAGAGTTTAAAACGTAAACAAGACGAATTGGCTTCTGAACAAGTAATGATTGAAAAAAATAAAAAAGAAGTCCAAAAACAATTGGCTGATTCAAAAAACACCTTAGAAGCACAACAAAGTCAACTTGTTCAACAACAAACCCAATTACGGGAACAAGAGCAAGCTCGATTAAAAGCTCAACAAGAGGCTCAACGTCAGGAGCAACAAGCTCGGCTAAAAGAACAACAACAAGCTCAACTTCACGAACAACAAGCGAAGTTAAGAGAGCAACAAGAGGCTCGACTCAGTGAACAACAAGATCAATCAGGAGAACAACAACCAGCTCAAAAATCACCAACAGCCTTTAAAACACCAAAAGTTCAAACAGCCCTTACTGATGATGACTCTAACCTAACAACTTCTTCGGATAAAGTTGAAAAAGTTATTGAGTATGCTAAGAAATATATGGGAGTTCCTTATGTATGGGGTGGAACCACGCCAAAAGGATTTGATTGCTCTGGATTTACTTCCTATGTTTTTAGAAACACCGCTGGAATCGAGCTTCCAAGGATATCAAGAGATCAACAGGATGTTGGGAAAAGAATTCCAACCAATCAAGTACAACCGGGAGATTTAGTGTTTAGAGGTAACCCTGCCTACCATGTGGGTATTTATATTGGAGGGGGAAATATATACACGCCCCACATACAGGGGATGTAGTGAAGATTTCAAACTATAATCCTTCAAGTTTTTCAACAGCTTCGAGAATACTAAATTAATGGAATGCTATACGGGTGGCTATTCATCTAACACACAAGTTTCCATTAGCATAAATGCAGATAAGACCTTCTATTGAAGGTCTTTTGCTATGTTAAAGAACGGTTTCGCAAGTGGATGGAATTATACAATTATTCAGTTCGATTTCCTTTATGAACGAGATTTTTATAAGAGTGATTCATCATTTTATAAACGCTCCTTTATTCACTTATAATATAAGGATTTTATATAAAGCAGGTGGATTTTTTCTACAGTGTTATATAACGATGTTTACAAAAAACTCATCGACTATAAAAGGAAGAAACTTGATGGATTTTTAGTTTGCCTTCTTCAATTATTTCTTCTTGGGGCAGAAGTACATCGCAAGTGATAAGAGGGTTGATATAGTAAGGCTGACGGGACTTTACAAGTCTGTGGTCATATAAATGGTCAAATGCCAATGATCTTTTCCAATTCATCTGAAACAGATTTCTGCATATTAGGCAAAACATGACTGTAGGTATTGAGTGTTGTTTCAATATGGGAATGTCCAAGCCGCTCCCATATAAGTTTCACATACGGAGCAGGTTACTGAAACAAAAATTATTAACAGTAAAAGTGATGTAAATCTTTTGATATAAATGTTTATTCTTCCATATGGGAATCTCTCCTTACATTCTAACAAAAAGGTAGTATACTAAAGTTTTGTAAGATAAGGAATTTGAGTGGAGGATATAAGGTGAGTAAGATAAAAGTAGAAATTACAATTATGGGAGAATACTCTACATTTGATGGATTAGTCAGCGAAGCGGAGAAGCTCCCTAAAACAAGCAGGGAGCATTATAGGAAAGTACTTGATTTGATTAAGAAAGAAGCGAAGGACGAGAAGTTTTACTTCCTTTCCACAGGAGCATTCAAAAACACAACCTTCGGATACTTATTCTTTACGGATACAAAGGTGATCCTCATTGAAGTGAAACCACCATTTGGTAAGTTAAAGACTCATGTATATGAGTATAAGAACTATAACGAAGTGGACTACGATATGATGAAGGCTCTGGGTATTACCAACAATATGATCTACCTTAACAAATCAGGATTATTTGGCAGCAAAAAAGATAGAGTCACACATATCTCTTCGCCAAACTTCATGGAAATATATGAATTTGTGAAAATGCACATTATAAATTTATGAATCCGCCCTCTCTTGTGGTTTAAATATAGTGACCAACACTCCACACATGTGGAATGCGGAAACAAATAGATTCAGAAGATTTTACACAAATTTTACACATGGCATCTATAAATCCCTATTAAATCAATACGTTAACCGTTATTTCGACCCCGGCCACCGGTATTAACTTTTAACTAAAACCCGCTTTTTCCGCGGTAAAACACGGATTATGAGTGTAGTCATTTGAATGAACACAATGAATGGAAAATCTTTAGAGCAGCCAATATAAAGTCATATTAATATAAATAAAAAGACAGCGAACCTATATTCACTCGCTGTCTTTTCTATTCAAAACTAAGAGATATAACTAAAGGAACTCCTTATCGACATGTTTAGAACATAAATTTTGATCACATTTTTGATCACAGAAACGACTACAAATGCATTAATAACGCTCTTTTTAATAGAAGTAGCGATCACATTATCACCTTGAAAAGCTCCCATGCTTCTCCCGAATCCGCTCAACGACCTCATCCAACTCCTCAGGCTTATGAAACTCAATAGGAGAGAAGCCTTTTTCAAAGATCACTGAATCAGCTTCCATCAGAACGACATAGCGGTCACCGATTTTAGCCAAATGAACCGATTCTCCAAAGTCCGACAGCATGGCTTTGACGCCCATATGGTCGAGCTTCATCTTCAGCTCCAAGTCAGGTGTATGCTCGACCATGCGGCTGGCGGCTTCGACAATCTCTTCTGTTGAAAACCGCTCTTGCAGTTCCCGTTTCGGACTCTCTGCCCAAATTTCCATCGCTTCTTCAAACTTCGCACGTTCAGGACTTTCATCTTCCAAGTCTTCAATGACCGTTTCCCTTACGAAATCCATGACTTGTGTTTTCACGATTTCAGGCATCGATTGTTCGTAGCCGACGTATTTTAAGAAATCCTCAAAGTAGCGGGCGTGGGAAGCCTGATGGATTTTCAGTTCGCCTTCTTCGATCATTCCTTCTTCGGGCATGTAGGGATATTGGATCGATTTCATATTTTTCGTTGTAATCGCCAGCTCGACGTGCTCGATGAGGGAGGAGGCGTCGGAGATCGAGGCCACCTTCGGTTCAAAATCGCATTTTAATACGAAGATAAAGGCATCATCGAAATATTTTCTTAGCTGTGCTTTGGCGACGATGAAGACACCGCCGCGGGCGGCACTTGTTTGTGTGTAAAGCGTGGCGAATTGTTCACTCGCTTCTTGAAACTCTAACAAGGAAAAAGCGGCCCGGGCTTTGGCAAAAAGGTTGTAGTTCGGGTTTGATGTTAAGTCATGGCCCGGTTCCGCTGTGAAAAAGCCAATTTTGGTAGGAACTTGTTCGGCTTTCGGATGACGCTCGGCCTTGCGTTTGACGATTTTCGTAAATTCTCCGTCAAGAAAGTCCCTGAGCGGGCTGCTTTCATATTCTTCTTCATTCAATGTACGAAAGTGCTGCGCCCGCTTGTTTTCTTCTTTGTCATCCACCCGGATTAAAAAGAAAGATAAGTAGTGTATTTTAAAATCCATTATTATCACCTGTTTTTTCAGTCAATCTTCTATTTGTTGTCTTCAAGGATGATTTGCCGCAGTTTTCTAATGCCTTGCTCAAATTCTTCAATGGACGCGTAACCGTAGGAAAGGCGGATCGCCTGAACCGATTCCTCTGTGTAAATACTTCCCATGTTCAAGGAAATACCTGCTTGATATGCTTTGGCATAAATGTCTTTTAACTGAATATTTTCTTTCATGCGCAGCCAGATTAAAAACCCGCCGGCAGGCACGTCCCATTCAGCCAGGTCGCTCATATGCTCATTCAATGATTTCAAGGCAGCCGCCCGGCGCTTTCTTAATTCTTCACGGACGAAGGACAAATGCTGCTCGTACAGGCCGCTTGAAATCCACTCAGCCGCCACCAGCTGCGAAAGGGAGCTGGAGCCGTAATCGGTCTGCTTTTTTATTTCCGCTAAACGGTCAATGACCTGTTCTGATCCTGCGATCCAGCCAATGCGCAGACCGGGCGTGAGCGTTTTGGAAAAGCTGCCGATATAGAGCACATGCCCGTTGGAATCAAGTGACTGGAGTGTCGGCGGTGGCGGGCTGTCAATCCAAAGCTCGCGATAAATATCATCTTCAATGACGGGCAGCCGTTTTTCCGCACAGACATCGAGCAGTTCTTTCCGGCGTTCCTCAGACATTAAGATGCCCGTAGGGTTATGAAAACACGGAATCGTATAGAGAACGGAAGAAGGGCCGTCCAGTGCTTTTTTCGCAAGGGAAGCGGGCTGTAATCCTTCTCCGTCCATCGGCAGGCCAGATAAGTTCATGCCGGCTGACTGGAAAATATGAAGAGAGTAAAGGTAAGACGGCTTTTCCAGGAAAACGGTTGACCCTTTATGCAAAAGTCCAGCCGATATTAACTGCAGTCCTTGAATCGCTCCTGATACAATTAATATCGAGGAGGGGGACACGTCTGTTCCTTGCTTTTTCATATAATCACTGATCGCCTGTCTCAGCGGCAGGTATCCTTTTGGTTCTTCGTAGCCGAACGGCTCCAGACTTTGAGCAAGCCGCATCATGACTTGCTGCATATTATCCTTTGGAAAAATATCCTGGGCCAACTCGCCTTTACTCAGTTCAATTAAATGGTCCGGCTCCTTTGTGTCATCGGTTTCCGAATGTGGGGCAGACACCGTTTTAGGGAAAGAGAGCAGGGCCGCTTCATCCCAGGACGGCGGGCTTGCGGCAAGCAAAGTCCATGTGTTGTTAACAACGAGGGTTCCTTTTCCCATGACACCCTCGATCAATCCTTCTGCTTTTAGCTCTTCAAGCGCTGTAACAATGGTTGAACGGTTGACCGACAGCTGTTCGGCCAGTTTGCGCTGGCTCGGGATTTTACTGCCGATTGGCCATTCGCCGCTGGAGATGGCTTTTTTTATATAATTCATCACTTTTTCATATTTTGCCAGGTTTGTACCCATCGCTATTTCAATCTCCCTACTATTGTGCTGCCTCTATCATATCATCCTGTTTCATTGCTTACTATCTTCTTCTGTCCAGTGTTCTTCAATAAATTCATCGCGCCCTGATTGCGCGCGGTCTGCTTGATATTCATCCGGGTTTTTCTTATAAAAATCCTGATGATAGTCCTCCGCCGGGTAAAACGGGGCCGCAGGCAGGATGCGGGTAACGATCGGCTTTTGAAATCTTCCGCTTTCCTCAATTTCTTGCTTGGAGGCCTCCGCCAGCTCTTTTTGCTCCGGTGTATGATAAAAAATAGCGGTGCGATAAGAATCGCCGCGGTCCTGAAACTGCCCGCCATCATCTGTCGGATCAATTTGCGGCCAGTACAGATCCAACATGGTTTGATAAGAAATAATAGACGGGTCATATGTGATTTCAACCGCCTCTAAATGGCCGGTTGTCCCGCTTTTTACCTGTTCATAGGTTGGATTGGATGTTTGACCGCCCGTATAACCGGAAATAACTTTATAGACACCCTCCCACTGGTCAAATGGCTTCACCATGCACCAGAAGCATCCCCCGGCAAATGTGGCTTTCTCTAATTTTTTATTCATGGATGTCCCCCGTTATATAGTTGAAATAATAGTTCATATTATCACTTATTCTCTTGGTTTGTCACGGGCCAATCAACAGGAAAAACACTTTTTCTGCAGCCTGAAAAGTGACTTTGCGAAGGAGAATAGTTTATTATAGAAATTAATACATAATGAGATATGAAGTGAGGAGCAGTAGATACGACAATGATAAAGAGATGGATTATTACAATCGCACTAATAATCATAACAATCTATTTAATTCCCTATTCACTGCCTTTTTTGCTGGCATTGATCACGGCCATCCTGCTGGAGAATTCCGTTAAATGGTTTATGATGCGTTTTAAATGGCCGCGTTTTCGGGCAGTGCTTGCCACCTTTCTGCTCTATGTCCTGTTTATTGCCTTGTTCATCTGGTTCATTGTGAAGCTGGTCATCGATCAGGCAGTCACACTTGCGGAGAAGGGGCCATCCTTTGCTAATGACTTTTACAAAGAGTCACTGAAGGGCTTTTTCGATCAGTCGCAACGGTATTTTAAATCACTGCCGGTTGATGCGTTCCAATCCTTTGAAAAAACCATCGAAAACACGTTGCAGTCAGTGACAAATATGCTGCAGGGAATCGTTGAATGGCTGTTTGGACTGGCCGCAGCGATACCGGGATTTTTAATTGAGTTTCTAGTATACTTAATTGCCGTCTTTTTGTTCAGCCTGGAGCTGTCACGATTGCGAATTAAAGCGGAGAGGCATTTGAGAGAGAGCACGAAGGAGAAGCTTTATTTAATTACTGCGCAGTTAAATCGCGCCGGAATTGGTTTTATTAAAGCGCAAATTTTCCTGAGCATTGTCACCTTTTTCATGTCATTTGTTGGACTAGCCATTTTAAAAGTGCCGTATGCGCTGCTCTTGTCCATATTAATCGTTTTTGTTGATATTCTTCCGATCTTAGGGACGGGATCTGTGCTCGTGCCGTGGGCCATCATCTGTTTTTTCCAGGAAAATCAATTTCTTGGCTTTGGATTGATTGTGCTGTTTATCGTTATCACTGTTGTCCGGCGGATATTGGAGCCAAAGGTGTTTTCAAGCAACATGGGCATTTCGCCATTAGCTGCTTTAATCAGCTTGTTTATTGGATTTAAGCTGCTTGGCTTTATCGGATTTTTCGTGGGGCCGGCTATCGTGATTATATACGATACATTAAGAGAAGCGGGCATCATTAAAAGCAGATGGAAAATTTAACAGACATACAACAAGCCAGTCGCCTCGAGCGCTGGCTTATTTTAATCACAATTTCCTTGACATAACCTGACTTATACTTTAATTTTTGTATTAAGGAAACTTTATTGGTTGTACGCATATATCATTTTTAAAATGGCTGCATACAGTAGTTTTAGAAACAATCTTTTTTTTGCTCAAAAATTTGCCTTAAGGAAACACTTTGTCTGCAAGCAAAAAAAGAGGCCTGGGATTTTTAAAAGAGAAGCCAACTCTTTTTGTTAGTAACTATGAAAACAAGTAAAGGAGAATCAAGATGGATAGTGCCCTTACAGTAAGAGATTTATTTGTATCCTATCATGGAAATGAAGCAGTAAAAGACATTAGCTTTTCTATTGATCCAGGAACTTTAGTGGGGATCATCGGACCAAATGGAGCTGGGAAGTCTACTTTAATAAAAGCCTTGTTAAATTTGATACCAAAAGATAAAGGGGATGTACAAATATATGGAAAAAGCGTGAAAGAATTAAGAAAATCGGTTGCTTATGTGCCCCAGAGAAGCAATATTGACTGGGATTTTCCTATTACAGTGTTAGATACTGTCGTCATTGGATCCTATCCGAAGCTGGGATTGTTTAAACGACCGAAGAAACAAGAAAAAGAATGGGCTCTGCAATGTCTGGAGAGGGTCGGGATGGGAGCGTTCAGCAAGCGCCAGATCGGAGAGCTCTCCGGCGGTCAGCAGCAGCGTGTCTTCTTGGCAAGGGCTCTTGCACAAAAAGCACAGATTTTTTTCTTGATGAACCATTTGTGGGGATTGACGCCGCGAGTGAAGAAACGATTATTAACCTCTTAAAAGAATTAAGAGAAAGAGGAAAAACGATTCTCGTTGTTCATCATGATTTAAGCAAAGTAAATGACTATTTTGATCAGCTTATCCTATTAAACAAAGAACTCATTGGGTTTGGAGACATTCATCAAGTATTGCAGGCTGACATCCTGTCCAAAGCTTACTCAGGTCAGTTCTCGTTTCTTGACAGATTGGGGGTACACGCATAAATGGGATTTATTGATGCTGTTATTCAATACGGTTTTTTGCAAAAAGCTTTGTTAACTTCGATTATGGTCGGAATCATTTGTGGAGTTGTCGGATGCTTTATCATTCTAAGAGGCATGGCGTTAATGGGGGATGCGATTTCCCACGCTGTTCTTCCCGGAGTGGCCATCGCCTATATGCTTGGCATTAACTTTTTTATCGGTGCCGTTGTTTCAGGAGTGGTGACGGCTGTGGCGATTGGGTTTGTCAGCCAGAATAGCCGCATTAAGAATGATATTTCCATCGGTATTATGTTCACGTTTGCTTTTGCCTTGGGGATCGTCCTGATTACGTTGATGAAGAGCAGCACAGACCTTTATCATATATTGTTCGGCAATGTTTTGGCTGTTCGTCCATCCGATATGTGGATCACGCTTGGAATCGGCATTTTCGTTCTTGCGTCTATCTATTTATTTTACAAGGAACTGCTTGTTACTTCCTTCGATCCGACAATGGGGGCAGCTTATGGATTGCCAATCAAAGGTATTCACTATTTCCTGATGACACTGTTAACAATGGTCACTGTTGCTTCCCTGCAAACGGTAGGCATCGTGCTTGTCGTAGCTATGCTGATCACACCAGCGGCCACAGCTTACTTATTAACCGATCGCTTGTGGATCATGCTTTACTTGTCGGCAGGGCTCGGGGTGATTTCGTCTGTTGTAGGATTGTATTTCAGCTTTACTTATAACTTAGCTTCTGGTGCAACGATTGTATTAGTCGCCACTGTGCTGTTTTTATCAGCATTCACTTTTTCACCAAAGCGGGGTGTGTTATGGCGGTTTATTAAAGCAAGAAGAAAGAAAGTATCTTTAATCTAGAAGACGGGGGGAGATTGAGTAATGAAACAACTATTAAAATTTTTAGCTGCGGGTGTTATGGCGGTTCTAGTTCTTGCAGGTTGCGGAAGCGGGGATAAAGCAGGAGAGCAAACAGGAGCATCAGCTGGTGGTGGCAAAGATGATAAGTTGCAAATTGTCACTACATATTCCATTTTATATGACATCGTAAAAAACATTGGCGGTGACCGTGTAGAGATTCACAGCTTAGCACCAGTAGGTTCGAATCCGCATGAATATGATCCGCTGCCATTGGATATTCAAAAAGCAACAGATGCTGATGCGATATTTTATAACGGCTTAAACTTAGAAGCAGGAAACTCCTGGTTTGAAAAACTACTAGACACATCTGGAAAATCCGGAGAGGATGCACCTGTTTTCCGTCTTAGTGAAGGGGTAGAAGCAAAACATTTAACGACAAAGGGGAAGGAAGGGGAAGAGGACCCTCATGCCTGGCTGGATATCCGCAATGGCATTAAATATGCGGAAAATGCAAAGGAAGCTCTTATAAAAGTAGATCCTGAACATAGAGAAGTATACAAGAAAAACGCGAAAGAATATATTGCCCAGCTCGAAGAACTTCACAAAGAAGCAGTAGCAAATTTCAATAAAATTCCAAAAGAAAAACGCTATTTAGTAACGAGTGAGGGTGCCTTCAAATACTTTAGTGCTGCCTATGATTTTGATGCTGGCTATATTTGGGAAATCAATGCAGAAAACCAAGGTACGCCCCAACAAGTAAAACGAATTGTTGACATAATTAAGGAAAGAAAAGTGCTGGTTTTATTCGTTGAAACAAGTATTGATCCGCGCAGCATGGAAATGGTTTCAAAAGAAACAGGCGTGCCGATTGGCGGAAAATTGTTTACAGACTCTCTCGGCAAGCCAGGGGAAGATGGAGACACTTACATTAAGATGATGGAATCGAACATTAAGGTGATCCT
The DNA here is from genome assembly GCF_003600835.1 of Bacillus sp. PK3_68. Taxonomy (NCBI): domain Bacteria; kingdom Bacillati; phylum Bacillota; class Bacilli; order Caryophanales; family Bacillaceae; genus Bacillus; species Bacillus sp. PK3_68. Next base: position 378,746 of record NZ_NQYC01000001.1, on the reverse strand, counting down.
TGATAATTTAGAAGAAAAATAAGAGAAGTCTTCTTCATCATCGTAATAAAAACTGAAATTATTAGATTCCACTCCCTATGCTCTAATGAGATGTTTTATATAAGAAAAGGCAGGATTTTTCACTTAATAAGAGTGAGAAATCCTGCTTTTTTGTTAGATCGCTTTTTCTTTGCTTTCTTGTCCAGCAAGAGAAGAATTTTTGGGCGGCACAGCACTAACGATGCTCATTGAGATCATATTTATGACTAACGCTAAAACACCAATATTCAAATCTTTCATCACCTGCGGCATGTGAGGGAAAAGAGTTCCCATTGTCTGCTGTGTAATGGTTGTATACAAAACAACGCTAACACCAAGGGTAATGCCGACAAATGCTCCCTGTGTGGTGAAGGGGTTCTTTTTAAACAGACTGGCAAAAAAGCTGGAAACAATTGTGTGACGATGCTAAAGCCCGACAGAAACAGTACGGTTAAGGAATTACTGTTTCCCAGGGTGAAATATAAGCATAGTAAGGAGACGAGCGGAACGCAGAGCTTCGCTATTTTTCCTACTTTAACACTGCTGGCGCCAGGATCAAATAATTTATAGATATTGTTGGCTAAAATCGTTGAAGTGGTCATCAGCAAAATCGAGCTTAGCACTAGAGCGCTTAACAATCCAGCGGCTCCAATCAATCCAACAAACCAAGGGCTGAACGTTTGTACAGAAATTCTGAGCAGAGCGAGATCGCCTTCGGCCCCAACGAGTCCAGGGACTTTGAGAATGGCGGCAAAGCCCACAAAGAAAACAAACAGCAGCATGAGTGTATAAGCCGGCATCATAATGGCGTTCTTTTTAAAGGTCTTCTCATTTTTAGCGGAAAAGACGGGAACGAGTGAATGAGGCCACATATAAAGACCAAGAACGGATAAGAGAACGGTTGAAATAAACCAGGATATACTTAATCCAGACTCAGAAAAAGTAAGGAAATCTGGTTTGGCTGCACTGACTGCTTCAAACATCGGCTGCAGCCCGCCGTAATAATGATAGGGAAGATAAATCCCCAGGAAGGCAATAATAAAGAATACAAGGATATCCTTTATAACGGCCGTCCAGGCAGAACCGTGGATTCCAGATATCATTACATAAATCGTTATACATATCATCCCGATGATAACGGAAAGCGTGGGCGAAATGGTTCCATAAGACGTTTCAGACACAATGATGCCTAATCCTTTAAATTGGATAATAATATAAGGAATCATGGCAATAATGCCCACGACAGCAGTCAGCGCTCCCAATGATTTGCTTTTATATTTATAGGTAAAGAAGTCTGGTTGGGAGACAATGTTATGTTCTTTCGCGTAGCGCCAAATAGGCGGCAGCAGCCAGTAGCCAATAGCAAATGCCAGAGCCGTATAGCTGAGAACATAATAGGCAGGGACACCTTTTGAATAAGCCCAACCGCTCGCGCCAAGCATCGTGAAAGTAGAGTATCCTTCACCAGCCATTAAAATAAAGACAAACATGTAGCCAAAACCGCGGCCGCCTACAGCCCATTGCTCCATATTCATTTCTTTTCCTTTTTTCGCTTGGATTCCTAAAAAAAGACAGAAAAGGAGAAAAGCCAAAATGATCATCGTTGCTATATTCATTCCCTATCACCTTCCTTGTCTCTATTGCTTTGATCAAATGTATAGATCGTTAACATAATAAAAAAGGTGAGAACGATCCATAAAACAATCCAAAAGTGAAGAAAGGGCATTCCAAGAACGTAGGGTGTTTCTCTATTAGCGAAGGGAAGTCCGCCGAGCATTCCGATAAATGGCAACATGCCTAGTAAGTGAATGTTTTTCATGTCATGTTCTCCTCTTGAAAATTTATCTAGTGAATGAATCAATCTAACAATTTAAAGACCGCATGGAGAAAGGCTTGTACCCCGATTGGCAAGGCCTCTTCATCGATGGCAAACCGTGGGTGATGATGCGGATAAATGATCCCTTTTGCTTCATTTCCGGCGCCAATGTAAAAATAAGCGCCAGGTGCCTTTTGAAGGTATTCAGAGAAGTCTTCTCCCGGCATGATCGGTTTTGCTTTATGGACTGCTTCTGCACCAAACGCTTCTATCAGTGCTTCCTCGACAAGGGAAGCGATTTGCTGATCATTGACAACAGGGTGATAGCCTTGTTTGTATGAAAATTGATAGTTTGCGCTGTGTGCATCCGTAATTCCTTTTATGATGCGTTTCATTAAAGCAGGGATGGAGTGTAAAAGCTCCTCATTAAAGCATCTCACCGTGCCACCAAGCTCCAGTGCATCAGGAATGACATTATAAGCCGTATCCCCCTCGACAGCTCCCCCATGAATTTTGGTAATCGATAAGGCAACCGTTTCAAACGGATCAATGTTTCGTGATACAATTTGCTGCAGATTCGTCACGACCTGGGCAGCAATGGTTAAACTGTCTATCGTTTCGTGTGGAGAGGCGCCGTGTCCGCCTTTTCCTAGAATTTTAATGTCAAAATTACCTAAAGCGGGATGGAGGGGGCCGGAGTTAATAGCCAATGTCCCGACTTCCATGGTCGAGATGAGATGTAAACCAATCACCATGTCAACCCCATCCATCACACCAGCTTCGACCATTTCGATAGCGCCCCCCGGCGGGACCTCTTCGGCATGTTGGAATAGAAATCGAATTTCTCCTTTAATTTGGTTCTTCAAGCCGGATAAAATCTTAGCGCACGCCAACAGCATAGCCGTATGGCCGTCATGGCCGCAGGCGTGCATGATGCCTGGATTTTTAGAGGCAAACTCATAGCTAGTTTCTTCTTGAAGAGGCAAGGCATCCATATCCGCCCGGAGCGCAAGTGTTTTGCCGGGACGGGAGCCAATTAATCGGGCCATTACACTTGTTTTTGTCGGACGAGTAACCTCTAGACCGCCAAAGGACTGTAAAGTATCGAACACAAATTGGGAGGTCTTTTCTTCCTGGAACGACAATTCAGGGTTTTCGTGCAAATAACGCCGCCATTGCACCATGTCTTCTTTCATGTGATCAGCCAAGCATGAGAGTTGTTCAAAAGTAGTTGTCATTTTTTTACTCACCTTTCTTTATTTTGGTTCAATTTTTCATATTGCAATTTCTGTGCCTGCTTTTAATCGCTTACATGTTAGAATAGTGTGTAAATTTTAATAAATTAATACAAACTCTCAAGGGATTCATATATAATTGAACCAAATTTGGTTCAATTTTCTTGTGATTGATTTATATATGGTTCGATCGTTTGAAGGTTTTGATGGAGTGTGAAAATTCGAACCAATAGAGACTCATTTTTCACAGAAAAAAGGGGGAATGGTGAATGAAGACAGAAAACATATCAATCAGCTCAAATGATTTTTTCAAAATTTTTGATTCTTTAGATGACGCCATTTATATTGCGGATAAAAATGGGACGACTTTATGGATGAATAAAACAAGCAAAGAGTCGTTCGAAGGAATGGACATTATCGGTAAAAATGTAAAAGAACTCGAAAAGGAGAAAGTATTTCAACCGTCCATTATTAAACAGGTCATCGAAACAGGAGAGCGGATTACAAAGGTACAAACCTTAGTAAACGGAAAAAAACATATGACTACGGGACATATTATTCTGGATGAAGAGGGGGAGATCAAGTATGTGATTGCTCACGGCAGGGATATGAGCAAATTGGCTTCCAGTACCCCTCAGCTTGAGTTTGAAGAAATTAATGCACTTCTCAACCGTTACATTCAAGAATTTAGGAAACTGCATTTACATCAATTGTTCAATCAACAGGAGCTTCCTTTTATTGAACAAAGTCCGTCATCCATTCGACTTTCTCAAATTATTGAAACAGTCGCGAGTGTCGATACAACTGTTTTAATCACGGGAGAAACAGGGGTGGGAAAAAATGTAGCCGCCAAAAAAATTCACCAGCTCAGCGAAAGACATAATAAACCATTTATTTATGTAAATTGTGCTGCTATTCCGGAAACATTGATCGAATCCGAACTGTTTGGCTATCAAAAAGGGGCATTTACAGGGGCCAACACGCAGGGGAAGGCAGGACTCGTAAAGCTTGCTGAAACCGGCACGTTGTTTCTTGATGAAATTAGCGAGCTTTCGCTTCCGTTGCAGTCTAAACTCTTACAGCTATTGCAAGATAAAACGTATCGTCCAATAGGGGCTGCTCAAATCCAAAAGGCAAATATTCGAATCATTGCAGCAACAAACAGTGATTTAGAGAAGATGGTAGACGAAGGCACCTTTCGCAGTGATTTATTTTACCGCCTTAACATTCTGCCTATTGCCATCATTCCTCTTAGAGAAAGGAAAGAAGATATTTTTCCTCTCTTGCATTTTTATTTAACGCGATTTAACGGATTACATAAAAAAGCGCGATTTTTCTCGAACGAAGTGATTGACATTCTGCGAAATTATCAATGGCCTGGAAATATAAGAGAATTAGAGAATTTAGTAGAGCAGCTCGTGATTTTAGCAAAACAAGATGAAATTCTTACAGCTGATCTTCCGAAAAAATATCAACAAAAGACGAGGCCAAATACGGACTCACTTCTATCCCTTAATCTTATGGAAGAGTCTCTACAGGGCATCTTGGACCAGGTTGAAAAAGAAGTCATCCTACAAGCCTACAACCATCATAAAACCACAAGAAAAGCAGCGAAAGCATTAGGCATTAGCCAGTCTTCATTCATGAGAAGATTAAAAAAGTACAAGGGATAACTTTCTCATCAAACCGGCTATTTATGTAGAAACAAACACACCTTAGTAAAACACGATAAACAGGAAGGAAGATGAGGAATGGACGTAGCAGAATACCTTAAGAAAAAGTTCCCCCTGTCGAATTAGTCCCAAGCATCTATAATCAATGGGACATTGGCATTCATTTTTCACTTGGTACGGAAATCTATCAATTTAAAGAGAACGGCGGGCTCAATCTTGAACGATTTCGAGTGGTCTATAAGCAAGCCTTCACCATTTTTAATGAATTATTCGAACGAGAGGACGATTTGCTTCTAGTAACCAATATTTATAAGCACAAAAACCAAAAGCAACAAACCAAAAAACTGAAGGTCTATCAACCATTTTTGAAGTGTAAAAACGCTTTAAAACGAATTCAGGTGAGAACATATCCTTATCCGTTTGAGTCGGACGAAGCGAAGGATTATGAAAGGCAGCAATTTTCATTGCTTTGTAAGCGAGAGGACATACGTATGAATGAATTACTGAAGGCAGCATGTAACGAAGACTTTCCGCTGAAACCAAAGTTTGGAGAGGACTTCATTCATTATCCGGATGTTTTCTTTGTGAATACGACAAAAGATATTATTTTCTTTGTTTATGATGATCGGGGATGTGAAGTGATAGCTCGTGAAGCAGATCGAATCCGGCCGCTGTATGAGAACTATTACGATTGGATAGAGGAAGTAGATAGAAAGAAGATTGAAGAAGGACTAGGAAGGCCGGGAATGAAGTAACCAGGACAGATTGTAAAAGCTCATGTTCCCGTTCGTGCTCCTTTGCTTGTCTATCTACTTCATTCCCCAACAAGCTCTAATTTTCTTTTACTGATAATAAAGGGTCCCGCTATTCAGATAAGTCATGCTGTCTGCAGTATCATTATGGATAAGTTGAATTTTATAATTGCCAGATCCGAGTGCATGTTGAGCGATGTCCGCGAGCGGAACATTCACACTGGCGCGAAAATTTCCGATCTTGATGCTTCCTGAGGGTGTTGAATAACCTTCTTTGTATGTTTGAATGGTCAGGACATTCACTTGTTGTTTTGGAGTGACGGTGATGCTTTGAGGATTTTTAAAGTATCTTTCGCTAGCTATCGTCACACTGTTTCCGAAAGTCGTTTCATCATATCTATACACCAGATACCCTGCAGCCTTAACTTTTGCTAACGCTGCTTGTTGGGCTGTTACCGCTTTTGCATTCGATGAACCTATTAAGAGATTGTTTTCATCATAAAAATGAACATAGGAACTTTCATTAGTGTTTTTTGGTTCTGTGTTTAATAAACGCTCTGATGTCTTTGCTTCTTTCATAAGCAGTTCAATTTCTTTACTAGAGTAGGATTTACTTAGATTGCCTTTAGCATCATATTCTTCAATATAAGGCTCTTCTTTCTTTGTTTCTTGTCCAGAGGCTCTAGCCGTCTCTTGTGCAATACTTGTGGGCATGAACATGATTGAAGAGAAAAAAATGACAGCTAGTTTCGTCCACAGATTGTTTTTCATTACATACACTCCTATAACAAATTATTTATCATTCAAATTTTACCATATATGGAATAAATACTATATAAATTAAATTTCGGATAAAAGAAAATCCTCGTACAGTGAGATGGGATTTAGCGTTATATCTATCGCTATTGCGTGTATGATTAGGAGATTACTTGCAATCATGCTATACTAAGAAATAATGTAATTGAGAATGTTTTTCATGTAGGTCGATCAATTACATATACTTTTACAAAAGCTATGTAAGGGGGATGTGTAAGATGAGCCATCAAGAAGGAATAAATGCTGTTGAAGAAAACATTATAAATCGTAGAACGATTAAATCTTTTAAAAAGGAACCGATTAGTCCTGAAGTGATTATTGAGTTATTAAACGTGGCCAAGTGGGCACCCAATCATAAGTTAACAGAGCCGTGGCGATTCCAGTTATATGTAGATGAAGGAAAAGAAAAATTTATCCAAGCCTACATTCATTCACAGCCAAAAGTGGATGGTGACGTTTCAGAAAAAGTGAAGAGGAAAGCCCAATATTTCCGGGATATCCCCGTACACCTTGTCGTTATTATGCCTGAAGATCCTCGCCAAAGAAGGTGGGATGAAGATTATGGAGCGGTCTCCTCGCTCATTCAAAATTTTCAACTGGCTGCATGGGAAAGAGGCATCGGCATGATTTGGCGTACGAATGATTGGATTTATGACCCCGCATTTAGAGAGGAAATCGGTGTCGCGCCTGGGGAAAAAATAGTAGCTACGTTGATGATTGGCTACCCCCAACATGTACCGACTGCACGACCACGTACAGATATCCGCGAGTGTCTAACGATTATCGATAAGTAACACCCTGGCCCGATTGCTGACCGGGAAAAATTCTGTCCACAACACATGGCTACACATGGCTTTTTATCAAACTTTATGTCAAAGCCACACTTGTTCTACTAAAGGATCTTCAAATCGAAGATCCTTTTTCGATCTGGACAGCAGAGATTGCCTAACTCATTCTTTATCTGCCTATTCACATTTGATCACATGGGTGTCTGAAGGGAAGGAATGGCTAATAGATTCAATCGATGAAAATAACTTTTCATTTGAAATAGAAATTATGGACTGCCCGTCATAATCAACCCAGAAGACTGTATCCTTTTGTTTTAAAGAGATAACAGGCAGCTGTACTTTTTTAAGGCCGAAGAGAGTGTTCATTTCTCGCTTATCAAAGCTGAAGAGATCTTGAGAAAGAGACCATGCAGCAAAAAAATTCATGCTTCCTTGCCCGTATAGATAAGGCATAACCACTTGCAATTGAGATAAATTTGTTAACTTTGTTTTTATAAATAATTCTTTTTTAAAGTTAATATGGAGCCTTTCAACCTTGGCCAATGAAAACTCTTTTTCTATCTCTTCTTCCTGATAATCCATATATTCAAAAACAGCATAGATGGGAAAACGGTCTAATTTTTTCATCCAATCGCATAAAAAATTCTCAAATTCTTCATCAATGCTTTGATAATCTATAACATATAGAGCCTTTCCATCTATAGAAAAAGGAAAGTATCCACCTGCATCTGGTATATCTCTTATACAATTTTTCGGAAGAAAACCCACTTCAAGATCCATCATGCCGTCTCCTTTAAGAATGAATGTATTTTTAATTATAATCTATCCATTCACCCCTTTGTTTTTTTTGACATAGAGAAATTTGCTGGTTAAAAGAAAGATCCCGGCAAACTAAATGGCCGGGATCTTTCTTTTAATAGGGAAACTGCGAGGAGTAATTACTGAATTGCTTATAGGCTTGATCAATTTTTTGCTGATCCTCAGCCTCAAGCTTATACCAGCCATTTTGAAACATTAATTCGTAAAGCTCGCGGCAGCTTTGATGGGTTTCTGAAAGAATTTGAAGCATGTCCGAATACAGCTGTTCGTGGCTTGCTTCACGCACAGCAATGTTCAAGCTGTCAGTTAAGTATTTACATGTGCTGAGACCATCATTAATAAAGTCACGATCATTCATCTCTGGACTTTTGACTTTCGGCAATTGTCCTGTTTGCGGATTGGCAATTTGATTGGGATTTTGCTGATTTGACATTTCATCGACCTCCTTTTGGTTCTTTACGAATGCTGTCCCTGTTGAGGAGTAGGCAAGCTGGCTAATGCAGCATTGTTATCTACTTGCAGATGGGTAAGCAATTTTTGAAAGTGATTTTGATGCATTCTTCCTGCTTTTTCGAGCGCTTGCTGGATTTCTGGATTGCTCACCTGTTGAGCGAAAAAATGAAGCTTTTTAAATGCCAGAAGTTCCCATGATAATGCATCTTTTAAGTAAAGCAAGTCTTTCGTTGTAAGAACTCTTGGTGGGTTCGGAATCGGTGCTTGTGTATTCTGCATGAAAAGACTCCTTTCGTTTTGTCGAGTATCACAGTGTAGGATGAGCAAAGAATCGTCCTCTTATGCGCAAAAAGTGTATATACTGATTTACAGCAAAGCCCTATAAAAAAATCTTCCGTTATTTTATTTAATCATCTGTCCACGCTGCACAATAAGCGATGATAAAATAGTTTATACATTCAGTTTTTAATTTACAGGAAGGATTCGTTTAAAAGTGAGAAGAGGGGGATTTATAGAGTGTTAAAAAACAGGAAGATCATCATAACAGGTGCGGCTTCTGGTATTGGAAAAGAAATGGTGAAACAATGTTTGCAGGAAGGAGCTGCAGTCATTGCCTGTGATATAAATGAAGACTCCTTACATGAGTTAAAACAGGCCATGAATGGCCATGAATTTCTTTACACCTATCCGTTAGATGTAAGCAAATATGAAGAGGCGGTCTCATTTTTTGCCTATGTGGAGTCAGAGCATGCTGATGCAGATAGTTTAGTGAATAACGCAGGCATCTATTTGGCGAAGAATATACTGGATTATCAAGAAGATGAAATTGATCAAGTGTTAAATATAAATGTTAAGGGATTTATTTACTTCACACAGATGTTCGGCCAGCAGTTGTTCTCCAATCAGCGTAAGGGAGTGATCGTGAATATGTCTTCAGTATCAGGGATAGAAGGCAGTTCAGATGCAATTTACGGAACATCAAAAGCGGCCATACTAGGCTTAACTAAAAGCAGTGCCATGAATTTCTCACCGTATATCCGAGTGAATGCAGTCGCTCCTACGATAGTGAACACGCCGATGATGGGAGTGATACCTGATTGGAGAAAAAAAGAGTATGTAACTCACCAGCTCATTAATACGCCTGTGATGCCTGAAGATGTGGCCGATACGGTTATCTTCTTATTATCAGATAAGTCCAAGCATTACACAGGAGCAACATTCGATATAAATAATGGGGGCTATTTAAGGTAGTTTCAGTCACATTTAGCCGATACTTTGCTCCGAGAACTAAGTGCCTTGCGGTGAGAATTAAATAACTATATTTCACCCCGTTTTAAGCCTGAAACGGGGTTTTACTTGTTTAAGATTTTACACTCAAACGGCCATTCGTACAAAGTTTAGAGAAGTGCGAATTAGAAAGGGTTATCCGCACCCGTTGTAGAATTAAATATGGATATCAAACATGCAGGAGGGAAAATGAATGATTCATAAGATCGGTCAAATCATGTTATATGTAAACAATCAGGACGAAGCAGTAAATTTTTGGACGGAAAAAGTGGGATTTCATGTGATTTCTGAAGAAAATAACGGCCAAGGAATGAGATGGATTGAAATCGGTCCAACAAAGGAGGCAGAAACGACTATCCTTCTGCACAATAAGGAATTCGTGGCCAAAATGTCACCTGGATTAAATCTGGGCACACCTTCTTTAATGTTTTTTTCAGAAAACCTCGATACGTTACATAGCGACTTATTAAATAAAAAAGTTACAGTCGGAGACATTGTAAATATGCCCTCTGGCAGAGTATTTAACTTTGCAGATAGTGAAGAAAATTACTTTGCCGTCATGGAAAAAGTAAATAACTAACGTTAATCAAGCCTTATTCTAAAGAAACCACCTACTCATTTTTTTATGGGCAGGGAGAACCGTTTGCATGGCATTAAAAAACTAAAACCGCCTGACAAAATGAGCTCTTGTGGCGGTTTTAGCAATCTTCATACAGAACGGAGAGAAACAATGAAGAATAGATATTTTCTAACCTTCTGCAGGGGCTAATGCTTTCTTATTTAGCAAAAACAGCTTTTTTATTTGTAAAATCAACGTGTGGATAATAAGCATTTTTAACTAGAATATTAGGACCTAAACATTGAACGCCTGAACAATGACAATTGAGATCAGCAGCGAGCTTGGATTGATTCCATGTTTCATAAGATTTCTGCAAGGTAGTCGTCTGAACATTTCCTAAAGGCGGCGCATCCCCAAAATCTGTGACGATAATCTCCCCCGTAAAGATATTAATATTCAAGCGAGAACGGCCATCAGGATCGTTACGAACGGTCACATTCTTTTCAGTGCGCAGCCGTTTGAGCAACTGCTGTGTGCTTTCATCCGAGCTACAAGCATAAAAAGGAAGAGTACCAAACAGCATCCATACATCTGGATCACGTATATCAAGCAGGTGATGAATGGCCTCCCTGATTTCATCAAGAGAAAGCGACTCAAGCGCACTTGCGAAGTCGCTTGGGTACATAGGATGAATTTCATGGCGAGCACATTCCATTTCTTCTACGACCTGTCGGTGAATCTTTTCTAGGTAAGGGAGCGTGCTTTTATTTAACATGGTTTCAGCTGATACCATGACTCCCATGCGAGACAATTCGCGGCTGTTATCAATCATTCGCTGGAACAAAGCTTCACGCTGCTGCAATGTCGGCTTCCGCGCCATATTGGCAAAGCCTACTTCTGCAAATTCTTCTGTTGTGCCCCAGTTATGGGAAATATGTAGAACGTCTAGGTACGGAGCAATTTCCTCATAGCGAGAAAGCTCCAGCGTCAAGTTAGAATTAATCTGTGTGTATACATCCCGTTCGTGGGCATATTTTAATAACGGCAGCACATAGTTGCGAACAGAAGCTTTTGACAGCATAGGCTCGCCGCCAGTAATACTTAAGGCCCGCAAAGCAGGCACTTCATCAAGCCGCTGGATAAATAGATCGAGCGGTAAGGCATCAGGGTCTTTCGTTTGCAGCGTGTAACCCACTGCGCAGTGCGCACATCTCATATTGCAAAGAGTCGTTGTCGTGAACTCTACGTTTGATAATTGTATATGTCCAGCTTGCTGTACATCGAGGTAAGCTTCCCATGGATCAAATACAGGTGTAATCGTTTGTTTCATGTTTAACCCTCATTTCTTTATACAACGAACTATTATACTGTTATTTTCTCAATAAATGAACAGGGAAAATGAAAGGAAGCCGCCTCCCAAGGGAAACAGGGAGGAATTTTATTATGTTCTCAGAATTTGAAAATTCTCTCAGGCCGGAGTCCTATTTTTTCTATTTATTATGTAAATAGTTAGCGAAAAATTCCATGTATGTTACAATGTAGGCTGTAAGAGAAGTAAGTGAAGGGAGAGTTATCTATGAAGAAATGGTCTGCAATCCTGGGAGCTGTTTTGCTCACTGGAGGAATATTAGGGGCTTGTTCAGAAAAAGAAACGAAAGAACAGTCTACAGAGAAGCCTGCAGATAATTCCGCAGAAGAAACAACAGAGAAGCCGGTAGATAAAGAGGTAACAACTCAATCGCCAGAACCGGCAGAGGAGCCAGCGGACAATACAGACAAAACAGACAATGCGGATAATGCGGACAAGCAGCCAGCTGCACCCAAAGAGCCAGCTGCTAATATAACGGAAGCGACAGGTGTATTTAATGGCATGGCCGATCCACATACGGTAGAAATTGAGGTGGATGGACAGCCGCAATCCTTCCAGGTTGCCCCTGACAGTGACATGATGAAGAAATTTGATCAAATGGAAGAAGGGACAAACGTCACGTTCACCTATAAAAAAGAGGGGGAACAGCTGATCCTTCAAGAATTGAAAAAGATTACCGCTAAAAAAGACAGCGCCAGCACAATTATTGAAGCAAAAGGAGTGTTTAACGGTGTCGCTGATCCGCATACAGTGGAAGTTGAAGTAAACGGACAGCCACAATCCTTCCAAGTAACTCCTGGTAGTGACATGATGAAGAAATTTGACCAAATGGAAGAAGGAACAAACATCACGTTTACTTATAAAAAAGTGGGGGAACAATTGGTGTTTCAGGAGTTAAAAGCGGCAAGCAGCAATGACACAAACACTGAAGCAAAAGGAACTTTCAATGGCATGGCCGACCCACATACGGTAGAAATTGAAGTGGATGGACAGCCACAATCCTTCCAGGTTGCCCCTGACAGTGACATGATGAAGAAGTTTGATCAAATGGAAGAAGGAACAAGCATCACGTTCACTTACAAAAAAGAGGGGGAACAGCTAATCCTTCAAGAACTAAAATAAAGAGAAACCAACGGACAGAAAAAGGGAATTCCCTTTTTTTGTCCGTTTTTCTATTATGGTTCTTATGAGGGAGGCTCCGATAACGCTCAGCGACTGGAATGTATATCCACACGCCTAATGAACAAACCTTCTGTTTTAAAGAAAGTAGGTTCACTTGGATTAAAAGGCCTCTGAGAGGGAATAGGAAGTTTATATAGTTCATGACAATAATAAACAGGAAATGGAGGAGTTCGATGAATACTTCTGGGATGCTTAGAGGCTATCTAGCAAAGATGATGAGTAATGAGAGCTACTTTTACCATGTGATAAATTGCATGGATGTACAATTGAATGATTGGGGACAAGAGGCTATTTTGCTGTTTGACTGGAATGAGTATGAAGAAGTCATTTATGCATCTTTTATCATTGAGGACTATTTATATACATTCTCGCTTGACAAAGAAAAGGCGGCCGAATTACAGGAAAAGAGTCCTTATTCACTGGATCGCTATATGTGGGAAGCGCTCGTTAAACAGGGATTTCATTTACAGGAAAGCAACTACATTCATATGGCCTTCCTGTAAATGGAGAGAAAAAACCGGCAGCCCAAAATTAGAGCGGCCGGTTTTTTCATCAATGTCTAATTTGTCCGGTTCCTTCTACGAGTGACTTTACTGTCGTAAGGGCTCTTAACCCCATTGGCCCACGGGCATGAAGCTTTTGGGTACTGATGCCGATTTCTGCTCCGTATCCAAATTGTTCACCGTCTGTAAAACGAGTGGAAGCATTATGATAAAGAACTGCGGCATCAATCGCCCGGAAGAATGTTTGCACATGTTCTCTGTTCTCTGACACAATCGCTTCTGAGTGTTTCGTTCCATATGTTTGAATATGAGTAATAGCCTCTCGGACACCTGTCACTGTTTTTACAGCAAGAATCGGAGCTAGATACTCAGTGTGCCAGTCTTCTTCTTCTGCTTGTTTAACAAATGAAAATTCCTCTGCCAAATCAGCCGATCCGCGCAGCTCAACGCCTTTTTCGGCGATTGTGTGCAAGAGCTCTTTTCGGTAAGGCCAATGTATATCAATCAATAACGTTTCAGCTGCATTGCAGACAGAAGGTCGATGGAGCTTCGCATTTTCTGCAATGGCAATGGCCATATCTTTCTCTGCGCTGCCATCAATATAGACGTGGCAATTCCCTACACCAGTTTCCAACACAGGTACGGTCGCCTGTTTGATCACAGTCTGAATTAAGCCTGCTCCGCCCCGTGGAATGAGCACATCCAAGTATTCATTTAAGCGGAACATTTCAGTCGCTGTTTCTCTGCTTGTGTCTTCCAGCAATTGCAGTGCATCTTCTGGAATCGAAGAAGTTTGCAAAGCAGCTTTCATAACTTTTACCAATGCAAGATTGGACCGAGCTGCAGAGGAACTCCCGCGGAGCAGGACTGCGTTGCCTGCTTTTAAGCATAGAGCTGCGGCATCAACCGTAACATTCGGCCGTGCCTCATACACCATGCCGATCACGCCGAGCGGCACGCGGACTGTCCGAATATTTAATCCATTTTCAAGCGTCCACTGTTCTGTTGTTTCGCCAACCGGGTCTTTTAGCTTAATTAATTGTCGGACGCCATCAGTCATTTGGCCGATCCGTTCCTCCGTTAACTGCAGTCGGTCTAGTAAAGGTGGAGCAAATCCGGCAGTTGTTCCATCTTCCATGTCCCGGGCATTTTCCTGTAAAATAAAATCTGCATTGGCAAGCAACGCTTGAGCTATTCTTTCTAGCGCCTCGTTTTTTTCTGCTTCATCCAACATAGCCATTTGATAAGAAGCCGTCTTTAATAGCCTTGCTTTCTCCAGTAATTCTCCCATTATCTCCACTCCGTTCTCTTTGTTAAATAAATACTTTTGTAGTTACCCAATTATCACGATGAATGACCTCAGCCCGTTCATTGATAGAATAATGACGCGCTTGTGCACCAGCCTGGCCTTTCACTTTTTCAAGGTCTGCAGAAGAATAAAAAACCTGTCCTTTGCCGAGCACTTCTCTTTTTTGATTTAAGACCGTGACCACGTCCATGGCATGGAACAAGCCTTCAACAGATAGAACGCCAACGGGCAGAAGGCTTTTTCCTTTTGAAAGAATCGCCTGCTCGGCTCCTTCATCTACTACGATCGCTCCGTTTGTTTTTGCATGATGGGCCAGCCACTGTTTTTTCATTTGCATATGACTTTTGAAGGGAGCGCCAATGTATGTGCCTGCTCCTTTTCCTTCAAGAATATCCATCAGCTTCTCCTTGCCTGTGCCGTTGCCAACAAACACTGGCACTCCAAGAGATAGCGCTTTTTTTGCTGCTAAGAGCTTTGACCTCATTCCTCCGGTACCAATAGAAGTGCTGCTGTCACCAGCATACGACAACAGGTCATCTGTCACTTCAGGAATAAAGTGAAACCGTTTTGCTTCGGGGTTATGAACAGGGTTGCTGTCATAAAGCCCATCAATGTCGGTAAGGATAATCAAGGCATTCGCCTGGGTAAAACCGCTCACAAGTGCAGACAGCATGTCGTTATCCCCATAAGTAAGCTCCTCAATGGAAATAGAATCATTCTCGTTAATAATCGGAACAGCGCCTGCCCGCAATAATTCCGACATCGAAGTATAAAAATTATGAAAGCGACCGCGGCTGTAAAAGTCTTCCTTCGTTAACAGCATTTGAGCAGCAACGAGGCCAAAAGGAGCAAGCAAGGAAATATACTTCTGAATCAGCAAGCTTTGCCCAACCGCTGCCGCTGCCTGCTTGGCGGCTACTGCTTTAGGCCGAGAGTTATAGCCAAGAGACCGGAACCCCGCGGCAATGGCTCCAGAAGAAACGACTATGACTTCATGCCCATTTTCACGAAGCTTTGCGATTGCAGACACATGGTCTTGAACTTTTTCTTCCACAATATTTCCTTGTTCATCCGTCAGGGAACTGCTGCCGATCTTCACAACAACCCGTGATTTCTTCACAATCCATCATCCTTTTCTCGTATATAAAAAAAACAGCATGCCCCTCCTCCTTAAAAAGGACGGAGGGCATGCTGTTCCGCGGTACCACCTTTATTGGCGCATAGAAGCGCCCGCTTTAAACCCCGTAACGAGGGAAAACGGCTTATGTTGTCATAAGCGATGCTTAATAAGGGCAGGTTCAACAGCTGCCGGCGAGGAACCTTTCAGCCGGTGGGTCCCACTCTCTGGCGCCTTTCACGTGTTTACTAATCCCTTGATCGTTTAAGTATTCATGACTATTCATAATTATCTATTATTTTTTTGATTTGTCAAGAGGAGGAGGAGGCTCACAAAAGACTCCGGACTTTTTGACTATATCTAGGAAATGTTTAAGAATGCGTGCTGTTAATCCCCAAATAATCCGGTCTTCATAAAAATAAAAATATTCATCCATTGGGCGTGCCTGCCAATTATAATCTTTCCCCCCGATGATGAGATCAAACGGAAAGCCTTCCTCCGGTACCACTTTAAAGTTAATCGAGTGGCAGTCTGGGACAGCTTTCAATAAATAATCCAGCGGGACAGTGAACACCTCTTCTACTTCCTCTGGATTAGTATTTAATTGGCTGGTCGGCAACGCTCCCACAAATGGAAAGATAATAGTACCAAAAGGGGATAGCATAAAATCAAGCGGAAAAGTATGGTGTATATCTGAGGGTATAACGCCAAGTTCTTCTGCCGTTTCGCGTATTGCAGTGAAGCGCTCGTCTTCATCTTCCGGATCGCACTTTCCACCCGGAAAGCAAACTTCTCCGGGCTGCCGGCGCATCTTATGTGAGCGCACTTCAAACAGGACATGGATGTCTCCTTCTTTTTCAACAAGGGGAAGAAGAACAGCAAACTTCGTAAAATTTTCACTGCCTAAAATGGCTGGCGTCCGTTCTTGAAAGTATTCAAATAACTGCTTTATTTCCATAGCGGCACCTCTTCTTTACGATATGTTTGTCTTTATTATAGTTCATTCGATGAGAATTGTGTAAAAAGGAATCTGGGCACCTACATTCATACTGGAAATTGTCATAAAAACTCGCCATTTGTTGAAAGGTTTTTGATGAAAAATAAAAGAATTTTAGACATAGTAATAAGGGGGAGAGGATAGAAGTGAAAACCAATGAAACAGAATCCATTTTATCAAATCATTTGCCAGTTGAATGTAATAGTTGGCGTAACGCTTTTTTAAAAGCAGTTTGTGATCCTCTATGTGTCTTTGATCAGAATGGGAAAATTATTGCTGTAAATGAGGCATTTGAACAAGAATACGGCTGGAAATTAAATGAAATACAGGAGGACCTTCTGCCAGTCGTTCCCATACATTTAGAAGGTGAGTTTAGCTTTTTAAAACAAAAGCTCATGTCTGGAGAAACCGTCCACCATTTTAAAACGATTCGCCGGCACAAAGAGGGTTCTTTTCTTCATATGAAAATTTCTATGTCACCTGTATTGGATGCCAATGGACAATTCACCGCTGCGGTTTGCGTCACAAGAAATATTACTCGAAAAATTGAAACAGCCCTCTTATTAGATCGAAAAGTAGAAGAATTAAAAGAAAACGAAAAAAAATTCCTCGACATCTCAGAAAATATTAACGATATTTTTTGCGTATACGACCGTTTTACGAACCGGCTCCTTTATATCAGCCCTTCTTATGAAAAAGTGCTAGGACATCCAAAAAGTAAGATCTATCAAGACCTCAGCTCCTTCATATCAGTTATTCATCCGGAAGACCAGGAGAGATTTAAAAAGTTTGCCAGAGAAGAAGTTTACGGAGAACGAGCAGAAATTGAATACCAGGCTATTCACAAAGATAGCTCTGTTATCTGGCTTCGATCGCGTAAGATCATTGATGAGCGCTTTGAAAACCGGGTCATTGTGATCACACAAGATATTACCAGCTTAAAAGAGAAAGAAATCTTATTGAATAAGAGAGATAAATTAAGTGCAGTCGGACAACTTGCGGCTGGCATTGCTCATGAAGTAAGAAACCCCTTAACCGCTATTAAAGGCTTTACTCAGTTGTGGGGACAAGAAACTCATCATCAATACAGCCAAATTATTCTTTCCGAGCTTGATAGAATTGAGTCAATCATGCAGGAATTTTTAATGCTCGCCAAGCCAAATCAAGAAATGTTTTTTACCGAAAAGGACATTAACAGCATTTTAAGAGATACGATTGCCTTCATGGGGCCCGAAGCTGTACTCTATGGGGTAGAATTAGTTCCCATGTTAGCAGAAGGGCTGCCTTTAGTCAGAGTCGAAGAGAAGCAGATGAAGCAAGTCATTTTAAATTTAATTAAAAATGCCATTGAGGCAATGCCTGATGGAGGAAAGGTAACCATTTGTACAAAACAGGCGGCCAATGGTTCTATTTGCATTGAAGTATCCGACAATGGCATTGGCATTTCTCAAGATCGTATCCCGCATCTGGGAGAACCGTTCTATTCTAATAAAGAAAAAGGAACGGGCCTAGGATTAATGGTTAGCTTCAAAATTATCGAGCATCACAAAGGCAAAATCTTCTTTGAGAGTGAGGAAGGAAAAGGCACAAAAGTAGAAATCCGGCTGCCAGGCACTGATCTTAAATAGTGTCTTGAATGTCTTTTAGATGGTTTTTATGGAATAATCCGTAAAAACCTGTATAATAATCAAGGAATAAGCAGAAGGGACTGAATTATGCGCAGATATCAATATTTTTAACTCACCGACAATTTACCTTAGGAGGGAAAAGTATTGATTAAAGATTTGTATACAGAACGGTTACATTTAAGAAAAATGACGATTGCCGATTCATCAAGCTTATTTAAAATATGGGCTGATCCTGAAGTAACTCAATTCATGAATATCCAGCATTTCACCAATGAAGACGAGGCGAAAGAAATGATTACTTATCTTGAAAAGTTATCTCAAGATAATCAAGCGGTTCGTTTCTCTATTGTTGAGGTGCTATCCAATGAAATTATCGGCTCTTGCGGTTACAATTCCTTGGATTTTGATAATGCCAAAACTGAAATTGGTTATGACATAGCTAGAATGCATTGGGGCAATGGCTATGCAACAGAAGCCGTATCAGCCTTGATTGATTACTCCTTTAACGCGTTAAACTTTAACAGGGTGGAAGCTAAAGTGGAGCCTGAAAATGTCAATTCTATTAAAGTGCTAAAAAAACTAGGTTTCACTTTCGAAGGAACACTGAGACAATGTGAGAAAGTGAAAGACAAATTCGTCGATCTTAATCTTTATTCTAAGTTAAAGTCAGATTAACTTTTTATTTCGGTATTGGGGAAATCACCCGTCGTGTGTCCGAATGAGGCTTAATGAAAAAGGTCGAGAGACTAGAAATTTAAAATTATAGTGTTGCCATTTATGATCATTTGTTGTAGTATGTAACATAATTTCAAATGAACTGTTTAAATTTGCGAAAAGCACTGACAAGGACATGGGTTACTTTTACGGTTTTCAGAGAGGGAAGAGCAGGCTGAAATCTTCCTAACGCAGGAAAGTAGCTTACCGCCTTTGAGCTGTATTGGGGAACTTGAAGTATCCAATGCCGTTTATGCTACGTTACAGCACCAGAGCCATAAGCCATCCATTGAGCTTATGGGAAGTTGGGTGGAACCACGGGTTAATGCACACTCGTCCCTTGTTGAGGGATGAGTGTGTTTTTTTATTTTACCAACAAAAAAATAAGGATTACTGCGATGAGAAGGACACGAATTATTTTTACGGCTTTCAGAGAGGGAAGAACAAGCTGAAATCTTCCTAGCTTAGGGAAATAATTTACCGCCTTTGAGCTGTATTGGGGAACTTGAAGTATCCAATGCCGTCTATGCTACGTTACAGCACCAGAGCCATAAGCCATCCATTGAGCTTATGGGAAGTTGGGTGGAACCACGGGTTAATGCACACTCGTCCCTTGTTGAGGGATGAGTGTGTTTTTTTATTTTACCAACAAAAAAATAAGGATTACTGCGATGAGAAGGACACGAATTATTTTTACGGCTTTCAGAGAGGGAAGAACAGGCTGAAATCTTCCTAGCTTAGGGAAATAATTTACCGCCTTTGAGCTGTATTGGGGAACTTGAAGTATCCAATGCCGTCTATGCTACGTTACAGCACCAGAGCCATAAGCCATCCATTGAGCTTATGGGAAGTTGGGTGGAACCACGGGTTAATGCACACTCGTCCCTTATTGAGGGATGAGTGTGTTTTTTATTTATTTTTAAAAGGAGTGTTTAGGATGATAGGCAAGGAAAAAATCAAAGTTACACTTTCAGACGGAAACATAAAGGAATTTGCGAAAGGCACAACAGTGGAGACTATAGCCAATTCCATCAGCCTCTCCCTGGGGAAAAATGCAGTTGCAGCAAAGGCAGATGGGGAATTGGTAGATCTAAGTCATCATCTGCAAAAAGATGTGGAGCTTTCTATTTTAACACTGCACTCTAAAGAAGGATTGTCTATTTTGCGGCATACATCGGCTCATGTATTGGCACAGGCAACGAAAAGACTTTATGGAGAGGTGAAATTAGGAATAGGGCCAGTCATTGAAAATGGTTTTTACTATGATATGAAATTAAATCATAGCTTGACTCCAAAGGACTTGCTTGCGATTGAAAGAGAGATGAAGAACATTGTAAAAGAGAATTTACCAATCAAGCGAATCGACGTGTCTTACAAAGAAGCTGAAATGCTGTTTAAAGAAAGAGAAGAACCATTCAAGTTAGAAATATTAAAGGAGATCGGACAGGGTGAGAAGATCACTCTTTACCAACAAGGAGAGTTTATTGACCTTTGCCGTGGTCCGCACCTTCCTTCTACAGGATTGATCAAGGCATTCAAACTAACTCATGTCTCGGGAGCTTATTGGCGGGGCGATAGTCAAAATGACGTTCTCCAACGGGTGTACGGTGTAGCATTTAACAGAGAAAAAGAGGTAGAGGAGTATTTGAATTTCTTGGAAGAAGCAGAAAAGCGAGACCATCGCAAATTAGGAAAACAGTTGGAACTGTTTATGTTTTCTGAAGAAGCACCCGGCATGCCGTTCTATCTACCAAAAGGCCAAATTGTCAGGAATGAACTAGAGGCATTTTTGCGGGAGCTGCAAAAGAGTGCCGATTATGACGAAGTGCGCTCACCATTTATGATGAATCAGCGGGTGTGGGAACAGTCCGGTCACTGGGATCATTATCACGAAAATATGTGTTTTTCTGAAGTGGATCATGCTAGATTTGCTCTGAAACCAATGAATTGTCCGGGTCACATGCTCATTTTTAAAAATAACCTATACTCTTATCGAGATCTGCCCATTCGTTTCGCTGAGTTCGGTCAAGTCCACCGACATGAATATAGTGGTGCCTTAAACGGAATGTTCCGAGTCCGTACGTTTTGCCAGGATGATGCTCATATTTTCGTGCGAGAGGATCAAATCGAGAGTGAGATTAAGCAAGTATTTTCTCTGATTAACAAGGTATATCGCACGTTTGGTTTTGAGTATTCAGTGGAGCTTTCCACTCGTCCAAAGAATTCACTCGGCACTGACGACCTTTGGGAGATGTCTGAGGGAGCATTGAAAAATGTCCTCGAAAGCTTAGAGATTCATTACGAGATAAATGAAGGGGACGGAGCGTTTTATGGACCAAAAATTGATTTCCATATCAAAGACGCCTTGAAGCGAAGCCACCAATGTGCCACAATCCAGCTGGATTTCCAAATGCCAGAGAAATTTGGTTTAACCTATATTAATGAACATAACGAGAAGGTCCGTCCCGTTGTGATTCACCGTGCTGTGTTTGGCTCCATTGATCGTTTCTTTGGCATTTTAATTGAACACTTTGCAGGTGCTTTTCCTGTTTGGCTTGCACCGACTCAAGTCGAAATTATCCCCGTTTCATCGGTTCATCTCGACCATTGCTTGAAAGTTGAATCCGAATTAAAACAATCAGGAATAAGAGCGAGAACTGATAAAAGCGAGGAAAAAATCGGATACAAAATAAGAGAAGCCCAGATAAAGAAAACTCCATACATTCTAGTGCTAGGAGACAACGAAGTGAAAGAGAAGACAGTAAACGTCAGAAAGTATGGAGAGCAACAATCGAAAATGGTTTCGTTGGCTGACTTCAAGAAGACAATTCTGCAGCAAATAAAAGAACGCAGGAAATAAGAAAAGAGCAAGGACATTTGAGAATAAAAAAGTCGATCCCTTTAAGGAAGTCGGCTTTTTTGTTCTTACATTTGCTTACCTGATCATGCGGGACATTCATCTTACTTGATTGCTTGCAGCGGGCCTTTTCATTTGATGAAAAAGAAGAGTTTGTTAGTATGAATAGTTAGGGAAATAATTAGGAAAAAGAGAAAAGAGGAGTGAATATGATTCAATTTGAAAAGGTCTCAAAAAAATACCCTGATGGGACCATAGCTGTTCAATCTATTGATTTATCCATACGCAAAGGAGAGTTTCTTATTCTGGCCGGCCCAAGCGGCTGCGGAAAAACAACGACTTTGAAAATGATTAACCGGTTAATTGATGCGACAGAGGGCACGATTGCTATCAACGGAAAAAATATAAATGATTATAATATTCATGAGCTCCGTTGGAACATCGGTTATGTTCTTCAGCAGATTGCTCTGTTTCCACACATGACAGTCCAAGAGAACATTGCTGTGGTACCGGAATTAAAAAAATGGAGCCGGCCCCAAATAAAGAAGAGGATAGATGAGCTTTTACTCATGGTAGGACTGGACCCCCATACATATAGAGATCGAAAGCCAACAGAATTATCGGGCGGCCAGCAGCAGCGAATAGGTGTGGCTCGCGCCTTAGCCGCCGATCCGGACATCTTATTAATGGACGAGCCATTCAGCGCTTTGGATCCAGTCAGCAGGGAGAAAATGCAGGATGATATAGTTGAGTTGCAAAAACGCATTCATAAAACCATTGTGTTCGTGACCCATGACATGCAGGAAGCCTTTAAGCTGGGAGATCGAATTTGTTTAATGAAAGAGGGAGAAATTGTTCAGATCGACACCCCGGAGGCGATCTTTAACGATCCGGCCAATCAGTTTATTGAACAGTTTATCGGTACAGCTCGCCCGTTCACACTGGGAACACTCACAGCTGAACAGGCTCTTGAAAAACAACTCGTTCTTGTAAAACAGCCAGGGATCCGGACGATTCAGGCAACCTTGCCGTTAGAAGAAGCGATTGACCTGTTGCTGCAAGCCGAACAGGTCCAAGTCGAAAAAGACGGGAGAATTATTGGCGTGCTTACGAGACAATCAGCCCTTGCTTATTTATCGGACAGGCTGAAGGAGCGACGGACACATGGATAACTTTATCGATGTTTTTAATGAACGCAAGGCGGACATGCTGCACTCGCTGCTTGAGCATGTACAACTTTCTCTGATTTCCCTGTTTTTCGCGGTACTGATCGCTATTCCCCTTGGCATTTATTTAACGAGGCATAGAAAGGCCGCAGAAAGTATTATCGGCATGACTGCCGTTCTTCAAACCATTCCATCACTCGCTTTGCTTGGATTAATGATCCCGATATTTGGAATCGGTCGGCTGCCGGCCATTATCGCTCTGGTTATTTATGCTCTGCTTCCCATTCTTCGTAATACATACACGGGGATTACCGGGGTTGATCCCTCACTTTCTGAAGCCGCCAGAGCGATGGGAATGAAAAACCATCAACAGTTAATCAAAGTGGAGCTTCCACTCGCTATGCCGGTGATGATGGCAGGCATCCGGACAGCCATGGTGTTAATTGTCGGAACGGCCACATTGGCAGCTTTAATCGGAGCAGGGGGCTTGGCGATATTATTCTGCTCGGTATTGACCGCAATAATGCCTCCTTGATCGTTCTTGGAGCTGTCCCAGCCGCGTTGCTTGCTATCTTCTTTGATATTGTGCTGAAGGCCGCAGAGAGAGCTTCATTTAAGCGCTCACTGATGGTGACGGGGATAGCTGTTCTGGCAGCTTGTGTGCTCCTGCTGGCCCCATCCCTCATGAAAAACAAGCAGGAGACGCTTGTTATTGCTGGGAAATTGGGCAGTGAACCTGAAATATTAATGAATATGTACAAACTGCTCATTGAACAAGATACCGATCTGCAAGTGGAATTAAAACCAGGGCTCGGGAAAACATCTTTTGTCTTTAATGCTCTGCGCGCGAAAGAAATTGATATTTACCCGGAATTTACAGGAACGGCTCTTTCTGAATTTTTAAAGGAGGAAGCAAAGAGCACAGATCGGCAAGCGGTGTATCGACAAGCGCAAACCGGTTTGCTTGAAAAGTATGATATGGTACTGCTCCGCCCGATGGCTTACAATAACACTTACGCATTAGCCGTGCCGGATCAAACAGCACAAACATTGAGCCTAAAAACAATCTCGGATTTAAAAAAAGTGGAAAAACAAATGAAGGCAGGGTTTACATTAGAGTTTTCTGACCGTGAAGATGGCTACCGTGGCATTCAAAAAAATACAATCTCCATTTTCCATTCGTCAAAACGATGGAGCCCAAGCTGCGTTACCAGGCTATCAAGTCGGGAGATATTAATTTAATAGATGCTTATTCTACAGATAGTGAGCTGCAACAGTTCCATTTAACAGTGTTAGAAGATGACCTCCATCTATTTCCACCATATCAAGGAGCCCCATTGTTAAGAGAGGAAACATTGAAAAAGTATCCGGAGGTTGAACAGACACTAAATAAGCTGGCAGGAAAAGTGACCGATGAGCAGATGCGAGAGATGAATTATAAAGTGAATGTAGCGAATCAAGAAGCAGAAAAGGTGGCGGAGGAATTTTTAAAAGAGGAAGGACTTTTGAAATAGAAAAATCTGGTTGGACAAAAAAATGAAAATGTTTTACAATAATTTTGCACTAAACTATTGTGAAAAGATTCTAAAAAATTGTAAAATGGTACGTATATAATTATTTATCCCTTTACTTTTCACCAAATTCATATACAGCAAGGAGACAGTGCGAATGAAAGAACATACTATCCAACTCAACTTAAGTCCTGAAAGAAAGCCAAAGCCACAAGGAGAAGAACTGGGCTTTGGAAAAATATTCACGGACCATATGTTTATTATGGATTATACGGAAGGGCAAGGTTGGCACGATCCACGTATTGTTCCCTACCAACCACTTTCATTAGATCCAGCCTGCATGGTCTTTCATTATGGGCAGACTGTGTTTGAAGGATTAAAGGCGTATCTTACTGAAGACAATCGAGTGCTATTATTCCGTCCTAAGAAAAATTTTGAACGCTTGAATCGCTCCAATGAGCGTCTTTGTATTCCTTCGGTGGATGAAGACTTTGCTTTGGAAGCGTTAAAGCAATTAATCTCAGTAGAAAGAGACTGGATTCCGAGTGCAGAAGGCACGTCTCTCTATGTTCGCCCATTCATCATTTCTACCGAGCCGTTTCTTGGAGTAGCGCCATCAAACCACTATAAATTTATCATTATTTTATCGCCGGTTGGTGCTTATTACAAAGAAGGCATTCATCCGGTAAAAATACTGGTTGAAAGCGAATATGTTCGTGCGGTTGCCGGAGGGACAGGAGAAGCGAAAACAGCCGGTAACTATGCTTCCAGCTTAAAGGCGCAGGAAGTGGCTGAACGTCAAGGATATACTCAAGTTTTGTGGTTAGATGGCTTAGAAAAGAAATACATTGAAGAAGTAGGCAGCATGAATGTCTTCTTTAAAATCAACGAAGAAATTATCACACCTGCTTTGAATGGCAGTATTTTAGAAGGTGTCACAAGAAACTCTGTCATCGAGCTTTTAAAATCTTGGGGACTGACAGTAACCGAACGCCGCATTGCTATGGAAGAAATTCGTGAAGCATATAAGGCTGGACAGTTAGAAGAAGCCTTTGGCACAGGAACAGCAGCGGTTATTTCTCCAATCGGAGAATTATTCTGGAATAATGAGAAGATGGTCATTAACGAGGGTGTAACTGGTCCAATCGCTAAAAAGCTGTACAGCTCTATTACCGGTATTCAAAACGGCAAGGAACAAGATCCATTCAACTGGACAGTTGAAGTAGAACAGTATGCCGAAGTAAAATAAAAATTTTCCCAAAAACTGATAGAGTTTGATAACAAAGAAAAACTAAAGGATCGGTACACCTTAAAAGAGAAGCGATTCGCTTCTCTTTTTTTATTGCTCTCTATGCCTCAGCTCATATAGCATTAAATAGGGAGACGGGTTTCAAACTCATTCGAGTAAACCCAAGCTGTCACGAGGGAGAGGCCCTTATTACATTCTTTTTGAAAAAGTTTCTTTGATCGCTGCTCCTGACAATACAAAGAGCAGAAGCCTTCCTGAACGGTTAGGGTTTGTAGAAGAGGGGACGATCCGACAAGCCGAATGGTTATACAATCATTATGGAGGCCATGTTATTTATGGAATGTTAGCTAGTGAGTGGAAAGAGAAGAACTCATCCCCATATCAAAAGTAAGAGACAACATGCCAACCTGATTAAAGCGCTTTTCTTCTAAGATTTGAAGGGAGAAGAAGGATCAGAAACAAATGAAAAAGCCCCTGAATGCATAGAGGCTTTTTCATTGACTGTTAAATATAAGATTGCTCCATATCAGGCTTTTATCGTAAATAGTGCTTCGTTTGCACTAAAGAGAACCACTCTATTCTTGATCCACAAATTTAACAAGCATATGAGCTAGGTGGTGACGCTCATCCTGTGTCCCGACATTCCAAAGCTCTTGAAGAAGCTTCTCTTCTCTGTTTTTCGGCTCGGCATGATCAGCCAGATAGTCGGCAATTTTTTCTGTAGCAATCGCCAGTTGCTCTTCATTTAAACCGATCTTTTCAGCGAGTTCTATTCTTTTTTTCAAATAAGATTTAAAGGAATTGAAATTCTCAAGAATGCTGTCCATTCTTTCGGGGCTTATCCGTTCAAGTGTATCATCCACCATATCCGGCTGCAGTTCCCCGTCTTTATGAATCGCGTGATTTTCTTCTGTCATCAGTCATTCCTCCTTTACTGTTTCGTTATGCCCCCTTTGCTTGTTTTCAAACCTGCAACAGATGAATTTTCAGCGATTTAAGGTCTAATGCGAACTGGAGTACCGATTGGAATGGTTCTAGCCAGTTCTTCTACATCACGGTTATACATGCGAATGCAGCCTTTAGAGACAAACTTGCCGATAGAAGAAGGATTATTCGTTCCATGAATGCCATAAGATTTCTTCGATAAACTCATCCACATCGTTCCGAATGGGCCGCCTGGGTTTGGTGCTTTATTAATAATAACAAAATCTCCAGTTGGCGTTTCAGTCAGCATTTTACCAACCCCCACCGGATAGACTTTTTGTACTTTCCCCTGACGAAATAAGGTTAGCCTGCGCTGTGACAATGAAACGCTAATTGAATAAGGAAGAGAAGAAGGATCAGGAAGTCCCGGGATACGCAGCTGCTGGCCGGGATAGATAGAATGAATATTGATCCCCGGATTGGCTGCAATCAGTTGAGAAACAGGAATGCGGTAATCCGCTGCAATAGACGTCAATGTTTCACCGCTCTTAACAATATGATTCATCGGCTCACCTGATTTTATATATTTTTAAAACAAGTATTTATGAAAAGATGCTTCTCCTGATATTCACTTACGTATATGAAATAAGAGAGTAAGATATACGCTTTAAATAAAAAGAGTCAGGCACATCCAAAAGAGGGAAGAGAATATGAATAGGCCCTTATAAGATTGTATCGTTTAGTCGAAAGAATCCTTTCATATGGAACAGACAGTAACACAACTAAGCCGAGAGGCAGAGTCCAGTTTTTATGAAATCGCTGAGAAGATGGATAATTTCCTATGAAAGTCACTCTAAAAATCTAGCCATCTTTTACTACTGTAAAGCACCGGAGATGATTCCCCGTATTTCATTTTCCTTATAGTTATGCTATAGTAAGAGCAATAAGTCCACTAGGGGTGTCGTTAGACTGAGAGAGGAACCATCCTCAACTCTAAGAACCTGATCTGGTTAGTACCAGCGTAGGGAAAGTGTGACAGATACAGGAAATATTCGCATGAGCGGAAGAATCCGTTGTATCCGTACACCCCTTTGGATAAGAAAAGGGGGATTTTTTATGGAAAGAAACAAACTGGTTACGATGATCGAAATTGCTGTCATGGCAGGATTATCGCTTATATTAAGCTATGTCGAGTTTGGCGCTCTTTGGGCATTCGGGGGTTCTATCTCCCTTGTCATGGTGCCAATATTCGTCATGGCCTTTCGCCGCGGCTGGCAGGCTGGTTTTATTACAGGTCTGTTGGTTGGGCTGATCAGCTTAATGACAGGTGGATACGTTGTGCATCCAGTGCAGCTCGTGTTGGATTACCCTCTTGCTTATGCTGTACTCGGACTCGGAGGCCTTGCTGTTTTCCATAAACCAGTTACAACGGGCCGTATTTTTGCCGGTCTATTGTTAGGTACTGTATTTCGTTTTATCTGCCACTTCGTTTCCGGCGTCGTCTGGTTCGGCAGTTCGGCACCGGAAGGAACACCGGTCGCCGTTTATTCTTTCTTGTACAACCTTTCTTATTTGCTTCCGGAAATGTTAATTACGTCAGCTGTACTACTATTTTTGAAAAAGACAGCGCCGCGCTTTTACAAACAGTCCATTCCTGTTGAAAATAGTTCGGCCAGTTACTAATAAACACATAAAACAGGAGCTGATCCATTAAATTCAGCTCCTGTTTTTTTGTGCAGAGAGAAGATTTGCCGAAACCGGCTTTTTATTCTTATATTTATAGAAGAGCTGCGAATCTGTTCAGAAAATTTTTTATTAAGGGCTGCTAAAATACCAAGCCGGTCACGTTGCCATTTACAACAGGGCGTAGAGAACGTTTGATTCTTTCCTGCTTTCTCATATAGACTGTTAACTTGAGAATTTGCGCTTAATAAAGGAGTAATAAAGATTGATAGAGAAATCTTTATCGTAGCGCACTGGAAATTGGAGATGATATTTCTGATTACGTTAGTTTATTAATTTACAGCTGGTGTAGTTAAGCGACCTGCACTTCCGCAGTTATACTTGCTTTGACTGTATAAAAGTTGAAAATATAGGAGTGACTCTATATGTATGAGTTAAAAACAAAGGAAACGGATAACAGTGTGATTGAGTTTATTGAAGCTATTGAAAGCCCCAAAAAACGGGAAGATGCGTATAAATTACTAGATATTTTTACCGAAACGACGGGTTTTGAAGCAAAAATGTGGGGGCCGAGCATTATTGGATTCGGTTCGTATCATTATAAATATAAATCCGGCCATGAAGGAGACGCACCGTTAGTTGGCTTTTCACCTCGAAAAGCTAAAATAAGTTTGTATTTTGCACCGGGTGACACAAAGCGTGAGGAACTGTTAAATAGCTTCGGAAAACATACTACTGGGAAAGCATGCGTGTATATTAATAAATTAGCCGATATTAATGTTGATGTTTTAAAAGTATTAATCAAACAATCCGTAGCATTTTTAAAAGAAACCTATCCAGGAATAGGCAAAGAAGCCGAGATTACATAGGGGGAGTGCGTAAATAAAATACCGCTGAAAGCAGAAAGGAGGATGCTGCATGTTAACCGAGAAATTAAAAAACTGGCTCGCTAACCAGAAACCAACCCGGGCCTTGCTTCTGCCAAAACTAGAGCAGCTTCATGCTTTATTTTTAAAGTACGGTGACCAGCAAAGTGCCTATATATGTGCCGAACTGATCGAAAAACTGGAAAACATGGAGTATATCATCGCCTTTTATGGCCACTTTTCAGCCGGAAAATCTTCCATGATCAATGAATTAATGGGAGAAAGTTTGCTGCCATCCAGTCCGATTCCGACAAGCGCCAATATTGTCAAGGTAAAAGAAGGAGAGCCGTATGCGAAGGTTTGGTTTAAGGATGGGACTATAAAAGTGTTCCCTTACCCTTACGATATCCGTGACATTCAAGCATATTGCGTCAACGGCAATATAGTAGAAGAAGTGGAAATATCCCATCGTACAGGCCAGTTGCCTGAAGGGGTTGCCATATTTGATACGCCTGGAATTGACTCAACAGACGATGCTCACCGGGTAAGTGCTTTGTCCAAGGTTCACTTGGCCGACCTTGTTTTTTACATGATGGACTATAATCATGTGCAATCTCCTGTAAACTTTGAATTTAATCGCCAGCTTGCGGAGAGAGGAAAAGAAAACTATTTAATCGTTAACCAAATCGATAAACACATAGCAAGTGAACTGTCGCTTACTGAATTTTTAAGCCGTATTCAGCAATCATTTGTTGAGCATCGCCTTTCATATAACGTCCTTTATTTCACTTCTTTAAAAGAGGCAGACCATGCTTATAACCAACTGAGCGAATTGAAAGCTCTTTTGTCGGGAAAAATCGCTGACCGGCAACAGCAAATCACGGCTCATGTACTACAGGAAGCACTAGTCGTTGCCATGAGCTTTTTTCACAAGCAGCGGGAAAAAACAAGAACCGAGCTTGAGGAATATGATGAGCGGCTTATAGGTACGGCTTCTTTTCAGCAGCTTCAAGAAGAACGCCGAGAGTTCAATGAGCGAAAAGAAGCGATAAGAGAGCGGGACAATCTGTTTATTCCGCTGTTTGATCAAATGCTGTCAACTGTTTTTAACAATGCCAAGCTTTTAGATTATTATGCGCGCGTGTTTGTGCGCCAATTTTTAGAGTCCCGTGAACTTTCCTTTCAGGTGCGCGGCTTCTTTTCCCGCAAACGAACAAAAAAAGAAAAAGAATGGCGCTTGCAGCAGCTGTTTCAAACACTAAACGAGAATAGGCTTTCTTACATTGACATCCCCTTTAAAGAAGAGGTTATCAAGCTGCTAACCTCATTTGATGTAATAAACGATGAGCTCAGAGAGAAAGTTCGCCAATGCGAAGTGCAGTTTTCTCCAGATTTGCTCGTAAAGCTCGTCAAAAGTGGAGCAATGCTTACAGATGATTACGTATTAAACTATGCGAAGGACGTCACTTCCGAAATGAAGACCCTGTACCGCCAGGCATTTGCTGCTTTCGTTGAACCGCTGGAAGCACAGGCAAAGGAAAATAACCGCAAGAAGCGGGTTCTGCTTGCTAAAGAAGAGAAAGAGATATATCAAAAAATGGAGGATTGGAAAAAGAGGGAACAGTTAAAAGCAAACGAAACAGAGTTGTATGAAAACATCTTTTCTATCCTCGCTGTACGCGGCCAGGAAAAAGTAGAGAAAAAACCTTTTCAGGCTTTTAAAAAGACAAAACCACTAGCCAGTCAAAAAAGAAAGCCATTCGTTTCTATTGGTGAAGCCGCTAAAGAGTGGAGCAGCCGATCTGAGGAAACGGCTTTTGTTTCTATTAATCTAGACGAGCGGATTAAGGAGGTAAAAAGAAAAGCCCACCTTTTGTCGCAGGCTAATTACATGGAACAGAGAATGGAAAAGCTTCATCAGCGAATTGAGCGTTTGGAAAAAAATGAATACACTATTGCTTTGTTTGGCGCGTTTAGTGCTGGCAAATCATCATTTGCGAACGCTTTGTTAGGTGAGCGGGTTTTGCCAGTGTCCCCCAATCCGACGACAGCGGCGATCAATGAAATTCGTATGCCTGATGCCGAGCATTCCCACGGAACAGTCATACTGTTGTTTAAAACAGAAGACCAGCTGCTTAAAGATATAAATCAGGCGCTAGAGCTAAGCGGAAAAACGGTTGGCAGCATAGAAAGTCTACAGTTGCTTTTACAGAAGCATGATGAGCTGGTAGAAAAGAAGCTGACGCCGGGAAAGGAGGCGAATGGAGAGGGGGAAGAAGAGGACGAGTGGTTCAGCCCGCTTACCGCTTTGCCACTTGAACAGTTTGCCTTTCTGCGTGCCGCTCTCGCGGGCTATAAAGAAATGAAACAGTATCTCGGACAGACAGCACACAGAACGGCAGAGAGCTACATTGAATTTGTCAGCATGGAGGAAAAGGCCTGTTTTGTTGAACGTATTATTCTTTACTATTCCTCTCCGCTAACAGAGCAGGGGATGGTTCTTGTCGATACACCTGGCGCGGGTTCCATGAATGCCCGGCATACAGAAATGGCTTTTAATTATATAACGAGTGCAGACTCTATCGTATTTGTTACCTATTATAATCATGCTTTCTCGCGAGCAGATCAGGCTTTCTTAACACAACTCGGCCAAATGAAGAATTTTATCGAGAAAGATAAAATGTTTTTTATCGTTAATGCTGCTGATCTTGCTGCAACAAAAAGCGACTTATTCGATGTGCTTCACCATGTAGAACGAAATTTAGAAAAGAATGGAATTCGGCAAGCGCGCATCTTCCCAGTGTCAAGTCATTTGGCATTGCTGTCCAAAAGAGGGGCCGCTCACTCTTTAACGGCAGAAGATAAAAAACAGTATGAAGCTCTTTTGAATTTATCGGAAAATGAATATATGCCGGTTGAGCAGGCACTGGAATTATCGGGTTTCTCTTTGTTCGAGCATTATTTTTACCCTTTTACAAAGCAGGCACTGGCCGTTGCCGTACTGCA
Source organism: Bacillus sp. PK3_68 (assembly GCF_003600835.1). NCBI lineage: Bacteria > Bacillati > Bacillota > Bacilli > Caryophanales > Bacillaceae > Bacillus > Bacillus sp. PK3_68. Next base: position 346,449 of record NZ_NQYC01000001.1, on the reverse strand, counting down.
TCAGGCAGAGTTGGATGCCGACGAGGCCGTGATCGAGTTGAAACGGCGGCTTCGGCTCGCTGAAGCAGACGAAACAGAACAACAAAATTATCGCCAGCGACTTTCCCAACAATTGACGGAAGCACTTCTTTACTTAAAGAATCGGTCGTTTACAGCCGAGCAGGAGGCTTTTCAACAAGAAATTAAAGAGCTGCTGTTTTATGCAAGACAGCGCCTCTTCTATCGCTATAATGATGAATTTAAGCTGATCTTTAGTCCAGCGGCTTTTGATGCTTTTGATGACACGTTCACCGCGTTGCACCGAATGACGAATGAAATCATTCGATTTGTTGCCGGGGAGATGACGCAAGAAATGAGGACTGCTGCTTTTCGATTCCAAATCTTTATGCAAAAAAGGATGGATGAGCTTTATCGATCGCTTGAGAAGGAAATGAAACAGCTGCTGCCATCGGTTGACTTGAAGGAAACAATTGTAGAAAAAGCGCCGGATTTATTTTTGAACCCGGTCTTCAAGAAATACATTCAGGCTTATTTACTTCTTTGTTTAAGGAATACAAAACGCCTCTGCAGTTTTTTGCAGAAGATGGAAACAAACAAATCAGGGATGAAATCGAGAAAACACTTATCCCGCCTGTTCACCAGTATATCCGCGAGGAAGAGGAGCATATGAAAGCAAGCTTTCTCCCGTTCTATGGCAAGCTTTTAGAACAGGCGAGAAAGGATATAGAAGAGCAAATAAAAGAGCAAGTAGCAGGAAGATTGGCGGCGCTTGCCGGAAAATCGGAAGCCGCTCACTACAAAAAACTGATTCACGAGCTGAAAATTGGACTTTTCTGAATACTAAATCAGGCTGTTCTGAAAACAGACATATTTTCAGAACAGCCTGATTTAATTTTCGAATAGTTTTATAACCGGTGAATAGCGCTGAATTAAAAAGTGATTATGCTCTTTTGAGTCTCCGGCATTGCTGCTTTTAAAAATAGGTGGCTTATAGTTATTGTCAGCAAGTATAGAAATAACTTCAGCCATAATCCCATTTAATAATGCGGCTCCCATGACAGTTGAAACAGGGGCAAACTCTGCATCGGCATGCGGATGCGCAAGAATCGCATCTCCATAAGGAGCACTATTATCAATGACCAGGTCGGCCACCTCAAACAACTTGATGCCTTCTTTATGCCTGGAAGACGCCTGCTCAGAGTAAGCAAGCGATGTCAGTGCCAGTGTTTCAGCTCCTTTTTTCTTAGCATAAAGCAGTGCATCAATTGGAACGGGGTTGATGCCCGACGTAGACACAGCAATGAAAACATCGCCTTGCTGGATCGGAATATCCTTCATAAATGAGAAGGCGAAGTTCTGCTCCTGCTCTAACGAAGAAGAACGGACGGCATCCTTATGAAGCATTAACTCTTCGATAAAAATTGGATTGATGCAAGCAAGTCCGCCGGCACGATAGAAGAGTTCTTCAGCAAGCATATGTGAATGACCACAGCCGAACACATGAATGATCCCGCCATTTTTTATAGAGGAGGCAATCGTGTGAGCAGCTTGCCGAGCACTGTCTGCTTGTTTTTGGGCAGTCTCCTGTAACAAATGTGCTACTTTTTCCATATAAGCAAGAAACATTGCACTCATCCTCTTATCGTTTAATTTCAATCATAAATTTATACCGGTCTGCCCGATAAGATGATTGTACATATTCTAATGGACGGCCGTCTTCCAGAAAAGTGTGCCGAGCCATCAGCATAACAGGCACGTCTTTTGAAACCTGCAAATATTCCCGCTCTTTTTCACCAGGAGAAATCGCTTCTATCGATTGAAGGGCATGACCGATCTTTAAGTTCAACTTTCCCTCCACATATTCGTACAAAGAGCTGATGACAATCTCTTCATTCAGATCCTTAACGAGATCTGTGGAAACAAACAGTGTCTCTAAAGCCATCGGCACATCATCTGCCAAGCGAAGACGGGTAACCTCGTATATAGGCGCGCCTTCTTTAATTTGCAAACGGCCAGCAATTTTCTTTGGGGCCGGCGCTATTTGAAATGTAAGCAATCGGCTTCCTGGCGTAAGGCCTCGCTTTTTCATATCCTCTGTGAAGCTTGTCAGGCCAGAGAGATGCTGCTCCATTTTATTCTCAGCGACAAATGTGCCACGCCCTTTCTCTCTGTATAGAAGACCTGCTATGACAAGATTCGTAATAGCTTGTCGGACAGTCATGCGGCTAATGCCGAATTCTTCCGCATAGATTCTCTCAGAAGGAAGAGCCTCTCCCGGTTTTAGCTCGCCACGTTCGATCTGCTGGCGGATCATCGTTTCAATTTGAAAATAAATAGGCAAGGGGGACTGCTTATTAATCATAAAAAATCCTCCTGTAAAAAAGCCGTTTCACCGCGGCAAATGGTCCACTGGATATCTAAATCTTCATTATATACGACTAGATCCGCATCTTTCCCCAAAGCAATACTGCCCTTACGATCAAATATTCCAATTTGGCGAGCGGGATTTTCGGCTGTCATTTTTATAATATCGCGGATCGAGCAGCCAGTATAGCTCATCATATTCTTGATCGCCTGATTCATCGTTAGCGTACTTCCCGCTAGCGTACCATCGGCTAAAGTAGCTTTTCCTCCCTCGACAGCGACAGGCTGGCCGCCAAGCTCATATTGCCCGTCTTTCAGCCCCTTTGCCCGCATAGCATCGGTAATCAGCACAGTTTTGTCAGCGGTTTTCTGGCGAAAAGCAAGCCGGACCATTTCGGGATGAATATGAATGCCATCGACGATCATTTCTATAAACAAGCTGTCGATGAGCAAAGCCCCGCCAGCTGTTCCAGGCTCTCTATGATGCATGCCCCGCATGCCATTATATAAATGGGTAACGTGCTTAACACCAGCACACTCAGCTTCAAGCAGCTGTTCATATGTCGCATCTGTATGTCCGGCAGATACGGTGATGCCGGAATGTACAAGGGATTGAACAAAGCTGATAGCACCAGGTTCCTCCGGAGCCATTGTTACCAGCCGAATCCGGCCGTTTGCCATCTGTTGCCATTGATCAAACAAGGAGGCGTCAGGAAGCATAATCGCTTCTTTTGGCTGGGCGCCGGGATGTTTTTTTGAAATAAAAGGCCCTTCCAGGTGAATGCCAACCATCTCTGAATAGCCTGGACGATCAGGTCGAAATGTTCCTGCATTTTGTAAGGCCTTTTGAATAGCATCCTGTGATTGGGTCATGGTTGTTGCCAAAAAGGAGGTGGTGCCTTCCTTTGGCAATTCTGACGATATCGTTTGCAAGCATTGTTCCGTGGCATCCATCGCGTCGGCTCCTCCAGCTCCATGAATATGAATATCGACCGCCCCTGGAATGATCAGGCTATCTTTTGGAAGCTGAATGACTGGCATTTCTGGGGATTGTTCGCCATCATTGCAGCGGCCAAATGAAGCAATTTTTCCGTTAGTTACACGGATAAAGCCATCAGAGATAGTCTCGTTCTCTGCAAAAATTGTCGCCCCCGTTAAAATATAATCGCTCATGTACGTCATCCTTTTCTATAAAGAAGTTCATTATTAATGTACCTGTTCACCATAATTTTGTCTAAATTGGTCATAAAGAATGAAAAAAAGCACATTCTAATATCATAATAAACCGCAAAATTGGTATAGACAACTATAAATGTTTTGTGATACAGTTTTCCCAACAAAAGCGTTTTCATTCATTTTAAAAGGAGATATGAATATATGCTGAATTTTTTACAAAAACTAGGCAAATCGTTAATGCTGCCGATCGCTGTTATGCCAGCCGCAGCATTAATGCTGCGGCTTGGCCAAGATGACTTACTAGGAATTCCATTCGTCGCTGCCGCTGGTGATGCCGTATTTGCTAACTTAGCCATTTTGTTCGCGATCGGCATTGCGATTGGCCTTTCGAAAGACGGAAGCGGGGCCGCTGCGCTAGCTGGTGCTGTTGGTTATTTCGTCTTGTCGAATGGGACAGAGGCTATTAATAAAGACATTAATATGGATGTGCTTGGCGGAATTATTTCGGGGATTACGGCTGGGCTTTTATATAACCGATTTTCCGGTATAAAGCTCCCAGAGTGGCTCGGTTTCTTTGGAGGCAAGCGCTTTGTGCCTATCGTTACTTCTTTTGCGATGATCATTCTTGCCGGTATTTTCGGTGTGATTTGGCCCCCAATTCAGGAAGGCATTAATAATGTAGGAGAATGGATTACAGGCGCTGGTGCCCTTGGAGCCGGTATTTTTGGTTTCTTAAATCGCCTTCTATTGCCAGTAGGGCTTCACCATGTCTTAAATAGTCTTGTTTGGTTTGTGTTTGGTGAGTTCAATGGGGCAAATGGAGACTTAAAGCGCTTCTTTGCCGGTGATCCGACAGCGGGAGCCTTTATGACTGGATTTTTCCCTATTATGATGTTCGGGCTTCCTGCAGCAGCGGCGGCGATGATTGCTGCTGCTAAGAAAGAAAAGCGAAAAGCAGTAGCCGGCATGCTCGGCGGCTTAGCTTTAACTTCCTTCTTAACTGGTATTACAGAACCGATTGAATTTCTATTCATGTTTCTCTCGCCGCTTCTGTATGTCGTCCATGCTTTATTAACTGGTTTGTCCATGGCAATTAGTGTGATGCTCGGCATTCATCATGGCTTCGGTTTTTCCGCGGGAGCAATTGACTACTTTTTAAACCTTGGTATCGCTCAAAAACCGCTTTTCCTTATACCAATAGGGATTGTATATGCTGTTTTGTATTTTGTTATTTTTTACACATTAATTAAAAAGCTCGATATTGAAACACCAGGAAGAGAAAAAGAAACCGCTGATTCAGAAAAAGAAGGACTAGCTGTTCAAGGTGACGGAACAACTGGACACAAGGCGGCTGCTTTCATCGAAAATCTAGGCGGAAAGGACAACATCACGTCTCTTGATCATTGTGCTACTCGTCTTCGCCTGACAGTAGCCGATAGCGAAAAAGTGAAAGATCAAGCTTTAAAAGCAAATGGAGCTCGTGGTGTAATGAAGCTTGGAAAAACAGGCGTGCAAGTCATCGTCGGTACAAATGTGCAATTTGTATATGAAGATATGAAAAATATCATGTCCGGACAACAACCTTCTGCTCCTTCAACGGAAAATACAATGACTTCAGTGAACCATCCTGGATCACTGACCGATTTTTCTTTGCCGATTGCCGGCCGTGTAATGCCGCTTTCAGAAGTGCCTGATGAAGTATTTTCTAATAAATTAATGGGGGATGGTTTTGCGATAGAACCAACAGGAGACGTAGTGGAAGCTCCGTTTAACGGAGAAATCGTTACTATTTTCCCTACCAAGCATGCCATTGGTCTTCGTTCAGACGAAGGGCATGAAGTATTGATCCACGTCGGCCTTGATACAGTTCATTTAAAAGGAGAGGGGTTTGAAGCGCTTAAAAAAGATGGGGATCGAATCCGACGAGGGGAACCTCTCTTGAAAGTCGATTTAGATTATATTCATGAACATGCTCCTTCAGCTGTAACGCCGGTTATTTTTACTAACCTCGAAGAAGGACAGGCGATTGAACTGAATAAAACAGGGGAGATGCGCACAGGCACCTCGGACCTCATTAAAATTGTATAATACAGATAGGCCCAAATAATCATTAGTCATCACCCGACACCGTCTAAACCAGACGGTGTTTTTTCAGCTGCCAAACATCTTGCTTTCTCTTTTGGAAGCATTTTCAGCACACCTTCCATTGTTTTTCGTTATGATAGAACAAAAAGGAGTACAAGAATGAAACAGCATGATTTCACGACAGGGAACATCTGGAGGCAGTTGCTTACCTTTTCTCTGCCAATTTTGCTGACCAACCTTTTACAGGTGTCTTATCAATTCATTGATAGCTTGTGGGTAGGAAATTTACTCGGTGCGAATGCACTAGGGGCAGTAGCTGTTTCCAGTACCGTCATCTTTACAGTGTTATCTTTTATCATTGGCATTAACAATGCCACCTTGACCATTCTGTCGCAGTTAAAAGGCAAAGATGACACTGAGCATTTAAAAAGATACGTAAATGCTTTTATTGTCCTTTTAACTTTTTTGTCCATTAGTCTAGGTATAGCTGGCTTTTTTGGGGCAGAAGATATTTTACGATTGCTGGATACGCCATCCGTCATGGTTCCTGAAGCGGTCAGTTACTTACAAATAAACTTTATTGGCATTCTTTTTTTATTCGGTTACAACTTTATTGGCACGGTTTTTCGTGCGCTCGGAAACAGCAAGACGCCTATCCGGTTTGTTTCCATGGCAGTTATATTAAACGCTGTTCTTGATCCATTATTTATCCGTGTATTAGACATGGGCATTGACGGTGCCGCCTATGCCACCATTTTCGCTCAAGGTGCCGCTTTTTTGTATGGTCTAGTAGTTAGCATTCGGTTTAAATTGATTCCGTTCACCATTCCTTCGATCCCTGCCAAAAAAGAAGTAACTCTGATCTTAAAACAGGGGATTCCAGCTGGGTTGCAAATGACGGTCATTTCTGCAGGGATGGCCGCTATTATGAGTGTGGTTGCTTCGTTTGGTGGATATGCCGTTGCTGGTTTTGGTGCTGCTCAGAGATTGGACAGCCTGTTAATCTTACCGGCCCAGGCTCTCAGCACAGCAGTCAACAGTATGGCTGGTCAAAACATCGCCGTCCAGCAGTGGAAGCGGGTAAACCAAATTGCTCTCTACGCCGCTTTGTTAAATTTAGCTATTATGCTGTTGGCCGCTCTATTTATCTTCTTATTCGCTGACTGGAGCATCCGCCTGTTTATTACTGACAAGCAAGCGGTAGCATTCGGAAGTGAATATGTAAAAATGGTGGCGTTTTTCTATCCTTTCCTCGGTTTGAATTTTGTATTAAATGGCATCGTGCGGGGAGCAGGAGCCATGTTTCAAGTGTTGGTATTGAACTTCATTTCTTTTTGGGTGTTGAGATATCCACTGACGGAATGGTTTGCAAACTGGATAGGAGAACGCGGCATTGCTTTTGGCATGGGGGCAAGCTTTATCATTAGCAGCCTTTTTGCCTTCGCCTATTTTCACTTTGGAAAATGGAAAGAAAAAAAGCTGTTTACAAAAGAAGGAGTCTAACTATTGTCTTTGAAACAAAATATTTTTAATATTGCAAATAGCGGACGGATATATTAAGATAAATGTACCATGCTTATTACGGCGAACATTTGCATGCAAAACATGTGAATGCCCCGCGTAATATCCGAATGGCAGGAGGATCACTCGTGTTTCATAAAGATACAATCTATGTAATTGGGGATAGTAAAACGGCTTCTAACAATCCGATTATGCAGCAGTTTAATTCCTATTTTATCGGACTCGTCATCGATCGGAGCAATCATAAAATATTAGAAGCTGAGTGCTCTTCAACCATTTCATTAACATCTAAATTTGTTCAATCCATTTTTAGCGGGCGATCCATGATGGAATTCGAGGATATTATTGCCGATATTGAATCCCGTTATTTTGGCGCATCACAGAAGGCTTTAATTGTGGCATTTAAGAATGCCCATATTAAATACAACCAAATTATTAGCAATTAGCTGCTTCATTTGTTTACGCATTTGAAATCCAGCTGTTAAAGGGGCTACTCTCCTTTGGCAGCTGGATTTTTTATTTTTTAAAGGAGGAATTATAGATGATTCAAGATGGTGTTATGTTTGTTTGTTTTTTGCTGACATTTACGGCTGTCATTGCCATTGCAGAAAAAACGATTGGTGGGAAGTTCTTTAAGTATGTGCCCGGCATTGTTCTCATTTATATTGGAGCTGCTTTAATGAAAACTTTTGGTTTCTTCTCTGCTAGTGAGTCTGTTGAAACCGCTTACGGGACCGTGCGCGGTTTACTGTTGCCAGCGATGCTTATGCTCATGCTGCTTCACTGTGATTTAAGAAAAATTATCCGCCTAGGACCAAAAATGCTGCTGACATTTTTCGCTGCATCGCTCAGTATTATCGCTGGATTTACCATCACTTATGTGCTTCTTCAAGGATTTTATGCCGAAGGAACATGGAAGGCATTTTCTGCACTCAGTGCGAGCTGGACAGGCGGATCAGCCAATATGGTCATTCTTCAAGGAATTTTAGATGTTCCGGAAAATATTTTTGGGTACGCCCTGATCATGGATACCGTCAATTATTCCGTTTGGGTTATGTTCTTATTCTGGCTTGTGCCGTTTGCCTTAAAGTTCAACAAGTGGACGAAAGCGGACACTTCTTATATTGATGAAATTACAGCTCAGCTGGAAGCAGAAGATAACGGCGACAAACAGCCGATCGGCTTTGTAGAGTTAATTGGCTTTCTGGCACTCGCCTTATTCGTCTCCGCAGCTGCAACGAAAATAGGAGACAGCCTTCCTGAACTCGGGGCTGCTGTCAATGCAACTACGTGGACAATCATTATCGCCTCTGCTGTTGGCCTTATATTGGCAATGACGAAGGTAGGCAAACTGCCGGGCTCTATGGAAATTTCGAAAGTAATGCTCTACATTGTCATCGGGTTGATTGCCTCCCATGCCGACTTTTCGCAATTGTTCCAGGCGCCAGTTTACATTATCTCCGGTTTCATGATTATGTTCTTCCATGGTGTAATTATGGTTATTCTGGCGAAAGTCTTTAAGTTAGATCTATTTACAATGGGAGTCGCTTCACTTGCCAACATTGGCGGTGTCGCTTCGGCACCAATCTTAGCCGGTTCCTTTAACAGGACACTGATCCCGGTAGGTATTTTAATGGCCGTGCTCGGTAGTTTGCTCGGCACATATTATGGAATTTTCACTTCTTATATTTTATCTGCGCTGTAAGGAAAGGATGTCATCATGTATATTAGCAAACTAGCTGTTTCTGTAGAAAAACTTTCATTGGTCAAACCTTTTAAAACAGCTTTACGCACAGCAACAGAAATTGACAATATCTTTGTCACAATTCAATTGGAAAATGGCCTGACAGGAGTAGGAGCGGCTGCACCAACAGTCGCTATTACGGGAGACTCAACAGAAGGGATCTCAAGTGTCATTGAACAGATAATCGCTCCTCAATTGATTGGCCAGAGAATCACCTGCCTTAATAGGCTTTCAAAAATCATTCAGCAATCATGTGCCGGGAATACAAGTGCAAAGGCAGCTGTTGAAATCGCTGTATATGATGCAGCTTGCCGTTACTGGAATATTCCTCTATACGAACTGCTCGGCGGCGAGACGAATCAGCTGCACAATGATATGACCGTCAGCATTGCCGGTGAAGCTGAGATGGTCAATGATGCGTTGAGAATTATCAAAGATGGCTTTTCCATTTTAAAAATTAAAGCGGGAAAAGACTGGGAGCAGGATGTGGAAAGAATCAGTGCCATCCGCCAGGCGGTCGGCAGTAAAATCGCTATCCGTGTGGACGCGAACCAGGGATGGTCGGTCAGCGAGGCGATCCGGACTATCAGAGAACTTGAAGATCGACAACTTAATATTGAACTGGTCGAACAACCGGTAAAAGCCTATAACATTGCCGGTCTAAAAGAAATAAAAAATAACGTTCACACATCTATCATGGCAGATGAAAGCCTCTTTTCACCGGTTGATGCTATGAAACTATTATCCGAGCAAGCAGTGGACTATTTAAATATTAAATTAATGAAAACAGGGGGGATTCGTCGGGCAGTACAAATTGCTGATATGGCAGAAGCAGCAGAAGTAGAATGCATGATTGGCAGCATGATGGAATCAATCGTCAGTGTTTCAGCCGCCATCCATCTGGCCGTAGCCCACCCGAATATAACAAAAATTGACCTGGATGCACCGCTCTGGATCAAGCAAGAGAACTTCGAAGGCATTTCTTACGAGAAAGATCTGATCAAGCTCGGAAATGCTCCAGGACTGGGGATAAAAAGGAAAGAAAACCTTTCCTTTTAAATAAATAAAAGAAAGGATGAACATTCATTATGTTAAAAAAGTGGTATGCCATTGTGTTAGCTCTTGGAACATTATTGCTTTTGTCAATCAATTCAGCAGAAGCAAAAGAGAAAGAGACAGATACTTATTATGTTGATGTATCAGCGGCGACTTTGTGGACGGCTCCAAACCTTTTACGAGAGGTGGACAAGCCTTCCTCCACTAATCCGGTTGATCTAAGAAAATGGACCACCAGCATGACTTACGAAGAAAAACTCGGCCTTGTCGGGAAACTAGAAACACAAGCCTTATACGGATCAAAAGTAACGGTACTTGAGCAAAAAGGGGAATGGGTTAAAGTGGTCGTTCATAATCAACCAACACCAAGAAATGAACAAGGCTACCCGGGCTGGATGCCGAAAGCCCAGCTTGTAAAAGGGAAAAGCTTTGAAAACAAATTGAATCGACCGTTTGCACTTGTCACGTCTCCAACAGCTTGGCTGTATGAAAACAAAAAGGGCAATCATGCGTTTATGGAGATCAGCTTTAACACTCGCCTTCCAGTTATAAAAGAATTCAAACATGAAGTGCTCGTTGCGACACCTGGCGATGGTGCCAAATGGCTAAAAAAGAGCGATGTGGCCATTTACAAAAACGAGATGGATATCCCAGCTCCGACTGGACAGGATATTGTCAATACCGGCAAGAAGTTTCTCGGTCTTCCCTATCTGTGGGCAGGCATGTCCGGTTTTGGCTTTGACTGCTCGGGATTCACCTACACGCTTTATCATGCAAATGGAATAGTGATCCCGCGGGATTCTTCTGTACAGGCCACACATGGAACACCTGTTGAAAGAGAAAATCTACAGGCCGGAGACCTTTTGTTTTTCGCCTATGATCAAGGAAAAGGCAAAGTTCACCACGTTGCTGTCTATATTGGAGATGGCAAGATGATTCACTCTCCTAACAGCTCGACTCATGTGCGCATTGATCCGATTGAAACATCGGGCTATGGCGAAGAGTATGCGGGGGCCCGCCGATATATTCAGTAATCCAATCATCCACCCGGGACTGCATATCCCAGGTGGGTGATTTTGTGTTTCCTAAAAAGGGCCCGCGTAGAGAAGGGCAGGCAAAATAGGCTAACAAGCTATCGTTACTTTTTCTTTTGCCTCTGTTAAAGATGGATGTTGATATAATCCACAGAAGAACAATTATCAGGGGAAACGATCAAGGTGAGTAAATCGTTTAGCAACTTGTTAAAGTATATAATTCCTCGGAGAGCTATAGCTATTTTATTCACCAAAAACGATTTAGGCTATTAAAAAGACTACTCTGATTTTAGGTGTGAGTTTTGGCTCTATAAAATTATACAAAATAGTTATTGTTAACAGCGTTATTTTTAGTCCCATTAACATGCCGTTTTCGGAACCCTTTAGAGAGAATGAATTGGATAAATATGTTATGGTGGAAAAGTTATGATAAAGAAATACGCTTAAACTAATAGGTAGGATGATTAAAAAGAAGAGGGGAAAGGCATATGCTGGGTTATTATAATAAACTTTCTTCAGAAGTATATGATATAGACAAGTATATCGGTCTTTCATTTGGTGATGTCGAATTTTATAGCGATAGATTAGCGTCTTGCAAGGGCAACATTCTTGAACCAGGAGTTGGAACCGGCCGTATTCTTATTCCACTTTTACAAAAAGGCTTGAAAGTCGATGGCTTCGATGTTTCAGAAGAAATGTTAAAAATATGCCGTAACAACTGCGAACAAAGAGGACTGAAACCAAAATTATTTGAAGGAAAAATGGAGTCAGTTTCATTAGACATAAAATATGAAGCTATTATCGTGCCAACTGGCACATTCCTATTGTTACATAGAAGAGAGGACTCGATTAAAGCCTTAAAAAATTTCTATCACCATCTCTCCAAGGGAGGCAGGCTAATTTTAGATATTTTTTTACAAACAGATATATCTATTGGCAAGGTATCAACAAGAACTTGGGAATCTAAGAATGGCGATATTATCACATTAGAAAATAAAGTGGTCGAAGTTGACTATATCAACCAATACACAATATCTCATAATCGCTATGAAAAATGGGGGGATGGGGAACGAATACAAACAGAATTGGAACGTTTTCCACTTCGTTGGTATGGAATTGAAGAATTCAAAATGATTCTTGAACAGATTGGATTTGAAGATATAACCATATCAGCAGACTATCAATACGGACAATATCCAACTACATCAAGTCAAATAATTACGTTTGAAGCTGTCGCTCATAAGGAATGACATTTTTTCTTATCCAACTATCCTCCTGTAGTGTAGCAAGCTAATCAAAAAAGGTCGAACCCTTCGAATACGGGAATTCGACTTTTTTAAGTTGACATTCGTTTAGCGTACAAAGTTTCCGAAATGTTAGCTGTACTCCATCATTATTTATCGAATATGTATAAGACAAACTCTTTTTGGAGGACAAAAAAGTGATAATCAAAGCAGAAATAATCAACCAGCCTTATTCAGGACAGTACAAAGAAAAAATTTATGACATAGCAAGTTCTTGGAATTCTCAAAATTGGACTTGGATAAAGTTTGAAGAAGAAAATTTTCATGAATGGTGTGGGGAGTTTAGAGGTTCACCAAGGGCTGTTGCACTATCAAACAAGCATAACAAAATTCTGGTTCTCACTTCCGATTATTTATTTCAAGTTGACTGTTATAGCAGAGAAGTAACTGCATATGAATCCCAACCTCCATATCAATGTTTAACCGTGACACCATCAGGGGACTTCATAATTGCGGATTATTATGATATTGAAAAAATAGAGTCAACATTAAATGATAAAATTCCATTAAAAAGTCCAATTAAAATGGACACAGTTACATTTCATGGTTGGTCTAATAATAAATTATTGATTACATGCGATGAATTTCTCAACTTGGGTAACCGTGTGAAGTTAGAAATGGATGGAGACACATTTGAAATAACTATAAAAGGCCTCAATTGAAGAATGGAGGAAACCCTATTGTTAGGATTTCCTTTCTTTTAAATTTAATAGTTATATATGGCTTCATGCAATCTAATTACGCCTTCATTTATTTCTTCATTTTTTAGATGGCCGTATCCTAAAATAATCCGATTTTGGTGTTTTCCTTTTTCAATTGTATGATCTTCTACTGAATATACTTTCACTCCAAATTGTTGGATGTGTTCAAGTAATTCTTTTGAGAAATGTAGCTCATTCCATTCAACAATTAGGTGTAAGCCTGTTGAATAGCCGAAGATATTAACCTTATCCGAAAAGGTTATTTTTAAACAATGAATCAGGAAATCCCTCCGATTTTTATACATTTTTTTCATTTTTGTAATGTGTCGTTCCAAATAGCCTTCATCAATGAATCGAGCGAGAATAAGCTGATCTACAGAAGGAGTGTGTAGGTCGGAAAACCATTTTAGTTTCCGACATTTTTCAATCAGATGCGAAGGGAGAACTAAATATCCCATTCTAAGAGCAGGAGATAAGATTTTACTGAATGAACCAATATATAACACGCGTTCCGGTTCCAACCCCTGCAACGAACTTACGGGGGGGCCTTCATATCGAAACTCGCTATCATAATCATCTTCAACAAGATAACAGTTTGTCTTTCTCGAGTAATTAATCAATTGGATCCGTCGTTGAATCGGCAATGTTCCTCCTAAAGGGAACTGGTGGGAAGGAGTAATAAAGACAAACTTTGGATTTTGATTGATTGGTAGCAAGGATGTCTTCATTCCATATTCATCAACAGATACGGGATAAAGAAGAGCCCCTGAATCTTTAAAGATCGTTTGGATATCATTAGTGATGGGATCCTCCATTATTACTGTATCATTCGGTGTTAAAAGTAGTTTAGAAACAAGTGTGAGAGCTTGAGTGGCACCAGAAGTAATAACAATCTGATCTGGATGACAGTGAACCCCTCTCGTTTTAAGTAAATACCGTGATAAAACCTGCCTTAATTCTGGTCGTCCTTCAGGGATATCGTACCCAAACGAAGAAGGTGAGGTGTCATTCCACGTGGCATGAGATAACTTTGCCCATGTCTTACGGGGGAATAGATCTAATGAAGGTATACCCGACCGAAAATTAATAACGGGATCCTCTTTTCTGTTTTCTTCCCTCTCATCTGAAGAATGAAATACAGGCACCTTTTTATGTTGTTCTAAAAAAGCTCCTGCAGCAACAAAGGTGCCTGCTCCCCTCCGTGAAACTAAAAAACCTTCAGCCAGCAGTTGATCGTAAGCTTCCAAAATCACATTTCTGGACACTTTTAATTCAGATGATAGTTCGCGTGTGGATGGCAGTTTTTCTCCTGAATGTAGATGCCCATTTAAAATTTGTTCCCGTATTTGTTGATACACTTGTCTAATCAAAGGTATATCTAAGGATCGGTCAATCGGTATCCAAAGCATATGTACATTTTCTCCTTTAATAAAAGTGGTACCATTAAAAATTGTGTTTAGTGGTACTAATACAAACCATTTTATCATGATAAAGTGGATGCAAATAGAAAAGGAGATGGACAATGATGACTAATCCAGAAATCGAAGTTATTCAAGCTCTTAAATCAATTGCACGTAATGAACAAATGAAATCTTATATTCAGCAATCATCCGAACTCTATCCGTTATTGTTAAAAGCTGCTAAACGGTTTGTCACAGGCGAAAATAGCCAAGAAGGAATCGAAGTAGCAAAAAAACTAATTTCAACAGGTTATTTTATTTCGCTGGAATACATAGGAGAAAACATAACTGATTTAGAGGAGTGTCAAAAAGCAAAAAATGAGTTTCTAAACCTTATAGAAGAGATGGGCTCTCTATCTATGAAGGAAACTGTTTCGCTTGATTTGTCACATATCGGGTTATCTGTGGATCCAGATACAGCTTATAGCCATTTGCTTGAGATAGCAAAGGAAGCAAATCTGCATGGGATTTCACTGATGATCAGCATGGAAGAATCAGCAAAAACAAATCACATTCTTGATATTTATAGAAAAACAGCCGAACAGTGCCCAAATGTAGGGATAACTATACAGGCACACTTATACCGATCGGACAATGATATTCAGAAACTCATTGATTATCCTGGGAAGATACGCGTTGTCAAAGGAGCTTATCAAGAATCTGCCGATATTGCCATATCTAGATCGAAAGAATTAAATGATCGCTATCTTAAACTTATAGAGCAACTAATAGAAGCCAACCACTCGGTATCCATAGCCACACATGATGAGATTCTTATCCGCGAAATGGAACATCGTCAATACCTTAATCGTCCAGACGTAGAAATAGAAATGCTCTATGGCATACGTTCAGATTTGTTAAGTGATTTAAAAAGCAAAGGTTATAACTGTAAAGTGTACTTACCTTATGGAAAAGAGTGGTACTTGTATTTATGTCATCGAATAGCTGAATACCCGGAAAATTTATATCGCGCAGTAACGGATATCATCCATTCATTAGAGAGAAGTACTCATATTGAATGACCATTTAATCCCAAGCTTGAAAATTATGTTGGCCATGATCATTGTAGGCAGTTCAGTTGTAGCAGGTAAGCTGATGGTTCAAAGTTTCCCCGTGTTCTTGGCTTCTGAACTTAGGTTTCTTATTGCAACCATTATTATGGTTCCATTACTGATTAAGATGGAAGGGATCCCGACCATTAGTAAGAGCGATTTTTTCATCCTATTTTTACAAGCATTATCTGGTGTATTTTTATTTAATATTCTGATGTTGTATGGCCTGAAACTAACTACGGCCATGGAAGGCGGCATTATTACAAGCACCATTCCAGCAGTTACCGGGGGCCTTGCTGCTCTTTTTCTTAAAGAGAAACTAACCAAAAATGTTAGCATAGGCATTTTGCTGGCAGTTTTGGGAACATCGATAATCAATGGTTTCACCTCTTTTTCATCCATTGAGCGCGGTTCCTCTCCCTTATTGGGGAATTTACTCATTTTTGGTGCCGTTATTGGTGAAGCTTTGTTTATTATATTTGGGAAATTTGTGGCACAGCGAGTTAGTCCGCTTGCTATTTCAACGATTGTTAGTTTGTTCGGGGCTGTTTTATTTCTCCCGTTTTCTCTTTATGAGAGCTCTCAATTTAAATTTAAAGAAGTGTCCATGGCGGAATGGGGATTAGTGTTTTATTTTGGTGTAGTTGTGACTGTTATTGCTTTTATTCTTATGTACCGGGGTGTTTCAAAAGTTCCGGCAAGTACAGTTGGAGTGTTGACAGGTGTTTTACCAATTAGCAGTGTCATTCTTTCTGTGCTTTTCTTAGGTGAAAAACTCTCTTTTATCCATCTTATAGGGAGTGGATTCATATTAACAGCTATTTTGTTGATTGCTAAACACCCAGAGAAAAAAGTTATTCGTCTCGATCACATTAGAAAAGGAGACACTTGATGCTGCTCGTGTCTTTCACTTAACGCTCTCTAACAAGCTTCCTCCTATTAAATTAACTGATTCATCATTAAAATAGTAAACAATCGATCCGCGCTTCAACAAACTAATTGTCAAAAAGAGAGGAAAAAGTTGATTTTCGCTGCAGGCGGGCGCTTTCCGCTACAATCAACGGCAAAAAACATCATTCATTTTTAACCATGCTCAACTTTAAAGCCGATCTTCCTTAGCGCAAGGAAAATCGGCTTTTGGTCTCCCGAAATTGTCTTGACGTATATCTTCCGTATTTTTCTGTTAGAATGCCAAAAGAAAAGGATTAAACCAAGCGATTAATCGCTTCTATTCCTCGGAAAAATACTTTCTTTATTTGTTCCACGTCTGTTATCTCCAGGCCAGGTATGCCCGCAGATACGATAAAATTAGCGTCCATTCCTTTTTCCAGACGACCGAACTGATCTCCTTTTCCTAAAAGGTCTGCGGGGTTTGCTGTTAATAAAGCTAGAATGTCATTTTCATCAAATTGATGCTCCTTCATCAATTTCATAGCAGGTTGGGCTATGAGCATCAAAGCATCTGGTCCTTGCAGTGTACGTGAATGGAAAGGAAGCCATGAAACATTCGGATAGGGGGGAAGATAAGCATCTGTCGCAATCGATACAGCTATTTTCTTTTCTACCAACTTCATAATTTCCTTCGGAGAATTGGGCGGCAAATGAGTTCCTCCCATTGGAGTGGCTACTATTTTCATGTTCTGCTTTGCTACTTTTTTAATTTGTTCATCCGTAATTCCATGAGCATGATGCAGGACATCTATCCCTGCGGAGATGGCTAATTCAATTCCTTCTTCGCCTGCCACATGGGCGCCTATTTCCTTATTCAATTGATGATAAATATCCGTTACTTGTTTCAATTCTTGCAAACTGTACATAATCTCACCAGCGCAAGGCACTGCCTCAGCAGTAAAATTGGCAGGAGTCGCATTGATGAAAACATTTTCACCGGGAAAGCTGCTTTCTTTCGCAATTTTTCGTACTAATCGTGCATCAGACAAGCGGCTTCTTTCGATAGGCTGTGACTGGGTAATAGCTGAAAAGTGTACAGGTTCATCAAAACCAATGGATATGCTCGTCGTGGCAAAAGAAATATCAATCGGCAAATCAGCTATTGATTTTCGATAATCCTTTATTGAAAAATTGCAGTTTGGATGGCCGCAAATTTGTTCTCCGAGCGCTGTAATCCCTGAGGATAGAGCATGAAAAAGAATTGATTTTCCTGCCCATAGATGAGTGTTTGGAGAAACAGGATGCAAGGAAGAAGGCGCAAATTCTAACAAGTGAGTATGACAATCAACGAGTGAAGGCGTAATGACATATTCGGAACAATCGATCACTTTAATGGTTGAAAAGCGTTTCTTTACTTGTTCCCAAGGGCCAAGTTCTTCAATTTTTCCGTGACTGATAACGAGGCATCCATCCTCTATCGTTCCGTAATCTGATACAGTAACCAGCTTTTTCCCGCGAATTAAATACCGCTCTTCCATAGCTCACCCGACCAAATAAGGAGTTAAAAATACTCCGAGTATCCAGGCTGTAATGAAGCGGATAATCAGCCCAATGAGCGCTGCTTTTAATACTTCTTTCTCGTTTAAACTAGACGATTCTACCCATGTTGCCGGCACTTGACCAAAGATGACAGACAGCGGTAACCCTGAATTGGCAATGATAAAAGAGCCAACGATGAGACGGGGGTCGAACCCCTGGCTTAATTCAGCCAATTGAGCCACTGCAAGTGTAGGAGCTGCAAGAATAGAAACCAGACCCGTCGCCGGCTCAATGCTTATGAACGTAAGGAAAGAAGATAAACACGACTCCAGCAGTTCCCATACGCCTGCAAACTTTAAAATGCCAATAAAGAAAAAAACAGCGGCCACTGCCGGGATGATAATTAAAAACAAGAGCTCTGCTCCTTCTTTTGCTGAAGAGAAAATGGTTTGAAGAAAAGGCGTTTTCGGTGTAAAGCGTGGCAGTTCTTCTAGCTCGACTTTCTTAGTGGAGCGATAAACTGTTATTGATAACAGAAAAGGAACAACAATAATTGGAAGGAAAATAGAGAGAATCACGAGCGGAAAAGCATGAATGCCAAAGGCAGCTAAAGCTATTAATCCCAGTACAAATGTTGCGAAGGATTGGGGGGACTGAATCATTGTGGCAACAGCAATTTTTTGTTCATCTTTCGTAGCACTGGCTTTCATAAGTATTGGACCCGCAATTTTTCCAGCAGCATTAATGTCGCCAAGGACATTATAGACACTTGGTATAATAACAGCTGGATTGATTCTGAACCATTTCATAACGGGCACAAACATTCGAATTAATCCATCTGTAAATCCAAGCCGCTCTAGTAGGCGGCCCATAATAACACTCGCAATGATGGCAATACCTATCTCACTCATTAAAAAAATGTCAACAACCACAGGTTTGACTTCATTTATAATGGCACTAAAAAAGTCTGCCAGCGAATTAGGCTTAAATAACAGAAGAAGCATAGAAGATAGGACAAGAAGAAGACCTAACCCCTCATAAAATTGCCACTTGGCTCGTGAATCGTTAGTCTTAGCTTCTATTTTTTTGACATAAAAGTTGCCTCCTGCCATTTTTATTTTATTGTATGAATGGTTGTAAAATAGGTGAATAGCCCAATCTTTATTAAAATACTCATTTGACTACCAGCCATTTGCTGTTTATACACTTTACCAGGAAAGGAAATTGACTCTTCTACACAGACGAAGCATAGTATACCTGTCGAAAAGAAACATGACTTTGACGAAGAACAAGCAGGTGAGCGCAGATTATCCAATAAAGTGAAAACGTCCACCTTAAATGTTGGTGGACGTTTTCATTGAGTGACTCAGCCAATAAACTTTATTACCTCGTTAAATGCTGTTTGCGCTGACTTTGTATCGTATCTTGGAGAATAAGGATCACTAAATCCATGCTGACCGTTCAATTGATGAACTTGAATAGAGCCTGTACGCAGATGTTTAATTAACTCATCTACACTAAACGAAGGCTCTTCCTGTGGGAAAAATAGCAAGACAGGGCACTGCGGTGAGATGGACAAATAATCTCTAATCCGGGAGCCATAATAACCTATTATTCCATCAACTGATTTTTCTTCGCTGCACAACCAGGCAACTGTTGCTCCCACACTAAACCCAATAAGGAAGACTTTCTTATATTTTTTCTCCATATCTATCAATAAACGTTTCATGGTACGTGCCGCTCTAACAAAGCCTACATTCTCGATGAAATGTCGATAGGCAGCAGCTTCTTCTTCATAATCAAAAGGGGCTTCTCGTTCAAGCAAATTGGGGCAAATCACGTCAAACCCTCTTTCTGTCAATAACTCGCAAAAATCTCTCATATGGCGATTTACCCCATAGATTTCATGTGCCACAATGATGACTATATCGGACTTTTTATGTATGCTCACTCTTTTCATCTCTCCTATCCAGCTATGTAGTAAGGAGTTACGTTAAATATAACTATTAGTTTCAAATTTTTTCAGGCTTTCTCGCTGATTCAACAAAAAGTGAATCACCATTCATAATATGTTATAGTAAAAGAGAAATCCAGGATGGGGGGATCACACAATGGAGTCTGTTTATTTAGTTAGTGGGGCAAGAACACCATTTGGCGCTTTCGGCGGGGAGTTAAAAGGGGTATCTGACATTGATCTTGGAGTAACAGCAGCAAAAGCCGCCATGGAAAGAAGTTCTCTATTGCCGGAGGAAATTGAAGACGTAGTATTTGGCAATGTCATACACACAACGAAAGCGGCTTCTTATTTGGCACGTCATATTTCTCTAAAGAGCGGAGTACCTGAACGAACACCAGCTTTAACAGTAAACAGGCTATGTGGTTCGGGGCTGCAGGCTATCGTATCGGCGGCACAAACGATTCTATTAGGCGATGCTAGTACCGCACTCGCGGGCGGAACAGAAAATATGAGTCAGGCTCCGCATGTACTGCGCTATACCCGTTTCGGTTCGCCATCCGGACCGCCACCGCTGGATGATATGCTGTGGTTAACACTCACAGACCAATACATCGGCTGTGGGATGGGCATTACAGCTGAAAACCTGGCACAAAAATACGAGATCAGTCGCAAAGAGCAAGATGCGTTCGCTTTGCAGTCACATCAAAAAGCAGCAAAGGCACAAGCAGCAGGACGATTTAATGAAGAAATTGTTCCTGTTCTTCTTACAGATAAAAAGAAACGAGAAAAAACGGTTTCCAAGGATGAGCATATCCGCCCGGATACAGACTTTGGGAGCCTCAGCAAGCTAAAACCAGCTTTCATTAAAGAGGGAACAGTGACAGCGGGCAGTTCAAGCGGGATTAACGACGGAGCAGCCGCGGTGGTTCTCGCTTCGGAAGCATTTTTATCGAGACGCTCGGACATCAGGCCGCTCGCGCGTATCGTTTCATGGGGAATAACTGGAGTTGATCCGAACATAATGGGAATTGGTCCTGTGCCAGCAAGTGAAGCCGCTCTTAAAAAGGCCCATTTGACATGGAATGATATGGATGTCATTGAATTAAATGAAGCATTTGCCGCGCAATCGCTGGCTGTGATGAAACAACTAGAGCTGGACCCGCAAAAAGTGAATGTCAATGGCGGGGCCATTGCGCTTGGCCATCCGGTTGGCGCCAGCGGCACACGGATCACATACTCGCTTGCCCTAGAAATGCAAAAACGCGGAGCCAAATACGGCCTTGCCTCGCTTTGTATCGGTGGGGACAGGGAATTGCGGTCGTGCTTGAAAGGGTGTAAGTATTGTAAAGTTATATGTAATGGTAGAGTGATAGCAAAGTTGATGCATCAACAATAAAGATAGGGTGTTAGGCCGCAGTGGATTCATTTGTGGCCTAACACCTTCATTTAAATTAAACTATAATGATTTTACCGGTACGCATATTTCACAATAATCGTTGTTAATCATATCACCGCTATATCTTTCAAAAATCGGTTTGTCGTCAACTTGATATCCGTTATTCTGTAGAGCTGGAAACATTTCAGCCCATGCTTTTTGGACACTTTCGGTTGTGTGTTTGACTTTGAATACAACGTATTGTCCACCAGAAAGTTCACCTTCGTAAATGGAGTCATCTAGTTGATAATCTTTTGAAATGACAATACACGCATCATATCGGCAGTTTTCAGGAAGGGTTGTTTCGGGGTTATCTTGCGGAATTCCGAGTATAATGGCTGATCCAACGAGCAAATTTTTCTTTTTAGCCCATTTTTTTAACTTTTCCATTGCTTGAATGTTGGCAGGGCCATAGGGACCCACTTGACGCACATAGGCAAGGCGATAGTTTGGAAGCACTTCGACATTCATATTCATCGTTTCATTTTCCTTTCTGTATTGAAATATTTGATACACTTCGAATGCTATCATGATATAAAAATATAATCATGACATTTTTAAAAAATGATGAAATATATGGAGTCGCGAAGTTTATTATTTATTCAACCCTCATTATCTAATGGCTTATTCTAAAGGGGATCATTGAGAACGAATCAGAAAATGCAGTGAAGGATCTTTCGTTAAAAATTAAACAGCTATATTTTATAATAAATAGGCTCTGTTAAATGTGAATGTTGATTTTTAATCGTTGATTGTAACGGAAGGCGGCTCCAGCGGGAAAAGCGTATCCTGGTGAGACCCCGCAAGAGCGCACGCGACGAGGAGGCTCACGGACCGCACGCGGAAAGCGTCCGCCTGCAGTGATCAACTAATAAATAAAGAAGAATCCGTTTCGGTGAAATTTACCTAAAACGGATTCTTGTCTAACAAATTTACATTTTAGTTTTACCGTTTGTTTAAGCGGGAACCTTTTTTTTAGAAAATCCCGTGATAACAAAACCAGTAATAAATGCTACAGTTGAAACTATGATAGCAAAAATTAATCCAACAGCTCCCATAAAAGTATCTTCTCCCGGGTAAGAAGGTGTTAGCGTTACGAACCAATAAATAAATATCAAAATCAAAAAAACATAAAAACTGCTTCCGACAGCCCCCATCTTCAAACGGTTTCCTGCCGTTCCTTGCCAAGCCTTATTCACTAATATCCATAAATAAAGGCTTACGATTACCGCTGAAAGCATCACAAATAAATGAACAAAAGGAATAAACAAATACATCAGCACATAAAGACCCAGACAGGCAAAAGAAAATAGAAATCCATTCATAAAGAATAAGAAGAGACCAGCTAACCAGTGATTTTGAAACCATGTAGCGTTTTTTAATTTATGTACAAGCTTGTTGTTTTCTCCTGTCTTTTCTATTATTGGGCCTTTAAACAATATAAAAAGTAACACTCCAAAAACTCCAATTAATAACCATGATGACATACCATCCCACCTAAAGTTAAGTTTGTACGCTCCCTTGTTACCTGCGTAACTCTAATCATTTCAAAATTGATTTTTTCAAATATAGGGTGCAGCTTATAAAATTCCCTTTGTTCCTCCGTATCTATTCCAACCCTATATCTCCGGGCTGACAGTCTATTTTCTTCTCGCTGGCATCTATCGATATAAGTGATAATCGCCATCCTTCTTACCTCAGACCGTTAAATCATTTTCTGCTTTTATATTGAGTGCACTTTTTAACAAATTCTGAAGAACCGCAGCAAAGGTAATTATAAACCCGATTATTGCTAATCCAGGGTACAACGCATTTTGGGATAGAGGGAATGTATCGCTTGTGACATATAAAACAAAACAACGACCTTTAAAAATAGCGTTATTCCTCATTCAATGAAAACACCTCAATGGTTTATCGGTAATATAAGTTTAATACGATATTTATCGTTTTTCAATAAATTTTTATCTCTTTATAATTCATTATTATTGTTTCTGATAACTTTCTCTATGTTTTTCTTTAAATAAAATAGAATATATCTTCTTTTCGGTACGAAGATTTTGATTATACTCTTTTAAAAAGTTGAACTTCATTTTTAACGGTTCCATTTTTTATAGTGGAACTTTACTTCAAAGCCGAAACTATTTGTAGTTGTGATTTTTAATTTTTTGTCGTCACTTTACACGGAGTCTTTTTTATCGTTGTAAATATATATTTTTGTTATATAATATCAATATATTCAAATATTTGAATATATTGATTAACAAGAAAAGAAGGGATGACGGTGAGCAAGCTATTGGGCTCTTTGAATAATTATTCCATTCATCATCTCCGGAAAGATTTACTCGCAGGCGTTATCGTTGGAGTCATCGCACTGCCACTTGGCATGGCTTTTGCTATTGCTTCCGGAGTAAAGCCTGAGTACGGTCTTTATACGACCATCATTGCTGGGATTCTTATTTCTATTTTTGGCGGTTCCAAATATCAAATTGGCGGACCAACAGGTGCCTTTGTGCCTGTCCTGCTCGGGATTGTTATGGCTTATGGCTATGAGAATCTGCTGATTGCCGGATTTATGGCGGGAGTCCTGTTGGTTCTAATGGGCATGCTTAAATTGGGGGCGTTGATACAATTTATTCCGCGTCCAGTGATTATCGGCTTCACTTCAGGTATTGCCGTTATTATTTTTACCGGACAGGTTGCTAATTTTTTAGGATTGAGCGATATTGAAAAGCATGAAGACTTCTTTTCCAACATGAAAGAAATGGTTATTCATCTGAATACTATCAATGTATATAGTGTAGCAACTGCATTGATTTGTTTCTTCTTTATCGTTGTGACACCTAAATTTTCACCCAAAATTCCAGGTCCCTTAATCGGCCTTCTGGCTTCAAGTGTTATAGCTACTTATCTTTTCCCAGGTCACGTAGAGACCATTGCTTCTACATTTGGTGAGATTCCTAATTCCTTGCCTCATTTCCATATGCCGCAGTTTACACTGGAAAAGATTCAGCTGCTGATCGGTCCAACTTTTACTATTGCTATTCTTGGAGCGATTGAATCTTTGTTATCAGCGGTTGTGGCTGACGAAATGACTGGAACAAAGCATAACAGCAACCGCGAATTGGTGGGTCAGGGGATTGCTAACATGATTACTCCTTTATTTGGCGGGATTGCAGCTACTGGAGCCATTGCCAGAACAGCAACTAATATTAAAAACGGGGCAGTATCCCCTGTTTCAGGTATTATTCATGGGTTAGTTGTACTGTTCGTACTCGTGCTTTTTGCCCCTTACGCTTCTGCTGTCCCTTTAGCAAGCATGGCACCTATTTTGATGGTTGTTGCCTGGAATATGAGTGAACGCAAAGCATTCTCGCGCATATTACTGACCAAAACGAGCGATTCATTTATTTTACTTACTACGTTTTTTCTTACAGTGTTTGCTAACCTAACAATTGCTGTAGAAGCAGGGCTGCTTATGTCCTTCATCCTCTTTATCAGACGGATGAGCACCTCCTTTAAAGTTAATCAAGTGCTTCCTGATCCGGCAGATAAAAAGGTACGGCCATTGCTAGATGAAGAAAAAAGTGGCTGTCCGCAAATTAGCTTGTGCACCGTGGAAGGACCGCTTTTTTTTGGAGCCGCTCAGTTGTTTGATCAAACAATCGCGGAAGCCATCCATTACCGGCCGAATGTGTTAATATTGAGAATGAGCAAGGTTCCATATATGGATATAACTGGGGAAGCGATATTAGCTAGCATAGTGAAGGATTTCCATAAACAGGGTGGGCTCATTTTACTCTCAGGTATGCAGCACCAGCCAACAGACGTTATAAAGCGGACAAAGCTATTTGACTTAATTGGAAAAGAACATGTCTTTTCTCATACCGGAGAAGCGATAGACTTCGCCCTTACTAAGCTAAACAAAAATAAATGCCTCGGCTGTAAGCAATACGCTTTTCATGAATGCCTGGAACTTTCTAATAGCAATGAAAAAGAGAAAAAGCCAGACAAAAGTCTTTTAGCTTAAAAGAATGGAGAAAAGAAATGAATACAGATCTACAACAATTTAAAGCTGATTTCTTTAAAGCTCTTTCCCATCCGTTGCGTATACGCATTTTAGAGCTGTTAGCGGAGGGAGATAAAAACGTGAATGAAATTCAGGCGGCGATCGGCTCTGAAGGCTCCTCTGTCTCGCAGCAATTAAGTGTGCTGCGTAGCAAAAATATTGTATACGGCACAAAGGATGGCAATCGCGTGGTTTATTCATTGAGAGACCCAATGATTATCGATTTGCTTCGTATTGCCCGTCAAATATTTAACAACCATTTAATTAATACAGTAAGTATGCTGGATCAATTAAGTGAGGGGAGAAAAGAATAAATGAAAAAGCTCCGGCAACTTGTCATTGTCGGAGCTTTTTTCAATGGTTAAATTTTACGTGCGTGCTTCATACTAAGTATGAAAAGGAGATATTTTCACTCTAGGATAAAATAGATATGTTCGGTATGAATACAAGGTAATAAATTGATAATTTATTCAAGAATTTTAAAAAAACGCCACACAAGAACGTGTGTTCTTCTTATCATTGTGTTATAATTAAACTAGCAATAGAATAGGCTTCTCAAGGGTGGTCGGCACACTCCTCCAATGGACAAGGAGGGAGGTGATGCCGTGTGACAACGTTTGAAACACTTATGTTTGCAATAGCTTTTGCGGGATTAGTCGTGTCAATTTTGTCATTTCATAAAAAGACTAAAACCGCCCTTGAGTTTACCCGGCTCCGGCGGTTTTAGCATGTTAGATGCTGATCTCCTAAAAGGGACCTGCTATTGCATAGCCGTTTCGATGTGTCCAGCATCGAAGCGGTCTCTTTAAAAATATGTGTTTTCTCCTAGATTATACCCCAACGTTTGAGATTTGCCAATAAGAACGATTTTCTTCCTCCTTTTATCGCCTCTATTTCTTAAAATAAACAACATGAAAGGAAACGATCATGAATTATTTTTCTGATGTCTATTTACAGGCTATTTCCCATACAAAACAAAAAGTTCATGAAGATCTCTTTACTTATCTTGGCAGGCAGGAAAAGATGCCTTTTTTCGAAGAATATATGAAAGATCGAGAACGGTACATTCAGCAATTGTGGTTAAATGTATGGCTGAATAAAGCCTCCAATGAATTAACCAGTAAAGAAAAACGAACTTTCTTAAGAGAACAGGGGTTCGTTACAAAAGATGTGGCTCGGAAATTGATCAATCAGTTATTCCGTAATGAGATTAGAAACTATCACCCATTTGATACAGAGAAATGGCTTGATGAAAAGTATAAAAATCTTTCCCCAGGAGCCTGGCAAGCCCTATATGAAAAAGCACGTCTGCATTTTCTTGCTGATCAGGAAAAAGAACACCGGGCAAAAGAACGAGAAAAAATTTATTCGCTCATTGAAGCAGAGGCAGCTAAGATTATAAAAGAAAAGAAGAAATTACTATACTTATCCTTCAGACACTCCGTAGCTAGTCGTCTTCAGAAAAATATGCAGGAACAAACAAGATTCCACCCTATAGATCCGGCTGCTCTGGAAGAGGAATTAATAGTAGATGGGGAGTTTGATCCAGAAGACTACGAAACGGTGGGAGATTTTTTCACCGAATTAACTGGACACATAGAGCAGACGCGGCACTGGGAATTCGAATATGAAACTTATTACTCCGTATATGAGCAGTATGCGGCCAATTATATATTCGATGCTGCCTTGCAGGAGATTTTAGACAGCCTTCCTGAACAGGTAAAGGAAAAATACCAACAAATAAACGATAACCCACTAACAACAGACAGTCTTCATGACTTAGTGGATCATCTGATTTCGGGAGTCGTATGGGAGTTATTTGAAGAATTAACGGAGGAGTTATTGGACCATCTGTTAGTTATTTCTTCTTCGCCATATGAGGAGGCAGTGCAAAGAAAGTTGTATCAGCAGCAACGAGCAGAGAGAGAAAGAAGAAAAGAGGAAAGACTGGCTGAAATAAAGCGCAGGCAAGAAGAGGAGCAAAGACAGATTGAAGAGATTTTTGGCCAGGCGTATCGCCCGCCTGCTGAAAGAAACGTGCACTATATTCTCCATATCGGTGAAACCAACACAGGCAAAACTCACCGGGCGTTGCAGAGGATGAAGCAGGCGAAAAGCGGCCTTTATCTTGCACCGCTCCGCCTTTTAGCGCTTGAGGTATACGAAAAGTTAAATAAAGAAGGCATTCCGTGCTCCTTGAAAACCGGAGAAGAAGAGAAAGTACAACCCGATGCGCGACACTCCTCCTGCACGGTGGAAATGTTTCACGAAAATGATCCGTATGACATTGTTGTCATCGACGAGGCACAAATGATTGCTGATAAAGATCGCGGCTTTTCCTGGTATAAAGCTATTACAGGTGCCCGTGCTGCTGAAGTACACATTATTGCCAGCAGGAATATGAAAGAAATGCTTATTCAGCTTCTCGGGGATAACGAATATGATTTATTTGAATATAGCCGTGATATCCCTCTTCAAGTAGAACCTGTTCCATTTAAATTATCCGATACAGCCAAAGGGGATGCACTCGTTTGCTTTTCAAGAAAAGAAGTGTTGGAAACGGCAGCGAAACTGAAGAAGAATCGCTTTTCTGTGAGCATGATCTATGGCAGCATGCCGCCGGAAACGAGAAAAAAGCAAATGAAGCAGTTTATCGAGGGGAAAACATCTGTCATTGTGTCTACAGACGCCATTGGCATGGGATTGAACCTGCCCATCCGGCGCATTGTCTTCTTAAAGAATGAGAAATTCGACGGGACGCGAAGAAGAACGCTTACTTCACAGGAAGTAAAGCAAATTGCCGGACGTGCAGGAAGGAAAGGAATCTATCCTACTGGAAAAGTAGCTTTTACTGCTGATATTCAGAAGATGACCTATCTGCTCGAAAAAGAAGATGAGCCCGTAAGAACGTTTGCGATTGCGCCGACAGCAGCTGTATTCGAACGTTTTCAACGATACTATCGGGACCTCGGCACTTTTTTTGAACTATGGCAGCAGTTCAAGAGCCCAAAAGGGACAAAAAAATCTGCACTTGCTCAAGAGCGTTATTTATATGAAATCATACAGGGGAGCGAAATAGAAGCCCGCCTGCCAATGACTGATCTGTACGGCTTTTTACATCTTCCATTTTCCACAAAGGAAGTGGGAATGACGAAACAATGGGTAACTACGATGCAGTCAATCGTTAACGGCAGAGAGCTTCCCGAACCGATTATTAAAAGAGGGTCGCTTGAGGACTTGGAGCTCTCTTATAAAGCGATCGGCTTGCACCTCTTATTTTTATACCGATTGGGACGGCAAACGGAAGCGGTGTACTGGGAACGGCTTCGCCAAACAATCAGCGATGAAGTTCATAAGCATTTACAGGCCGGGGAAACCAGTAGGAACAAAGCATGCAAGAAATGCGGGGAAAAACTCCCTGCTAATTTTCAATATCGGATTTGTAATGATTGTTATTCCCACAGGCGGGGAAGAAAGTATAATCGGAACAAAAAGTTCAGCTAACAGGGCTTTGTTAATGACTAGTTTACTCCGTCCTCTTTTTGGGGAATAGAGAACATATAAATTAGGTTCTCAGGAGGAAGATCATGACATTAGCATCTAGACAAAGCGAACCTGTCACCTGTGGCAGTGAATACGAAAGACTTCACAAAGTACTTCTTTGCCAGCCACGGTATATGGCTATCAAAGAAGTGATTAATGAAACGCAAGAGCAATTTAAAGAAGAGAATATCCAGGTAAAACGGGCATTAAAACAACATCAGCGCTTTTCACGCTTGCTTCAGGAACACGGGGTAGAAGTCATAGAGCTTCAACCGCAGGCCGACTATCCTGAGCAGGTATTCACGCGCGATATCGGCTTCACAATTGGAGGTCAGGTATTTATAGCCGGCATGGCGACTGATATCCGTCAAGGTGAAGAAGCCGTGCTAAAGAATTGGCTCCAGCAGGAGGGCCTCCCTCATTTCCAATTGTCTAGCGGCCCGGTTGAAGGAGGAGATATCATTGTCAACGGCCGGACAGTTTACGCCGGGATCAGCAGCCGCACAAACGAACAAGCCATCACTGAGCTTCAGTCGCAGCTGCCTGACTATGAAATCGTTCCGATTCCTTTTGATGAAAAGTATTTGCACTTAGATTGTGTTTTTAATATTTTGTCTCCTGAAGAGGCTTTGGTCTTTCCAAAAGCACTTGGAGAACAGGAAAGACAACTCTTGGAATCCCGGTTTCGTTTGATTGAAGTATCAGAAGAAGAGCAATTTACCCTTGGAACGAATGTGCTCTCTATCGGCAACAAAAAAGTGTTCAGTCTACCGGTTAATAAAAGAGTCAATCAACAGCTGGCCAAGCGAGGATATAAGGTAATTGAAGTGGATATCACTGAAATTATTAAGTCGGGCGGATCTTTCCGATGCTGCACTATGCCGTTGTTGCGCGGATAGTAACGATCCGGGCGTTCATACGCCCGGATCTTCTTATTTGAAACGATAGTCTCCATTTAACGTATAATAAAGGAATAGAAAATTGTAACTGACTACATAAAGTGTGTATGACAGAAAAGGAAGTGAGAAATTGGAACCTATAAAAGACCATATAAAAGAAAATCTGGATATTTTGTTTGTGGGGTTTAATCCGAGTCTTCGGTCCGGTGAAACGGGCCATCATTTCGCTAATCCTAACAATCGATTTTGGACCATCCTACATAGATCAGGCTTAACAGAAAAGAAATTTCACCCGGAAGAGGATGCTTCTTTATTAAATATAGGGTACGGCCTAACCAATATTGTCGCACGTCCGACAAGAAATGCGGAAGAAATTACGAAAGAAGAATATAATAAAGGAAGAATAGCATTAAAGGAGAAAATTTCCGTTTTCAAACCAAGAATCGTTTGCTTCGTCGGCAAGGGAGTGTATCAGCAGTATAGCGGGAAGAAAAAGGTACCTTGGGGAATGCAATCTGTATCTATCGTTCCAGGAGTACGTGACTTCGTTGCTCCTTCATCAAGCGGTCTGGTCAGAATGAAAATGGATGAAATTGTTGCTATTTATAAAGAGCTAACCCGATCGATTCATGAACTTCGGGAAGCAAGAAAGGGGAAGTGATTCTGATGGAGGTTGCTGCCTGGATTGGTATCACCATTTTATTTATTACCAGCTTTGCAGGTCTAGTTTTTCCGATTATCCCGTCCATTTTATTTTTATGGGGGGGCTTTTTGCTTTATCACTTTGGCATCAATAACGATGAATTATCAGTCATCTTTTGGCTGGCGATGGCCATGTTTACCATTTTAATTATCGTTGCTGATATCTTGGCTAATAGCTATTTTGTAAAAAAATATGGAGGATCCAAATGGGGGGAAAGGATCGCTGCTCTTGCTGTTATCATTGGTTCATTTGTGATCCCGCCATTCGGTATTGTACTCGTTCCATTTGCAGCAGTAGTAGTAACAGAGATGCTCATCCAAAAGGATGCAAAAAAAGCAGTTACTATAGGCTTTGCAACATTTATCGGTTTTTTAAGCGGTACAATAGCCAAGTTTATGATCCAATTTATCATGATTATCTGGTTCTTGCTGGACACAATTATTTAAAATAACATCTTTTATATGACACTTGTCATATACCTTCATATGACGGGTGCTACTGCCGCTTTTCCTCTTTCTTTCTTATAATGAATGTATTATAAGAAAAAAGGGAAAGGGAAGACTATATGAATAAAGAAAATTCAAAATGGCTGCGTAAACAAGTAGCTCCTTACGAAAAATCAAATACAGCTGCTAGTATAAGGCAATTAGTAAATACCATTGTTCCTTTTTGCCTTATCTGGTATCTTGCCTATGAAAGCCTGGCCATCTCTTATGTACTGACACTTGTCCTAGCTGCCGTTGGGGCAGGGTTCATGACAAGAATATTTATCATTTTTCATGACTGTTGCCATCACTCTTTCTTTAAAAGCAGAAAAGCCAATAAAATTGTCGGAACCATTACAGGGATTTTAACTTTTTTCCCATATAATCAATGGCAGCACAACCATTCCGTTCACCATGCAACAAGCGGAAATCTTGATAAACGGGGAACAGGAGACATTTGGGTCATGACTGTTAATGAGTATATGGAAGCGTCCTTTTGGCAGCGATTATCTTACCGACTGTACCGTAATCCATTTGTTATGTTTATTTTAGGTCCCATTTATGTATTTTTGATTGAAAATCGTTTTAACCGAAAAGAGGCTCGCTGGAATGAGCGCTTAAATACGTATATAACGAATATAGCCATTGTTGCTATTGTTTCTCTGCTTATTTGGGCAGTCGGCTGGGAAGCTTTTCTACTGGTGGAAGGTCCCATTTTTCTCATTGCTGGCTCATGTGGCGTTTGGCTCTTTTATGTGCAACATACCTTTGAAGATTCTTACTTTAAAGAAGACGAGCATTGGAATTATGTAAAAGCCGCCGTAGAAGGCAGCTCTTTTTACAAACTTCCTAAGCCGTTGCAGTGGCTGACAGGGAATATTGGCTTCCACCACGTTCATCATTTAAGTCCAAGAGTACCTAACTATCAGCTAGAAGCGGCGCACAATCAAATGCCGCCTTTACAAAATGTGCCAACGATTACGTTAGCAACGAGTTTAGGCTCCCTTAAATTCCGTTTATGGGATGAGCAAAGTGAAAAATTCGTCACCTTCCGCGCCGCCAAAAAAGTGGCCGCTCGCAGGAAGGAAAAAAGAGCATTAAAATTTAATTAAAAAGTATAAATAAAACCATGGTTTCGCTCATTGTCCGGTAGAGTGAAAGCATGGTTTTTCATCAGATGAATGATTCACTAGCTGTTCGTATTGTTTTATACTAATAAGAAAGATTGATTTTAACATATAAACGAGGTTTTTATCATGCGGAGAAGGTATTGGCCCTTTCAGAAAAGTTCCGGGATTTCTCCATATATATGGAGCGTCCTGAGCTTGTTGCCCTTTTATTTTATTTTTCAGTCATCCTCGACAGCCAGCATCTTTACGGGGATTACGCTGACGGTTTTATTTTTCATTTCTTACCGTTTCGCCTTCCTATCAAAGAAGTGGCCGGTCTATTTATGGATGTGTATTCTCATTGGCATCTCTGTGACGATGACCATTTTGTTCCAATTTGTGTATTTTGCTTTTTATATCGCTTATTATAACGGCAATATTAAAAACCGAATTGCTTTTATTGTTCTCTATATTATCCATTTAATTAGCACGATTGTTTCTTTCAACTATCACCTTGTTCTTCAAAGTCAGTTATTTCTTAAGCAGCTGCCCTTTATTATTATTGTTTGGATTAGCGTCATCTTGCTGCCGTTTAATATTTATAATCGAAAAAAGCAGGAACAGTTAGAAGAGCAGTTGAAAGATGCGAATGATCGTATTTCTGAACTTGTGAAAATGGAAGAGCGACAAAGAATCGCCCGTGATCTTCACGATACTTTAGGACAAAGGCTGTCGCTCATCGGCTTGAAGAGCGATCTGGCAGGAAGGCTTATTGCCAAGGACCCGGAGCAAGCAAGAAATGAATTAAAGGATGTACAACAAACGGCGCGAACGGCCTTAAATGAAGTGAGAAAGATGGTCTCTTCCATGCGCGGCATTCGCTTGAAGGATGAAATTGTCCTCGTAAAACAAATTTTGCAAGCGGCCCAGATTAAATTCATTGGTGAAGAAGAGCCGAAGTTAGTAAATGTTTCTTTATTCTTGGAGAACATTTTAAGCATGTGCTTAAAAGAAGCCGTGACGAATGTGGTGAAACACAGTCATGCAACCGAGTGTGAAGTGAGAATGGAGCAATCGGAAAAAGATATCTCCATTACCGTAAAAGATAATGGAAAGGGAGTCATAACTGATACAGCATTTGAAAGAGGGAACGGCCTTTTAGGAATGAAGGAACGCTTGGAATTTGTTAATGGATATTTGGATATTTCTTCGAATGAAGGGACCACGTTAATTATCACTGTTCCGAATGATGTAAAACAAAGAGAGAAGGAGAGATGAACATGATTCGAATCGTCATCGCAGAGGACCAACGGATGCTGCTTGGAGCGTTAGGCTCCCTTCTTAGCCTTGAAGAGGACATAGAAGTAGTCGGTAAAGCATCAAATGGCGAAGAGGCGATTGCTCTTGTTCAACAAATGAAGCCGGACATATGTATTATGGATATTGAAATGCCAGGAAAAAGCGGGCTGGAAGCAGCTGAGGAATTGCAAGGATTCGGATGCAAAGTCATTATCTTAACGACATTCGCCCGTACCGGCTACTTTCAAAGGGCTTTAAAAGCCAAGGTCAGCGGCTATTTATTAAAAGACAGCCCGAGTGAAGAACTGGCCAGCTCCATCCGCAGCATCATGGCAGGAATGCGTATTTATGCACCGGAGTTAATGGATGATTTCTATAGTGAAGAAAACCCTTTAACTGAGCGTGAAAAAGAAGTGCTAGCGCTTGTGGCAGAAGGGAAAAACACAAAAGAAATTGCAGATGAGCTTCTTATCAAAAATGGCACAGTGAGAAATTATATTTCCACAATATTCGATAAGCTTCACGTGAAAAATCGGATTGAAGCCATTTCCCACTCGAAAGAAAAAGGCTGGTTTAAATAATGAAGCCCTATCGTTATAAAAGAGCCTCCATACAGCACTGGGACTTTGACATATCGAGTCCATAGTGTGTATGGAGGCTTTGCATTTGTTACGGCAGCTTAATTACAGCCATCATTACATTCCATGCCCACTGTTTTTATTCTGTCTAGAGTGATTTCTGTTTTTCACTTTGTGTGATCCGCTGAGCGGCTTAGGCTGTCCAGATTGGTTCTCCTTTGTTTTCGAAGGATTTCTGCCCATTATACTCCTCCAAGCGTCACATCAGGATTATCTGCCGTATTTTCAGTAGAAAATCGTTTTTCTTCGGCTTCAGAGTATGTCGTACGATACGGGAAACGCTCAGCATGCTGGGTAACAGAATCTTTACCTTGCTGTACAAAACGCTTAGATTTGTTTCTTTTTCCCATGATCCATCCCTCCGAAGTATTTATTGGCACAGGATGCGCTGTGCTGTTCTTATTTTGTCTCAATGGCTTATTTATATAAGATGAATAAATGAGCAAACTCATACGGAAGGAATTTTTTTCTACAGCGAATACCTTTGAAAATAACGGACATGATAATAAGGCAAGGAACGAAAACTCCAATGGGGTGATGGCTTTGGACACAGATCGTACGAACCCAGAAACGGGATTTTCTATAATCACATCATGTAAATGAGGTGTTTGTCGAAGATTAAGTACAGGCTGTACAAACCATTCGTCTCTCTTGCACAAAAAAGCGAAGAGAAAATTTTCTCTTCGCTTTTTCCCTGTAACAGAAGGGAGGGAGTCTTTTGTGTCTGTCTAACGTAAAAGAGGCTGCTTGCAGAAGCCGACGCATCGACCTCTGGGACAGCCTCTTTTAATAGGGCAATTACATATCCCAAACCATAGCTAGCAATGTTCCAAATAAAGTAACAAGAGCGATGATTAATCCGTAATAGATGTTTGTATAAATGGAGGCTCTATCCTCAGTTTCGCCAGCATGCATGAATACAACGAGCTGAAGGCCTGCTTGAACAAATGCTGTGATAAGAAGAACCGTCATTCCGCTAGCAAATGACATATCCATGAAGTAAACCAAGAGAGCCACTGCCGTCAAGATCAGTGAAAACACAAAGCCCATTACTTGTTTTGCCGGGAATAATTCTTTCATATTACATCATTCCTTTCATGTAGATGAAGCTGAAGATGAAAATCCAAACTACATCTAGAAAATGCCAGTAAAGAGAGAAAATGAAAGATTTATTAGCTGTTTCCGGCGTTAACCCGCGCTTTCTAACTTGCAGGATGATAAATAATCCCCAGAAGAACCCAAGTGTAACGTGCGCTCCGTGTGTTCCCAGTGTTGTTAATAACATGGAGGTAAATGCACTAGTTTGTAAGGCTGCCCCTTCATGTACATATACGACAAAATCGTAAATTTCGACTCCTAGGAATCCTAGACCTAAAATTAATGTTACAGCAAAAAATGTTAACATCGCTTTTTTCTTGCCAAGACGCATCGCATGAATGCCAAGGCCAATGGTAAAGCTACTTGTCAAAAGCAAGAAGGTTTCAATCAATACTGGAGTGATTTCAAAAATCTCAGCTCCAGTAGGACCGTTGCCTGTGCGATTCGCTAATGTAAAATAACCAGCGAAAAGCGTTGCAAAAAGCATGATTTCGGCACCTAGGAAAATCCAAAAGCCTAAAATTTTCAACCGATTTTCTTCTGTACTATATTCCAGAGGAAGCGAGTGATCTATTTTCATTGATTAAGCACCTCGCAATTTTTCTTCAGTTTCTTTCACTTCTTTAACCGAAATGTGACGTCCGTGATCTTTTTCAAATGAACGGTGAGTCATGCAAGCAAAAATGCCGATTGTTGCTAGGATTAATGGAATCCATAGAGAGAATACAAATGAGAAGCCCCATACAAAGAAGATCGCACTCATGATAAACGGTACGCCGCTGTTATTTGGCATATGAATTTCTTTGTATTCACCTTTAAATAACTCGTGGCCGTTTTTCTTAGCATCCCATAAAGGTTCCTCTGAATTCACTTGTGGCACAACCGCAAAGTTATATTCAGGAACCGGAGTATGAGTTGCCCATTCAAGTGTACGTGCATCCCAAGGATCCGAACTGATATCTCTTGAAGCATAACGTGTGCTGTAGTAGACGTTATAAACGAGTAAGACAAAGCCTATGGCAAGTCCTAGCGCTCCAACAAAGGAAATCATGTTTAATGGTCCAAATCCAGTTGATTCTGAATATGTGTACATACGGCGCGCTTGTCCGTCTAAGCCAGTGAAGAACATTGGCATAAACGCAACAAGAGTACTGATAGCAATAATCCATGCTGTTAATTTTCCGATTCGTTCATTCAGCATGAAGCCAAACATTTTTGGCCAATAGAAAGTGAGGCCCGCAAGCATCGCAAACACAACACCAGGAATGATAACCATATGGAAGTGAGCCACTAAGAACATTGTATTATGGTACTGATAGTCTGCGGCTGACATTCCAAGCATTACACCAGTCACCCCACCGATTGTGAAAAGCGGAATGAAAAGCATCGAATAAAGCATTGGAGTCGTAACAACGATTTTCCCTTTCCAGAGGGTGAGCAACCAGTTAAAGATTTTCACACCGGTTGGAACGGCAATCGCCATCGTTGTGATCGAGAAAATACTGTTGGTTAGTGCTCCCTGACCCATAGTAAAGAAATGGTGAGCCCAAACTAAGAACGAAAGAAGGGAGATAATAACCATTGACCAAACCATTGATTTGTAGCCGTATAGATTACGGCGAGCAAAGGTTGAAATAACCTGACTATAAATACCGAAAGCTGGCAGAATCAAGATGTATACTTCAGGATGTCCCCATACCCAGAAGAAGTTCGCCCAGAGCATATCCATTCCGCCGTTTTCTGTTGTAAAGAACTGTGTTCCAATTAAACGGTCCATTGTTCCCATTGCAAGTAATACGGTTAATACAGGGAAAGCAAAAACAATAATCGCATTAGTGATAAGAGAAGACCATGTGAACATTGGCATTTTCATTAGAGTCATGCCAGGAGCTCTCATTTTTAGGATTGTCGTCATAAAGTTAATCCCTGTCATCAATGTCCCTATACCAGCAATCTGGATCGCAATCATATAATAGTTCGTTCCGACAGATTCACTAAATTCGTTGCCTGCCAGCGGGAAATATGAAGTCCATCCAGCGTCAGGAGAACCCCGACAACGAAAGAGATGTTAAATAACATTGCACCCATAAAGAATAACCAGAAACTTACAGCATTCAAACGTGGAAACGCTACGTCACGCGCTCCAATTTGTAATGGTACAACAAAGTTCATAAAACCGATAATGAATGGCATCGCCATAAAGAGGATCATAACGACCCCGTGTGTTGTGAATATTTCATTATAATGCTGAGCATCCAGCAGCTTGCTTTCAGGAGTAGCCAGCTGGGCACGCATCATGATCGCATCTACGCCGCCGCGGAATAACATCAGTAAAGCGGAAAGCAGATACATAATACCGATTCGTTTATGATCTACTGTTGTTAACCATTCGCGCCACAGATATCCCCATTTTTTAAAATAAGTTAAGCCGGCAACGATCGCAACACTTGTAAGAACAATGGCAACCATTGAGGCATAAATCGCAGGACTTGCATGCGGTATGGCAAATCGACTAAAGAAATCCATACGTTTGTGACTCCTTTCAGGAATAAATTGCTTATCGTATAAGGCTTAGTTGATTGATTAAATGATTACTAACCTTAGTGGTGCATGCCTTCATGCTCTGAAGACATATCCATATCATCCATGTTTTCATGCTCTGAATGTTCATCCGATTTTTCAGATTCATCAGAGGAGCTATGGTGATGTTCAGGAGGCGGTGAAAAACCTAAGTGAGTGCCAGTAAAAGTAGATTTTCCAAGGTGCCCCGGCTCTAGTAAATCATTAAATTTTTCTTCTGTAAGAGGCTTAGCTGTTTCCTTTACTTCTTTTACCCAATCATCGAATTCATCTTGAGGCATGGCTTTGACATCAAATGTATTTTCAGCAAAGCCTTTACCGCTGAAGTTTGCATTTCGACCCATATATTCTCCTGGCACGTCAGCCGCTAGGTGCAAGGTGGTAATCATATCACTCATTGCATACTTTTGGCCTCCAAGTTGTGGAATCCAGAAGCTAGTGATTGGTCCGTAAGAGTAAAGTTTAAATTCAAGCGGACGGTCTGTAGGAACATACAGATAATTAACTGTCTCAATGCCTTCTTCCGGATAGCTGAAATGCCACTTCCAGTTAGAGGAGGAAGCATAAACAACTAACGGTTCTTTATTTCCGTATCCTTCCGGCTTTGCCTCCACTTTATAGTTACTTTGAACAGAGACGAAGGAGAGAAACGCAACGATTATAATCGGAATCCCTACACAAATGGCTTCAACAATAGCATTCCCTTCAATGTGAGGCGGCTCATAATTTTCAGGTTGTTTTGAAGCACGATATTTGATTAACATAAATGCTAATAGAGCGAAAACAACAATGACAATGATCGACATAATTCCAATCGATAACAGAATGTCTTTAGCTTGTGTTTCAGCTTGAGGTCCTTTAGGGTCTAAGACCAGTAATCGATTATCGCAACCGGCAAGCACAGTAGCAATAGTAAAAAGTACAGATAATACGACCCATTTGAATTTCATAAATGTAACCCCTTTCCTGTAGAAATTTGAAAGCATCGCAGAATTACAGATTGTGAACAAAATGTGAAAAAATTCACAAGAAATTTCAATAAGTTCAACACATATTTCCTGACTGCTTCATCTGCTTTTATATTAGTACCGTTAACCTAAAAAAACAATTGTTATTCGCCCATGTCACAAAATGTTCATTCTCCTTGTGGAAAATTAGGGGGGCGCAGGTTGTTTTTCAATTAATTGTAAAAAAAATCTATGGTAATTATATAAAAAGAAAAATATTTTGAAATAATAAACTAATTCCATACTTATGCTCGATTCTTTTGTTCACTACATACATAAAATGGCTGGGGCAATGGTATAGTTAAACTGATACTGTTTTTTGTATTTTCAGATTATAATAAAGAAAAAGAAAGTAGGGAGAGGCATGACAAATATTCAAACTCCATCAACAGATCTTGAAATTGCCATGAAAGCTAAAATGCATCCCATCGAGGACATTGCCAAAAATGCAGGCATCCCAGATGAAGCAATTGAACCCTATGGAAGATATAAAGCAAAAATAGATGTTTCTAAATTGCCGAAAAGAACGGAAAATGGAAAAGTCGTTTTAGTGACAGCGATTAGTCCCACACCAGCAGGAGAAGGGAAGTCAACAGTTACAGTGGGATTGGCAGATTCTTTGTCTCGCTTAGGGGAGAAAACGATGATCGCTCTCCGTGAACCTTCTCTTGGCCCGGTCATGGGAATCAAAGGGGGAGCGACTGGCGGTGGGTATTCGCAAGTGCTGCCAATGGAGGAGATTAACCTTCATTTTAACGGCGATCTTCATGCGATTACAGCAGCTAACAATGCTCTTAGTGCTCTGATCGACAATCATCTTCACCA
Source organism: Bacillus sp. PK3_68 (assembly GCF_003600835.1). NCBI lineage: Bacteria > Bacillati > Bacillota > Bacilli > Caryophanales > Bacillaceae > Bacillus > Bacillus sp. PK3_68. Next base: position 306,878 of record NZ_NQYC01000001.1, on the reverse strand, counting down.
GGGAAACGCACAGCAAATCGATCCGCGGAGAATTACATGGAAACGAGTACTTGATCTGAACGATCGGGCGCTGCGCAACGTGACAATCGGGTTAGGCGGACCCACTCATGGAGTGCCGCGGGAGGATGGTTTTGATATTACGGTTGCTTCTGAGATCATGGCGATTTTTTGCTTGGCAACTGATTTGGCAGACCTGAAGGAGCGGCTGGCACGCATCGTTATCGGTTATACATATGACAAGAAACCTGTGACAGTTCGGAATTTGGGTGTAGAGGGCGCGCTGACTGTCTTGCTTAAAGAAGCATTTAAACCGAACCTCGTTCAAACAATTGAGGGGACACCAGCTCTTATTCATGGCGGGCCTTTTGCGAATATTGCCCACGGCTGCAACTCTCTTACAGCGACTAACACTGCACGGCAGCTGGCTAATATTGTTGTGACCGAAGCGGGATTCGGTGCAGACTTAGGGGCAGAGAAATTTATGCATATTAAATGCCGGCAAGGAAAATTCTCACCGGATGCGGTTGTGATTGTGGCAACCGTGCGGGCTTTAAAAATGCACGGCGGCGTTCCGAAGCAGCAATTAAAGGAGGAAGATGTGAAAGCCGTACGAGCAGGCATTCCAAATTTAGAGAAGCATATTGATACCATTCGCCGCTTTGGGATCGAGCCGGTTGTTGCAGTTAATCGTTTTATTTCTGATACACAGGAGGAAATCAACGAAATTCTTAACTGGTGTCAAGCAAATAATATTGCTGCAGCGATAGCGGATGTATGGGAAAAAGGGGACAAGGCGGATTGGAGCTGGCAGGCCTTGTTCTGAAACAATTGGACAAACCAGCTCACTTCACACCTCTCTACGATATGAATGATAAAGTCACCGACAAAATACGAACGATTGTGAGAGAAGTGTATGGTGGAAAAGATGTACAATTTACTGACAAAGCCCTGAAACAGCTTGTTGATATTGAGCAAAATGGCTGGGATACACTGCCGATATGTATGGCAAAGACACAATATTCATTTACTGATGAACCAAGGTTAACGGGACGTCCAGAGGGATTCACTATTACAGTAAGGGAGATTGTCCCCAAATTAGGAGCCGGGTTCCTCGTCTGTTTGACTGGTGACATTATGACAATGCCCGGACTGCCTAAACAGCCGGCTGCATTGAATATGGACATTGACTCTGCTGGAAATATTATCGGATTAATGTAAGGGGCACTTTCCACTTCATTCACAAAAACGAACGCTCCATACCGATTATGGAGCGTTCGTTTTTCCCTTATTATTACTTGCTCGCAGCAATGAGCAACCATGTAATGTTTACTATCTTTCTCTTAATTTTTTTAGATTTCTGCCTTTAAATAATCTCATGCACATACTAAAAAGGGCTTCTACAGTGGATTTCACCTCCATGTTCTTTTTCTGGAAGCCCAATCATTTATCCCCTAGCATGTTTTCCCTCCTTTATTTAAAAGAAGATTCTTTTATTTACCTTGATATGTGGGTATGTAAGACTGTTTTAACCAAACTGTATTTTAATGCTGCAGCAATATGCTATAATAACGGAGGCAATAGAATAGGTTTCTCAAGGGTGGTCGGCGCACTCCTCCAAGTGTTTAATTTACAAGGAGGGAGGTGTTGCCGTATGACAGTCTATGAGGCGTTAACTTTAATGATCTCGTTCGCGGGATTGGTTGTGCTAATTCTGTCAAACAAAAAAGACTAAAACCGCCCTTGAGCTTAGCGGACTCGGGCGGCTTTGGCCTGTGTAAGCGCTGATCCCCTTAGAGGGAACCTGCTATTGCATGGCCGTTCTCAATGTTACCAGCATTGGGGACGGCATTTTTTATTATTTGATGATTTAGTTTCATTATACCCGAAAGCGCCAAATTTGAAAACATTCGTACCTTATTTTACTGTATTCTTTCTTCTATCTCCTGGCACACTTCATCAGCGGATAAACCGTTGGCTTCGATAACAGGTGCTTCTGTTAAGGTATCATGAATACCCATCACATTAGAATCGATTCCTGTTATTACACAAGCTGCGCAGTTTTTTAAATCTCCAGCGGCTTTTAAATCAACCACATCATATCCTTTGGCCTGGAGTGCCTGAGTAACATTTGTAAGCGACTGTTCCACAGCAATTCTCTTTGTCATTTTACACCCTCCTTAGATTCATGACCGATTGGTTTCGCTGCCCATTAGCGGGGAAGCTGCCCGCTAATGGAAGCTTCACTTTGTAGGTTGTCTGTTTCTATTGATTTTATGCGGCATTTTTTAGAAAGGGGAAGGCATGTCAAAGGATAAAGGGAGAAAAAATACATAAGGCGCTAAAAGGAAGATCCTTTTAGCGCCACAGCTTATTTTAACGGATATTCATTTCGCTTGGTGCTGGCCCTTTGCGACGGTTGCGGTTCAATCCACTGATCTCTCTCATTTCATCTGGAGACAATTCAAAGTCAAATACATGGAAGTTTTCCTCTATCCGGGAAGGAGTGACGGATTTAGGAATTACTATTGTATTATTTTGTATATGCCAGCGCAGCACAACTTGAGCTGGTGATTTGCCATGTGCTTCAGCAATTTGCTGAATAACAGCATCCTTCAGCACCTCGCCGCCTTGCTCTAGCGGACTCCATGCTTCCACAAAAATATCATGCTTCGCACAAAATTCTTTCATTTCGGTTTGTGCAAGATATGGGTGACACTCCACTTGGTTAAGGACAGGTTTTACATCGCACTCTTTTAGAAGGCGTTCCAAATGCTCAATGTCAAAATTACAAACCCCGATTGCTTTTACACGGCCGTCATGATAAAGCTTTTCCAGCGCTTTGTATGTATCTACGTACTCATCATATTTTGGAGTCGGCCAATGGATCAAATACAAATCAACATACTCAAGACCCAATCGTTCCAAACTCTCCTCAAAAGCGCGGAGTGTATTCTCATAGCCTTGATCGCTATTCCATACCTTTGTCGTTATAAACAGCTCTTCACGAGGTACGGAAGATTGTTGAATCGCTTTTCCGACACCCGTCTCGTTTTGATAAACCATTGCTGTGTCGATCGATCTGTAACCCACTTCAATCGCTTTGGCTACAGCAACAGTTGCTTGATCGTCTTCCACTTGCCAAACACCAAATCCAAGCTGGGGCATCTTTAAGCCGTTGTTTAATGTCACAAAATTCATTAGGCATGTCTCCTTTATATGAAATATAAATGGCTTCTCCATTTCAGGTACAGTACTAAGAATAACAAGAGGAGGGATTATTTTCAATTAAGGCAAACCGGCAGACAAAAAACAAGCTTCTTTGAAATATAAGTTTAGTTATGAAGCTTTAGTGAAAGAATCAATGTAATAAGGAAACTAAAAATAAAACTGGGGGTTGATGCTTTATGGAAAAGACGACACGAACAGTAGCCGAATTGATCCTTGACCAGTTATCTTTATTCGGCGTCAAGCGGATTTATGGAGTAGTTGGGGATGCTATTTTTGGCCTTATTGATGCAATGGCCAAGCAGGATAGAATTAAATTCATCGCAGTCAAGCATGAATCAACAGCAGCCTTTATGGCATCAGCAGAAGCAAAGTTAACAGGCAATCTGGGTGTCTGTATCTCTACAATGGGTCCGGGAGTCGCTAACCTATTGAATGGGTTAGGAGACGCCTATGCTGATCAGGTACCCGTTCTTGCTATTACCGGACAAGCCCCCACTAATAAGATCGGGACAGCTTATAAGCAATATGTAAATCAGCAGGAGCTGGTGAAGCCATTTGCCTCTTACTCTGCAAACTTAGCGAACCAGGATGCAATTATTGAACTTTTACAAAAAGCAGTGCAAACCTCTATGGGCCAGCGAGCTGTGAGCCACCTTTCTGTTCCAAAAGATCTTTTAGACAAAACGACTGTTGTTAAACCAAGACAACTGCCGGCTGTGATAGAAGGAGGGGACACTTTCACTCAGGAAAGCTTGGATCAGGCAGCGGCCATCATGAAAACAGCCAAGCGCCCAATGATCCTTGCAGGTGCTGGTGCATCCACCGATCCAGAGGCAATTGAACAACTCGCTGAACAGTGGGGGGCAGGTATTCTTGTTAGCCTGGGCGGCAAAGGGTTATTGAACGAATCCTCTCCGAACCTTTTGCAGGGGATCGGCGAAGGTGGAAATCCTTATGCGCCAGAAGTATTCAAAGAAGCGGATGTTGTACTGCTTGCCGGCACTACATGGTGGCCTGAAGGATATGTGCCAACTGATGCGCGGATTATTCAAATCGATAAGAATTTTGATAAAGTGGAAAAAGGCATCCCCGTGGAGCTCGGAATTACTGGTAAAACAGAGGAAGTTGTCCCACTGTTAATAAAGAGCCTTCAAGGATTTTCACATTCTGCCGACTGGTTAGCTCGCTGCCGTGAAGCTAAAGAAAAGTGGGCTCGTCAAAATGAACAGGAAAGTCATACTTCCGGCTCTCCAGTTTATCCTTCGACCATTGTCCGGGCGATCGAACAGACAGTAGATGCAGATGCTATTCTTACACTCGATACAGGAAATGTCACTGTCTGGATGAACCGTAACCTACGGCAAAAAGACCAGACTGTTCTCTTTTCAGGGTATTGGCGAACCATGGGCTTCGGCCTTCCAGCTGCTATGGCCGCGAAGCTTGAGAAGCCGGAGAAACAAGTAGTAGCTGTTGTTGGGGATGGCGGACTGGAAATGACGCTGGCCGATCTCTTAACAGCTACACGCTATGAGCTCGACATTACTGTCATTGTAATGAATAATCATGCCCTGCAAATGGAAAGAGATAAACTGAAAGCAGCCGGTGAGGAGGAGGTAGGCGTGGAGCTGACCAACCCGGATTTTGTTAAAATAGCTGAAGCCTGTGGCTGGAAAGGTTTTCGTATCGAATCAGATTCGAACTTAGACGATGTTCTTCAGGAAGCATTCAATACGCCTTCCCCTACATTAGTAGATATTCGTACAGAGCAAGCTGTCTTCCCGGGCAGTAAATAACGAAAAGCTGTGGCCATCCATTGCCACAGCTTTTTGCTTTGAAAATAATTATTTATGATACTCCTCCTTCGGATTATCACCCATTTCCTGATAAAAATCTTCTACCCCAAGATATTTATGGAAATAGACTGCCTCAAGACCGGGCGATGTCCGCTTTCGTTCAAACCATTACAAATGTGACTTATCTAGAATCCATCGGCCGTATTAACATGCGAGAGGACAATGGAAAAATCTATTATTATCGAGAGTCTTAAGGCGATCGGAGAGATAAAATTTACTCCGTTAAGCATAAATGACACGATACTTTTGGCCGTTACTTTCCCCATGAGTCGTCCGGAGAGACTTATGAGCTTTTTGGTCTGCACAAAACTAAAGAATAGAAGGTGCCTGAAAGAGAACAGTTAGAAAGTAAAAGGAGAAATGATGTATAATCGAATGTAAATGAATTTTTTAATTTACCTATAGAATTGAGGATATCGTATGAATAGCTTTATTGTCATGCAAGGCCACACTTATCAAGAAGAAAAAGAGCAAGGTATTATTTGGTCTCCTCAAAAAGATAAAGGAGGCAATACCCCGCATTCATGGTTGCGTATGACTGAAGTGAAAGAGGGTGACAGAGTCTTTCATTACGTAAAAGGAGAGATCGTTGCGATCAGTGTTGCCTCATCAAATTGTCAAGAAGCGACCAAACCAGTTGCTATGCAAAGTTTTGAGCAATGGGGAGAAAACGGCTATTTAGTGCCGCTTCATTATCATGAATTAGAAGTACCTTTAAACATACGTACGAGTTTCGATGCATTGCGTCCTCTGCTGCCGCTTAAATATTCACCTTTCCAACAAGATGGCAACGGAAATCAAGGGTACTTATATCCATGCAATGAAGAGTTAGCCATTAAACTGTTAGAACTTATTAGCGACCTTAATATTTACGAAGTAGAACTCGAACAGCTTGAATTAGCCATGGGCATCGTTCGTCAAACAGAGCGCAATACGATTGTACCGATGATTGCTGAAACGGAAGCAGAAGCAAAAGCGAAAATTCGTTTAGGTCAGCAAAAGTTCAAACGTGAATTATTACCATTATGGGAGCATAAGTGTGCACTTTGTGGCATCGAACTTCCTGCATTATTACGAGCAAGCCATTCGAAACCATGGAAAGACAGCACTGATATAGAGCGGCTAGATCCGTTTAATGGCGTGCTTTTATGTTGCAATCATGATGCTTTATACGACAAAGGCTATATTGCCTTTGATGGCCGGGGGCGTCTGCATATTTCACCGCAAATACCCGAAATAGATTACGATAATTATAGGCTTCACCCTAAAATGAAAATTGCTCGCTACGAAGAAAATAAACCCTATTTTAGATGGCATAAAAAGAATGTTTTTCGGCAGTAACATGCTAACAGAAAAGGTATAGAGGAATTGGCCTCCTTATGCCTTTTGCTTGTTCTACATAACAACCCTGTCACAACAAAGCATGAAATGACCGGAAAAGAGTTTCTGAAATGAATAAGATGGAAGCAAGGGAGTGATGGACATTATGGCATGGATCGTATCGCTGCAGAAGGCAATCGATTATATTGAAGAGCATTTGCTCGATAGTGACCTTTCAATCGAAAGGGTGGCAGAAGAAGCGAATGCGTCTGCTTATCATTTCCAGCGCACATTCGCCATTTTGACGGATATGGCAGTTGGAGAGTATATCAGAGGCAGACGTTTGACACTGGCGGCACAGGAGCTGACCCAAACTGACAGCAAGGTCATTGATCTGGCCTACAAGTATGGATATGAAACTCCCGAATCCTTTGCTAAAGCTTTTCGCAGGCAGCATGGCATGACGCCAACTGAAGCAAGAAACTTTAGAGGAAAGCTGAAATCTTATAACCGCCTGACAATTCAGGTGAGTCTGAAAGGAGCAGAACCCATGCAATATTCAATTGTAAAAAAAGAAAGTTTCCACGTGACAGGGGTAAAGAAGGAGTTATCTTTAGAGGATGGAAAAAATCTTATCGCCATTCCAAAGATGTGGGATAAAGCGAACAATGACGGAACGGCTGACAAACTTCTTGAATTAAATGACGGCGATATTAAAGGGATTCTTGGTATATGTGTAGATAAGCGCAATACAAAGCCTGACAGCATGGAATACTGGATTGCTGCTGCTTGTGAAGGCCATGCATCTGATAAGCCTGGCAACTTTTTGAGCATGGAAATCCCGGCAGCCAAATGGGCGATATTCGAAGTGCATGGCCCTATGCCTCATTCCATGCAAAATGCTTGGAAGCAAATTTTCTCGGAATGGTTTCCCTCCAGCGGCTATGAGCATGCGGGTGCGCCAGAATTAGAAGTCTATTCAGCTGGAAATCCAACAAGTCCAGATTATTACTCAGAAATTTGGATTGCGGTCAAATAAGGAAAGAAAAAAGATTGCTGTTAAGCAATCTTTTTTCTTTCTAGTTTATCAACACTACGTACGCCTATGTTCGACGAAATTGATTGAAGCTAGCTTTTACCTGAACTTACAAGCAAACCTATTTCCTCTCCAATCTTCCTAATCCCGTCCTCAATCTTTTTATCCTCTACTTGAGAAACACTCAAGCGGATGACATTCTCCTTTTTATACAAGGGGAGATACATTCCGGTCGCATCTTGGACAAGCACATTCTTTTTCTTGAGGCCATGGACGAGGTGTGCTGCTTTCATATGAGAAGGCAATTGAATGGTAGAATAAAAACCGGAGTCAGCACCAGTGAATACTACCTCGTTTGGAAGATAGTTACGAAACGCTTGTTTAAGTATCTTTCCTTTTCTTTTATAGACTTTCCTAAGCCCTCAATGTGAGCATTATACATCCCGCTTTGAAGATAAATTTCTAATGCACCTTGGGTCAGTACAGGGGTATGAACATCCGCAGCAAATTTAGCTTTCGCAAATAATCCTAGAAGGGCATCTGGCAGGACGGCTGCTCCCAGTCTCAAGCCGGGTAATAGGACTTTTGAAAAACTTTTTGTATAAATAACTCTACCGGACGGATCATACGCAAACATAGGATCAGCCTTTTTTCTTGTGTCAAGATCTCCCATGTAATCATCCTCAATGATGAATACATCATATCTTTGTGCCAATTCCACAATTTTCTTTTTTTCCTTGTTCGTATAGCTGTATCCAGTAGGATTTTGAAATCTAGAGACGGTATAGAAAAATTTAATTGGCCTTTCTTTGAATACTTTTTCTAAATATGCTAGATCAATACCATCCCTTGTCATCTCTATTCCAATTGCCTGTAAGCCACGGGAGCAAATAGAATCAATAAAGCTGAAATGGGTCGGCTGCTCCACACAGATTTCCTCTTTTCCATTTGGAAAGGGGAGAGCTACAAGAATATCAAGAGCCTGCTGGGAGCCAGAGACCACACAAATTCTTTCCGGGGGCGTGAAAACTTGCAGCTCTTGCAGCTGCCTGGAAAGCTGATAGCGCAGTGACGGTAGGCCAAGAGGTTCTGCGTATTGAAACATTTCTTCCTTGTATAGTTCAATGGCCTGGTTAATACAGTGCTGATAATCGCGGTAAGGCATCTGCCATTTATCAGGACCAGCGGATGAGAAATCAATGAATTCCTGCGGAGGATTAGACGCCAAGTTCTGGCTGCCTACAAGAAAATAACCACTTTTGGGAACTGAATAAATTTTATGCGCTTTTTCTAGTTCATTGTAGGCTTTAATAATTGTGTTAATGCTACAGCTAAACTCTTCTGAAAGTGAACGAATAGAGGGCAACTTCTCACCAGGCTTAAGCCGGCCATCGGCTACTCTACTCTGAATTTCATTTATAATCTCTTCGTATTTCATCTCTATAAAGCCCTCCATCTTCGCCATCTGTATGGGCACAGATGACATTTTTAGCCTCTACCATGAAAGAAGATTTCCCTATAGTATAAATTACCAGAAGGGGCATGTAACTTCAGTAAAAAAGGAGGAAATCACATTGAAAATGTACGACTCTAAGAAAAGGCCAATTAGAAAGTTTATTCATCTAGCCATACTCTTTTTCGTCTCCGCCATGTTGGTTTTCACAGGTGCATCAAAAGCAGCGAATGCGGAAGTTCAAAAAACAAAGAAGCTGGAAATTGAAGAATTGTTTAATGGCAAAGACGGCACAATGGTACTTAAGAACTTAAAAAACAACCATACTTACGTGTATAACAGTAAAAGAAGTACAAAAAGACTGACACCTGAATCCACCTTTAAGGTGCCTAACGCTTTAATCGGACTAGAAACAGGCGCTGTAAGGGACGAATATGAAGTAAAGCGCTGGGATGGAGTGATCAGAGAATTTGAAAGCTGGAATCGGGACCACTCGTTAGCTTCAGCCATGCGAGAGTCAGCTATCTGGTTTTATCAGGACTTGGCGAGAGATATCGGTGAAATGAAGATGCAAGAAAACATTAACCGAATCGGATATGGAAACAAGAATCTATCAGGAGGTATTGATAGATTCTGGCTTGATAGCACATTGAAGATTTCAGCAATGGAGCAAGCTGAATTTATAGAAGACCTTGTAGAAGAAAATCTGCCATTGAAGAAAAAAAACCAAAAAACAGTTAAACGAATCATGATACAGGATGAGCAGGACCATTACACGCTTCATGGGAAAACAGGAACAAGGCTTTCGGACATGGGATTGGGCTGGTATGTGGGCTTCATAGAGACAAAAAAAGAAACTTGGGTATTTGCCGTTAACCTCAGCGGATCAGGTACAGAAGCTAAAAATATTGCTATTGAAGCATTGAAGCAAGTGAACATTATCAGATAAGAGGGTTGATAATGATGCATGAAAACTTAATTTAAAAGGATTGAAAGAGCCTATCATAAATTAATATAGGCTCTTTCTTTTTCATCTAGCTTCTGTCAAGTTATCGTCTATAATCCGATTTAATAAATATATTAATAAAATAATATCCCTGTATAAACCCGTGATTTTTTTCATTTTCCACTAATTAAATTATACAAAGATAACTATATTGTAGTATTTATGGTGAGTTCATCCAAAATAATAGGTGTTAGCTTCAGCGTGTATTCTAATGTTTAGATTCATTCTCCTCATTAACAAATTGTCCAATTAATAGGAGAAACAACCTTACCTTTTGGGTATTATCTTCCCTATCATTTCATGCTATATTTTTCAAATTACCAATAATTGATAGAATGTTTCAAAAAATAGGAGGGATTCGATGAAGGCAGATATCGTTTTTTTGAACGGTGAGGTCATGACTGTAGATGAAAAGGATTCTATTCAACAAGCCATCGCAATCAAGGGAAATAAAATTTTGGCTGTTGGTTCTAATGAAGAGTTGCAAGCATTTGCAAGCGAAGGAACACGAGTAATTAATTTGAATGGAAAGTCATTGCTTCCCGGTATCATTGATGCTCACTTGCATCTCATCCTGTACGGCGTTTTCCAATTGAACTTAAGCTGCAAAGAGCCAGACATGCAGTCAATGGATGCCTTATTGACTGCGTTAAAGAAAAGAGCCGCTAATACACCAAAGGGCCAGTGGGTGCGGGCCTGGGGCTTCAACGAAAGAACGATAGACGAAAAACGCTACCCGACTCTAGAAGAACTCGACTCCATTTCCACGGAACACCCGGTCGTGATCACCAGAACGTGTGGCCATATCGGTGTCGCCAACAGCTATGCCCTTCAGTTAGCCAATATAGATGCACATACAATCAATCCCCAAGGTGGCAGCATAGAAAAAGATACGGATGGCAACCTTACAGGACGCCTTATCGAAACCGCTTATATGAAAATGAATGAAACCGCCAGATACACTCCACAAGAAATCCAGCAAGCTATTTCTATCGCTCAGCAGCATTTTATAGAGGCAGGAATAACAAGCGTACATGAAGCAGGAACCTTTAATCAGGAAAGCTATCGACTCCTCCAGCTTGCCTCCCACAGCGGTGACCTAAAAATCCGTGTCTATGCCATGATCGGCACGTTGAATGACTGTAAACAATTCACCTTGAATATGATGGAGGCCGGTGTCATCACAGGTACGGGAAATGAGTTTTTCAAAATCGGTCCGGCCAAGCTTTTCACAGACGGCAGCAGTACAGGGCCAACAATTGCGACTAGGGAAGGGTACACGAGCAATAAACAAGACCATGGCATACTGTATTACTCGGAAGATGAGATCTATGAAGTATTAGGAGAAGCCCATAAGCGAGGCTATCAAATAACTGTTCATGCTCAGGGAGACCGCGCCATTGAGATGTACTTAAATGTTGTGGAAAAGGCGCTGCAAGAAGTTCCCCGGGAAAATCATCGGCATCGCATCGAACATGCGGGCATTGCAAGCCCTGATCTGCAAGAGCGAATGAAAAAGTTAAATATAATCCCTGTGCCGAATCCGCCATTCCCGTATGAATTTGGAGAAAGTTATCTACATAACTATGGAAGCCGTGTGAATTACATGTATCCAGCCCGTGATTTTATCGACGCAGGAATTGTAGCTGCCGCTGGATCCGATGCTCCGATTACGACCTGTAATCCATTTATCGGCATCTATACAGCCGTTAACCGCTGCATGAAAAACGGCACTTCGTTCGAAGAGGCTCAAAAAATAAATTTGCTAGAGGCGATTCGTATGTATACCTATAACGGCGCATACGCCAGCTTTGAAGAAACCATCAAAGGCAGCTTAGAAGCGGGTAAACTGGCTGATTTGGTTGTCTTAGACCGCAGCATCTTGAAAGAATCCGAGGAAAATCTGAAAGATATTCAGGTCGAACTAACGATGATAGATGGTGAAATTGTTTTTGAGCGGACAAAGGCAACTGCACGTTCATAATTAAAGGCTCGATACCCAACAGATTGGGCAAAACAGCTAATAACAGGACTTGTCATCAGCCAAAGACCATCAAGGGGAAAATGGAGCGACAACCATGTTCCGAACAGAGAAAGAAGGAAATACTTCTATAGACTAAAAGCTCCTATGGACAGCGCACTATCAATAGGAGGAGTGGAATTATGATTAAACTATTGCTCATTGTGCCTTTCATCGGAATATGCTTCTTGCTGCCATTTGTCAATAAAATTGAACCGTATGTATTGGGATTGCCATTCCTGCTGTTTTGGATCGTATTATGGATGATTTTGTCATCAGCTATCCTGGCTATCGTCTATAAGTATGATCCTGCTAACCAGGGAGGCGAAGAATAATGAACATCGCATTGATTATCATATTCGCCTTCGCTGCGATTGCTCTCTTTCTCGGTATTCGAGCAACACATGGGAAGAAAATGAATGTAGATGAATTTGCCGTTGGAAACAAAGGGTTCGGTACCCTTTTTGTTTTCCTGCTGATCGCTGGTGAGGTATATACAACTTTTACCTTTCTGGGTGGCAGCGGATGGGCGTATTCAAAAGGTGCAGCCGCATTCTATGTCCCTGCCTATATTTGTCTGGCTTACGTCGTTTCGTATTGGATCGTTCCGAACATTTGGCGCTATGCTAAACAGCATAACATCATCTCTCAGCCTGACTATTTTGCTTCAAAATTTAACAGTCCCATATTAGGTCTGGTAGTGAGCTTTATCGGAACGATCGCGTTGATTCCCTACATCGTCATCCAGCTCAAAGGTCTGGGAATCATCGTCTCAGAAGCGTCTTATGGAAGTATTAGTCCGCTTGCAGCAAGTACGATAGGAGCTGTCATTGCTACTATATATGTCGTTATTTCAGGAATTCACGGATCCGCCTGGACTGCCGTTCTTAAAGACATCATGATTTTGTTTGTTATCGTTTTTCTTGGACTATATATTCCTTTCCATTACTTTGGTGGAATTCAGCCTCTATTCAAAGCGGTAGAAGCACTCAAACCTGAAAGTCTCGTTTTATCAACTGAAGGGTTGAGCATTTCTTGGTTCGTGTCTACGGTGATCCTAAATGCCTTCAGTTTTTATCTATTGCCGAATTCCTTTTCCGTTGTTTTATCCGCCAAGGGAGAGAAGTCATTGAAAAGAAATGCGATCACCTTGCCTTTATATACCTTGCTCCTGTTATTCGCATTTTTCATCGGCTTTGCAGCTATCATACAGATCCCGGGGTTACAAGGAGCGGATGGAGATTTATCTTTACTGCGTTTAACTCTTCAAACATTTGATCCATGGGTGGTGGGCATTGTCGGAGCGGCTGGCTTGCTCACAGCCTTAGTTCCAGTCTCTGTGATGTTAATGTCTGCTTCCATTGGATTAATGACGGGATTTTATAAATTGATAGCCCCCAAATCTTCTGATCGTCAGCAGTTGATTGTTTCCAAAGTCTTCGTTTTAGTCATTATCGTCATTGCGTTCGTTTTCACGATTACAGGCGGCAATGCTTTAGCAATATTGAATATTATGTCTTACAGTTTAATTGCCCAACTTGTTCCGGCATTGTTATTCAGCTTTTTCAACCAGCGTGCCATGAATAAGTTCGGTGCCATGGCAGGAATCATTACGGGAGTTGCCATCGTTTTATATGCAACGGTTACATCCGCTAAGCTGGTTGATTTCTTCCCGTCTATTCCTCCGGTCCTTAACGATATCAACACAGGAGCCATTGCAGTAGCGGTCAATGTCATTGTAGCCATAATTATCAGTCTAGGGACCAATCATTTGATCCATTCTGAAACAGAACCCGTCTACCAAGAACCGGCAAAAAATCTTATGAAATAAAGGAAGGAGGCGATCCGCTATTCAGGATCGCCTTTATATGCATTTATGTAGGTATATAGGTTAAAAAATGATAGTACGACAAGAAAGGAAGGTGGTATAAAGCGGCGATTGTCATAGTATTATCCATTACTATCATTGTTGGCAGCATTGATCATATGGTATTTGTTTCCGCTCATTTTCTTGATCGGACTTATTATGTCTTTAAGAGAAAACGAGTGAAACAAGAGGGAGGAGGCACTCTTGTTTCTTTACCTAGACCCGGAGTATTCAAATGGCTGTAAACAACCTGGGCAGCAAATAATTCCACTTACATACTTACAGAAGTAGATTGGCTTTTAGTATGCGTTAGAAAATAGAATAGTCTCTGTAATTATGTAAACTAATAATTCTTTGTCTACTTTAACGATTCAACGTTTTCTCTCAAAGGATAAATACAAAAATTTCCCAAAACATGTATCCATGATGTTTAATGTTCTCTAAATTCAAGGAGCAGCAGAAGTTCATCCAAAAACACCTCAAAGGATTGTCAAACAAACACATACCCCCAGAGCGCATTTTCTGCGTGACTATTTCGGAGGTTCGTATTAAAACGCTGCAAAGAAAGAGGTCGAACTTAAATGAGTCGAATTGTATGGATTATCATGAATGTTGTGACCGGATTATTTGTTGCTTTTTCTAGTTTTATAGGCTTTTTAATTAGCGGAATAGCAGACACGGATGAGCCCACAAATGATTATCGCATACTGATCTGGTTACTAGTTTGGATTATTGGCTTAGTTTTGCAGTATAAGTTAGAAACTAGATTACTCGGCATAATTATTTCACTCATTCCCGCAGTGTATTTCATATACGTTTATATTTCTGTGATATATGTAGCGCCAAGCTAAGGTGAAAGATCGGCAGTTAGTGAGACAGTCATGCGCGAAGTAGAAGTATACAAGGATTATGTAAAATTTGCGAGATAATAATTATTAGGAGGACTAAAGGGGAGAAGATTAGTTAGACCATGTTATTTACGTTTTATTTTAGTTAACATAATATAAATTATAGGAAGTTAAATCATTTTATCTCATTTTAAAAGTATACTATTAATATTGAGATATTTTAAAAATAAAACGAGATGCTTTTTAAGCTGATTTTTTATACTGATTTTATTGATTGATCATTAAACACGACTTATTAAGCCGACGGTCATATTCTTTTGTAAACATGCCGCTTAATAATCCATCTTTTTTTAAATTTGAATGTGATCTATATAAAAATAAAATAAAAAAGTTATTTGCTAAAGCTTTTGCTGCGCTATTGCTTGTTGTAAAATTTTTTATCCTTTTAATCCGTTATAGAACGTTCATTTTTAACATTCTTGATTGATTGGATCTTTTTTTATCCAAACCATCTCCCTTGCCGATAATTCATCCTCTGACAAAATTATGAAAAAATACGCAGAAGACATAATTAGGAACTGAAACAATTTTATGATGAGTTACCTCCCTCTTATCCACTTCCCTTTTTTAACCATTTCATGATTTTGCCAAAAGCAAAACAAGGCATCTTCCTGAACACTCAGGGATGCCTTGTTTTCGTCGCTGTTAATGCATTTATCTTAAAATTTTAATTTCATCGTGTTCCATGCTTTTGGCTCCATTGCTAAAAACGACTCTCGTGTGAAAACGATATGAGCGGCTATCAGATGAAGAATCTAATTCAGCTGGCAACAGGAACGTGAATGGGATTTGATCTGATTCTTTGGAGACAATTGATTTTGACATCAGTCTTGTCACAGCCCCTTCAACCAGTTGCTCCGTTTGCGTCTTGCTGTCTGTGACGACTAAATCACATTCAAGCCTCTTAATTTCCTGTTCAAACCACCCGCCTTCAAGAGAGAAGTATCCAGTCACTTTTTCTCCTGGAGCAAACTCTCTCTTATCTAAAACAAGGTGAATGTGTGCTGAACCAATACGTGAAAAGCATTGGCTGATTAATTCTCTAATCACGATCCGTAAATCCTCCTGCATAATGGCATAAACTTATCCAATCATTATTTTTTCTTCTGTATAACGGAACCGATCAGGCTGACGGTTCAGCGTAAGTGCTACTGCTAACGTTAAAGGGCCTAATCTTCCTGTAAACATGGCGAGTATGATGACCACCTTGCCGATAGGAGTTAAATCCGGTGTCAATCCCATCGATAGCCCTGTTGTGGCAAAAGCTGACGTAGCTTCAAAAACAATCATCAAAAATCCCTTGCCTGTTTCCGTAATCGTTAAAATCATTGTTACAATAACAACAACTGATAGGCTGCTTAATATAATCGTAAGAGACTTATAGATTAATTTATAATCAATTCGTCTTTCAAAAAAAACAACCTCTTCCTTCCCTTTAATCTGGGACATGACCGCTCCAACCAGCGTAGCAAAAGTCGTTGTCTTAATCCCTCCACCTGTAGAACCAGGAGAAGCACCAATAAACATTAAAAGATAATCAAGAACAAAGATGTATCTGTCAAATCAGCAATATTTAGTGTGTTCGATCCCGCTGTACGCGCTGTTACTGATTGATACAAAGCGCCTAAAAACTTCCCCGTCCACGATAAAGGCTTCAATGTTTTTGTATTGTGAAATTCCAACAAGAAAATTAAAACCGTTCCTACTCCAACTAGCAAGAAGGTTGTCACCAGAACAATTTTTGTGTGTAGAGATAAGTTTTTTCTCTTCCGGTAGTCATACAATTCGTTCATGACGACAAACCCGATGCCTCCCATAATGATTAACGAGCAGATCACTAATACAACGATTGGATCATCTACATAGCCGGTTAAACTTCTAAATTCACCCATAAGGTCGAATCCTGCATTATTAAAATTGGAAATAGCATGAAAAAATCCATAATACATCGCTTTCCCTATCGGCATATCAAAAGAGAAACGAATGGTAAGCAATATCCCCCCGATAAACTCACAGGCAAGCGTGAAAAGCAAAACCCGCCTTACGAGTTTAACAATCCCTTCAATGGCCGGGGAATTAAAAGCTTCCCGTAAAATCAATCGTTCTTTCAAGGAAATTTTTCTTTTCAACAAAAAAGCAAACAGCGTTGCAACCGACATAAAGCCTAGCCCCCAATTTGGATGAGGCCCAAAATAACAAGCTGGCCAAAGGTGGAAAATGTGGTGCCTGTATCAACAACAACCAGGCCCGTTACACACGTGGCAGACGTGGATGTAAAAAGGGCATCTAAAAAGGATAGGCCCTCTCCGTTTTTTGTCGCCGCTGGCAACGTCAAAAGATAAGCTCCTAACAAAATAACAAGAGCAAATCCGCCTGCTAAGATCTTAGGGGGATCCATAAAATGATTGGATTTGCTGTTCACGATAGTATCTCCTTCACTTCTCAATCCTAAATTTTTCTTAAAGGGCAATGGACTAATGTTGAAAGCAGGGCAACAAAAAAACACTAAGAAGCCCTACTTAGTGTTCTTTACACAACACAAAGCAAACCTCCTTTCAAAACGCTGATGGGGTTAGCTGTCGGACTCGGGCCTTGAAAGTAGCCCTACCTTCTAACGAAGGATTCACCCCAAGTGCTATGCACAAAAATGGGTCCCCCACTTCCTCAAGAATTAAGCGATATTAGGTATGATTTAATGTAAACATTAAATTGATAATAGCTACTATACTCTCGGAAAAACCATTTGTAAAGATAGAATTTGCAAATTAAAAGTCCTGAACCTGCCTGCTTTACCATTCAGTACAATAAAACAGGCACCACCATAAAAAAAGCCTGCATTTTTTGCAGGCTTCCTCGCTTTTTGATAAATGAAATGGCTCTTATATTTATGGTTCATGATCGACAAGAAGATGAAATAGCCTCTTTCTATGTATCCATATATATCGTTCAAATTCTAACTAGTATTCTCATTGTGACAAACGATAAAAGAAGAGTCTTCACTAGACATAATATTGTTATTGTTTGCTGTTTGTCATATCAATCCAATCAACAGATAAACGGCAGTTCCCCAGATAAATAGACCAGAGCATTTGTTGAATATATTCATTAACCCTCCTGTACCATCAAGCTTTTTCATAATCGCACCTGCAATCGTCAATCCCAAAAACCAAATCCAAGACACTGTCACACAGGCGATTGTAAAAAAAACTTGCTCTGTGCCAACATATCTTAATGCACTTGTCCCGATCACTCCCACTGTGTCTAAAATAGCATGAGGATTTAGTAAAGAAACAGATAAAGCGAAAATAATTTGCCGCCGGATTGATAATGCTTTATTCTCTTCCGTATCCATTGGCGCAGACCGCCAAATAGCGTACCCCATGTAAAGCAAAAATAAAATTCCGACGATCATGAGACTAACCCGTAGCCATTCAAATTGTAAAACAATCACGGATAGACCAAACACGGCTAAGATAATTAAAAGTGTATCGCACAATGCAGCTGTAATAGCCGCCGGCAGTGCTTGAAACAGTTTTGGCTGTGTGGCTCCTTGCGAAAATACAAATACATTTTGCACGCCTAAAGGCAAAATAAGACCAAAGGCTAAAATGATCCCGTGGATAATGGCATCCATGTCATCAACTCCCTTCCAATTACTATCGTACTATGATACAACTAAAAGAAAACAGCCAATTGGATGGTTTTTATCCACCCAATTTAGGAGGGGATTCAATGAATTGGAAACCCAACCGTCATTCTCATTTAACCATCCAAGAGCAAATTGTAGATTGGATAAAGATTCAGATTGAACGAGGGGATTGGACAGTTGGCACAAAAATTCCCACGCAGCGCCAGCTGGCAATGCAATTTAACGTCAATCGGAGCACTGTTCAACTTGCGCTTGATGACTTAAGAGCAGATGGTTTTCTCGAATCGAAAAAAGGGTCGGGCGTCTTTGTGGCCAATAATTCGTGGAATGTGCTTGTGAATAGATCTCAGCCGAACTGGCAGCAGCATATTGAATCCAGTATTCACAAACCAAATTACCATACGATTCAGCTTATCAATGAGCATGAGCAGATGGATCATGTCATCCGCCTTGGAACAGGTGAGTTATCCCCCGACTTACTTCCAACAAAACAAATGGAACAGTCGTTAAAAGAAATCTCGCTCAATCCAAAAGCCATCGGTTATTCCTCTCCTCAAGGAAGCGAAAAGCTTCGCGTCATTCTATGTAGCTACTTAAAAAAACGAGGTATTCAAACAGCGCCGGAGAACATTTTAATTGTTTCAGGCGCCCTTCAAGCTCTTCAATTAATCGCTGTTGGTTTATTAGAAGCAGGCTCCATTGTTTTTCAGGAGCAGCCATCGTATCTAAATTCCATTCATCTCTTTCAATCTGCAGGCATGCGCATGACTGCAGTTTCAAGGGATGACCATTTAGCAGACAAATTAAGGACACTCAAAAGAAAAAGACAATCTTTATTTTACTGTGTGCCGACCTTGCACAATCCGACCGGACACAATTGGTCGATGAAGGAAAAACAAACACTATATCATGCATGCAAAGAACTGCAAATCCCGATTATTGAAGATGATGTCTATCATGAATTATTATTCGACTCCACTTCGCCTGCCATAAAGTCGTTTGACACGTCCGGTCAAGTGCTTTATATCGGCAGTGTATCCAAAACGCTCAGTGCGGGATTACGGATTGGTTGGGTAGTTGCCCCTTCTCCTGTTATTAAACGATTAGCTGATATTAAAATGCAAACGGATTACGGCTCAAGCGCCTTTTCCCAAGAAATCGTTGCCCATTGGATAGCAACTGGTTTATACGAAAGGCATTTGGTTCAACTTCGAGAACAATTGAAAAAGCGGGCGGCATTTGTAGAAGGAATTTTAGAGCAGCGATTTCAAAAAATAGCTACGTGGAAAAAATCTGAGGGTGGCTTCTACATATGGATCAGGTTCCATAAACCTATCGTAAATAAGGCATTATTTCTAAATTTGTTGAGTCAGCATGTGCTGATTAACCCAGGATATATATATGAAACAAGAGACTTACATCATATCCGTCTTTCCTATGCCTATGCGTCATTAGAAGAATTAAAAGAAGGACTAAATATTTTAACAAGATTAGTGGAACAGGAACATTAAAAAAGAGTCATTATTTTGATTAAAGAATAATCAAAATAATGACTCTTTCTATAGAGTAAAACCGCGGATAACAAGGAGTCTATTTAAGCTCTTACTTACTAGCGGCTGAAGAAATTCGTTGATCCATCCTACGCTGAAAGTTTTTCTGATCCGTTTCATTCAAGAATGAACGTTTCGGTAGAATATAGGCACTCATAGTACTAAAGAAGAGAAAGAAATATTGGTCATTCTCTTCTACTTTTTCTATACTGGACCAACTAACCTGGCTTTCTCCTGCTCTGTTCGTTTCTATAAACCCCTCATCATTAAATGTAAATGTATGCTCCCCTAACAAATTCTCATTATTGCCCTCGTTAAAGCTTTTGTTTATATGGCTCATAACATGCCAGTAGAAATATTTTGGATAAAATATCATCCATACGACTGAGACGAGCATAAAGACAATGGAGAATCCAACCGAAAACTCTCCTGCAACCAAAGGAAAAATAAAAGGCAGGATTAAGAAAATAATTGGCACAAAAAATTGTTGCCTGAATAAAGACTGCTTTATAGTTTTAGAATGCTTAACGTAATGAAGATTAAACGCTAGGTAATCATCTTTTGTCAGCTCATATTTAATTTCCATCTTCGTCCCCCCTATGTCTTTGCTAGTCTCCAGATTATCGTTAAAACAACTGAGTAGAGTCATTATATCGTAGAAACTTAGAATGTATACTAAAACCTGGCAGTGCCCCTCCTTACGAAAATTCTTGTATTCTCCCCCTAACTACTTTCAGGAACTTGCGAGGGAGCTTTTTGAGAACAAATCTTTAGTGGGCAGGATCCCCATCTGGCGTTTCAACATAATCAATACTAAAAGCTCTGTCAAACCGTTGAGTCTTTACCTATTTTCTTCCCTTTTCAAGCAATAAAAAAAGACCTTTGTCGATCTTTAGAGATTTTCTATCTTTAAGTTTAACACTATAAAGAAACACAGCCCAAACTAGTGTATAATAGAAAAAATTACAAAAACCCCATAAAATGTATTTACTAACCATCATAATAATCGGAGGATGCAAATATGACTCATAATGACACTGTAACTATTCAGAACATTCTTGATAATCATGTCGATTATCGAAATCTTATTCCGAAGCATAATGGATTTGTATTTAAATTTATAAAGAAAAACAATGAGTTTATCCATACATTTGCAGAAGGTGACTTTCTAAAAAAAATAGAGATTCCCCCCTCGATAATTGTTGGTAAAACCTTGCATGACTTCTTACCTGAAAGTCATGCAGATGAGAAACAATCTTATTATGAAAAAGCTTGGAATGGCAGCATTATTAATTATGAAGGAAACCTCAATGGATTCTATTATCTTACTTCATTAACTCCAGTAATTATTAATTCACGAGTCATTGAAGTAAATGGGACAGCCATCGAGATTACAGAGCACCGAAAGAACACCCTCAAGATTCAAGAGCTAGAAAAGCTTTCGTTAATTGGTGAATTAGCAGCTGGGGTTGCCCATGAAATTCGAAATCCTTTAACGTGTGTAACCGGTTTTGCTCAAATGATTAAGGAACTTTCAAGTGATAAAACAATAGATAGTTATATGGACATTGTTCTTAGAGAATTAAATAGAATTAATGCCATTGTAAACGAATTCATCTTTATAGCTAAACCGAAAGAAAACATGAAGACTAGGGAAGTGGACATCAAGGCTTTGGTCTCTCATGTTGTAGAATTTATGAAGCCTCAAGCTACTTTAAAAGGTATACATCTTATTAAATCCATTCATTTCGATCAGACATTTACTATTCAATGCGATCCTAATCAGATAACACAGGTGTTAATGAACTTGATACAAAACGCGATTGAAGCCACTACTGACCCTGCCACGCAAGAAATAGTTATTTCCCTTAAGAATATGCACGATGAGAGTGTCTCAATAGAAATTATCGATAAAGGGAGCGGCATTTCGCAAGAGAGACAGAAAAGACTATTTGAGCCTTTCTACACAACAAAAGAAAAAGGGACAGGTTTAGGTCTTATGATGTGTAGACGAATTATAGAAAACCATAGCGGTACCATAGAAATTCATAGTCAACTCGGTGAAGGAACGACCGTCATAATCAATTTGCCTAAAGCTTTTAATCATCATCCAATACAGGGTTAGCCACGCCGCGGCAATGATAATCAGCAACCAGTAACCCAATAGCTAGAGGAGGAGTATATTCAACTACTCTTCCTTCCAGCGGTTCATAAGAATCATAGACCCACTCCCCCTTTGAGGTGCCCCCGCTTAAATTCTTCAACTCCCATTGTCTGAATAAAAAACGAACTTTTGTCGCTTTGGAATAATGATCGATCCAGTTACAACTAATAACTTTGATAAATGAACAAAAAGAAAGAGCATGTTTTGAAAAGAAGATTGTTCAAAACATGCTCTTATTAAATAAGTAAACAATAGCCCCCTAATCTAAACCAGGCAATCCCAGTATATCCGTGTTCTGAGGGACGTGGCCAAGCAGACGTAACATTGCTACAATTTGCCCTTTGTGATGAAATTCGTGTGTAATTGAATGAACCAATAATTGGTGGGGGTTTTTCTCACCAATCCACTTTCCGTTCTCCAAGGAAGCTTCTTTTCGATAACTGTATTCAACTCTTCAATAGATTTTTCAAATACTTGTTCTGCATATGCATCCGCTTGTTGAAAATAACGTTTAATATCTTCTAGTTGCATTTGATTAATTTCTTCTCTTGAGTAAAGTGGGGTAGTTGTCGCTGAAAGCACAAAAGAACCTAACCAAGCATGATAACATCCCGCTATATGAAAGAAGGAATCTTTTATACTTTGAAAACCAAAGTCAAGTTCCTTGATAAGCTCTTCTTCCGTTAATTCTTTACACTGGTCTAATAAAATGTTTCTTGTTTGTTTTACCCATTCATATTCTAATTTCTCCATTGCCTTCCCTCCCATTAAATTTCCTACCTTTTTTACAGTTAACAGCTCTCGAAATATTCTTATTTTACTGTAAAAAATAAAAGATGAAATGAAAAACCAAATTCATTCCATCTTTTTAAATAGCTAAACAATTCCTTACAACTTTACACTATCTATTTTCCACTCTTCCTCTAGAATAGCGTAATAATACTCATCCCACCATTCATTTTCCTTTGGGATACATTTTTTAAAATATCCTTCCCTTCTCATTCCAATCTTCTCCATAACTCGATATGATGGAATATTCTCTGGTTGACACGTTGCGATAATCCTATGTAACTTCATTTTTTCAAAACCAAATTTTAAAACCGCTCGTGCTGCTTCAGAAGCATATCCTCTATTGTGATATTTTGGGTTAAACACCCACCCAATCTCATAAGTATGCTCACCAAAATACTTTAAAAAAACGATGTGTCCAATAACAATATTCTCGTCTATTAATACAACAGCAAATTTCTCAGCCGCATCATCCTTGTTTTTATTTATAAATTCTTTTACATCTTCTTTAGTCAAAACACCTTCTGGTATGTATTTCATTACATTAACCTCAGAAGTATATTCATAGACAGCTTGCCAATCCTCGAATGTAAATTTACGTATTAATAACCTTTTTGTTTTTATGTTCATTACATATCCTCCAATAAAAAGACTACTCCCCTAATCCTTGTTTCGATATTAAGACAAAAATAACCTCTAAAAATTATCATTCCCTCTCCAATTAAACTGCCCCTTAGTTTAATTTTAATTGTTATGCATTCATATCCCTTTCCTCCTATAAAGTAAAAGAGGGCACCAAATAACAGAACAGCTGCCCGCTGCCTTCATATTTTGGCGCCCTTATTTTCCATTGGGGTATTTATTAATCTGTTATATTTTAACGAACTACGGCATACTGATCATTTCTATATTTTTCAAAAAATCAATAGAAGATACATCAAATTTTAAAAGTTTGGAACAATACGTAGTAATTTACTTTCCATAATGAATGAAAGGAGTTTAACTATGTCGGTTCCAGAACTAGTTCTAAGGCTTTCTATTTCTTTTATTACTTTATTAGTTTTAACAAGGCTTATTGGAAGAAAAGAAATTTCCCAAATGACCTTTTTTAACTTTGTATCTGCTATTTCAATCGGTACTATAGGGGCTTCTCTTGCTATTGATAACTCACTAAGTATTCGTAACGGACTGATCTCTTTGTTAGGCTGGAGCGCTTTCACCATCTTTCTCGGATTTCTAGATATAAAATCTAAAAATGCACGTTATGCTATTGTAGGACAACCAATCATTCTTATTAGAAAAGGAAAAATTATGGAAAATACTCTCCGCAAGGCGCGGCTAGATATAAATTCTTTAAACACTTTATTACGAAAGAAGAACGTATTTTCCACCTCTGATGTTGATTACGCAATTTTTGAAACAGATGGCACTCTCTCCGTAATAAAAAAGGAACCAAAGCAGACTTTGATTGAGAGCGGCATGAACACCCCAAAAACTAATACCGATTTTTTCCCTCTTCCTATGTCTGTGATTTCTGATGGCGAAATTGATAAAAAGAATTTAGAAAAGTTAAATCTTAACGAGGAGTGGTTAGATCAACAACTACAATCAGCTGGTATCAATTCTATTTCCGATGTCTTCTATGCTGAAGTTCAAAAAGATGGATCACTATATATTGATAACAAAAATGATGTATTTCATTAGGTTTACAGCGTCTTGAAGAGGGCCTCACCCTCTTCCCTATACTTCTGTTTAAATAACATCCTATCCAGACATCCGAACCTGCTGACTTCTTATCACGTTAAGCACCTTACCACCCTTCCAAATAATTGTGTCATCTTCACATTATTTAGGCGTCACTTTCGTCAATGGTCCATCGATAACTACACAATCTGCATTTTCAATTAAGTCGATTTCTGCTGTATTTTTAAGGTTAGGCTCTTTCACCAAATTGCCAACACTTTTTAAAAGGCCGGGAGCTTTGCTGTTTTTTTCTTCCTTCCAATTTTTCCTGAACCAAATCCAGTATGTAGCCATACCCCAACTGAATAAACGACAGCCACACGAACCTCGTTTGTATATTAATTCAAAATGAGTTAAAATATGTAATTAATATTTTTATAAGTGAAAGATGAGGCAAGTTATGAAAAACAATAAAAGATATTCCTGGCTTAGTTATACTTCGTTGACCTTAGGTATATTATTAGCTGCTTCACCAGTCATCCATGCTCGTTCTCCACTAGCATTTGACTTAATGATCGCCTTTTATGTTGGTATTCCGACAGTACTTATCTTAAGTATGACCTCTTTGTTTAAAAGATCTGAGAAGAAACTTTTAGCTTTTTGTAGCCTTGTTTTAGCTATCGTTATGCTTGTTTTTGTAGCTCTTCTTCTCTATATTCCGTATCACAAGTTTGATAATGTTCTATATTTTATTATGTAAATATCACTAGTCACCTTCTCATTTCCAACGAACTGCGACATAAACATATTAATACTGTCGTAGATAATAAAATTGTTCCGTGCAATCATTTTTTTGAAGATCACTATCCAATAAAACAAGAAAAAGTGGACAACGGAGGATATTAAAATGAAACGGGAGTTACAGTGCGTCTAGAAGATGGAAATGCCATAGAAGGTGATGCACTTATAGCAGCGGATGGGATCCATTCCGTCGTACGGAAAAAATCCCTTTCAACCATAAATCCGCGTTATTCAGGTTATACTTGTTGGCGTGCTGTGGTGAAGCCTCCAAAAGAATTTGTCATACCCGGGGAATTTACCGAAACATGGGGGTCGAAAGGACGGTTCGGCATGGCCCCTCTGACAAATAATCAGATATACTGGTTTGCATGTATCAACGCACCTTTTCAAAGCAAAGACATGTCAGCTTTTACAACGAATGAATTGTCTCATGCCTTTCAAGATTATCATTTCCCTGTACCTGAGTTAATCAAATGGACAGGAGACGAAAAACTCATATGGAATGACATCATTGATCTCAAGCCTACCAATCGCTTTGCTTTGGATAAAATTCTGCTGATTGGTGATGCAGCTCACGCCACTACTCCTAATATTGGTCAAGGAGCAGGTCAAGCCATTGAAGATGCAATCATACTAAGCAAAATTTTAAAGTATAAGAAGTGTAGGGAAGAAGCATTTCTTGAATTTGAAAATTTAAGACTGCCAAAGACAAAAAGATTATCAATCTTTCATGGCGCATTGGAAAAGTAGCGCAATTAGACAATCCCTTTCAAATTAAGATTAGTAATGCAATCATGAGAAGGCTGCCTGCCAAAATACAAGAAAATCAATTAGAATCCGTTTTCCACACCGATTTTTAATTACTTGGATTAGCATAATCAGCCTTAGATTTTCAAATGACTTTATTAGTGTAACGAAGTATCTTGCATCAAAATTAACCAAGTACATTTTTGCCCCGTCCTAAATCCAGGACGGGGTTATGCTTGTTTGGCTTTTTAAATTACTTTATTGTCCCGTAGCTCTTTCAAAATTTTTTCATTGAAAGGGTGCCGTTCTTCCAGATGCTTCAAAACGCATCATTGATAAAATCTGCGAATAAATCCTTGTCATTCGTTATCACATTTCCCCAAACTACTTTTCCTTTTTATTTATATATTGCAGCTTGTTTCCCTTCTTCACGAGAGCCAACCCACTTTGAAAATTACGCGCATCGCTAAATGATTGATTGAATAGTTTCTTTCCTGTTTTATTAATGAAAAAATATTTGTTGTCTTTGGATACTAAAGCTACTCCCTCATTAAAATCTGTAGCTGTATCATAAATGACGGGAATAACTATTTCTCCAGTCTGATTAATATAACCGCTCCTAACGTAGGGATCTTCTGCTTGTTCTGGTGTTAATCCAACAACCGCCATCCCTTCTGAAAATGGGCTGGCACTGTCAAACCGGGCTTTGATGACAATTTCTTCATTGTCATTTACATATCCCTCGCCTTCAAAAAAGTCATCAGTATAGTACGGAATCAGTCCTTCGTTCCCATATTTCCATTGTATAATCTTTTTTTCTGTAGCGTCGACGATAACCTTATTATGGTTATCTACTAAATCGACTATCTCAAATTCTTCCTGTTCATCGTCTTCTTTAACAGTGGTAACGGCAAAATAATCCTTATAAATATCCCTAACGACCTCGCCTCTCTTAGGTGTAAACACCTTTTTGCCGTTTTTATCTAAGACGACTTGTTGATTTGTTTTCTTGTCAGTCGCAAATATATATCCTTCCTCTATAAAATCATAGTTATATTTTGGAGAATGAAGATTTTGTCCTTTGTTAGTTAAGATACCCGTGCTGTCTGCCTTTTTATCATAATAGGTGACTTTTCCCATATTGAAATCCAGCTGATCATTTGAACCGCCGTATAATGGCAGCTCTCCTTCACGGTTTTGAAGGTATAAAGGGATTTTCACCTTACCACTTGTATCTATATATCCATAATGTTTTCCATCCTTGCTTACCATCGCTAATCCTTCTGAAAAGTTTTGTGCTGACTTATACAGATAAGGAATCATCAATTGTCCCTTCTGATTTATAAAGCCATACCTTCCATCTTTTTTAACAAGATAGAGCTTAGCTTGTGTAAAAGACTCTGTTTCTTGTGCCTTACGTTTTTCCTCTTGAGTTTTTATAGAAGATTCATCATTGGAGCAGGCGATAAGCGTTGAAGAGACTAACACACTCAAAAAAGACAGAGACAGCTTGCAGAAAAGTTCTCCCTTCATACATCCTCCCTTTATCATTTTGGTATTATTTTGAATCTGGAATCCTTAGAGCAACTATATCAAATTTTTCTGCCATTACGGCCATTCACCTAAAAAAGAGGCTGCTTTCATTCTGCAATTAAAATAAAGGCTGTCTTTCATTTATTTTGTATATGAAAGAATTAGCTTGCTTGCTGGTCCATTCTCTGGTAAATTAACTTACGAACGTTCGTTAAAAAAGAGGTGATGGTGTGTGAGAAGCAATAAAATCAAAGAAGCAGCACTCAAGTATTTTACCCTCCATGGCTATGAGGGAGCTTCCCTATCGCAAATTTCTGAGGAAGCAGGGATAAAGAAACAATCGATTTATGCTCATTTTAAGAGTAAAGACGATTTATTTTTACAATTACTTCAAGATGCAAAAGAAGTAGAATTATCTTTAAAGTTGCAATACTTTAATGAAAAAGCGGTCAATCACCCGGAGAAGGATCTGTACGGTTTTTTAATCATGGTCACACAGTTATTTCAGAAGGATGAATATATGAAATTTTGGCTTCGAATGTCCTTCTTTCCCCGGATCACTTATTGAAAGAAATAGAGAAGAACATTATAGATATTGAACAGCAAGTAAAAGAGTCCCTTGAAAAGAAATTTAGTGAATGGATTGAAGCAAAAGTTATTTATGGAACAGACCCCCAGATACCAACGATTGCTTATATAGGCATCATTGATGCGATTATGGTGGAGCTTGTTTATACGAATAGCTTAAAAAAAGTTGAAGACAGGTTGGAAGCTTCATGGAAAGTGTTTTGGAGAGGGATCTCGTTGGAGCGATAGAATCAATAAAAGTTTGTGAGAAAATTTTCCCGTGAAAGCAGAGGTGTGCATACTCACTTATGATTCGTAATCAAAAAATAGTACTTCTTATATTATTAAGCAATATTTTTGTTGCTTTTTTAGGGGTTGGTTTAATTATTCCCATTATGCCTTCCTTTATGAATGAAATGAATTTGTCTGGTGCCACAATGGGCTACATGGTTGCCGCTTTCTCCTTTTCTCAATTATTAATGTCCCCGGTGGCCGGGAGATGGGTAGATCAGTTCGGCAGAAAAAAAATCATCATTATTGGATTGTTTATCTTTTGTCTTTCTGAGCTGCTTTTTGGATTAGGAAAGCACGTTTTAGTCCTATATCTTTCAAGAATACTAGGAGGAATCAGCGCAGCATTTATTATGCCGGGAGTGACAGCCTATATTGCAGACATTACCTCTTTAGAGGAACGCCCTAAAGCATTAGGTTATTTATCGGCGGCTATCAGTACCGGTTTCATCATCGGCCCTGGCATTGGAGGGTTTATAGCTGAATATGGCATTCGAGTTCCTTTCTTTTGTGCCGCAGCAATCGCTTTTCTTGCTGCTATTTCTTCCTTATTTATTCTCAAGGAGCCATTGACAAAAGAACAATTATCCGCTATTTCCTCTAAAAACAAGAAAGCAAGTTTTGTGAAGGAGTTAAAGAAGTCATTAAATCCTCTTTACTTTGTGGCATTTATCATTGTATTTGTCCTGGCATTTGGATTATCAGTGTACGAAACAGTTTTTAGTTTGTTTTCTGATCACAAATTTGGTTTTACTCCTAAGGACATTGCTTATATTATTACTATCAGTTCGATATTCGGCATGATTTTCCAGGTCTTTTTATTCGGAAAAATGATTCATGTATTAGGTGAAAAGAAGCTTATTCAATTATGCCTCATAACCGGAGCCATTTTTGCTATTGCTTCAACTGTCGTCACTAACTTCTGGCTTGTTTTGATGGTCACTTGTATTATCTTTTTAGCCTTTGACCTGCTCCGGCCGGCGCTCACCACTTTTCTTTCAAGGACTGCGGGAAGTGAACAAGGTTTTGTAGCAGGAATGAACTCCACTTATACAAGCTTAGGAAATATTGTAGGGCCTACAATAGGAGGGATTCTGTTTGATTTCAATATCCATTTCCCTTACATCTTTTCAGCCATTATTCTAGCGGTTGCACTATTTATCACAGTGTCTTGGAAAGAGAAGCGATTAGCAGATAGAACCGTTGAATAAAATGATTCATTGAATAGTTACTGCAAAACTATTATTTAAATTAGTTATATAAATGAAAGAAAATGAGCCCATGATATGGACTTGATTCCTATGGAAACCTCTTTTGTTTTTTAAACACCTACTAATAGGGGCTGTTCCATAAGTCGGTTATCCTGACTCATGGAACAGCCCCCTATCTTTTTATATTTTTTCCTGCAAGGCTTCAATAAATGCTACAATCAACTGTACAGAATATTCCAAATCATCTATATGTACACAACCAGTTGCTGAGTGGATATTACGGGATGGAAAAGAAATGCAGCTAGCTAAAGCTCCGTTGCCTGCTACGCTCATGGCCCAGGCATCTGTTCCGCCATTCAGAACAACTTCCCGCTGATAAGGAATATTGTTTTTTTCTGCCGCTTGAATTAATTTGCGAGTTAGTTTCTTTGGGACATTATTTCCGTGTCCGGTACTCGGTGTCCAGTCATATAGCATAAGCGCGGGACCGCCACCAAGCGTAACTGCAACGTCTTTTTCAGTTAAAGCAGGTGTTCCTCCGGAAAGGCAGACATCAAGGGCAAGACCGATATCAGGTTGGATCCGGTTCGAGACCGGGACGGAACCACGGATGCCCATTTCTTCCTGCACAGTCCCCACTCCATAAACGGTGGGAACGATATTTTTGTCTGCCAGTCGTTTCATTGCTTCCACCATCACTGCACAGGCAGCACGATTATCAACAGCCTTTCCCGTGAAAATCTTACCGTCATTTAGAAATTGTCCCGTTCTTTGAAATGTCAGATAATCACCGATCTGCACGCCGAGCGCTAACGTTTCTTCTTTACTTGTCGTTCCAACGTCAATATATAACTCCTCAATAGGAATGGCGAGTTTTGCCTCTTCTGGTGTCACAATGTGTGCAGGCTTTCCCCCGGTTATTCCTGTTACAGGGCCCTTTTCTGTATAAATCGTTAGCACTTGGTTGAATGCTGTTCGATTGTCGTGATAACCGACTGGTAAAATATAAACGAAACCTTGACTATCAATGTTATGAACAATATAGCCGATTTCATCCATATGTGCCGCAAGCATAACCTTAAAATCTGGGTTGCTTCCCTTTTTGATAAATACCTGGTTTCCAAGTGCATCTTCAAAGTGTTCGTCTATCACCGGCTTTAAATGAGCCTGCAGAGCTTGTGCAACACGTTCTTCATCCCCTGATACACCATGAATGGCATCAAATTCCACTAGAA
Organism: Bacillus sp. PK3_68; assembly: GCF_003600835.1. Taxonomy (NCBI): domain Bacteria; kingdom Bacillati; phylum Bacillota; class Bacilli; order Caryophanales; family Bacillaceae; genus Bacillus; species Bacillus sp. PK3_68. The sequence continues at coordinate 275,967 of NZ_NQYC01000001.1, read as the reverse complement.
GGTCTTTTAGTGAGCTCATTCCCTCTCCCCCGTTTGCTTTTTTTGTAAAATCAGACAGCTTTTTCATCCTTCTCATTCCTCGAAAATCTCGGCGGTCTATCTAGTGCCAACAATTCAACTACATCAGCTACTTACCTCTATCTCCCGGCCAGACGGAAGTTCCAGTCTATTTCTCGTTACTAGCATATAAATGACACGCTACGAAATGTCCCGGCTGTACTTCTTTAAAAATCGGCGCTTCTTCTGTACAGCGAGCAAAGCATTGAGGACATCTGGAAGCGAAGCGGCAACCCGTTGGTGGATCAATAGGGCTTGGAATATCTCCTTCCAATGTAATTCTTTCTTTCTTTTCTTTCGGGTTATTGATGGGAATTGAGTGTATTAAGGCTTTCGTATAAGGATGTAGCGGCTCTTCATATAAGTCTTCCACCTGGGCCATTTCCACCATCTGTCCCAGATACATCACTCCGACCCGATCACTGATATGCTCCACAACGCTTAAATCATGGGCCACAAAAAGTATCGTCAAGCCTAGCTTTTCACGCAGTGACGCCAGCAAATTCAAAATCTGAGCTTGCACGGAAACATCCAGGGCAGAAACCGGTTCATCCGCAAAAATAAACTTAGGATTTACAGCCAATGCTCTTGCCACCACAATGCGCTGCAGTTGTCCGCCGCTGAATTCATGCGGATAACGGTCCATCGCATCCGTCGGTAGTCCGACCTGTTCTAGCAGCTCTACGATCCTGTCTTTTGCTTGATCTCCTGTTGCTATCCGGTGTACCTTTAACACTTCCTCCAACGTCTGACGGATTGTCAGTCTTGGGTTCAAAGAAGAATAGGGATTCTGAAAAATCATTTGCATTTCTCGTCTTATCTGTAAAAGCTCTTTCCCTTTAAGGCTAGTAATATTTTTTCCCATAAAATAGACACTGCCGCCGGTTGCCTCTTCAATCTTTAAAATACATCTGCCTGTTGTTGACTTGCCGCATCCGCTCTCACCGACAAGTCCAAATATCTCACCTTCCCGGATAGTGAAAGAAAGATCATCCACGGCTTTTAGCAGCTGTGTATGCTTCCCAAGGAAATTCGTTTTTCCAGCGGGAAAATATTTTTTTAACCCTTCAACTTGTAGCAAGGCTGTCAAAACGCTCATCTCCTTCCTTTACTACCACTTCGGCCATATGACATGCTGCCCAATGAGAAGGAGCGAGTTGTTTCAATGCAGGTTTTTCTGTCACACATATTTCTGTTTTGACAGCACAGCGGGGAGCAAAAGGACATCCATTAATCTCCTTTGCCAGATCAGGCGGTGAGCCTTCGATGGATTTAAGTGTTTTCTCCCTATGACCAAGCTTCGGTCTTGAATCCATTAACGCTTTTGTATAAGGATGCAGCGGTTTCTCAAAAATATTTTCCACACTTGTGCTTTCAACAATTTCACCTGCATACATAACCGATACTTTGTCACAAATTTCGGCTACAACGCCTAAATCATGAGTGATCATCAGAATGGCCATTCCGTATTGCTTCTGAAGCTCTTTCATTAGCCTTAGAATTTGCGCTTGTATTGTTACATCTAACGCGGTTGTTGGCTCATCGGCAATAAGCAATTTCGGCTTGCATGCCAATGAAATGGCAATCATTAGCCGTTGCAGCATTCCCCCGCTAAACTCGTGCGGATACTGATGATAACGCTTTTCCGGTGAAGGGATGGAAAGCTGAGTCATGAGCCCGATTGCTTCTTGTTTCGCTTGCTGCCTGGCCATTCCTTTATGAAAACGAAGCACCTCTGCAATCTGGACGCCCACTTTAATTAAAGGGTTCAAAGAGGTCATTGGGTCCTGGAAGATCATCGCCACTGAATTGCCTCTGATTTTCTGCATTTGTTTTTCCGTTTGTTTCGCTAGATCAATATTTTCAAAAATCATTTCCCCAGATACAACTTTTCCGTTTTGGCCTTCAACAAGCCTCATGATCGATTTAGCTGTCACACTTTTGCCACTGCCGCTTTCGCCTACAATTCCCATTGTCTCTCCTGATTTGATGGAGAAATTCACAAAGCGAACCGCATGAGCAATTCCCCGTTCTGTTTGAAATTGAGTGGATAAATTTTTTACTGTAAGTAAATCACTCATTTACACATTCCCCCTTTAATAGAAAAGCGGAAGACTTTTATGCTGATTGCTTTTTTTCTTTACTGCGGTATCCTCTGAATAAGAAAGACAAACAAACAGATACCATGGCAGACAGCAAAATTCCCCATTCTAAGCTAAAATGAAACATACCGTATGTTTCTGCTCCTACACCGGCTAGAAAAACGAAAGCTACGGGCCACCTGGCCAATAGGCTTGTTTCCATTAAATACATGGCTGGAACCACCGGAGCCCAAACAAGAGAGGCAAAGACCATGACATCAAGGATCGTAAGCTTTGGAAGCGTAGTTACTATCAACGCAGCCATTCCTAATACCGCTGCCTTCACGAAGATATCTTTTCGGACAAAGGTTTTATCAACAAAATCACCAGCCGAGGAAGAGAACAAAATGACCAGCAAGGTTACGACTAACAGAACAATTCCAAGCTGTCCGCCAAACTGCTGGACGACTTGAAGACCTACTTCATCATTAGAAGCCGGCCATATGGCGGATGCTTTGGCGACAAACGCCAAGGTTCCCATCGAGAGCGGGACAAAGAACCATATGAAAGATGAAATCGTAAAAGCAAGAGGTCTTTTCTCTTGTTTAATATTCATAAAGATTTTCTGCATGTTTTGATTCAATAGGTGATGAGCCATGAACCGAATAAATAATACTCCTCCTAGAAGCCATCCCGACAGATCATCCAAAATAAGCATCTCCGGTGCCAAAAAGTGAACACCGGAATAGATCGTGGGCACACTCACCTTTAAATATACAAAGGTAGGTAAAAGCACAGTAGCAACCAACGCCAGCATGCTGATGATGAGAGAGCGAATATAAAAATTTTTACTTTTCGCCAAAAGAATAAATTGATAAAAGACAACAAACAAGCCGGCTAAGATCACTACATTTACGCTATAGAAAAGCTTGAATATAAACTTTGCAGCCAATAGGCTTACAATAAAATGTTCTAGATAATAAAGCAGCAAAAGCGGCTTTATTGTTCTTGCCGCATGCACCGGATCATGCGGCACTGCTCTTTTTTTCAACAGGAAGTATAGGCAGAGCAGGCTTGCCAATCCAGCCAGGCAATAGCCGAATAGACCACTCACGCCCTGCTCATATGACAATTGCGCTGCAACAAGAAATGTGGTCAATCCAACCCATTGATTGACGAGGATAACGATCCCTTTTCCTAAGCCAATGGGACGTTCTAGGTCGGGGTTGTTCTTCTCTACTTGCCGAGCACCGATTAACAACAAAAATAAACTAACAAGAGTAAAAATTTGCAATGTTAGGAACATGATTGTTTGTCATGCTCTCTCTGTAAACGGAACTGGCTTGGGGAAATTCCCTCCAGCTTCCGGAAAGTTGAAGAAAAGTAATCCGGACTGCTGAAACCTATTCGGTCGGATATGAACTGAATGGACAGCTCTTTGTTCTTCAATAGTTCCTTTGCCTGTTCAATTCTAATCTTTGTTAAGACATCAACAAACGTAATTCCAAGCTGGCTCTTGAATATTCTACTTAAATGTGAGGCACTGAGATGAACCTCTTGTGCTAATTGATTCAAAGTAATCGGACTGGCATATTGCTGTGATAAGAAATGAAGGCATTGCTGAATCACCGCTTCATCCTTGTTTAATGCAGCTTGCACAGCACTATCATACGATTGCTTTAGAAAATCTGGATGGGCAACAGCTTCCCCTACGCCAAACAGCCATTCGATCTCTTTGTCCTTCTCCGCAAGCTCTAATTTTAGGAAGGAAAGCTTCTCTTTCACCGTGTAATTGTTTCCTTCAGGACATTCTGTCAAATAGATCCAGTGCCCATCGACAGACTGGGGGACAGCTGTTGTCTTATCAAGTGTTCGGCATACGATGGTATCCCAGAACGCCTTATCAAAAGGTTCGTTGCGATTGAATCTGATGACAGTGACCACATTAGGCTGGATATGAAGGTGCGCACCAAAGAGCAGCTTTTTTGATTCCTCTCCTCTTGACCATTTTTCAGCTGCCATTTGCAGCAACAGTAACTGTTCCTCAAGCTCTCTTTCAATCTCATGTTGCATCCTTCTGATCGCATTCATCAGTTCTTCCGGAACCACAGGTTTTAAAAGATAGATGGATGCTCCGGATACAATGGCCTCTTGCGCGTAATGGAATTCACCGTGGGCAGAAATAAGTATGACCTTCACATGGGGCCACTGCGCCTTAATTTTCTGCAATGTTTCAATTCCATTCCAGCCAGGCATTCGAATATCCAGGCAAACAATATCCATGGGCTCATCTTTCAGCATGCTATAGGCTTCATAGCCATTCGCCGCTGTAAATACATCAATCAGGGGGTCAAATGAATGAAGAATGCTTTCAATATTCAAAAGCTCCAAGGGTTCATCATCAACTATGAGTACTTTCATATGGCCCCTCCTTTACGCATGATCATTTTCTTGGAAATCTTGGGAAATAGGTGTGATCGTAATTGTACTGATTGTACCTTTTCTATCCTTCTTAATTGATAATCCACTGTTTTTGCCAAATTGTTCTTTTAGGCGGGAATGGACATTTCTTAGGCCAATAGCTGTTCCGTTCTTTGCACTATGGCTGTGTGCTTTCCATTGTTCAAACTCACGGACCACAGCCTCACTGACTCCTGCTCCGTTGTCTCTAACTTCCAATAGCAGCACTCCATCCGTGCTTGTGGCAGATATACTAATCTTACCTCCGTCCATAGATGGCTCCACTCCATGAATACAGGCGTTTTCAATTAATGGCTGGATAACAAGCATTGGTATTTTCATTTCCAGCAATTCTTCAGGAGCATCGATTTTCCATTCCAGCCTAGGTCCGAATCGAAGCTGTTGAATGGATAAATATTGCTCTGCATACTTCATCTCTTCTTTTAAAGAAATAAGTGAGGCTTTTTTATCTAAGTGATAGCGGAGCAGCGATGACATGGAATAAATAGCCTGCTCCGCCTCTTTATTTTTTCTAAACGAATTAACGTCGAAATTGTGTTTAATGTGTTAAAGAGAAAGTGGGGCTGAATTTGAGCGGATAAGTGAAGTAGCTTAGATTCGTTCAGCAGCACTTCGAGATCCGCTCTTTTTTTCTCGACTTCCAAAAAGTCGACTTCTTTTTCGGTTATTAAAATCATGACAATCATAGTGAGACTGATCATTCCGCCAACAATGCCCAAAATGATTAATGCCGTGAATAGATTAAGAGAAAGCAACATAAATCCTCCGGTCATCCATTAGATTAACTTGCTTTTCGCTGTTTTGGGTCTAGCTGGCTTTGCAAACCGTCGCCAAACAAATTAAACGCAATCACGGTGATCATAATAGAAAAACCTGCTGCTAAAGCCGTATTCGGAGAAATGAGTAAATATTCCCTTCCTTCTGACAGCATGTATCCCCAGTCTGCCGTCGGAGGCTGTACACCCAGTCCTAGAAAGCTCAATGCCGCCAAATCGATGATCGCATAGGCGAAGTCGATTGCGACTTGAACAATAATCGGTGACAGGCAATTAGGTAAAATGTGCCGGAAGATGATACGTGCATGGGAATATCCTAAAGCTTGAGCTGCATCGATGTAGGATTGCTCTTTTTCTACAAGTGTCACAGAGCGAACAAGCCTGGCAATCATCGGAACATACACGATACCTAGCGCGATTACAGCGTTTTCAAAGCCTCTTCCAAATGTGGCAACAATAATGAATGCGAGTAAGATGGTTGGAAAAGCGAGAAGAACGTCCCAGACACGGTTTATAAGGTTATCAATCTTACCTCCAAAATAGCCGGAGATAAGGCCTAGTGGAACGCCGACAACAACTGATAGCAATACGACAAACACTGCTCCGAGCAAGGTTGTTCTCGTTCCATAAATGATCCTGCTTAAAATATCCCTCCCTTGCATGTCAGTGCCAAACCAATGTGCAGAGGAAGCAGGCTCTAATGATTTGCTCAGGTCCTGCACATCAGGATCATATGGAGAAATCAGCGGGGCAAACAGCGAAATAAGTATTATCATAATAATAATTATTCCCGACATCACTGACAATTTATTTTTGAAAAGCGGTGACTTCCATACACTTCTTTTTTTCTCTGCTGGAGCTGCCGGCAGTTGTGCAGGTGGCTGACTTTGGAGTTCCATCGTATGCCTCCTTTCTATTTATAGCGTATTCTTGGATCGATAACAGCATAAAGAACATCAACGACAAGGTTGATCAGCAGGAAGACAACCACCATAAAAAGCATGGTTCCCTGAACAACGGGGTAATCACTCGTTTGGACCCCGTTAATAATAAGACTGCCCAGCCCTCCCAGACCAAATGTGTATTCAACAAGCACTGTTCCTACAATGAGAACACCGATTTGGATTCCGGTTACAGTGACAAGTGGTATAAGTGCATTTCTCAATGCATGTTTGAAAATAATGGCTTTTCGCGGCAACCCTTTCGCTACAGCTGTTTGAATATAGTTCGTGTTCATTACTTCAATCATACCGCTTCTTGTAATTCTGGAGTTTAAAGCGATCATATTGAAGCTCAGTGCGAAAGAAGGAAGCAGCAAATGAAGCAAGTTCTCATTAAATCCGCTCCCCGCTCCAAAAGCAGGCAGCCAATCCAAATGGTAGGAAAATAACAGTACCATCAAAATACCGGTGAAGAACACAGGAGAAGATACTCCCACGAAAGCGAATAAAGTTGAAAGGTGATCCATCCAAGTGTTTTTCTTAACAGCTGACAATATACCAAGCGGTATGGCGATGATCAAGGTAAAGATCATACTCATGACAATTAATTGAAATGTGAGCGGCAGGCGCTCCACGATCATATTTGTGACAGATTGCTTCATTTTGAAACTCTCGCCCAAATCTCCTACAGCCACGTTCTTCAACCAGATGGCATATTGTTCTATAACCGGCTTATTCAAGTGGTATTTTTCACGGATATTATCTAAGACTTCCGGTGACGTTTGGTGTCCGCCCGCCATGATGATTGCCGGATCCCCGGGTACCAGTCTTGACATGCCAAAAATGAGAACAGATACAATGAATAATATGGGAACTAAAAAGAGAAGTCTCCTTATAATATAGCTAGTCAAGCCTACACCTCCTTCAAGGGAAAATAATTTACCCTATCGCCCTTCCTTGTTCCAAGCATTAATCCATGCTGCCCATATCAAAAAGGAAGACTTCCGAAGGGAGAATCTCCCCTTCTTCAAATAAATGCTTGATGAAGAGGAGCTCTTTCATACTGCCATTATTTTAATTTAATGTTTTTAAGATATTATCCCAATACCATAATGGAGTGATATGATAACCTTCCACGTTATTGGTCATTGCCATCATTTGTTTTTGATGGCTTAGTGTGATCCATGGCGAATCTTCCGCAATGATTTTTTGTGCTTGAATCATTAGCTCTGCACGTTTGTCATGGTTGATCAACTTGTTTTGTTCTTCAAGCAGCTTATCAACTTCTGGATTTTTATAGTTGGCGTAATTGGCACCGCCATCAGCTGTGTTAGCTGAGTGGAATAACGGACTTAAGTTTCCTGAAGGATCTGGGAAATCCGACCCCCAGTTTTGCACCGCAATATCATAATCTCTGGCGCCGCCGAATGTACGGGTCATCAATTCCTCTCCAGTCAGCTTTTCAACCTCTAATTCAATGCCAAGCGGCTTGACTGCAGCTTGCAACGCCAAAGCAGCATTCATTCGGAGACTGTCTCCATCAGTGGAAATGGTCGCTTTGAAGCCGTTCGGCACACTTGATTCTGCCAATAATTTCTTTGCTTTTTTTATGTTGGAAGAGTAGTCAGGCAACTCTTTCTTTGCAGCTTCCCACTTATCTTTAGAAAACGTCCACATGACTGGCGGCACAGTTGACCCTTCAGCAGGAATCCCCGCATCTTTAACAATCTGCTTTAAAATTTTATCTTTATCAAGCGCATAGTTCATTGCTTGTCTTACCTTAGGATCATCAAATGGCTTTCTTTGTGTATTAAACTCGATACCATCTATTAAATATGAATCTGACGTATCCAATCTCACATTATCCATTTCTTTTATTTTTTCCACTAGATCGAGAGGAAGCTCTGTGGCAATATTTAATTGCCCCGTTTTCAACCCGGTAATTCTCGTTGTGCCCTCGGGAATCACTTTGAAAACCGCTTTATCCACATAAGGGCCGCCCTCTTTATTCCAGTAATTTTCATTTTTCTCCAAAACAATTTCTGATCCTGTTTGCCAGCTTACAAACTTAAAGGACCCTGTACCCAATAGTCCACCTTCTGGCTTGCCGAAGTTTTCTTTATGTTCCTCAAAATACTTTTTAGAAATTACATGTCCAGCAGTTGTTGCAGGTACATATTGCCACAAAGCATCAGGCTCTGATAATGTGACTTTAATTGTCCAATCCCCATCTTGTTCAATCTTCTCTACATTTTCATACATCCAGCCTACATAGGAAGCGGTTGCAGGATCTTTAATTCTTTCCATTGAAAACATAACATCTTCCATTGTCATCGGACTTCCATCTGAGAAGGTCACGTCATCGCGGATATGATAAATGTATGTCTTCTCATCAGGATTCTCCCATTCTTTTGCAAGGTTAGGAAGAAGCTCGCCGTTTTTATCGAATTTAAGCAATCCTTCTGTGATGGAGTTAACGACTGGTCCTGTCGCAAAATCGTAGGAAAAGGCCGGATCAATGGCAACGGCGTCCTGTGCAATCCCGATTGTAACCGTTCCGCCATTCTCGCTATCTTTTCCACCATTTTCTGAGCCGGCATCTTTTTTTCCGGAACAGCCTGCAAATATAAACAGTAGAAAAGCACTTAATAAAACGAATGCCAAATTTCCTTTTCTCTGCATCTTTTTTCCCCCTTTATCTCTGATTTATTTAGATTATATAGAATATTTAGAAAATAAAGCTTTAAAATCTTATCAAAATCTCTTGAAATTCTTATCAATTTAATACGAAGTTTTTTATACAGGGAAGGCAGCGATATATTTATTAAAGAAATAGAGAATCCACATTGGTTAGATATAGGTATAGCTAGTACCTAGTGCTTGTTGCGAAGTTTTTTAATTATATTATTTGAATTTTGCACAATGTAAATTTTATTCATTTATTTTACCCATTCTTGGAGAATTCTCTCTGGAAAGTGCTCTATCAGTTTCTTTTTAAATTCTTTAAGGACTTCTTGATTATCAATGATCTTTATAGATTGTCTCACCTTTGTCTCTAAATCCTCAGCTAGAATTTCATTGATTTCTTCCTGAGAAATAAAATTTTGAAGTAGTGTGAAAATCGTGGTATTCTTAGCCATGAGAGATTCCTCCTCGTAAATGTTTGTGTGGTAACTTACATTTTACATGGAATCTCTCATTTTTTATTAGGCTTTAATGTTAAAAACTAGTTAATCAACAGACGTATTATTAAGTTAAAATGAGTATCAAAAATAACGACTTAGGAATGATGAAATTGTTTAGTTTTTTTCGTAAAAAAAAAATGTATTGAAATTGATGTTGACAGGTTTAATAAAATGCTGATAGCAGTTTTAGAAAAACTACCAAGTGAATATTCGATTTATTTGAAACAAATAGAGGAAGGGATTTTGCGAGATGTTTTTCCTGTAACTGGATATTCAGATCATTATTTTGGTGTTTCATATCAAAGGGAAGTTATAAAAAAATATGAAAAAAAAGGTGAGAAAAATTATTCTATCACTGATGTTAAAATATTTAATAAAAAAATAAGCAAAGATGTCCAACTTGAGATTTTTTTTAACTATGGAGTAATTGCAGGTGTTTCCTCCGGTGATGAATTAATCCTATCTGATTTAGATCTTAATAAAATTAACATTGACTTTATTAAAGTGAAAGAAAAGCCTGTGGATGGAACCGTGAAAAGGGAATTGTTATCTTTGGGAATTCATAGCTTTAATGAGAGTGAAGTATTTGAAGTTAAAGTAGAAGACCGTAGAATGTTACACTTAAGAGATTTATCTGATGGTGATTTCTTGGCTATTGAAGATGGTGATTTCTATTTAATCAGTATTTCCCTTAAAGAGGTATTAAAGATTTCATCTGCACATTACGAAACTATTAAGATGAATTTATTTGATCTTACTGAGAACGATATTTATTCATTTATCCAAGAGTAAGAAATTAACAACATGACAGTGCTATTTGGTACGACGAAAAATGCCGTATTTAATCAACTTTTTGCGGCTTTCATTGCCTGCGTGTTACTAAAGTTTTTGCATACAGAAGGACACAAGAAAAAACTGTAAACGCCTGTTTTTCGCTAGTTTTACACACCAGCTTCTTTGCGCTGCCAATCGAATGGCGCATCGGTATCAAAGAAATACTCGCATTTCATTGGGAATTGGACCAAGAAAACACTGTATAAGTTTGGTTAATCAACACATGTGTTAAAGGGCATAAAAAAACAGAAGGGGCTTCCCCTTCTGTTTTACGCGCCTTAGAGGATTTGAACCTCTGACCTGCAGCTTAGGAGGCTGCTGCTCTATCCTGCTGAGCTAAAGGCGCATTTAATATAAAAATAACCCTTCCTTTCTTCTTTATATAGAAAAATAGGGATTTTTATTAAAAAAGTGGGCCTGAATGGACTCGAACCATCGACCTCACGCTTATCAGGCGTGCGCTCTAACCAGCTGAGCTACAGGCCCATTTATGTAAATGGAGCGGGTGATGAGAATCGAACTCACGACATCAGCTTGGAAGGCTGAGGTTTTACCATTAAACTACACCCGCATAAAGAATTGAATGAGCCAAGCTGGATTCGAATCTAGACATGCCGAATCTGCGTAAACACTTCGCTACAACCGCCATTCTCGCTGTTGGCTCATGGCGAAATCTAAGTTATTAGCCCGAGAGGAGAAACTTCTCAGAACGGAGGAAGGGGGATTCGAACCCCCGCGCGGTTTAACCCGCCTATCGGTTTTCGAGACCGACCCCTTCAGCCGGACTTGGGTATTCCTCCATATAGCGGCGGAGGGGATCGAACCCCCGACCTTGCGGGTATGAACCGCACGCTCTAGCCAGCTGAGCTACACCGCCAAAATAAATATTAAACATCAATGGAGCCTAGCGGGATCGAACCGCTGACCTCCTGCGTGCAAAGCAGGCGCTCTCCCAGCTGAGCTAAGGCCCCATAATCGAATGAATGAGAATGTTCAATCAACCCAAAACAAAAAGCTACTTCTTTGATCGATTGTTTTTCATTATCAAAAACAACGCGCCCGAGAGGAGTCGAACCCCTAACCTTTTGATCCGTAGTCAAACGCTCTATCCAATTGAGCTACGGGCGCAAATAAATGTATATAACGCTTCTGGAGCGGAAGACGGGATTCGAACCCGCGACCCCCACCTTGGCAAGGTGGTGTTCTACCACTGAACTACTTCCGCATTTGAGAAGGATGTTCTAACGTCTGTATTTATCACAGGACGTGACAGTTCCTAGCAGAAGATCCTTAAAAATGATGCGGGTGAAGGGAGTCGAACCCCCACGCCTTGCGGCGCCAGATCCTAAGTCTGGTGCGTCTGCCAATTCCGCCACACCCGCATATCAATGATATAAATGGTGAGCCATGAAGGACTCGAACCTTCGACCCTCTGATTAAAAGTCAGATGCTCTACCGACTGAGCTAATGGCTCATTTGCACAAAAGAAGTTTAATTGAAATAATGGTGGAGGATGACGGGATCGAACCGCCGACCCCCTGCTTGTAAGGCAGGTGCTCTCCCAGCTGAGCTAATCCTCCAAATGGTGACCCCTACGGGATTCGAACCCGTGTTACCGCCGTGAAAGGGCGGTGTCTTAACCGCTTGACCAAGGGGCCTTCTATGTATGTAAAGGAAGCCAAAAGAAAAACCCCGATTAGGGGGCTTGCCTGGCAGCGTCCTACTCTCACAGGGGAATCCCCCAACTACCATCGGCGCTGAAGAGCTTAACTTCCGTGTTCGGGATGGGAACGGGTGTGACCTCTTCGCTATCGCCACCAGACTGTATAAAGTTGAAAGAGTTTGTTCTTTCAAAACTGGATAATATGTGTCAGTAACCGGCAACACCGTGCCATTTCATGTGTGACGCCGTTAGGCGTATCATTTAGGATAAGTCCTCGATCGATTAGTATTCGTCAGCTCCACGTGTCGCCACGCTTCCACCTCGAACCTATCTACCTGATCATCTTTCAGGGATCTTACTAGCTTGCGCTATGGGAAATCTCATCTTGAGGGGGGCTTCATGCTTAGATGCTTTCAGCACTTATCCCGTCCGCACATAGCTACCCAGCGATGCCTTTGGCAAGACAACTGGTACACCAGCGGTGCGTCCATCCCGGTCCTCTCGTACTAAGGACAGCTCCTCTCAAATTTCCTGCGCCCGCGACGGATAGGGACCGAACTGTCTCACGACGTTCTGAACCCAGCTCGCGTACCGCTTTAATGGGCGAACAGCCCAACCCTTGGGACCGACTACAGCCCCAGGATGCGATGAGCCGACATCGAGGTGCCAAACCTCCCCGTCGATGTGGACTCTTGGGGGAGATAAGCCTGTTATCCCCGGGGTAGCTTTTATCCGTTGAGCGATGGCCCTTCCATGCGGAACCACCGGATCACTAAGCCCGACTTTCGTCCCTGCTCGACTTGTAGGTCTCGCAGTCAAGCTCCCTTGTGCCTTTACACTCTGCGAATGATTTCCAACCATTCTGAGGGAACCTTTGGGCGCCTCCGTTACTCTTTAGGAGGCGACCGCCCCAGTCAAACTGCCCGCCTGACACTGTCTCCCACCCGGATCACGGGTGCGGGTTAGAAGTTCAACACAGCCAGGGTAGTATCCCACCGACGCCTCCACCGAAGCTGGCGCTCCGGTTTCAAAGGCTCCTACCTATCCTGTACAAGCTGTGCCGAAATTCAATATCAGGCTGCAGTAAAGCTCCACGGGGTCTTTCCGTCCTGTCGCGGGTAACCTGCATCTTCACAGGTACTATAATTTCACCGAGTCTCTCGTTGAGACAGTGCCCAGATCGTTACGCCTTTCGTGCGGGTCGGAACTTACCCGACAAGGAATTTCGCTACCTTAGGACCGTTATAGTTACGGCCGCCGTTTACTGGGGCTTCAATTCAGAGCTTCGCGTGAGCTAACCCCTCCTCTTAACCTTCCAGCACCGGGCAGGCGTCAGCCCCTATACTTCGCCTTACGGCTTCGCAGAGACCTGTGTTTTTGCTAAACAGTCGCCTGGGCCTATTCACTGCGGCTCCTCAGGGCTATGCACCCCAAAGAGCACCCCTTCTCCCGAAGTTACGGGGTCATTTTGCCGAGTTCCTTAACGAGAGTTCACTCGCTCACCTTAGGATTCTCTCCTCGCCTACCTGTGTCGGTTTGCGGTACGGGCACCTTTCACCTCGCTAGAGGCTTTTCTTGGCAGTGTGGAATCAGGAACTTCGGTACTACATTTCCCTCGCCGTCACAGCTCCGCCTTCATGGTGATGGGATTTGCCTCATCACCGGCCTAACTGCTTGGACGCACAACCAACTGTGCGCTTGCCCTATCCTCCTGCGTCCCCCATTGCTCAAATGGTGAAGAGGTGGTACAGGAATATCAACCTGTTGTCCATCGCCTACGCCTATCGGCCTCGGCTTAGGTCCCGACTAACCCTGAGAGGACGAGCCTTCCTCAGGAAACCTTAGGCATTCGGTGGAAGGGATTCTCACCCTTCTTTCGCTACTCATACCGGCATTCTCACTTCTAAGCGCTCCACAAGTCCTTCCGGTCTTGCTTCACCGCCCTTAGAACGCTCTCCTACCACGGACACCACAAGGTGTCCATCCACAGCTTCGGTGATACGTTTAGCCCCGGTACATTTTCGGCGCAGAGTCACTCGACCAGTGAGCTATTACGCACTCTTTAAATGGTGGCTGCTTCTAAGCCAACATCCTGGTTGTCTAAGCAACTCCACATCCTTTTCCACTTAACGTATACTTGGGGACCTTAGCTGGTGGTCTGGGCTGTTTCCCTCTTGACTACGGATCTTATCACTCGCAGTCTGACTCCCAAGGATAAGTCTTTGGCATTCGGAGTTTGTCTGAATTCGGTAACCCGAGGGGGCCCCTAGTCCAAACAGTGCTCTACCTCCAAGACTCTTCCCTTGAGGCTAGCCCTAAAGCTATTTCGGAGAGAACCAGCTATCTCCAGGTTCGATTGGAATTTCACCGCTACCCACACCTCATCCCCGCACTTTTCAACGTGCGTGGGTTCGGGCCTCCAGTAAGTGTTACCTTACCTTCACCCTGGACATGGGTAGATCACCTGGTTTCGGGTCTGCGACCTCATACTCATGCGCCCTATTCAGACTCGCTTTCGCTGCGGCTCCGCCTTTGCGGCTTAACCTCGCATGAAATCGCAACTCGCCGGTTCATTCTACAAAAGGCACGCCATCACCCATAAACGGGCTCTGACTACTTGTAGGCACACGGTTTCAGGTTCTCTTTCACTCCCCTTCCGGGGTGCTTTTCACCTTTCCCTCACGGTACTGGTTCACTATCGGTCACTAGGGAGTATTTAGCCTTGGGAGATGGTCCTCCCGGATTCCGACGGAATTTCACGTGTTCCGCCGTACTCAGGATCCACTCTGGAGAGAACGATGTTTCGGCTACAGGATTGTTACCTTCTCTGATGGGCCTTTCCAGACCTCTTCGCCTACACCGTTCTTTTGTAACTCCGTATAGAGTGTCCTACAACCCCAGAAGGCAAGCCTTCTGGTTTGGGCTGTTCCCGTTTCGCTCGCCGCTACTCAGGGAATCGCGTTTGCTTTCTCTTCCTCCAGGTACTTAGATGTTTCAGTTCCCCGGGTGTGCCTTCTCCTACCCTATGGATTCAGGTAGGGATACTGTTCCATTACGAACAGTGGGTTTCCCCATTCGGAAATCTCCGGATTAACGCTTACTTACAGCTCCCCGGAGCATATCGGAGTTAGTCCCGTCCTTCTTCGGCTCCTAGTGCCAAGGCATCCACCGTGCGCCCTTTCTAACTTAACCTAAGAAAAAATACAAGCGGCGCATTTCGTCGTCAGCTTTCTTCATTCCTTCCCTCACGTATGCAAATACGCTCAGTCAGTCATTCAGTTGCTTCCTAGAACTGCTTGCTTCTCTTCTTTCTTTGAAAAATACCTAAAATGGCGATTACTCGGTTATTGCTTGGTTACTTTTATACGATATTATCCAGTTTTCAAAGAACAAAGTTGCTTACCTATAGAGAAGGAATTCATCCTTCAAAACTGAACAAAAAACAATGCCGTTAATTCGTTTGTGAGAACAGCGTTCTCTGTTGCTACTACGTGCGGCTAAAAGCCTGACACGGTTCACAATTTCCTTAG
Organism: Bacillus sp. PK3_68; assembly: GCF_003600835.1. Taxonomy (NCBI): domain Bacteria; kingdom Bacillati; phylum Bacillota; class Bacilli; order Caryophanales; family Bacillaceae; genus Bacillus; species Bacillus sp. PK3_68. The sequence goes on along the minus strand of NZ_NQYC01000001.1, from coordinate 260,419 downwards.
AAAGGAGGTGATCCAGCCGCACCTTCCGATACGGCTACCTTGTTACGACTTCACCCCAATCATCTGCCCCACCTTAGGCGGCTGGCTCCCGTAAGGGTTACCCCACCGACTTCGGGTGTTGCAAACTCTCGTGGTGTGACGGGCGGTGTGTACAAGGCCCGGGAACGTATTCACCGCGGCATGCTGATCCGCGATTACTAGCGATTCCGGCTTCATGCAGGCGAGTTGCAGCCTGCAATCCGAACTGAGAATGGTTTTATGGGATTGGCTAAACCTTGCGGTCTTGCAGCCCTTTGTACCATCCATTGTAGCACGTGTGTAGCCCAGGTCATAAGGGGCATGATGATTTGACGTCATCCCCACCTTCCTCCGGTTTGTCACCGGCAGTCACCTTAGAGTGCCCAACTGAATGCTGGCAACTAAGATCAAGGGTTGCGCTCGTTGCGGGACTTAACCCAACATCTCACGACACGAGCTGACGACAACCATGCACCACCTGTCACCGCTGTCCCCGAAGGGAAAGGTCTGTCTCCAGACCGGTCAGCGGGATGTCAAGACCTGGTAAGGTTCTTCGCGTTGCTTCGAATTAAACCACATGCTCCACCGCTTGTGCGGGCCCCCGTCAATTCCTTTGAGTTTCAGCCTTGCGGCCGTACTCCCCAGGCGGAGTGCTTAATGCGTTAGCTGCAGCACTGAAGGGCGGAAACCCTCCAACACTTAGCACTCATCGTTTACGGCGTGGACTACCAGGGTATCTAATCCTGTTCGCTCCCCACGCTTTCGCGCCTCAGCGTCAGTTACAGACCAGAGAGCCGCCTTCGCCACTGGTGTTCCTCCACATCTCTACGCATTTCACCGCTACACGTGGAATTCCGCTCTCCTCTTCTGCACTCAAGCCTCCCAGTTTCCAATGACCCTCCACGGTTGAGCCGTGGGCTTTCACATCAGACTTAAGAAGCCGCCTGCGCGCGCTTTACGCCCAATAATTCCGGACAACGCTTGCCACCTACGTATTACCGCGGCTGCTGGCACGTAGTTAGCCGTGGCTTTCTGGTCAGGTACCGTCAAGGTACCAACAGTTACTTTGGTACTTGTTCTTCCCTGACAACAGAGCTTTACGATCCGAAAACCTTCTTCACTCACGCGGCGTTGCTCCGTCAGACTTTCGTCCATTGCGGAAGATTCCCTACTGCTGCCTCCCGTAGGAGTCTGGGCCGTGTCTCAGTCCCAGTGTGGCCGATCACCCTCTCAGGTCGGCTACGCATCGTCGCCTTGGTGAGCCGTTACCTCACCAACTAGCTAATGCGCCGCGGGTCCATCTGTAAGTGACAGCTAAAAGCCGCCTTTCCATTCCTCTTCATGCGAAGAAAAAGAATATCCGGTATTAGCCCCGGTTTCCCGGAGTTATCCCAGTCTTACAGGCAGGTTACCCACGTATTACTCACCCGTCCGCCGCTAACTTGAACAGAGCAAGCTCCGTCAAGTCCGCTCGACTTGCATGTATTAGGCACGCCGCCAGCGTTCGTCCTGAGCCAGGATCAAACTCTCCAAAAAGATTGTTTGACTTGCTCATGTTTTAAAAATAAGAATTAACTTACTGGCATGTATTTTGTTCAGTTTTCAAAGATCAATCCATAATAATTCTATCATTATATCATTATTCTAATATAAAAGTCAACTATTTTGTGCTTTTTCTCAGCGCTGCTATTCTTAACAGCGGATATTTAATATAACATATCATAAAAGATAAAGTCAACCATCATTTTAATGCTTTATTTTCTAAATTATTTATTATCCCATACATAATAAATAAGAATAACTAAAACTGCGAGGTTATCAAGTAAGATTAACAACTATTTTATCCTACTATTCTCTATCAACAGATTACTTCATAACAATTATTTTTAAAAAACAACTATAGAAGAGCCAGAATTCTAGGATAAATAGCAAAAGGTCCCTCTTTCACTCGTGCACTTTATATAACTCAATAATTCATTACAGTTCGACAAGTATGCCAATCAAAATGGTTTCAATAGACAAACCAGGAACTTCCCGACTTTCTCTTTCATATTTTGTATAAATGAAAATGAGTGAAGAAGGTGATTTTAATTAGAAGTTCAATGTACTTAGATTTTTTATCAAAGTTTGGTGTCGGTGGTGCACATCCCGGCGGTATCCATTTAACAAAAGAAATCTTCAAAACTGAAGAAATAAATAATACCTCTTATGTTTTAGATGTGGGATGTGGCACTGGCCAAACAGCTGCCTATCTAGCTGATCGCTATGGAGCCAAGGTAATGGGAATGGATATTAATCCCATCATGATAGAGAAAGCTAAAAAAAGAATGAAAAAACATCGATTCCCCGTAGAAATTATTCAAGGATCTATAGAAAATTTCCCGTTACCAGATGAGACATTTGATGTTATTATTTCTGAATCTGTTCTTGCTTTTGCAAACAAGCCTAGATCTCTTAAAGAAATTTTCCGATTACTGAAAAGTGATGGCCGATTTATTGCTAATGAGCTCACAGTTAACAAACACCTGGGAGCAAACAATGAGGAAGAAATCAAACGATTTTATGGATTGGATGACCTTCTTACAGAGAAAGAATGGTTAGCCTTATTTAAACAAACCAGCTTTAAAAACCTCCATATTTATAGACCAACACACGTCTTCTTCCCAAATTATTCAATGCCTGAGTTTCATCATTCAAAATATATTGAACCACAGCTTCATGCAGTATCGAACCAACATTTCTATATGATGGCAAAATACCACGGAATTCTGGACCATAGAGTGTTTTTGTGTACAAAATAGTTATTTCCTATAATCTAAATAAAAAAGACTGTCATACACACCTTTTTGATTTCGACAAACAACAAAAAGAGTAAACATATAAACCTTTCATGTGTTATATTGAAAAAAATGGAATTTCAAAAAGAGACATCCCTCTAATTTTAAATAAACCGATAAGGAGGCTCGTTATGAAGATAGCATGGGGTATTGTGTGTTTAATTCCTGTACCATTTTTCTTTCATTTTTATGAATATGAACAATATATAAAAGGAAAGGGAGCCTCTCTTTTATTGTTTGGTTTCTTATTTTTTGTAGTCTTGGTTGGTATTTTATCAAAGAATGTTCGCATCTCTGTCATTCTCTTGGTGAATCTACTTACGACTATTGTCTCGCTCGTCCTCGCGATGAAATTCATTCCTAACGACGGTTACTGGTTTACAGTTACTGGTCGAAATGGAGCAGTGATACTTATTTCTATTATATATACAATTGGGCAATTGATTGTAAGAATGATTGCAAAGTATGCGAAAACAAGCGCAATTGAAGAGAATTGAAAAACCTTGGGAAATAGCTCTCCAAGGTTTCTTTTTTCTATAACGTATGAAAAGTTCAAATCTTTAACGCATACCTGGGCAGCCGCCCATTCCTCCGCCTGGGGAACTGCCCATTCCCATGCCTGGATAACCACCCATTCCTCCGCTTGGATAACCGCCCATTCCCATGCTTGGATAACCACCCATTCCTCCGCTTGGATAACCGCCCATTCCCATGCTTGGATAACCACCCATTCCCATGCTTGGATAACCACCCATTCCTCCGCTTGGATAACCACCCATTCCTCCGCCTGGATAACTTCCCATTCCCATACCTGGATAACCACCCATTCCTCCGCCTGGATAACCACCCATTCCTCCGCCTGGATAACCACCCATTCCTCCGCCTGGATAACTTCCCATTCCCATACCTGGATAACCGCCTTGACCTATTTGTCTTTCCATTCTTAACCCCTCCTCAAGTAATCACAAGATAGTATATGCTTACATGCTGAAGGGGCATAGGCGATTGTTTAGTTAAAAAAACGCTGCATCAGTTATAAAGGCCGTACTCTCGTTAGCGAGCGCTTCTTTGACTATATAAAAATAAACGAATATCTGCTCACAAATCCACAAACATAGGATGTAAGTGAAAAGATTACTCTCTCTTTAGAGGGTAACTCAATGAGAAAGCAGCGTCTCTCGATTCTCAGTTAATTCTTCAAATTATAAAGGTGTTCTATATAAATTTGATGCCAAATCATAAATGTAAGAATGGTCCAGAGCTTTCTGCTATTGTCCTTCTTATTCATGACATGTTCTTCCAACAACAAATGAACCTGCTGTTTATCAAAAATGTAATCAACTTGGCTTGAGCGAATGATAAAGCAAGCCCAGTCGTATAGTTCCTTTTTTAGCCAATGGCGAATAGGTACGGGGAATCCTAATTTTCTCCTTCCCAAAACGTGACTCGGGACGATGCCTTCCGCTGCCTTTCGCAGAATATATTTCGTTGTATTATTTTTTACTTTTTGATCCACACTGATTTTGGATGCTACATTGAAAACAGCCTTATCCAAGAAAGGCACTCTTAGCTCCAGAGAATGTGCCATAGTCATCTTATCCGCTTTTAATAAAATGTCTCCTCTTAACCATGTATGAATATCTAGATGCTGCATTTTAGTAACCGCATCGTAGCTTGCAGACTGACTGTATATAGGTTTTGTAATATTGGTGTACCTTAAAGAATCTTTGTAGTTAGTAAGTAACATTTCCTTCTCTTGTTCTTCGAAAATTTTGGCATTGCCGATATATCTTTTTTCTAAAGGGGTCACCCCGCGTTCAATGAAGTTTTTTCCTTTAACTCCTTCTGGAAGAAAATGACTCAATGTTTCTAATGCATGTTTTACCGAAGCTGGCATGTACTTGAACAAGCGCAAGGACTGCGGTTCCTGATAAATATTGTATCCTCCAAACAGTTCATCGGCCCCTTCACCCGATAGTGCTACTGTTACTTGTTTGCTTGCTTCACGTGCAACAAAATAAAGCGGTACGGCTGCTGGATCTGCTAAAGGATCGTCCATATGCCAAATGATTTTTGGAAGCTCTTCTAAAAATTCATCGGGTGAAATGACATGACTAATATTCTCTAGATTTAAGGAATCAGCTGTTTCTTGAGCTACATTAATTTCGCTAAATCCATCTCTTTCAAATCCAACAGAAAAAGTTTTTAAATCCGGATTCACTTCTTTTGCCAGAGAAACAATAAATGAAGAATCTATCCCCCCGGATAGAAAAGCCCCAACCGGCACATCACTTCGCATATGAACTTTTACAGAATCCATCAAGACTTCACGAATTTCTGTGACAAGTTGATCCTTCACTGACTGGTGCGGTTGAAAATAAGGCTGCCAATAACACCGGATATCCATTGCCTGTCCTGGTTTTTTAAAAAAATAATGACCTGGAGATAATTTTTTAATTAAAGTCGTCATTGTTTCAGGCTCAGGAACATACTGAAAACTAAGATAGTGGTGTAAAGAATTACGATCTATATCAAAAGAAGGACGGTTTTCTGCCGCTAATAAAATACTCTTCTTTTCAGAAGCGAACACACATAAACCTTCTTGCTCCGAATAAAAAAACGGTTTAATTCCAAAATAGTCTCTTGCTCCAAATAATATTTGTTCCTCCTTATCCCAGATGACAAAAGCAAACATTCCTCTTAATCTCTTCACCGCTTGTTCGTTGATCTCACTGTAAAGGGCCAAGATGACCTCTGTGTCCGAATGAGTATAAAACTTATAACCTTTCTCTTCCATCTCTTGCCGAATTTCGATGTAGTTATAAATTTCACCATTGAATATAATCCAATATCGTTCGTCTTCATAAGAGAGGGGCTGCTGACCATTTTCGATATCAATAATGCTTAACCGCCTAAATCCAAAATTAACATACTCATCAAAATAGAACCCCTCGTCGTTAGGCCCTCTATGAGTAATAATATCGTTCATTTTTCTAAAGCCATTTCCTAATTTATGGTTCATGTCTTGGGGTTTGTCGTACATACAGCCAACAAATCCACACATTTATAACACCTTCCTATTTGCAAATTGAATTTGTGATGATTCTTTCCCACGATAACAACTTTAGTAAAAAATGGCAAAGCGTACGCAGCCTATAACGCGGGTAGCGTATTGATAATTTTGGATTCTTCATTTATATAAAGGGAATTTTTTAGAGAGGGCCTATACTGTAAGTAATTGATGTAGCGATTTATGCGGGGAACAAATACGAGAATAAAACAACTTTAATCCTAATAGCTATCCAAAGTCACTCCTTTCCAACTGATACTTATAGCTAGAAAACACCGTCCATTTAACCGGACGGTGTTTTCTTTATGACTACATTTCAAATAAAAATCTTATTCCTCAGAAACAGTAACTTCCTTCATTACGTCGCCATTTTTCATAGAGCGTGCGGTTTCCAAGCCGGATGTTACTTTACCAAAGACCGTATGTACGCCATCTAGATGGGGCTGTGGCTGGTGGACAATAAAAAACTGACTGCTGCCAGTGTCTTTCCCTGCATGAGCCATAGATAGACTGCCCGCTTCATGCTTATGCGGGTTGCCTTCTGTTTCACATTTAATCGTGTAACCGGCACCGCCTCTTCCTGTACCTGTCGGATCTCCTCCCTGACTAACGAATCCTGGGATAACACGGTGGAATACAACCCCATTGTAAAATCCTTCATTCGCCAGCTTTTCAAAGTTAGCCACCGTGTTCGGCGCTTCATTCGGGTATAGCTCAAATTCGATGGTTTCTCCATTTTCCATAACAATCTTTCCTGTTTTCGCCATAACAATCTCTCCTTTTCACTCAAAGTGCTTTCAAATTTTATCATACCAGAAGGACTGGAGAAAAACAGAAAGACTTGAAAAATAAAGTAAGCATCCAAGCCTTTCCTTCGTGTCAAGAAAGAATCTTTGTCTTCTTTGCATTCGCTGCAAGCTTGCTCGTGATACCGCTTAGTGGCTTCTTCAATAACAATGCAAATACAATGGTAAGCACTAAGAAGAAAAGCAGCGCAAGCAAATCGGTTCTCACAATATCCGGTACAATGCCGCCAACCGCTTCTCGTAACAAGCTGACTGCGTAAGTAAATGGAACAAACGGGTTAATTTTTTGGAAAACCTCTGGGGTTTGGCTAATAGGAAAAGTTCCACCTGAGCTGGAAAACTGTAAAACAAGAAAGATAATGGCCAGTCCTTTCCCGATGTTTCCAAAAACAGACACAAGCGTATAAGTAATTGTAACGAATACGATGCTCGTTAAGATGGAAAAAAGGACGAACCAGAACTTTTCCACTACATAAGCATGAAGTAGAAATATATCTCCCATGCTGACAATAAATCCTTGAAAAACACCGATAGTTAAAAATGTAAGCAGCCGACCAAAGTAAATATGATGGCTCTGGTACATATTTTCCGAGTCCTCGACATCTGTCCGAAACAAAGAAATCAACAGCATCGCTCCTACCCACAAAGATAACGTTGTGTAAAACGGAGACATGGCTGACCCATAGTTCGGGATAGGAAACACTTTTTCTTCCTTTAATTCAATCGGTTTGGTCAAAAATTCACTTTCTTTTTTAACATCATTTTTCAGCAGCCTAATGATTTCTCCTAAATCCTGATCCTTTTGGAATTTTCTTATTCTGTTAGCTGCATCACGAACAGACCGTTCTACTTCTGGTAAATCTGCTTCAATAAGGTTTGCTGCTTGATGGACTGCTTTCTCCATTTCCGGAAGCCTTGTTTGAATGAAATGAGAGACCTTTCGCACTTCTCGTTCTGCCGCCGGTAGATCATTTCGCACAAAGTCGGCAGCTTTGTGAATCCTTTGCTCCACAGATGGTAAATCATTTTTCACAAAACGCGCCGCTTCATTGACTGTAGCCGTAAATTGTTTCATTTTTCCTGCTATGGCAGATGCAGTCTGATGAATGTCTGTGCGGATTCGAGGCAGCTCTGCTTGGACTCTTGTCAATTCTTCAAATCCAAATTGTACACCTGCCTGTGCGTCATTCAGAATCTGCTGAATATCAGGCAGCTTTGCTTTTGCTGTTTGCACTACTTCGTTCGATATTCTGGCTTTTTCAATTAATGCAGTTAGTGATTGAGTAATCGTTGGTACAGTTTCACTATCATAGGCGTTTAAAACGGAGCCTAATGTACTGCTGGCTGATGAAGCCAGCCTGTTTAATTGCCCCGCTAGTTCTGTTGACGGCTCGCGACCATTTCTCATAGCTGCCTCTATTTGAGTTAAAACGTCCTCTTGCTGTTGAAAGTTTTGTCTCACATCCGTTAAACGACTGATTAGGCCACCTAGCTGGTTCCCTTCAGTGTATTGATTCATCTTGGCGAGCAGATTGATTGTCCGGCCAACTACCGCTTCTCCTGTTTGTACACGTGTTTTCAGCAATTCGACAGAGCTAAGGGCCCGTTGAGGATCATCACTCTCTGTCTGAATAGATTCCGTGAGCTGCACGGCAGAATCTGCCGTTTGCTGTAAAAGAGAGACATTTTGCCTGATGACCGGAACAATAGCTTGGAAAGCTTCAGCGTTTTTCTGTAAAAATTCGTTTAGCTGATTGGCAAACCCACTTCCTCTCTCTGCTACTTTTGCTATTTCAGGAAGCTCCTGTCGAGCAGCCATGATGATTTGGTTAGCTTTTTGAGCATCCGTGATCCCCTTCGCTACAGCTTCTTCTATTTTATAAAAGTTGCGATCAATTTCTGCTGTCTTTTCAGCGGCCTTCTGAATAACAGGGAGCTTTTTTGAATAAGTAAAATTTCATTACCGACTTCTCGTAATTTAGGAAGACGTTCTTCTATTCTTAATATACTGCTTCCTAATTGTTTGATTTTAGGTAGTTGTTTCTCTAGCTCTACGACTTTTTGGCTTTTTTCTCTTATTTCCGGCATTTTCTTGTCCAATTCCCGTACCCTGTCCCCCATTTCTCTAATGGCAGGCAATTGCTTTTCCAAAGCAAAAATTTTACTTTCTATATTCCTGATGGTCGGCAGCTCTCTTTCAAGCTCAATACCCGCTTTGTTAAATTCTGTTAAAATAGCTTGGTCAACGGCGTTAGTAAAGTGTTCACTCACCTGCCCGACCACACCAGTCGCTCCTTTTTCAGTAATTTTCGGGGCAACGGCATTCAGCTTTTCATTTACCTTATAAACAATCTCTGCCCGTTTAGGATTTTCCGATAAAACGCTAATCATTTTTTCGGAGAAGTCTGCGGGAATCAATAAGCTGGCATAGTACTCGCCATGCTTAACGCCCCGTTCAGCTTCTTCCTGATTGACAAATGTCCATCCTAATTTTTTGTTCTTCTTTAAGTTATCGATTAACTCTTCTCCTATATTTAGTTCTCTACCTCTCACTTCTCCTCCCTTATCAAGACTGGTCACGGCTATTTTTATCCCAGATGTATCTTTATAAGGATCCCACATCGCTTTTATATTCACCCAAGCATAAACAGAAGGCAAAATCATAATAGCTATGGTGAGCAAAATCCCAGTGGGAACACTGAAAATTCTTTTCCAATCCATTTGATAAATTTGAAAAACCTTTTTCACTTTTTACTCACCCGGCTTTTATCAATTGTTTTATTCTTATTTATTTTGGTTATAAATATTAAATTTATCCTTCAGTCTTTTTGACTCTTTGGGAACGGATCATTTGTTTAAGAAGTTGGACAAAAGAGAAATTTTTTGGAGCTGTCTTGTTCACTCATCAACGGTTGGCAGTTCGAAAAGGACCTAGATTCACATGTTTCTTTGCTTGCATTCAAACTGCGCTCTAAACATAAAAAAGCTAACAGATCTCGGTCTGTTAGCTTTTTTATGTTTAGAGGTTATTCCCAGAAGAGAGGGATTATTTAATGCTCTCCAGTGCTTGTTTAACAGTCGCAAACGCTTCAACCCTGTACAGATCCATCCCTGAATGAACGACCGTTTGGGCTAATTTAGGACGCAGTCCCGTCGTAATAACATGCAAGCCCATTAAACGTAGAGTTTCTTCTATTCTCCGGAAATACTCTGCCACTTGTGCATCAATCGTTAAAATCCCTGAAAAGTCGAAGATAACATGTTCTACCTCTAAGTCAGCTATTTTCGGGATCACATTATCCATTATGTAACTTGCCCGGTAATCATCAATGTCTCCAATTAGAGGAAGAACCACAATTCCTTCCTTCACAGGAACAATAGGCGCTGATAATTCAGCTAGCTCTTTTTGTGTTTCTTCTCTAAATTGTTCGGAGAGACGTTCAAAAGCGAAAAACGTTTCGTTTAAACTGATATCTAACATATTGTTGATTCGTTTAATAATAAAAGCATTGTCTTTTACAGAGAGCTCAAGCTCGATGCTGATCCGCGTCAATAAGTCATTAAAAACATCTCTAGTCGCCGGATAACGCACAACTATTTCCAGGATACCTTGACCAGCGGAGACCTGCATGGCTGCGTTTTTTTTGCTCCATTCAATTAATGCATCCGGTACTGAATCGTTCTCTTCACAAAAGAGGGATTCACTAAAAAACTTTAAAAGCTCAATATACATGTTGATTGCTTGCTCTCTTTCCCAAGAAGGGATTTCTAATTGCATTCTATTAATAACAGCCTCGACTACTTCATGAGATAAAGCTTCTACATGGCTACTGATATATTTAGAAAAATTCACAAGGGAATTCATCGTCATTCCTTCCACCCTTTCTCCTCATCCATTGACTAATACTCATTTATACTAACGATAGTGCTATAAATCGGAATCACTTCTTGTTGATATTTGTTAATAAATAGCTTTTTATATTAAAATTTGATTTTTCCCCTAAAGCATCAATCTTTCACTTATCATTTCGTAAGAAGAAATTTTTCTATGCTATATTATTTGTCCAATAGGTATTTAGCGCCTTCCTTTCATTCTAAGCAATGGAAGTTCGCTCCAATTAGAGTAATTTGTCCTCCTCGTTCCAATTTAACATAAAAACCTCCGCAAGTTAACGTTGGACTGACCCCATAAAGTGAGACAAATAAAAAACACCTTTAAGTTGAAAACGAGTATGGGATACTCGAAAATAACTTGGAGGTGTTTTTCTATGGGGACAAGAGTCAGTTATCCAGCGGAAGTAAAAATGAAGGCTGTAAAAATGAGATTAGCTGGGGTGCCGGTCAAAGAAGTCTTAAAGGAATTAAACATTCGAAATAAGACACAGCTTAAAACATGGATGAAATGGTACAAAGCAGGCGAGTTTCATCGATTTGAACAGCCAGTGGGCAAGCAGTATTCCTTCGGAAAAGGGGCTGAGTATGAAAGTGAAACAGAGAAACTGAAGGAAGAAAATCGGTATTTGAAACAGCAGATTGAAGTACTAAAAAAGTACAAAGAATTGGAGAGGAAGTGGTCCCAGAAACAGCTGTAGAATTAGTAAAAGAACTCCAAACCAGCATGCCCGTCAGGGAAATATGCCGGCATCTCGGCATTGCTAGATCCACTTATTATCGCTGGAAGAGCAGGAGCCGGAAAGAAACAGCCAGGCAGATCGTTGAACGAAAAATCGGCACGTTGTGCCGGGACCTTAAGTTTCGATATGGTTATCGTAAAATCACGGCCTTATTAAAACGAGAGATGTCGATTAACCATAAAGCGGTACAGCGTGTAATGCAGAAGTATGGCTGGCAGTGCCGGGTAAAAGTGAAGAAACGCAAACGAACAGGACAGCCCTGTCATATTTCCGATAACCTGTTAAAAGGAGATTTCCAGGCAAATCAGCCTCTTCAAAAGCTCGTCACAGATATTACATACTTGCCTTTTGGCCAGAAACAGCTGTATCTTTCAAGTATTCAGGATTTATTTAACGGCGAAATCATTGCCTATTCTTTAGGAAGCTGCCAGAATACAGATTTTGTGCTACATACGCTGGCCCAGCTGCCACCCCTCCCAGAGGGATGCATTCTGCACAGCGATCAGGGATCTGTGTACACATCTTATGCTTATCAGCAGGCAGTCAAAGAAAAAGGCATTACCATGAGTATGTCCCGGAAAGGGACACCCTCTGATAATGCCTCCATCGAATCGTTTCATTCCTCGCTAAAGTCTGAAACGTTCTATCTCGACGAGTTGACAAGCACTACGACGGCTATCGTAGAGCAAACTGTCGAAAGCTATATTCACTATTATAACCATATCCGTATTCAAGCGAAACTAAACAACCAGCCACCGGTCAAGTATCGGCAGCTGGCTGCTTAAAGGTGTTTTGATCCCTGTCTCAAAAATAGGGGTCAGTCCCACGTTCCTTGCGGAGGTTTTTATGTTAATGACCAAATGATGAAAAGTAAGAGTACATACCGATTCCTCCTACTCAAAAATCTGAACAATATAGGAGGCCAGTTGTGATAATTCCCTCTTCCTTAATGCTACCTTGTCTATCCGATCTTACACCACAAGCATTTCACGAATCATTTTGCCGTCAAATTTTACATGTTGGCCCTTTATTTTGCCGACTAAAATTGGATAAGTGAGGCTGGATAACATGACAACAACACAGCAAGACGAAGATGAATAAATAAAAAAGATCCCCTCTCTGCTATTATAGAAGGGATCGTTCCCCAAAAATCTCCTAAACGTTTATTAAGAGGTTTCTCTAGATTTCTCCAAAGGAAGCTGAAGCGTTTCGCCCTTCAGCTTGCGTTCTTTTTGGGCTACATAAAATACTATATATATCCATACAAGAACAATGGCCGCATAAATTACATGATGAATCGTAGGATCGATGGTCGTATAGCTAAGTATGGACCGCACGTTTGTAAATATCAACATGCCACTTACAATGACGGCCAATATTTTTGTCGGAAGACTTTTTACGATCCAGGCAGCAATCGGTGCTGCAACCACCCCACCTAGCATGATCGCTCCTGCCCAAAGCCAATTGACTTTGCTGGGGCCAAGCGAAATCATGAATCCGATCGTGGCAGAAGCGGCTACTGCAAATTCACTGACACTGACAGTTCCAATGACTTTTCTGGCTTCTATTCCTTTTCGCGAAAGCAAAGCTGGTGTGGCAATCGGCCCCCACCCGCCTCCTCCGCTCGCATCGAAGAAGCCAGCCACAAAGCCAAGAGGCAAATAAAATTTATTCGTCAGTTGTTTATGCTCTTGTTTACGCGCATCTTTTAAAAACAAGAAGCGTGCCAGAATGTATAACCCCAATGCAAATAAAAAGATGGACACATATAGCCGGACATAATCGCCTGTTAAATGACTTAAAAATGTCGCTCCTGAAAATGCGCCAATCGATCCGGGGATAATGAGACGCTTTGCCATCTGTTTATCAACGTTTCCAAACCGCATATGTGAGACTCCTGAAGCTGCAGTCGTCACAACTTCTGCCATATGAACAGAAGCAGAGGCTATTGCTGGCGCGATACCCGCAGTCATTAAAAGTGTGGTAGATGTAAGGCCGTACCCCATTCCGAGCGACCCATCTACAAGCTGAGCAGCGAGACCAACAAGCGCTAGTATGACAAATCGTTCCATATTTCTCCCCCCAAATCAGTGCCTTACATGAGCAAATGGCCGGATTTCATGTAAAAACGTTTCTCTTCTTTTAATATCTTTATAAAAAATAGGATCAGCCGCTATTTTCAGCAAATGGCGGCGCACTTTGCGGTCTGGCTCTACTTTCTTCACAATTTGCCTAACTTCATATAAAAAATCGAGATAGTCTTCATACGATTCATCATATGTTTCTTCAAGCTGATTTCTGATCTGCTTAGCGAGAGTTGGGCTGGCTCCTCCCGTGGACACACTAAGGACGAGGCGCCCCCGCTGCAGAGAAGCAGGAATCGTGCTGTTGCCAAGATCGGGCTGTTCGGCATGAACGACAAGCTTGCCAGCCGCTTTTGCTTTTCTGGCTACTCTATCATTCACTTCTTTGGAATTCGTCACCGCAATTACTAGAAAGGCATCATCGTAATCTTCCTCTTCCGCCAGTTTTTGCAGGGTCGTCACCAATCCCTCCTCAGCCAATTTTTCTATCTCTGGATGAATAGACGGGCTGACCACATGCACATGAAGGCCAAAACGCAATAAATTCTTTATTTTATGCAGGGCTACTTCCCCGCCGCCAACAACAACAATTTTTTCATCCGCTAAATCAACCATGATGGGAAACATAGGCATACCCTCCTGTTGGATCTGCTTCTTGAATACGATCTTTTATAATTTGACTAATAAATGGATGGTAGCCAAGGCACCTTGTTAATATAACGAAGCTCTTCGAGTTTAAAGAGCGAATTTCTTTTTCTAATGTTTTGGATAAAATGCCTGTAAATAATAGATAAGGAAGGACCCATAGTTGAGTAGGCTTCTGTTCATTAAGCCGGATTAATTCTTCCTGAAACGAAGGAGCAGCGGCGGCTAAATATCCAATATTCACATCCATTAACTTGGTTTTATAGCGAAACAGGTCGCGGATTGCAGCAAAATCCGCTGTCGTTTGCGGATCACTGCTTCCTCGGCCAACAATCAATATAGAGGCATTAGGCAAAATTGGATGTCCGGTTTCTTTCATTCTTTCCACCAAAATGTCAACCATTGCTTCATGTACACCAAGTGGCTGAGCATAATGAAAGGTTACTGAAGGAAAGCTGAATTTTACTTTTTCCAGTTCTAACGGGATGTCTTTCTTGGCATGGCCCGCAGCAAGCAGCAGAAACGGAAAAACAATAATTTCGGTTGCTCCCTGAGCTACACAGTGGGCAATCCCTTGCTCAATCGTTGGTTCCGCCAGCTCAAGAAAACATGCCTCCTGAATAGGAACATCTATAAACGGCTTTGTCCGTTCAATAAAAGCCAACGCTTCCTCTCGGCCTTTTCTCACTCGGCTGCCGTGACAAACGTAAAGAACAGCTTTCATTGGCTGGCACCTGCTGTCATTACAGCGTCCGTTTCCCACTCACTGAACCACTGTAATCTCTCACGAAGACGCACAACCTCTCCGATGACAATCATGCTGGGATTAGTCATTCCCTCAGCTCTTGCTATATCAGCAATTGTTTCAAGTGTTCCTGTCACTGTTCTCTGCTCTTTCGTGGTACCCCAATGGATTAAAGCGGCTGGTGTTTGTGGCGACTTACCATGTGAAATTAACTTTTCCTGTATATAAGGCAGGTTCTTTACCCCCATGTAAATCGCGAGTGTGTCAATCCCATTGGCAAGCGCAGACCATTTCAGTTCCTCTTTTTCCCCTTCGCGTCGATGACCAGTTACAATGGCAAAAGAAGCGCTATGCTCCCTATGAGTAACAGGAATGCCCGCATAAGCAGGAGCGGCAATTCCTGAGGTAATCCCAGGGATCACTTCAAACAGTACACCCTGCTCGGTAAGAAAGGCTGCTTCTTCGCCGCCACGGCCAAAAACAAATGGGTCGCCGCCTTTTAGCCTTACGACGTTTTTGCCGCTCTTGGCGTGTTTGACGAGCAAATAGTTGATCGTTTCTTGCTGTAAATGATGGTGGTCCGGAAGCTTCCCACAAAAAATTAATTCAGCATCAGGCTTTGCATACTCCAGAAGTTCCGGGCTGATTAGCCGGTCGTAAAGAATCACTTCTGCTTCTTTAATGGCCTTTAAGCCTTTCACTGTAATTAAGTCTGGATCACCGGGCCCTGCTCCTACTAACCACACTTTTGCCATAATGGCCACCTCCGCTTTAATTCTTTAGAGCGCAGCAGGAAGCCGGTCTGCTGCTTTTATCTATTCATCTTTCAATCCAACGTTTTCCTTTAATAAAGCTAACTAACTGATCCACACATTCATCGACTGAATAGCGGTTTGTCTCCAGAACCAGCTCCGGCATGTCGGGTGCTTCATATGGAGAAGAGATGCCTGTAAACTCCGGAATCTGTCCATTGCGAGCCTTTTGGTAAAGTCCTTTTGGATCACGTGCCTCACACTCTTCCAACGGGCAGCTGACGTATACTTCGATAAACTCATCCGTACCAAGCAGACGGCGAACGGTTTCCCGATCTTCCTGAAAAGGAGAGATAAATGCTGTAAATACGATTTGGCCGCTGTCAACAAACAATTTGGCTACTTCACCAATGCGACGGATATTCTCTTTACGGTCTTCATCAGAAAATCCTAAATCTTTATTTAATCCATGACGGATGTTATCTCCATCAAGTACATACGTATTCACACCAAGCTCGTGCAGTCTTTTGGCTGCCGCGTTGGCAACCGTAGACTTTCCTGAACCGGAAAGACCGGTAAACCAGAAGACGGCACTGTGATGTTTATTTCTCATTCTCTGATCATGTTTGGTTAATGCCTGCTCGTGCCAAACAATATTTGTGCTCATTTATACTCCTCCTGTTAAACAGTTTCTTTCTCACGCAGTCCACGGATTAACACTTCGATGACTTCTTTTCGGCTAAATGTGGATGGCGGCACTTCGCCGGCACGCAGCATTTCCCGCACCTTTGTACCAGATAAGATCACATGATGTTCTTTATCATGCGGACATGTTTTGGCTGAGGCCATGCTTTCACACTTTTTGCAGTAAAAGCTGTGTTCAAAAAAGAGCAGCGTAATTCCGATTTCCTCGGCTGAAAATTGGCTGAAAATCTTTTGTGCATCATACGTTCCATAGTAATCGCCGACTCCGGCATGATCGCGACCGACGATGAAGTGGGTGCAGCCGTAGTTTTTGCGCACGAGGGCATGAAAGACAGCTTCTCTTGGGCCGGCATAGCGCATAGCAGCGGGGAAAACAGCAAGTTTTACCCGATCTTGCGGATAATAATCCTTCAATAAAACCTGATAGCTTTCCATTCGTACATCCGCCGGAATGTCATCCGATTTCGTTTCCCCGACAAGCGGATTTAATAAAAGACCATCAACGATTTCAAGCGCAGTTTTCTGAATGTATTCATGGGCACGGTGGACAGGATTTCTCGTTTGAAAGCCAACGATGCGTTCCCAGCCTTTTTCTTTAAAAATCGCTCTCGTTTCAACAGGATCAAAATAAAATTCGCTAAACTGTTTTCGTTCAATCCGGCGAATTAACGTAATGGGCCCACCAATATATACAGATCCCCGTTCCAACAGTTTTTTCACTCCTGGATGAGCTGTATCAGTTGTCTTGTATACTTCTTGAGCCTCATGCTGCTGATCCGGCCGGAAAATCTCTTCAATGGTCAGCACTCCATATGGAACGCCGTTATGAACAAGCAGTACAGTCTCTTCTTCCTGAAGAGAAGCAGCCGTTTCCTCTGTGACAGGAAGAGTAATCGGCAAGCTCCAAACCGTTCCGTCTGCTAGACGAAGGCTAGAAACAACAGAATCATAATCTTTTTTTGTCAAAAACCCGATTAACGGGCTATATGCTCCTGTACCAATCAACTCCAAATCACTCAGAGCTGTTTGATCTAATTCAATCTCTTTATAAATGTTGGAAATGTCTAAATCAGGATGAAATAATTGAACTAACTTTCCGCCATGCGGCACGCTTTGAGTCATTGCGTATACCTCCCAAATTAATTAAACTTATAAAAATACTATGAATTAAGAGTAAAAAAATTAGCTTGTATGCAAGCCACATTCTGTTTTTCCAGTACCTGACCATCGTCCGGCACGCATATCCTCCAAGGAATACGCTGGTTTTGTGCAAGTCTCACATCCAATGCTTGGATATCCCTGATCATGAAGCCGGTTATAAGCAAGCTCATGTTTTGTTACATACCGCCAGACATCTTTCCATGTCCAATGAATTAAAGGACATACTTTTATCTTTTTAAATTTGTGGTCTTGATTTAAGAAATTCGTATGTTTTCTCGTTTCCGACTGTTCTCTTCTCAGCCCTGAAATCCAGGCAATAGAAGGTGCCAGCGCCTTAGAAAGCGGAGCGATCTTCCGGATATTACAGCATTGGTTAGGGTTTGAACTCCAGAGGTCCGCCCCATACTGGGCAGCTTGTTCTTCAATCGTCAATTCAGGCTGCTGAAGATGAATGCGAAGAGCGGGATAATTTTTCTTTACCTCATCGATGACCTCATAAGTTTCTTTAAAATGATAGCCGGTATCTAAAAAGACAATTTCGGCATCCGGTTTTACTTTTGAAATTAAGTCAATAAGGACAATGCCTTCAATTCCGAAGCTGCACGCATATACAAGCTTTTCCCCATACTGCTCATATGCCCATTGAAGGGTTTCAAGCGCTCCTTTTGTTGCACTTTCTGCTGGAAACAGCGGCAATTCTGTTTCGTTCCACTGTTCATATTTAATCACTTTTAAACACCTACTTTACAGATAGGATTTTATGAATATAGATAATCTTATCAGAAAATTTTCTAAAGTCAAACCTTATTTTTAAGAAATTTACTTTTTCTCATGAATGTCAACGAGGCGATGTTTATTTTTGTCAGACGAAGGAATAGTAAAAGAAGAAAGCATTGCAAAAGGAGATGGAATGATGGAACAGCTAAAAAAAGAAATTCTTGATGTATTGAAAGAAAATCAAACTGGTACGCTTGCCACAGTAAAAAACAACAAACCTCACACTCGTTACATGACATTTTATAATGATGATTTGACCCTTTATACCCCGACAGGGAAAGACACATATAAAGTTGAAGAGATTGAACAAAATCCAAATGTTCACATTTTGATCGGTTATTCCGGAGAAGGAATGGGCGATGCATTTCTTGAAATTGAAGGCACCGCTAAGATAGATGATTCAGCCGAAACTAAAAAGCGACTTTGGAACGAAGAGATTTCTCAATGGTTTAACGGGCCAGACGATCCTGAATACATTGTCCTTGCCATTACTCCAAATACGATTCGTTACATGAATAAAGGAAAAGATACTCCTCAAGTATTAGAATTGTAACAATATCGGCACCTTCCATGCGAGAAGGTGCTTCAGCTTGTTGAAAAGCAATGAACAGTTCATTGCCTGCCTCATAGGGAAAACTACCCTCCTCCCTTCCCTCATTCAACCCAGGAAAAGATTTGTCTGCGTTTTCCGCCTAAAAATCCGCCTTGATTAGATTAGGTAGATAAGCAAATGGGTATACTACAGAAAAGTCTGTTTATTTACCATCTTTGAAAGGAGGAATTTGATGACTCACAGACGAGTTTGTACAGAATGCAATGGTCTAGGTAGAGTTCCTCTTGTCAGAGGATTCCTCGTCAGCAAAATATGCAAGCATTGTCATGGTGTTGGAAACCACTTGGCTTTTCGCTTTCAGGACCCTTTTCTTGGCAGCGAGTTTGGCCAAGAATTTACTTATAAATAAAGAGAGGTTATCCGCGTGAAAGAACAGGATATCATTTTATATGAGGAGAAAAGATATCAGATTTTACGGATTGATCCGGCTGGATATTGTGACATTATGCGACTTTCCCCTCCACACCAGGTAGAGCTGACTCACATTAAACATTTAAAGCACTGCCCTATTATTTCTCAATCCTAAGAACCAGACAGAAGAACAACTCTGCAGGTTCTTTTTTTTGTTTGCATTCTCCCGTTGAGAAGGACTCTCCCTTTTCCCTCTATAAGATGGTATAATCGATACGATTATGAATAAATGGAGGAAGAATACTATTGATTACTGTACAGGATGTCAGCTTACGCTTCGGCGATAAGAAGTTATTTGAAGACATTAACATTAAATTTACCCCGGGGAATTGCTACGGGTTAATCGGTGCAAATGGAGCCGGCAAATCCACTTTCCTAAAAGTTTTATCCGGTGACCTTGAGTCCCAAACTGGACATGTTTCCATGACTCCTGGCGCACGTATGGCTGTGCTGAAACAGAACCACTTCGAATATGAGGAAGAGGAAGTCTTAAAAACGGTCATTATGGGCCATGCCCGCTTATATGAAGTGATGCAAGAGAAGGATGCCATTTACATGAAAGCCGATTTTACAGATGAAGACGGGATGAAAGCGGCCGAACTCGAAGGAGAATTCGCTGAACTAAATGGGTGGGAAGCGGAGTCTGAAGCAGCTATCCTATTAAAAGGGCTCGGCGTTCCAGAAGACCTTCATACGAAAAAAATGGCTGAATTAACCGGATCTGAAAAAGTGAAGGTATTGCTTGCACAAGCCCTCTTTGGCAAACCGGATGTCCTGCTTCTTGACGAACCGACCAACCACTTGGATATTCAGGCAATTCAATGGTTGGAAGAATTCTTAATTAACTTTGAAAACACAGTTATCGTTGTTTCACATGACCGGCACTTCTTAAATAAAGTATGTACACATATTGCTGACTTGGATTTCGGTAAAATCCAACTTTATGTCGGAAACTACGACTTCTGGTATGAGTCCAGCCAACTGGCTGCAAAAATGGCCCAGGATGCGAATAAAAAGAAAGAAGAAAAGATCAAAGAACTTCAGGCATTTATTGCCCGTTTTAGCGCCAATGCATCAAAATCTAAACAGGCCACTTCCCGGAAAAAATTGCTTGATAAGATTACACTTGATGATATCCAGCCTTCCTCCCGTAAATATCCGTACGTTCATTTTAAGCCGGAACGTGAAATTGGTAATGACTTGTTGCGTGTCGAAGGTTTAACAAAAACAATCGACGGTGTAAAAGTGCTTGATAATATCAGTTTTATTATGAATAAAGATGATAAAATTGCCCTTGTCGGTACAAATGAATTAGCGAAAACGACCTTATTTAAAATTTTAGCTGGCGAAATGGAGCCGGACAGCGGAACATATAAATGGGGAGTAACAACGAGCCAGTCGTATTTTCCGAAGGACAACAGCAAGTACTTCGATGAATCTAATTTAACACTTGTTGAATGGCTTCGTCAGTTTTCACCTGAAGATGAAAGCGAAAGCTTCTTACGCGGATTCTTAGGCCGCATGCTCTTCTCCGGAGAAGAAGCATTGAAAAAAGCCAGCGTATTGTCAGGTGGAGAAAAAGTCCGCTGCATGCTGTCGAAAATGATGTTGTCTGGCGCTAACGTGCTGCTTCTTGACGAGCCGACCAACCATTTAGATCTTGAATCCATCACTGCTCTAAACAATGGATTAACAAGCTTTAAAGGATCAATGATCTTTGCCTCTCATGACCATCAGTTTATTCAGACGATCGCTAACCGAGTGATGGATCTCACACCGAGCGGCTTGATCGACAAGCAAATGACTTATGACGAGTACTTAGAAAATACAGACTTGCAAAAGCAAGTAAAGGAAATGTATCAAGTTTCTTAATTTCAAACAAAAAGCCGGAAGCTCCCCGCTTCCGGCTTTTTGTTATTCAATAGGTACTCTAACTTTTTTATTATTCACCCATTTCTCTGTGAAGCTTGATAATAGAATCCCTGCCTCGTAGAGCAAAATAAGTGGAATGAGAACGATGAGCTGAGAAAGAAAATCAGGCGGTGTAATCAAAGCAGACAGCACAGCCAAAAGAAGTATCGCATACTTTCTCGCCTTTTTTAACTTTAATGGTGTAACCAACTGAACTGCCGTTAAAAACATGAGCAAAAGCGGCACTTCAAATAAGATGCCCATCGGTACAGTTGTCATAGTCAAAAAGTGAAAGTACTCTTTAGCGGTCACCATCATTTCAAAGTTTTTTGCTCCAAGTCCCATTAGAAAGCGATACACCGTTGGGAATATAACATAAAAGCCAAATGCAATACCTGCCACGAAGCTCCCTAAAACCGCTGGAAGAAACAATAGAGCCATTTTGCTCTCCTGCTTTGTTAGAGCCGGACGCGAAAAAATCCAGAATTGGAAAGCAATAAAAGGGGCTGATAAGCCCAATGCCAAGATTAAGCCGATTCCAGCATAAAGCCTAATCACTTCCAACGGCCCAAGCATAATTAATTCATGTTCATGAGACAAAAAAGGAATGATCCTATGCATGACTAACAGCAGGCCAGCGAAGACAAACAGTACACAACCGACAGAGTTTAAAACAACCTTCCTTAAATCGGTTAAATGCTCGACCAGTGTTTGCTCTTGTTCTGATACAGTCAGAGAAGCTTTTTCAGAGGTTTTCAGTTCTCCCATCCTCTTCCCCTCCTGTTATGCTTTTGGGATTTGATCATCCTTCTTGCTTTTCTCATTATCTTCTTCCATTAATTTATTGGCTCCGCGTTTAAACTCTGATAGCGTCTGTCCAAAAGCAGAACCGATTTCTGGCAATTTCTTAGGGCCGAAAATAATAAGTGTGATAACTAAGATAATAATCAGCCCCGGTATACCGATATTAGCAATACCCATCGTTTTCTCTCCTTTTATACAAGACTGCCGCCTTGTTTGCTATATTTCATCATTCCTTCTGCTGCACGATAGGCTAAAGCTCCCACTGTTCCGGTAGGATTGTAGCCACTGTTATGCGGAAAAGCAGAAGAACCAATAACAAATACATTTTCGGCGTCCCACATTTGCAAATAGGTGTTCACTGCTGATGTAGCCGGATCAGCCCCCATAATGACCCCTCCGGTATTATGGGTCGTTTGATAAGGGACAATATTATACTTTTCAGCAGACTTCACCGTAATAACATGATCAGCCCCCATTTCTTTCATGATCTCGCTGCTTCTCTCTCCGACAAACTTAAATAAATTTTTATCCTGTTCGGTGAAATCATAAGTTAACCTTAAAAGCGGTTCACCATAGGCATCTTTATAGGTCGGATCAAGATCCATGTAATTGCGGCGAAATGGCATTGAGGCTCCTTGAGCACCGATATTTAACACGCGATTATAATAGTGAATCGACTTTTCCTTGAACTCTTTCCCCCATGTTGGTGTATCTGGCGGAACAGGATTATTCTGAATCGGGCGCAAACCTGTCTGGGTAATAGAGACACTCCCTCCATGAATAAAGTTCAGATCAGAGTGGTCAAAGTTATCTCCGTTATAATCATCAATGGTTGCTCCGAGTGCTCCTGCCCCATAAATGTATTAAATCGCTCCTTTTCAAAAAAACCGACAGATCCTGGCAGTATTTGATAACAATAGTTCTTGCCAATGACACCCGTTCCGGTGTTCGGATCGTATGGTTTGCCTAGCTTGGAAGTCAGCAGCAGCTTTGCATTGTTCATCACATAACTTGTTACAGCTATCATCTCAGCCGGCTGCTCAAACTCTTCTCCTGTTAATACATCTACGTAACGGACCCCTGTTGCTTTTTTGCCGTCATGTAAGATCCGAGTTACGTTTGACTGGGTGCGAAGCTCAAAATTGCCGGTCTTTTCTGCTGTAGGGATAACCGTTACATTCGGGCTTGTTTTTGCTCCATATTCACAGCCAAATCGTTCACAAAATCCGCAATATTGGCAAGCGTTTATCTGTTCGCCATCAGGGTTTTTATAAGGCTCGCTCAAATTAGCTGACGGCATATGATAAGGATGAAGCCCCAACCTTTTAGAAGCTTCTTTAAATCGTTTGGTAATCACAGTTTCTTTCATAGGCGGAGTTGGGTAAGCGTTGGACCGTTGACCGCCAAGCGGATTTTTTTCTCCACTTACACCGATTGTTTTTTCAAATTTATCAAAATAAGGCTCCAGCTGATCATAGGTAATGCCCCAGTCCTGTATGAGATAATCCGCTCCGATTTTATTCTTGCCGTATTTTTTCTCAGTCAATGTTCGGATCTCAAAATCATAAGGCAAAAACCGGAAATTTTGTCCATTCCAGTGGACCCCAGCTCCCCCAAGTCCTTCCCCGATTAAAAAAGAACCGAGCTGTCGCATAGGAAGTGCGCGTTCCTTCGGGGCATTTCGGAAAGTAATCGTTTCTTTTGAAGTATCCTGCATAAGTTCATAGCGGATAGCATAACGATATTCATCATGAATCATTAAGAAATCTTTTGTCGAGCGCGAAGCTCCTCGTTCCAGTCCTACTACCTTGAGTCCCTGTTTGGCAAGCTCAGCAGCAACAATGCCTCCTGTCCAGCCAACGCCAATGGTTACTACGTCTACTTTAGGCAATTTCTTTGCCATTGAGAATCCCCCTTTTATTGGTGAAATGCGTGCAAGCTCTGCGGCTTGATTTTCTTAAATTCTTTTGCTTCAATCTGTGAAAGATAGCTTGCCTGGTGGCCAGGAAAGTTTTTCATTTTCCAGCCTTCCATATTGGCATTGCCTCCGTATACTGGGTCCGAATAAGCTCCTTCAAGGACAGCTGACCGAAGAAGGCTGAAGAAAGTAGCCGAATCCGTTCCTTTTAATTTCACTTTTCCTTGTTCAAATTGTGAAAGAATGGCATCTTGTTGTTCCCCATCCAATTCGTCAAACTTTTTTTTGTAGTTGGTTTGACTCAATTCTTTCATCATACGGATTCCTTCGTTAAATATTTGATTGCGCTTTAACGGAGACTGGTAACCTTGCGTTTCTGTTCCTGGAAAAAAAGGCCCCTGCATATATTCCCTCGTGTTGTTCCCATAATTTCCTGCGAGTTGATGGTCGATATAGTAAGGCACCCCTAACCCAATAGCTCCCGGGCCATTTTTATCCTCTGGGAAGATTCTCTCGGTCGCCGCACTCAATACTTGAAAGTCTTCTCGATCGGTAAAATAAATAAGCGCTCGATTGCTATTCTGCTGTTCATTGCCCGATTGATTATGGCCAGCTTGATGTTCATTCTCTGTCTTCTCCTGCTGATCTACATTTGCACCGATCAACGCTCCAATCAAGCCTCCGCCAATTGCGGCTCCTCCTGCGATCAGTCCTGAATTTCTAATAAACCGTCTTCTCGTCATGGTCATTTGTTCATCTTTATCTGCCATTTTCATCTTCCTTTCAATTATGCAAATAAGAACATGCTATCGCCTTAATGTCCCATGATTTCCAAATTTTTTAATGAATAAACAGATAATGAACACATAAATAGGAAAAAGTATGAAATATATGAAAAAATTTGTGGTTTATGGTTAGTTATTAGAGGTAAACGACTAGAAGACAACGAGAGTTTTTCACAAAGGAGGGTGTATGTTTACATTTCACGATATGATCACCTTCGCTTGGGCGTTTTTCATTACACTCCCGCTTACGTTGATTATTCATACAGGCGGGCATGTATTTTTCGCCTGGCTGTTTGGCAGCTCTGCAAAATTGACAGTCGGGAGAGGGAAGGTGATTTTTTCATTAAAAAGAGTAGAAGTGCGGAAGTTTTACTTTGTCGATGCGGCCTGTTATTACGGGAAATTAAAAAAGGAGAAGCGTTGGAAGCATGCACTAATTTATGCAGGCGGACCACTCTTCAACGCATTATCTATCATACCGATTAATGGCCTCATTCATCTGGGGTACTTGCCAAAGCACCTATTTTTTTATCAGTTCGTCTATTTCTCCCTGTATCTTATTTTTTTCTCGGTTATTCCGATTGATTATGGAGAAGAAAATCCAAGTGACGGCAAAGCGATTTATGATGCCTTAAAACATGGGAAAGTATATAAAGAATTTTACTAAAAAACAGCCTGCGATTGTATAAATCGCAGGCTGTTTTTTAGTTTCTATGCTGATAATAAAGCTCTGGCAATGCCAATGAAATACTCTGACTCACGAATAATATGATTTAACACGGTTACAGCGACAGGATTATCCTGAACCGCTTTGCTATTCTCTTTAATCTGCTGGCAAAGCGCAATAAAGTCTAGGCTTTGCTTTAAACAAAATTCAGTGAGCATCATCACTTCCTGGTGAAGAGCAGCAGGGATATAATTTCCAGAGCGGGACACCGCTTCAATAAATTGAACAACCTTTTGGTGTGTAGTCGCCAGAGCATTTTCCCATTCCTTTAATGCGTCCACATACTTTTTTTCAAGGTTAGGCAGGATTTCTCTAATAACAACTGTATGCTCTTCTTCCTGATGCTTCCAAAACTCAGCTTCATCTAAGATTCGGAGCGGCATTTGCGGTCCGTAGTAAAATTGCATTCTTTTCCCCCCTGTTATTTCTCTCATAACAGCATATGAGGGAAAGACAAGCATTATGTTTCCTTAAGCGTTTTTCACTTCTTGATTATGGATATAGTAACAGTGACCATAAATGGAGGAGGAGAAGAAGATTTGGAAAATAAATTTATCCCTGCAACTTCTGTCAACAGCGGCCGAGTGGTAGCTATTCAGCCGGATATTCATATGTATACTGTACAAATTGTTAATCTTTTCTTTGTAGGTGTAAAAAATGACTGGGTGCTCGTTGATGCAGGTATGCCTCGTTCTGCTGATGACGTCCTTGAGCAAACAGAGAAATTATTTGGCGAGGGAGCCAAACCAAAAGCAATTGTTTTAACCCATGGCCATTTCGATCATGTTGGTGCGTTGGAAGAGCTGGTTCAACGCTGGGATGTGCCTGTATATGCGCATGAAATGGAGCTTCCTTATTTAACAGGGAAAAGAGATTATCCAAAGCCCGATGCAACAGTTGAAGGCGGACTGGTCGCCAAAATGTCACCCATGTTTCCGACAGAAGCGATTAATATCAGTGGGAAGGTCCAGGCATTGCCTACAGATGGAACGGTGCCACCTATGCCAGGCTGGCGCTGGATTCATACGCCAGGACACTCTCCGGGGCATATTTCCCTATTCCGCCCGGCAGACCGCGTGCTCATTGCCGGTGACGCGTTTGTGACAGTCAAACAGGATGCCCTGTATAATGTGCTCACTCAGAAGAAGGAATTCCAGGGCCCGCCGCGCTATTTAACGACGGACTGGACTGCTGCAAAAGCTTCTATTGTTCGGCTAGCAGAACTGCAGCCGTCTATTGCTGTAACGGGGCATGGAGAAGAATCGAACGGAGAGGAACTAAGAGAAGGTCTCGCCTATTTAATTGATCATTTTGAGGAGATTGCTGTTCCTGATTACGGACGCTACGTTGATGATAATAATTAAACAGCCGACTGAATAATTCACCGTTTCTGCCCATACACTAAGCAGACAACTGAGCGAAAGGAGCAGAACGATGAAAAAGAAAAATGAAACAGGACCTGCAGGAAAAACATTTGAATTTAACCATTACCAAAGCGCTGACGAAACAGAAAAAGGCTTTGCTGTTACCCATGAACAAGTAACCGATACGTATACAGAAGGAACGATAGAAGGAAGAATTGATCAACTCGATCAAGCGATAAAAGATTTTCCGAAACAATAAAAAAAGGCCTATTGGGCCTTTTTTTATTGTTTCACTAAGACATCTTTATACTTGCTCTCTTCCTCCATCTTTGCTTTCGCATACGAACAAGTTGGGAGAATCTTTTTATCCTGCTCGCGAGCATACTGAACAGCTTCCTCGATAAGCTCGCTCCCTATCCCTTGTCCACGGAGTTCGTCTGCTACATATGTGTGATTCACTTCAATTTGTCCATCACCCGCAGGCACATAGGACATCTCAGCTAACAACTCTCCGTCTTTCTCAACAAAAAACCGTCCATTTTCATGTTTTACGTGCATAATTGTCCACTCCTCAACAAAGTTATCTATTTATAGATCAAATCGATGAACCGCTGATTCAAGCTGATGGGACAGTTCTGTCAATTGCTGTGCTGACTCGTTCATCCTTCTCATTAATTCCCTTTGTTCCTCTGAGGCAAACACAGCTTGCTGGGTTTGCTCCACGTTATTTTTGGAAACCTGAGCGACATGTTCCATTGAGGCAAGCACTTCTTCTGTTCCAGCCGACATTTCTTCTGTCACTGCTGAGACTTCATGGATATCCTTATTTACTTCTCTTATAGAATCCTTAATTTGCTGAAGCGAATGTTCCACTTTTAAGACCGCCTCTGTGCTCGTCTCTGCTTTCTTTGTGCTGATCTTTGTGTTTTCTATCACTCTGGCTGTCACCAGTTCAAAATTATGCAGCATATCGGAGATCTGGCCGGCAGAGGCTTTTGATTCTTCTGCTAGCTTTCTTACTTCGTCAGCTACTACCGCAAATCCTTTTCCCGCTTCTCCTGCCCTTGCCGCTTCAATAGCGGCATTGAGAGCCAACAAGTTGGTCTGATCCGTAATGGACGTAATTACTTCTACAATTTTTCCTACTTCTTTAAACATCACACCAAGCTCAACTACTTCTTTATTTGTATCTAAAATCGACCGTGCTGCTTCTTCAATTTCAGATACCGCTGCATTTGTCTGTGTGTAGCTTGCTTCCGTCAGCTCTGTCACCCCACTGCTCGCTTCAGCGATTGAGGAAGCTGATTCAGCAATCCGTTGAACACCGACAGCCATTTCTTCTATGGCTTTCACAGCTTCCCTATTGTTTTGCATTTGCCGTTCGCTGCCAAGAGAAATCTCTTGAATGCTTCTGATAATTTCTTCGCTTGATTTCTGGGCGGATTGATTATCTTCTGCTAGCTGTTCAGCCGCCTGCGTTAATGAATCAGATGATGAGCGAATCGAAGTAATCATGGTCGTTAACTGAGAGACTGCCGATTGGAAATTTGAAGTAAACTGTTTAATTTCATCTTTTCGATTTGAATGGATGGCCTCTATCCGTTGGAGAGATTGTCCAATACGTCCTGCAGCCAATTCATCCAAGCCCCTGTTCATGCCGGCCAGCGGTTTCAATGTACGGTTAATAAACATGTAAACAATCGTACAGGACAGCAGGATAATAACTAAAAACAGACCGATGATCAACGGGAGGCTTTTCTTTAAAATTTCTCCTTCAATGCTATCAATTTGTTTAGCTGAAATGTCGAGGCCCAGCATACTGATGATCTCACCATTTTCATTCTTAATTGGTATCATAATTGACATATACTTGCCGTACTGTTCATCATTAATAATGTCTGTGTAGCGTTTTTCCCCTTGAAATACAGCTTCAACATCCTTCATGGGCATCGCTAGCTCTTCACCGATTTTGGTGGAATACTCATCTTCTCGAGACATGCCATCAATGAGCATTTCCGCCTTTCCCTCATTCAATGTGAAAGTATATAAATACATCGCTCCTATATGTTCTCTTATCTGATTTAATTGACGACGGATCTCCCAATAATTTTCGCTTTCTGAAGGCTGCAATAAAAACTCTTCATATTTATCTAGATCTATAAATTTAACAGCGTTCTCAGCAGATTGGATTCCCTGCGCACCAACCGTCTTCTCTGCGGAAGAACTGGTGTTAATATAGGCTAGTACGATCGTAGCAGCAAATATAAAAAGCAAAATCACCAGCATTGTTAAAGTTAACCTTCTTGCTATTGTCATAATCCAGACCTTCCTTTCCACTTTTTCAAAACCTCTAATATATCTTTAGACCTACATAGAACTAGATCTCTCTTCCTGGCATTTTCTATTCAAATATGAATAAATTATTCCAATTAGCATAAATATACTCATTATGTACGATCCTACTTTTAGTCTATATAATGGTAACACTCAATCAAAAACTATTCCAATCCTTTTTGGGCGATGTTTTATCATTCATAACTTATACTATTCCCCCTCGCTCCTTCATGATTATTTATTAATAAATTTGCAATTTATATGCCAATAAAAGCCTCCTAGCTATTATCGATAAAATCTTCCTTTTTTTGACACGATACGTCAAAAATGATTGGAACTGAATTTATATGGTACACTTGAATTATATTGTTTTAAAAGGAGGGTTCTTCTATGGCAAATACTCATACGTTTTCAAAAGGAGAGGAGATTGCCAATTCGATTACTCATGGAATTGGTGCTTTGCTCAGCGTGGCTGCGCTCATCCTTCTTATTGTTTATTCCTCTGTATACGGGACAGTTTGGCACGTGATCAGTTTTACAATTTTTGGCGTAACGATGCTTGTATTGTATATATCCTCTACACTCGTGCATAGCTTCCCAGAGGGCAAGGCCAAAAATTTATTTGAAATTTTCGATCACTCTTCGATTTACTTTTTCATCGCGGGCACCTACACTCCCTTTTATTTCTAGCTGTAAAGGGATCGCTCGGCTGGACATTGTTCGGTGTTGTTTGGGGACTTGCTCTGTGCGGAACAGTATTTAAATGCTTCTTCGTTAAAAAGTTTTTAAATACTTCCACGTTTCTTTATGTAGTGATGGGCTGGCTCATTGTATTTGCATGGGATGCGCTCGTTCAGAACCTCTCCGCCGGCAGTCTTGCCCTTTTAGTCACAGGGGGAATTTTATACACACTCGGCGCCGTGTTTTATGTGTGGAGAGGATTTAAATACCACCACATGGTCTGGCATCTGTTCGTTCTTGCCGGCAGCGTGACTCACTTTTTCTCAGTATTTTACTTGCTTCCATCAAATTAAAAATCGCCTATTAGGGCGATTTTTTGCTTCTCTTTTACTTTTTCTTCAAACTGCTCTCTCATCCTATCATCATATTCAAGAGATTCTAGCTCTGCATACTTTTTAAATCTTTTGGAGCATGAATGGCAGTCCTGCCTTTTTCATTATTATTCACTTTACATGATATATCTGCTTTCCATCCTTCTTCTCTATCTTTAACTTTTACAATAATAAAAGACGGCGCCTCCTCCGTTACTACTTCTTACAGATTGACTTTTTGTCCAGAATCTATCTCAGAGCATGCTGACACAAACAGCAGAACCTTGTGTACTCCCTTCATTTACAAAAGCTTCCCTTCGGTACTTTCCCTCAGCTATTCTTGATAATAGATAATAACAAAAAAGGAAGTCTTTTTCTGAGAAAAGTTTTTGTACGTATGCTCTTGGTGAGCCTGAAAGCTCAAGGCATCTCCTTTACTTAGCGTAAACTCCTGGCCCTGTATTTCAATTGTCAATTCTCCCTCACTTATTAAAATAAATTCCTCACTGTTTTTTGTATGCACGCCGGAGAAGTGGCTTCCTCCTGGTTCAATTTCAACCGAGTAAATTTCAAACTTTTTCTGGGGGTGATAAGGAAAAAGCGGATAAACCAAATAGTTTCCTTCATCGTCAATTAATGCTTGCAGCTCTTCTTTCTTTACTTGGGTGATATGCGTCTTTTCCTCTTTCATGAATGCAGAAAAAGAAACATTCAAGCCGTTCGCTATTTTCCAAAGCGTCGTAACTGTTGGATTGGTTTTCCCTCTTTCTATTTGTCCAAGCATTGCTTTACTGACACCTGTTAATTCAGCTGTTTTATCTAGACTCAATCCTCTGCCCTTACGGATTGCAAATAAATTCTTTCCTATTAATTCCTGTAAAGACTCCATCATCATCCTCCCGTTATTTATGATTGAACATTATAACATACAAATGTATACTATCATAAACAACGAGATGGGAGAGATAAAAAGTGGAAGCTACGGAAGAAGAATCATTATCGTTTAAAGAGGGAGTAAAAGATTGTATTCCCACGCTTTTAGGGTACATAAGCATTGGCTTTGCGGCTGGTATGATCGGTGTCGCTTCCGGCCTGTCTGTTATTGAAATTGCTTTTATGTCCATTTTTGTTTATGCTGGCGCTGCTCAATTTATTATTTGTGGAATGCTGGCAACTGGAAGCCCGGCTTCAGCTATTATCTTTACTACCTTTATTGTCAATTTGCGTCACTTTTTATTGAGTGCCACGTTGGCTCCACACTTTTCAAAATATTCCGCATGGAAAAACGCTGGCATCGGAACGCTTGTAACAGACGAATCATTCGGAGTCGCAGCAGGAAGAATTTTCAACAACAGGCCGGTGAATGACCGTTGGATGAATGGGCTCAATTTAACGGCTTATACGACGTGGATTGCTTCTTGTGTCATTGGTGCGGTTCTTGGGAAGTGGGTAGCTGATCCTGAGAAATTCGGCTTAGATTTTGCTTTAACTGCAATGTTTATCGCCCTCCTTGTACTGCAGCTGGAAAGCATTAAAGCAGCCAAGTTAAAGCACTATTTAATGCTTATCTTCCTAATGATTGTAATGATGTATATTTTCTCATCTTTCGTCACGGTCGATCTCGCCGTTATTTTCTCGACTGTGATCGTAGCAACCATCGGGGTGGTGACGTCTAAATGAGTATAAACATAACTGTAATTCTTATCCTGGCCGGCTGTGCGATCGTGACCTGGATTCCTCGTGTTGCTCCTTTTCTGATTGTGCGTAACGTACAACTACCGGACGCTATAATGAAGTGGCTTTCCTTTATCCCAGTGTGTATTTTAACGGCTTTGGTGGCAGGGAGCGTAATTGAGCATAGAGAAGGAACACTACCGTCTCTTAATTGGCAAGTTTTAGTAGCAACCATTCCTACTTTACTCATTGCTTTATGGACAAAAAGCCTGTTAGTAACTGTTATCGTCGGGATTGCCATCATGGCAGCCTTAAGAAATTTTATATAAGATTGCTCTCAACAAAAAGCTAGTTCGTCCAGAAGTACTTCTGGACGAACTAGCTTTTTTAATGGGTTTATAATTTGAAGGCTCGTACCTTTTGATGGACCTCTGTAACAACATGACCGGCTTCCAAAACTTGATCCGTAAAGCGATTCAAATTGCTTTGCACCTGCTGAATAATTGCATCCACCTCTTCTGTAGCAGCAGCCGTTTCTTCTGATACAGAATTTACAGAGATCATCTGGTGATTTAAAGTAGAATGTTCGCTCATAATTGAGGACGTTCTCTCTTGAATAACAGTTAACTCCCTAAAGGATTGTTCGATTTTTTCTTTCAAGCGATTGACATTTGTAATGACTGCGTCAATTTCAGCTTTTTGAATAAGGAATTCCCGTGATGTTGCATCCGTTCGTCCAATCGTTTTTTCCACTTGCGACTGAATGTTACTTAAAGAATGCTGGATCATACTCGTTGCTTCTTTCGATTGGGTGGAAAGAGCGCTGACTTCTTTAGCTACTACTGCAAATCCCTTCCCATGTTCTCCAGCTCTTGCAGCTTCGATGCTGGCATTGAGCGCTAGTAAATTTGTATGATCAGCAATGCCTTGAATGTCAGAAATAATCTTTGTAATAGCCGCAGACTCTTCCTGTAGTATTTTTAATTCTTCTACCACTGATTGATAACTCGTCTGTGTTTGCTCAGAATGAATGATAAATTGACTGAGTTGCGCAATGCTCTCTTGCTGTCCTGCCGTAATTTCTTTAAAAAAACGATGCAATTTTTGAATATTTTGCTCCATATCATTTAAATTTTCATGTAAATGGTTGACGGCCACCATAGACTTTTCAACAGCTTTTGTAACCTCCTGATTCCCCAAAGCAATTTCACTGCTTGCATGTACAATTTCTTTCGTCTGTTCACGAATATCCTGTGAACCGTTTGTTATTTCTGTAAATGTCTTGGCGCTATAATCTGAGGATGACTGTACCTCTTTAATTAATCCTCTTAACTGCTCCTGCATAAGTATAAACGCCTGTTGAATTTTGCTAAATTCATCTTTTCCTGAGGCAGCCTGAATCTGTTCGGAAAAATCACCGTTCCCCATTTTCTCCGCTTGCTTTTCAAGTAAAGTTAATGGAGAAAGCTTTCTTTTTAAATAAACGTTCATTCCACCAACAGTTAATAAAAACAATAAAAAAATAAGGGCTAGAAGCTTTAACCCAGTAGAGAAAAATACATCCCCTCCTATTTTGTTAGCGGTTTCAGCCGAAATATCAATTCCCAATACACCAATCACTTCTCCATTCTCGTTTTTGATTGGTGCAAACCCTGATAAATATTGGCCGTATTTCGGATCGTTGAATACATCTGTACGCTGTATCTCTCCCTCCAATACCGGAGCTAGCTCTTCTGCAGGAATAGAGCTCTCGTCTCCCATTGCAGGCGGTTTATCATCCGAAAGGTTGGAGCCTCCATCTATCATGTTGCGGACCTTTTGACCGTCTACATCTAAAATATATACAAATAAAGCCCCCGTTTGTTCTCGAAAGTGCGCTAACTGCTTTTGAAGCGAATGATAATTTCTATCTTCCTTTGGATCGTTTATAAATGATTCATACTTTCCCCCATCTATTGTTTCACTATAGTTTTTTGCTATATCCCCTGTGAAGGCTCCTAACGAATGATTGGCAGAAGTATGGACGGAATAGTAAATTCCTGCTGATGCAGCAAGGCCAATAGTAAAGATGATAGCTGTGATAACTAATAAAATTTTTGATCGAACAGAAGCGTTTTTTCTCATATTCTCCCCCTATGATCTTTAGTTGTAATAGATAGTCTTATTATCCTACTAATATTTTACTATAATGTATATCCTTTCTATTTTCAATTTTTAGCTATAATGATGGCTACCTTTTAACAGATAGCTTTCTAACATGCAAGATATAGGAAAAATAAAAGGAGCTGCAGCTGAATAAGTGTTTATACTTTTCAGCTGCAGCTCCGGTCTTTACATCTATTATATTGTCTTTTAATTTTCTACTATTTTTTCTTGATCGGCATGATTTATCTTTACTTTGCGCATCTTATACACCGCGATTAACAAAATAAACCAAACAGGCGTAATGAATAAGGAAATACGAGTATCTTCCGCAAGAGCAAGCACGACAAGAACGAATGCTAGGAAAGCTAAAATTAAGTAATTAGCAAACGGGTAAAGCGGCATTTTAAATTTATTCACTTTCGCTAAATCCGGTCTTGTTTTACGGTATTTCAAATGGCTGATGATTGTAATGCCCCAAATAAAGATAAAGCATACGGTAGAAACACTTGTGATTAATGTAAATACTCCCTCTGGCATCACATAGTTCAATACAACGGAAATCAAGATGACTACTGTTGAAAAGAACAAGGCATTAGAAGGTACCTTGCGACCATCAAGCTTGGCCAAAGATACAGGTGCATTTTTGTCTTTAGCAAGTGAGTAGACCATCCGGCTTGTACTAAAGATGGCACTATTACATGCTGAAGCCGCAGACGTCAACACGACGAAATTCACAATACCAGCAGCTGCAGCGATACCAACTGCTACGAATACCTGCACGAATGGGCTTTCAGTTGGGACAATATCGTTCCACGGATACACACTCATAATAACGATAAGCGCACCAATATAGAAAATAATAATCCGAATAGGAATATTGTTAATCGCTTTTGGAATAACTCTCTCTGGATCCTCTGTTTCACCCGCTGTCAACCCTACCAATTCAATGCCAACGAACGCAAACACGACCATCTGGAAGGAAAGGATAAATCCATTTATGCCATTAGGGAACATGCCGCCATGGCTCCATAGATTTGTAAAACTGGCTGCTCCTGAAGGAGTAGAAAAGCCTTTAATAATCATTACAACCCCAACAACAATCAGTGCTAGAATGGCGATAACCTTAATCAAAGCAAACCAGAATTCCATTTCACCAAACAGTTTGACAGTGGCAAGGTTCATAAATAGTAAAATGACAAGGGCGATTAACCCTGGCATCCACTGCGGGACAGATGGAAACCAGTACTGAGTATACAAACCAACAGCCGTTAAATCGGCCATCGCAATAGAAATCCAACAGAACCAGTAGGTCCATCCAGTCATAAACGCTGCCATATTCCCTAAATAATCTCTTACAAAGTCAACAAACGAATGATAATTTAA
The DNA here is from genome assembly GCF_003600835.1 of Bacillus sp. PK3_68. Lineage (NCBI taxonomy): Bacteria > Bacillati > Bacillota > Bacilli > Caryophanales > Bacillaceae > Bacillus > Bacillus sp. PK3_68. The sequence continues at coordinate 225,064 of NZ_NQYC01000001.1, read as the reverse complement.
ATTACTTAAAAGCAATTCCCCAAGTGCACGCATGATTAAAAAACAAATGGCTCCTGTAATCATATAAGCAAATAAAATGGAAGGGCCTGCTAAATGAATAGATTTTCCTGCTCCAAGAAATAATCCTGTTCCAATTGCCCCGCCAATAGCAATGAGTTGTACGTGCCGGTTTTTCAGGCCTCTCGACAAAGTTTGTTCCTGCATACCATTTCCCTCTTTCTACTTTTCGGAATATTCTTTCTTGTCGATTTAAAATATTTTGTTACGGTATTTAAATCGTAAGCTAATAAATTAAATATCCCACAATTAAAGTTTAATATAAAATTCGTTAATCCGAAAGAAAAAAAGCGCTTACATTTCAGAACAAATAAATTCCTCAAAAGAACATGCATGCTCTTCAGCGGTAAATTTTGTCAATGCACATGCTCCCGTTCCGTTAATGCCTGCAATTTCTAAAACAATCGAATCCAAGGCTTCTAACTCTTTTTCAGGGCAGTTTCTTTCATTTCTTGTTGTGCAATCAATCTAGAAATAGAGTCATTACCATTCTTTTTCTTACAAGGATAATTTCGAGGTTCTCCTCTTCCTTTTTACTTTTCTCCATTTTTCTCCGACAAAAAAAGACAGAGAAAAACAGGAGTATTTCCCATTTTTCTCTGTCCCTTGTACCTGAGAGTTTAACTCCTTTGGTGGCCTATGGCTCTCTCCAGAGATGCGTCCTATTGTAGTCCTTTTACCTGAGAGATTGATACCAGCTGGTACTTGCTCCTTCGGTGCTAAACCATGGGTCTAGTCTCTCCCACAATATTCATCCGCTCTTATCTATCTAATTTAGATACTAGTCTATGGAAGAGATCGTGTCAACTGAATATTCAGAACTAAGTTGACTCAATTCTACAAAAAAGCTATTACATCTACTAAAGAGTAAAGAACTTAAAATACTATGCAGCTTAATAAACGTATACATTGCTTTTCAACTAATAGACTCTGCTTAAAAATTTAATACATCATTTTTATAGTCGTCAAAATTATACTGACTATTTGCCTTAGCATACCTTCCTCCGCCTTATTGATAAACTGATTACTGATAGGTAAAAAAAGCCGCCGCACAACCAGTGAATAACTGGTTGTGAAGCCGTCTTTAATTTACCATTACTTATCCTGCATTTCCCGTAATTTTTGATCTCCTGGAAGCCAAAGAGCACTAATACCGAGAAGCGGGAGAAGACTTGATAGAATCATAATAAATTTTATTCCGAAACTGTCAGCGAGAAAGCCGAGGATGACAGCCCCGATAGCCCCCATCCCGAACGCAAGCCCAACAATTAAACCGGAAGCCATCCCAATTTTATTAGAAAGCAGCTCCTGTGCATAAACCACGGCTACACTAAAGCTTGATAGCAAGATAAAACCAATTAACAACAAGAGCGGCAGGACAGCGAAAGCCGGTACATATGGAAGAATGACTGTAAGCGGAGCAGCACCCAGCATGGAAAAGACAAGTAGATTTTTCCGGCCAAAGCGATCAGCCAGCGGCCCGCCAAGAAACGTGCCTGCCACGCCAGCAGCCAAGTAAACAAACAAATATAATTGTGATTGTTTAATAGTCAATCCATAATCCTTAATTAAATAAAATTGATAAAAGTTCGTTATAGCTGCCGCATACCAGGAGCGGGCAAATACAAAGAAAATTAATAACACCATTGCCCACTTTATCCGTGCCTGTAATTTTGTTTTTTTCAAGGAAACTTGCTGTTTCTTCTTTGCCGCCTGAGCCGTCAGCCGTTGCTTATACCAGGCGGAGACTCTTGAAAGCAGCAACGCACCAACTGCGGTAACTGCCGCAAACAATAACGCCCCCTTCTGACCAAGCGGTAAAAAAATGTAGGCTGTAAAAACCGGAGCCAGCGATTGGCCGCCGTTCCCGCCCATTTGATAAATGGATTGGGCCAGCCCTCGCTTGCCACCTGCTGCCATAAAAGCGACCCGTGATCCTTCCGGATGAAAAACAGCTGACCCTAAGCCAATAAACAATACAGCGAGGAGTACGAAATAAAAGTTAGGAGACAAACCAAAACCGATAACACCAATCATAGATAGAAGCATTCCGGCCGGCAGCAGGTACGGTTGCGGTTTCCGGTCAGCCGCAGCTCCAAATACCGGCTGCATCACCGAAGAGGTCATATTTAATACGAAAGCAATCCAGCCCAGCTGTGCATAAGATAAATCTAAAGAACGTTCAATAATGGGAAACATAGCAGGAACTACAGATTGTATGGAGTCATTAATAAAGTGCCCTGCACTAATAGCAAACAAAATACTGTAGATTGTAGCCTGACGTACTTCGGCTTTATTCGTTGCAGTCGACATAAGTATCATTCCTATTCAAAAATTATATGCACTCTCTCCATTGACGATAAAAACCCCCGCAGCAAATTACATGGCGGGGGCAAATTATCAGCTCTGGTGTTACTTTAGTTCTGGTCAGCTTTACTAGGCAGAATCCTTCAAAACGAAGAGTGAATTCAATAATTTTACTTGAGTTGGCAATAAGAAAGTCATAGTACATTCTCCTTCCAGTTTGTAATTTTTTTAAAACAGGTTTCTCATGTTTTCGTGTTGCTTTAATTTCATTTCTTCATACATTTGTTCAACGCGCTCGTCATGAAAATAATCTTCCACACTTTTTTTGCGTCTTTTTATGGTGATAATGACAAATATTAAGTTGATCGTCATCTGGTCTCACCTCCTTTCAAAAAGCATCCGTTGCTTCTGCCTCTTGAAGTTAATGTGAAAGCTGACCAGTTCATGAACGTGCGGCTGACAAACGCATTAAATCTACGTTGTTAATTATATCCATAAAAAAAGTTAAAAAACAATATTTTTTTGAAAAATGAGAAAAAATGCTGATTTTTCGGCACAAAGAAATGAAGAGCCCACTTTCTAAATGTGTTTCCACTAAAAAACCTCAAAAGATTAAATAATTTTTTGCAGATAATAGGTCATCACCCAAACCCGATAAAAACAAGCTCTTTTTTAAGTATGGAACATAGCATGCAAGTGTACGAAAGTTTTCTACAACTATTAAAAAGCAGGTGGCAAAAATGGAACAAGAACAAAATCATATGTGGCCAGACCAAAATGTATGGCAGGATCAATATGAAAGAGAAAATGTAAGCATTGAACAGAGCGAAGGCATGTGGTTAGACGAGGAAATGTGGCCAGATCAATATGCAGTCCCTGATATGAGAGGGTTTATGCATGGGGCACCCATGATGCACCCTGGCCATGCCCAAATGATGGGATGTGGACACCCAGTAAGCGAGATGGAATGCTGTCCGCATCACCACCATTTTCATCACCACTTTCATCATTATCTAGCGCATCCACATGTGACCCAGCAGCAAGCCGTGTTAATTACTCAACCGCCGATGGCTTATCCAATGCCTCATCATAAGCCACATCATAAAAAAAAGTCTAAAAAACAACATAAGTATTAACAGCCATATGTATCTTTATCCAGACATAAGAAAAGAGAGCAGCCAAGGGCTCTCTTTTCTTATGCTTTTCTTCTACCAGTCATTTCCCCTTATCCTTCTTAGGTTGTGTGACGAATCTAGTCTCTTTGTAGAAAGATTAATCTGTCACGCTTCATTTCTCTTTTATTTGAAATAAATGGGTAACCAACCCGGACATAACCAGTCTATTTCCATAGACTATTAATGACTCACACCTTAGAAAAAAGGAGGTCATGACATGTTTAATAGACCTTGGGCTGGCCATGGAGGATGTCCTCCTCATCTGTGCCCACCGCAACTAATGCCTAATCAATACGATCCGCCATTAGTTTCACCGACACAGCAATTTGTCAAAACAAATGTTTTCAATACTGTCGTACCCCATATTCATCCTTCTCATACAACTACAGTTAACAAACATATGATTAATCACGAACATTATTTCCCACATACAGAATCTGTTGTGAACGAATGTTGTGAACAACACATCATGTGTGGGAAGCCAGTTAATCCTTGTTGTCCTCCAAGACCTAGACGGTTTGGCTTTTGATGATTCGTTGTCTTTTAAATAAAACAGCCAGGTACACGCCTGGCTGTTTCATTTTCATGTCAATCCGCGGCAAACACAGCAATGAAAGCTTTTCTTATAAACTGAATGATCTCACGAAAGCAATCAAAAAACAGCAATTACTTATCCTACTAGTACATTAATCCAAACCTTCTTTATATGTAACTCATAGTATATATTGTTCTTAATTAATTAGGAGGTGAAAAGCATGGGCTTCTTTGGCGGCGGATGCTGTGGCGGCTACGGTTATGGCGGCGGCTACGGCGGTGGCTATTATGGCGGCGGTTACGGCGGCACTTTTGCATTGATTGTTGTGTTGTTCATTCTTTTGATTATCATTGGCGCTTCCTTCTGGTGCTAAACAATCAGTGTGAATAACACTGCCTTTGCCTCATGAATGAAACACCATAGATAGGATCTCCGATCAAGATACATCCTCCTGGAATATTGATAAAGTCAGACTTGACTTGCAATTTCCTTACGATGCAGCAGGCAAAGTCTGATTTCATTTTCTTCTTCCATCTATGGTGCCTTCTCTACATATATCTATCCAGGATGAAAATCATAAAAAAACAGCTTAATAAGACTTTTCCAAAAAAGAAACAGCTCATGCGTCTGTCTCTTTTCCTTTATGTATGCAAATTTGATATGTAAGGACGCTACAACACATAAGCAGCAAGTGCTCTTTGCACATCAAATATGCTGTCATCTTTTCGAAACTGCTTCGCAATAGGATTCTCTGTGCCAGCGATCCAAATAAGCAGCTCAGCCTCCAGATCGAATGTGCCAGCTGTCTGTACACTGAAATGCGTAATGCTGCGGTAGGGAATAGAATGGTATTCCATTCTTTTTCCAGTTACTCCTTGCTTATCAATTGTTATTAGGCGCCTGCTAGTGAAAACAATTAAGTCCCTTAAAATCTGAAAGGCCTTCTCAATCTGTTCTCCCTCATAAAGAATTTTCTCAAGCGTTTTTTCTACTTTCTCAATATCCGCTTCTGTCGCATTGCCAATTAAACCGTCAAATATTCCCATCTTATCCCTCTTTTCTTTCGCTGCTCATTGTCCTTTATGTTAATATACATCTTCCAGCGCTTTACGCAACAGTCCCATGCTTCGATCGAGATCTGTTTTTACTTGCTTTTTATAAAGCTTTGCTTTTTCATAGTCAGCAAACTGATAAATGACAACTTCTTTATATTTGGCGCCTTCCTGCAATTTTTTCTGTCTTTTTAAAATCCCATCATCAATTAACTCATGAAGCGACCGATAAATTTCCGAATGGTTCGGTTCATAGCCGAATTGTTTAAAAGTCATCTTCAGTTCATCCATCGCCTGCATGCCATACAACTTATTTTCTTCTACGAAACGAATCATAAAAAGTTTTAAAAAGGCTCTTTGCTTAATTAGGAACTTTCCTTCACCTCTTGGCAAACTCCTCACTCCTTTGCCTTCCTATTTGTATGATTACTTTATCTTTATTTTAGCAAATTACTGGCTATAGAACCAATAAAAATTCATTTTTTGAATTTTGCACATACTGAATTAAGAAAAATCGAATTAAAAACTGTCTAACAAGAGAGCTTTAATTCGATAGATATGGCTTTGTTTGCCGAATGAGCCTTTGAATATCCGCCGCATTTTTTTCATACATTTTCTTTGTTTTTTGGCAGTCTGTAGCTAAGGCGAAAGCTTCCATATCCGCAGCAAATTTCTTCAAGTTTGCCAGCAATAACGGCCTTTCCTGCGGTGGAGGCGCCTGCAGCTGATCATCAAATAAATCGATGTACAGTTCTCCATAAGAATTTACTTGACCGAGAAACACATTTTCAAGTGTCACACCGGCCGCTTCTAACTCTTGATTCAGCCATTCCTTCGTTTTGCCGCTTTTTGAAAGTGTCTCCACTAATACACGCCCATCCATAATAACGGTATAGGGCTCTTTTTCATTGATTGAAAGCATTTGTAAATCGCTTCTCGTTAATGGACGCTTATCTTTTTTCAAGAGAGCATTTAGATTTCCGTCTTGCTCTAACACGGCATATTCCACATCTTCTAAGGAGAAAATATTCTTTTTCCGCAATAAAGAAAGCAATTCGTCTGTTGTATATTTTTCTTTCTTTAAATTATCCTCAAGAATTTTTCCATCTTTTATAAATACTGTGCTATGGCCTTCTAGCACCCCTCTTGCTGATTTGCTCTTCATAGCAATATAGTCAGCAAGAACGGGTATAATTCCCCATACCGCAATTGCTATAAGAGCATCAATAATTGACCGCTCTCTTGCTAGCGAAGCTTCAGCGACAATGCTACCAATTGTGATGCCTGCAATATATTCAAAAAAGGACAGCTGAGCAATTTGCCTTTTTCCAATTACCTTTGTAATGATAAATAAGATGGTCAAAAAAGATATAGACCGGATCAGGACTTCTAGCCACTGAGTCATATAATCATCCCCGACTAAAACCCTTTATATTGCGGTTCCTCATTTTCCAGTTCAAAAATTCGCTTGTTCATTCGCTCGATGATCTCCTGCATAGTAAGCATACTCTCATGAAAAAGCCGTTGCGCTTCGGGATCACTTGACAACAGGGCCAGCTTAGAAAAAACGGCTTCTGCTTGTTTTAAACCGGCCGTACATATTTTCACATCTGATGCTACTGTCATAATAGTCTCCTCTTACTGGTTAGATTCAATCGCTACCGCATGGGCAATGCAAGGAATAGATTCTTGTTGCTGGAAGGAAAGCGGGGACAGCAAAGCCCCAGTCGCCACTAATAGAATCCGTTTTAGTTCTCCTTTTTTCAATCGGTTTAGCAAATGCCCATAGCCGACAACAGCCGAGCACCCTGCTCCGCTTGCCCCGGCAAAGACTTCTTGGTTCTCTTTATAAATCATTAAGCCGCAGTCCTGAAACTGACTCTCATTGATTTCGATGCCTCTTTTTTTCAGCAATTCAAGGGCGATGTTTCTGCCGATTGTTCCTAAGTCTCCTGTAACAATTAAATCATAGTAAGAAGGGTCAATTTTTAAAGAAGTAAGATGATCAATAATTGTATCCACTGCAGCTGGAGCCATGGCTCCTCCCATATTAAAGGGATCGGTCAGCCCCATATCAATGACTCTTCCAATCGTGGCAGATAAAATATGAGGGCCCTCGCCTTGTTGGGCCACGATGGCCGTCCCAGCTCCTGTTACCGTCCATTGAGCCGTTGGCGGCTTCTGGCCTCCGTATTCTGTTGGATAACGAAATTGTTTTTCCACTGCCGCATTGTGGCTAGATGCACCAGTTAAAACAAAGTTCGCCATCTTACTGTTGATAAGAAGGGAACTGAGCGCCAACCCTTCCATCGATGTGGAACAGGCACCGAACAGTCCGAGGTACGGCACAGCAAGAGTCCGAGCAGCAAAGCTTGTCGGTGTGATTTGATTAATTAAATCACCGGCGAAGAAGTATTCAATATCCTGCTTTTTCAGTCTTGCCTTTTCAATAGCCCGCAAAGAAGCTTCTTCCATTAACTTTCTATGCGCTTTCTCATAGGATTCCTGCCCGATCCATAGATCATCATGCAGCACATCAAACTCATTTGCTAGCTTTCCGTTGCTTTCAAACGGTCCCCCGACAACGCCGGTTGAAATAATGACTGGTTTGTTGTCAAAGACCCATGTTCGCTGCTTCTCCACGCTTTCACCTCCATTTGCTGCTATTGAATGTTTTTTGATTTTTGCACAAAGTGTATTTATTTAACTATTTTTGTATTGCGGTTCTTCATTTTCTACTTCAGTGATGCGCGGCTGAAGAGCATCTATTACCGACTGGGTTTGTTGAGCAGCCGTTTGGAATAATTGCTTCGCCTGTTGGTTTTCTGTAGCTAAAGCAAATCCCTCGAGGCTTGCTTGGGCACTTTTTAATCCGGACATCGTTTGCTTTAAATCACTAATTACTGTCATTGCTGTTCCTCCTTGTAATCGATTCTCTTATAGCATGGTTGTTTTAAAAAAAATTATTTTGTCAATTTCTGCAAACCAAACAAGCAGGCGAATCCGCCTGCTTGTTTGGTTCTATATTAATATGTGGTTAAATGCAAAAGCTTCTGTAGTGTATATACTACCCTCTTGATTCCTGCTGTTTTTTCATAATGTATTTTATAATTCGTTGTATATTCTGCCCCTTCGTTGTTCCAAATCTGCTGAAAATAACGTTCTGTTTCCGCTATGACAGCAGCCGAATGAGGGCCTGTTATCTTTACATTTGTCTCCAAATTAAAGTTGTTCAAATTTCTTGATGTATAATTGGCGGAACCGCTAATAATCGTGCTGCTCTTCTTCTTTTTTATATAAATCATTTTCGTATGAAATTGCTCAGGTTCTGGCGCAAACCATCGAATATGGATCTTGCCGTGAGAATCTTCCAGGAGTTCTTCACTGATTGGAATATTCGGCAATCCTGTTTTCTTTTTACCGAACGAGTTTTTGTTCGTATCTAAAATGAGGTTCACTTTTACCCCTCTATTCGCCGCCTCCGCCAAAGCATCAACCATGTCACGATCGGCAAGATAAAACATCGCAAGCCAGATTTCTTCTCCTTTCTTCGCCTTTGTTATTTCCCGTTTGGCCGCTTTTGCAATTTTTCCCTCTGTTAATAACTGTACGTACATATTGCCTTTACCGGTCTGTTGGTGGACAGGCTCCGGGAAAGTAATTTTCCGTCGTGTATCAGCCGCGGCCTTTTCTGAAACGAGCAGATCATTCATTAAAGCTTCTCTCACTTCGTAGGCTGTATTGGCAAAATATGCACTCGCATCATGAGGATTGCCTGAACTGATAAGCGTTGTTTTTTCTGTGGCAATGGTCTTCCGATGATTCGCTTTAACGTTAAACAATTTCAAATAAGAACGCACCGTCATATCCGGTGCCGTTTCCGCAAGTGCATTGGGCAGCCATCCTTTTCCTTTGTCGCCAAACCATTGAAAAAACATCCGCCACACTCCACTATAAAGCGGGGTGGAATCACGCAGCGGTTGAACATCGGTTAAAACAACTTTTATGCCATTTTTCTTCAGCATTTCAAATTCAGGTGCCTTGTGAGAATTATAGGATGTATTCACTTCATCGGAGATAAGAATGATGTCTATATCCGGGTTTTTCTTTTTTTTCTCAATCAGGGCTCTAGTGAGCTTCTCTGTTATTTTAGGAAATTGTTGATTTTTATTATGATAGGAATTAAAGAGGAAAAAGTCCAATACGATAAATTGGTCAGCCTCATCAATAATCTCCAGTGTTCTTTTAAATATTTGTTCAGTAAATATCTTCCCCTCTTTTCTCTTTCCAGACAAATTATAATAAAAATTCACCTGATCTTCCCCTACCTGGTAAACAGGGCTTTCATATGATACATGCTTGGGAAGCGGCTTATACACATTGCCCAGCATGGTGACTGCATAAATGCTTAGAAAAATAATAATCAAAATCTGCTTTCTCGTTCTCTTTTTGTCCATAATGCTCCTCCCTCTCCTGCATACAGGACTATTCCCGTTCCCGGAGAAAGGAAACTGGCAAGCAAGCCCAAACTTGCCATCTGAACAATTATGGTAATCAATTGAAAAATTTAAAATTAAATGAGAATTCTGTATGCTACAATATGGAATAAAGACTGATCTATACTACACAGGGGGCGTTCATCTTGGCGTTTCATTATTCAAAGCGAATGGAAAAGTTCGGTTCATCTATTTTTAGTGAGTTAAAATCATTTAAAGTCAAGCAGGAAGCAGAAGGAAAAGAACTCATCGATTTAAGCTTAGGAAGTCCCGACCTCCCGCCAGCGGATGTTATCCGCCATGAGCTTGCTGCCCGAGCTGCTGAGCCTTCCAGCTATGGGTATACTCTCTCAGGCACGAAAGCATTTTATGAGGCAGCCGCTCGCTATTATAAACGGGTATACGGGGTTACCTTAAACCCTCAAACAGAAATTGTTCATGCGATGGGCTCCCAAGAAGGACTTGTCCATTTACCGCTCGTATTTGCTGATCCTGGAGATGTCGTTCTTGTCACAGATCCTGGGTATACCGCCTATGAAACCGGATTAGCTGTAGCGGGAGCGGAGCCTTTTTACATGCCATTGCTTAAAGAAAACCGCTTTCTTCCTGATTTAACCGCTATTCCAAATGAGGTTGCTGAAAAAGCAAAACTGATGATTTTAAACTACCCCGGCAATCCGATTGCTGGCGAAGCAGATGAGCAATTTTTCAACGACGTCATCGCTTTTGCTAAAAAACATCAGATTGTCGTTCTTCATGACGGAGCTTATTCAGAATTTTATTTTGATGATACAAAACCGCTCAGCTTTTTGAGTGTGCCAGGCGCCAAAGAGGTCGGCATTGAAATTAATTCGCTTTCTAAAAGCTTTAGCCTGGCTGGAGCCCGCATCGCTTATATTGCTGGCAATGAGGATATTATTAAAGCAATCACTCAATTAAAGTCTAATTTAGATTACGGCATATTCGCCCCGATTCAAGCTGCGGCCATCACCGCCTTCGATCATGCCGAGAAAATCAGCCAGCAGGTCCGCTCCGTTTTTGAGCGGCGGCGTAACCTATTCATCAATGAGTTGAGCACTATCGGCTGGAATGTTGACCGTCCATCAGGCGGCATGTTTATTTGGGCCGAAATACCGGCAGGCTGGACTTCCAAAGAGTTTGCTTTTTACTGTATTGAAAAAGCCGGTGTCGTTATGGTGCCGGGAAATGCTTTTGGCCCTTCCGGAGAGGGCTATGTGCGAATCGCCCTTGTTCAGCCGGAAGAGCAATTAATAAAAGCGGCAAGAAATTTGCAAGTCATTTTTGCTCCTGTCTCCTGAAAAAAAAAAAAAATGGCCCTGTACCTCAAATAGCGGCACAGGGCAGTGTTTATATCATCTTATGCTTTTCTTTTAATGAATCTGGTGCCAGTTTAACAATTTGTTGAAGTACAAACGCAAAAATGGCAATATCATCTATTAAGCCGAAAACGGCAAAAAAATCAGGAATCAAATCAAATGGCAGCAACAAATAGCCAATGATTAACCCAATGGATACTATTTTGCTAACGGCAGTTACTTCTCTGCTTAAAAAGAAATCCTTTAAGAACGGGATAGACCGTCTGAAAGTAAAAACAAACTTTAGCCGCTTCCAAATCTTCTTCATCTTTTTCCTCCTTTTCCGCAGTTGCCTATTTATACGTTTTCTTTTTATTTGGTTTCGTTTTTTGTCGAAAAAAATAAAACATCCTCTCTGTCATTTGTTCATATCTTTGAAGGTTTTTTTCTTTTGAGGAAAGGCTTTTAAATTCGTTCCTTTTTCTAATATAATAGGGAATATGTTTTTACGACGCAAAAATCGGGCAGACATTATGCCGGGAAAATTGAGAGGTAGATGTTATGAAAGATCCTGGGAAAATAAAAGCACTCAAGTTGTCCACTTTTCAATTAATCGTCATGCTGTATCTAACCGGTGCATTGTTCTCTACCGGCTTATTGCTGTTACCTATTGCTCATAAACCCGGAGTTGAAATTTCTCTTATAGACGCTGCCTTCGTGGCGGTCAGTGCTTTAAGTGTTACTGGGTTATCAACAGTTTCAGTCGTTGATACATTCAGTACGGTCGGTTATTTTTTTATCCTGTTTATTTTGCAAGTAGGCGGCGTAGGGATTATGACTCTGAGCTCTATTATCTGGATCTTATTTGGAAAGCGGATTGGGATGCGCGAGCGTCAGCTGATCATGGCTGACCAAAATAGAACAGATTTAGCCGGACTCGTCAGGCTGATGATTGAAATCTTTTTATTAATTCTTGGAATTGAAGCTGTCGGTGCTCTTATTTTAAGCACGTATTTTCTTCAATATTATCCGACTGTTTCTGAAGCCTTTTTACATGGGGTTTTTGCTTCAATCAGCGCCACAACGAACGGCGGGTTTGATATAACCGGAAGCTCATTAATTGTTTTTTCCAATGATTACTTTGTCCAGTTTATCAATATGATATTGATTGTGCTCGGTGCTATCGGCTTTCCTGTGTTAGTAGAAATTAAAGATTATTTGACTTACAGAGAGCCAGTGAAGTTTCATTTCTCTCTGTTTACAAAGCTGACAACGACCGTATATGCCATTTTGGCGGCTCTCGGTACTCTGCTCATTTATTTGCTTGAACGAAATCACTTTTTCATTGATAAAACATGGCATGAGTCGTTCTTTTATTCTGCTTTCCAATCTATCGCTGCTCGCAGTGCTGGCTTGACTTCACTCGACTTAAACGAGTTTTCAATGGCTACCCTGCTGCTTATTTCAACACTGATGTTTATCGGCGCTTCGCCAAGCAGTGTAGGTGGCGGGCTTAGAACGACTACTTTTGCGATCGCCATTTTGAGTGTTTACTTTTATGCGAGAGGAAAAAATACCATTAAGATTTTTAATAGAGAAGTTCACCCAGTTGATGTACAACGCTCATTCGTCGTGATCACAACGGGCTTCTTTATTTGGGGCGGTTCGATTATTTTTCTTTCATTCCTTGAACCAGGGCTGCCTATTATAAAGATCATCTTTGAAGTATCTTCCGCTTTCGGAACTACCGGATCATCTTTAGGCATCACAAGCGATTTAAGTACTTCCGCTAAGCTATTATTGATGACGCTAATGTTTATCGGAAGAATCGGGCTTTTCTCTTTGCTCTTTATTATTCGCGGAAAAGAAATTAAGGACAGCTATAACTTCCCAAAGGAACGAATTTTAATTGGGTAATCGCCCAGGTAAAAAAGACGCCGAAACAAAAACGGCGTCTTTTTTATTACGGCTATGTTAATCATAAGAATCGAGCGGGTTCTCTTTGCTTTCCATAGGCATTGAATAATAAATTTGAATTCCTCATACAAAACCCTGTAACTACATGATAGAGGGGTCTTTGTAACTTCCACTCCAATCAACCAGATAAAATTAACCGGGCCTTTATTTTAACAATGGAAAAAACCATGGCAGAACAAAAGAGATAAAGATAGCTGCAAATCCCATAGCGGCGCCCGAAACGGCCCCTTGAAGACTTCCTTCATTAACGATTTGGCCCGTTCCTATTCCATGGGCAGTCGTTCCGATGGATAAGCCGCGGGAAAAGGGGTCTGTCACCCTCATCCATGTGAGCAGCCAGGGTCCAAACATGGCACCGAACATTCCTGCTACCATAACGAAGATAGCTGATAAAGCTGGATCTCCCCCGATTATACGAGCTACTTCAATGGCTACCGGAGTGGTGACTGACTTGACTGCGGCAGAGGCGGCGGTCGCCATTGGCAACTGAAAAGCTTTGGTTAGCCAAACTGCCGAAGTAATAGTTGCCAGTGTCCCAGCTGTCAATCCAAAAAAAGCAGGCATAGCTCTCTGCAATAATACATGTCGGTTGTGATACAGCGGAATAGCCAGTGCTACCGTCGCAGGCCCAAGCAAATAAGTCATGATTTCTTTTGCAGGTGTGTAGTCTTCATAAGACATTCCACTGCACACTAAAATAAAAATAATAGTCACTGTGCTTAAAAATACAGGTGTAGTAAGCGGCGATGGGAAACGGGAGGCAAGAACACGGGCAAGCAAATAAACCACAAGTGTTAAGACAATATTAAACAGAGTGATGATGCTCACGGGTAGTCTCCCCTTTTTCTTTGTGCACTTGTTTCGCTGATAAAAATTGCGCCACTCCGCCTGTTACTGCCATTCCGATAATGGAGCTGCCGAATAAAATAATAGCGAGCGCTCCACCGCTCTCTTTTAAAAGTGGCATGAAAGTCATTAAACCGACGGCGATAGGTATGAAAAAAAAAGCCAAATGCGTGTTTAGAAATAAAGCCCCTTTTTCAATCCACCTTATTTTCACTATTTTAAAAGAAAGCAACAAAAATAAAATGAGCATTCCTAAAACATTGCCAGGCACAGGCAAGTGAAAAAATCCAGAAATAAATTGGCCCAGCTCGTAAATCAGCCATAAAAAAGCGAGTTGAACAATAAACAGACAACCATTTCTCATAGCCCCACCCTTTCTTCCGCTCTACATTATTTTGTATTTATATAATAGTAACATTAAATGAAACAGCAGAACTACGACAGATGGAAAAATAAAACAGAGTTTTTATTATAAGAAAAACTGCCCTATTAGAGATTTTTGTTCCTTTAACTGGTCTGTTCAACAAGAGCGAATGATTTTGAGAAAATGATAAGATTGGCTACGACATACGGGCTTTTCTACTTACTTTACAAACTAATTTCATAAGTGAACGGTGTAATGGAGGAAAAATTGTAAAAATGACATCCATCGTTTTACGCATGGGGAGTGGACAGATGATAAGTTTATTTTTATGAACGGCACGAATCGTCATTTTGGCAAGCTGCTCTGGTGACATCGGCTTTTGTTTTTTTAGTTGTTCGGTCATCATAGATTTATTAATATTAATGGCTTTCGCTTCATCAAAAATTGGAGTATCAACAAAGGCCGGACAAAGCGCGCTCACTTTCACACCAAATTCTTCTGCTTCATAGTGAAGAGAGGTGGTGAGCCCAACGATAGCATGCTTTGTTGTTGAGTACGCTGAGGATATAGGAGAAGGACCAAGACCTGCAGCAGATGCCGTATTGACAATATGACCATATCCCTGCTCCTTCATAATTTTGTATCCGGTTTGAGTTCCATAAATGACGCCCCATAAATTAATATCCATAATTTCTTTCCAGTCTTCTATCGACATATCATATAGTTCACCGTACATAGCCATGCCAGCATTGTTAAAAAGATAATCCAATCTCCCAAAATCCCTATATGTTTCTCTAATAAGCTCTTCCACACTAGCTGAATCAGTGACATCTAAATAAACAAACTTTGAATGATGATTTCTTTTATTAAGGTCTTCTTCAACAGCTTTTCCTTCTCGAATATTAATATCTGCAATAACGACAAACACATTATGTGCAGTTAATTCATTACAGAGCGCTCTCCCTATTCCTGATGCTCCACCAGTTACAATCGCAACTTTTTTACTTTCCCCCATGCCAATCCCTCCGTTTGAAAAACTTCACCTTCTATCAAGAATTACTTCTCCAATGTACGACTGTTATTATAGATAAGATATTCCATCACCGTTGTATATTCATCGGCAACGATCCGGGCACCGCTAGTATTTAAATGAATGCCATCTAATGTCAAATGGAGCCCCCGCTTGTTTGATAATCGATCGATCCGAGCCTCATTTTTATAAAATAGTACATCCTTCATCACTCTCCAAACGCTGGTGCTCATGTAATCCGAGCTTTTCACGTTGGCTAGATGTCCTTCAAACACAGCCTGCATATTCAAAAAGCTTACAGTGGAATATAGATCAGTAATCGACTGAATGATTGTAGACAAATCCCTTAATTCTTTGTTTGCTTCATTGCTCATGTTTTCTCCTATAATTGCCGGCGATACAGTAACAACCTGTTTTGCAGAAGCGATAACGATCTCTAAAACCTTAGTAAACACTTCTCGAAATTCCTGACGGTCTCCTGCAACAGGCTGTGCTTGAACGCTTAACATTTTAGAATAAACATCGTTGGTTCCAATCCACAGGAAAGCCAGATCATAATCTGTTGCTAATTTCGATTTGGTTAGTCTAGCATGCAAACTTTTGACTGTTTCACCTGGTTTTCCGAGATTATCAAAAGTCAAATTCGGGTATCTCTCTTTTAATAAATTCAAGAAAGACACGCCAGGGCGACCTTCTGTTAAACTATCTCCAATTAAGCCAATCCTCATTTTACATCCCTTCCTTTTTGATGGATCTTAAAAAGATGGTTATTGCTTGATTAAAAAGAGGTTCAAGCAAACCCAGTTCCTGAGTATTGGTGAGCTGGCACAATCCCCCGAGCCATGATCCAAGCAATGCGGTCCATTCATCAATATTTCCAGCTATAAATTCTCCTTGATCTACCCCTTCTTGTAAAATAGCACGGTACGCACTCATTGGAACAATGGCTAAATTGTATAATTCTTTCACAGACTCTGAACTCGAATTCGGATTTGATGCCAATTCCTGTCCCGCTTTTAATAGCGGTGTCTGGTAATTATAGAGAACATGCAGGGCCATTCCGTACAACTTTTCTGTTGCAGAAGAGCAAGTAGATTCTTTTCTCAGCCACTTGTCATGCCATTCTTGCATCGTTTTTTTTGCCAGTATGACAAAAAGCGTTTCTTTATTTTGAAAGTGATAATAAATATGCCCTTTGCTGTAACTAGACGCTTTTGATATGTCTCCAACTGATGTTTGATTATAGCCTTTCTCAGAAAATAACAATGTTGCTTTTTCCATGATTTCCTTTCTTGCCTTTTCACTGTCATAACGTCTTTTATTCAAAAAGTTGCACCTGCCTTAAATTGAACAATCGTTCTAATTAAGCCATAAATATAATTCACATATTTGAACGGTTGTTCTAATTTGATTGTATATTATTTTACCAATTTATACATTATTTTAGAGAAGAAGTTTTTGTTAGAGATTAGAATAGGACGAAACTGCGTACAAATTTTCGTCCTATTCTAATCTTAATGCTATTCAACACTCTGATTGGATTGTTGAATAGCACCCTTCCGTTTTTAAGTCTCTTTATTGTAGCTTAGCACTCATTCACACAACTGGCTGCTCCTCTGACTGTGAAGCAAACTCGACTTCAAAGCCCATTTCTTCAATCATTTTATGATCAGCTGTCGTTTCTTGCCCGGCAGTGGTTAAATAATCCCCTACAAAAATAGAGTTAGCTGGATAAAGACCCAACGGCTGAAGTGCACCTAAGTTCACTTCCCGGCCTCCTGATATCCGGATTTCTTTTGACGGATTAATAAAGCGGAACAGACACAATACCTTTAGACAGTAACGGGGATTTAATTCAGCCGTTCCTTCAAGCGGCGTCCCATCGATCGCATGCAAAAAGTTTACCGGGATAGAGTCGGCATCCAACACTCGTAAGCTGCGGGCCATGGAAACCACGTCTTCCTTTTGCTCCTTCATGCCAATGATGACGCCCGAACAAGGAGAGATGCCCGATTCCTTGACGGTATTGACCGTTCTTACCCTGTCATCGTATGTATGAGTCGTTGTAATTTGTTCATGGTGGCTCGCTGAAGTATTTAGATTATGGTTGTAACGGTCTACTCCCGCTTCCTTCAGCTTGGCTGCTTGTTCCGGCTTTAGCAGCCCGAGACAAGCGCACACTTTTAATTGATATTTTTCTTTAATTTCCTTCACTGCTTCCGTCACACGCTCTACCTCTTTATTACTCGGCCCGCGGCCGCTGGCGACGATGCAATAAGTGCCGGCCTGCAAATCATACGCCTGCTTGGCTCCCTGTAAAATCGATTCCTTGTCCATCATTCTGTACTTTTCAATTGGAGCCGTCGACCGGATAGATTGCGAGCAATAGCCGCAATTCTCCGGGCATAGCCCTGACTTTGTATTAATGATCATATTTAACTTCACCTTGTTGCCGTAATAATGACTTCTCACTTTGTATGCAGCCTGCAAAAGAGTCAGCAGCTCCTCATCTGGGCAATTTAACACGGCCAATGCCTGCTCATCACTTAATTCGTTCCCTTCCAACACTTGCTCTGCTACATGGTCCCAATTTGCCATTTCTCTCTCCCCTTTATCTTTTCTCTCTCTTTAAGGATAAAAGATAAAAGCTTTTTAAGTCAACCAATTATAAATAAAAGTTCACAAAATCCGTTAGTGATGAAAACGAATAGGCTATTCTACATATGTATTCATTTGAACTAACAGGCAATTTAAGGTATACTCATTTTAGTTTTCATCATATAGAAACAGTTTGACTGCCAATTAATGGCTTATAGGGGGAACTATTCATTGAAAAAAACATCGATACTGTTATCTTCTTTGCTCGGCGCCAGCCTTTTTTTGAGCGGGTGTCAGGCTGCTCAAGAGGAGGGGCACTTCTTTCACGATTATCTCGTCCGGCCTTTTGTTGAATTGATTCATGCACTTGGCGAGCTTCTCGGAAGCTATGGTTTTGCTATCATTGTTATCACGCTCGCTGTTCGCTTGATCTTAATGCCTTTAATGCTGAACACGATGAAGAAACAGCAAGTTATGAAAGAGAAAATGGAAGTCGTTAAACCAGAAATGGATAAGATCCAGAAACGATTGAAAGCCGCCAAAACTCCAGAGGAGCAGCGGAAAGTACAACAGGAAATGATGGCCCTTTACCAGCAGCATAATATTAATCCATTTGCCATGGGCTGTTTACCGATCTTTTTGCAAATGCCTATTTGGATGGGGTTATATTATGCGATCCGGACATCAGACGATATTCGGCATGCCGGTTTTCTTTGGTTCAAGCTTGGCCAGCCGGATATCGGAATGGCAATTATCGCTGGTGTTATGTACTTTATTCAATTCCGAGTATCCTTAATGAGCATGCCAGAACAGCAGCAACAGCAAATGAAAATTGTCGGCATGCTTTCACCTGTTATGATTCTCGTATTTTCGTTTTCCGCTCCGGCAGCACTTCCACTGTATTGGGGAGTGAGCGGTCTGTTCCTCATCGGACAAACGTGGCTGAGTAAGAAACTCTACCCTGCTAAAGAAGTAAGCAAAGGAAAATAAAAAATGAAACAGATCCTAAAGGATCTGTTTCATTTTTTTCTTTTCAGTTGACTTTCCCATTCTTTTCTTCTATTAGTAAAAGTAAAGACAAAGCGGCTGCATTTTTGATAAAATTTAAAGAATCATGAAACTTTTTGACAGATCGCGCGTATTACAAGGAAAATCATAACTGGAGTGAGTACGATGAAAAACCCATTGCTTTTTATCCTTCGCGCAATGATCACCATTCCCGCAGTGATCATTTGCTCGCTGCTCTTTGTGAATCAGCTCGGGCTCTCTCCCTTGCTGGCAGTTATATTAGCTGTGGCCTTGGGGGCCGGCATTTATTTCGGTTTGGGAAAATATGCAGATGCGCGTCTATATAAAAAATATGGCTTAACGAGAAAAGAATACAATTTTATTCTTGAAAATATGAAAGAAGCAAAACAAAAACTAAGCCGGCTAAAAAACGTGTTTGTCCGCGTGCGCAGCATCAGTTCCCTAAAACAAATGATTGAATTGAACCGTCTCGTACGCAGAATTTTTTCGGTAGTGAAAAAAGAGCCAAAGCGTTTTTATGAAGCAGAATCCTTTTTTTATTCCCACTTGGACTCTGTTGTTGAACTGGCTGAAAAATATGCGTGGTTAAATTCCCAAAAATTGAAGGACTCATCCGTCAAACAGTCTTTGCTGGAAACAAAAGAAACACTCAATGATCTAACAAAAACATTAGAAAAAGATTTGCATAAAGTATTGGCACAAGATATTGAACATTTAACTTTTGAACTTGATGTGGCCAAGCAGTCATTAAATAGACAGGAACTGCCCGAGGCCCTGGAGAAGGGAGATAAAATAAATTATGACAACAGAAAATGAGAAACGTCCCTCCTTATTAAAGGAAGATGTGGGTGGGCTTGATGATTTGCTTTCTTCGCCATTCGGCGAAAGCTTAATGGAGCAAAGTCCCAGCCCCTCTCTTCATGAACAATCAGCTCCTAAAAAATTGATTGATGTGCTTCCTGAAGAACACCGACTCAAAGCTCAGGAAATCGCCAAGCAAATTGATCCGACAAATCACCAGGCGGTTATCAGCTATGGTACAGCAGCTCAGACGAAGCTTTCAGGTTTTTCACATTCCATGCTTGATCATGTACAACAAAAAGATATCGGAACAATTGGGGATATCTTAAGTGATTTAATGAAGAAACTGCAGGAAGTCAATCCGGATGAATTAAGTCCTGAAAAAAAGAATGTATTCAGTCGTCTGTTTAATAAAGTATCCAACTCTATTCAAGAAATTATGTCAAAGTATCAAAAGGTTGGCACGCAAATTGACCGGATTAGCGTCAAGTTGGATCACTCGAAAAAGATTCTTTTGGAAGACATACAAATGCTGGAGCAATTGTATGAAAAAAATAAAGAATATTTCCAGGCGTTAAATATCTTTATTGCAGCCGGGGAATTAAAGCTAGAAGAGTTAGAACAGGAAACGGTTCCTGCCTTGCGCCGGAAGGCTGAGCAGTCAGGAGATCAAATGGACTTTCAAGATGTAAACGACATGGTACAATTTGCTGATCGTCTAGAAAAAAGACTACATGATTTAAAACTGAGCCGGCAGATCACGATTCAAAGCGCCCCGCAGATTCGCATGATTCAAAACATGAACCAAGCATTAGCTGAAAAAATCCAGTCTTCCATCTTAACGGCTATTCCATTGTGGAAAAACCAAGTGGCGATTGCACTTACGCTTGTCAGACAACGAAAAGCGATGGAGTCCCAGAAGCAAGTATCACAAACAACCAACGATTTGCTATTAAAAAATGCTGAAATGCTAAAAACGAATACAATAGAAACAGCAAAAGAAAATGAACGTGGCCTCGTTGATATCGACACATTAAAGAAAACACAGGCCAATTTGATCTCTACTTTAGAAGAAACGCTGCGCATTCAACAGGAAGGCCGGGCTAAACGTAAACAAGCCGAACAAGAACTTTCTTCTATGGAAAATGAGCTAAAGCAAAAATTGTTAAATTTAAAATAAAGAGGTTTCAACAGATCGAAAAGAAATGAACGGTTAATAAAAAAGAAGGCTTCTCCAAAATCTATATTTTGGAGAAGCCTTCTTTTTTATTGCTTTCTTCTATTTAATCATTTCCTAAGCTTCTCAGCTGCTAATCGTGTAACTATGTTAGCTGTTTCATTTGCAGCAATTCTCACATCTTCTAGCGTATTTTCTCTCCCAAAACTGAACCGAATTGAAGACATACTTCGCATAGCATCTTCTCCATGCATTGCGACCAATACATGTGAAGGCTGAATCGATCCAGCTGTGCAAGCAGAGCCACTCGACACAGCGATCCCCGCAAGATCCATATTTGTTAATAGAGATTCCACATGTGCCCCTTTAAAATATATGTTTAGCACGTGCGGTAAACCTTCTAAAGAGCCATTAACATTAAACTCTAGGTCATGCTCACGGAAAATGGATAACATCTCTTCTTTAAATGATAGGTATTGTTCACTCCTTTGTTTACGAGAAGAAAGTGCCATTTTTGCTGCAACCCCTAGACCAACAATACCGGCAACGTTTTCTGTACCAGCACGCCGTTTAAGTTCCTGCCCTCCTCCAAAAATAAGGGGATTTATTCTCTTCCCTTCTCTTGCATAAAGAAACCCTACACCTTTTGGTCCATTAATTTTATGAGCCGTTGCGGACATAAAATCAATGCCTAATTGTTGAACATCGATTTTCTCCATTCCATATGCTTGGACGGCATCAGTATGAAAATAAGCTGGATGGTCTTTTAAAAGCTCGGCTATTTCCTCAATAGGCTGAATCGTGCCAACCTCGTTATTTCCATACATAATAGAAACTAAAATCGTTTCGTTTGTAAGTCCCTTCTTTAAATCATCTATCGATATATTTCCCTCTTCATTAACAGGTAGATAAGTCACATTAAACCCTGATTTCTCTAAATAAAGACATGAATGCAAGACCGCATGGTGTTCAATTTTAGTCGTAATAATGTGCTTACCCTTCTGCTCATTTGCCAGAGCGACTCCAATAACAGCAAGATTAACAGATTCTGTTCCACCGCTTGTGAAAATAATTTCCCTCGGTTTTGCCCCAATACTTGCAGCAAGAATGGATCTTGATTCATCAACAGCATGTCTGCTTTCCCGACCGAAGGAATGAATGCTAGATGGATTTCCAAATGTAGTTGACATATATGGGAGGATCTCTCTCATAACTTCTGGGTGCATGGGAGACGTTGCAGCATGATCTAAATAAATGCGTTTCAACTCTCATTCCTCCTTTTTAAATTCTTTTCTAAGAGTGGTTACCTTGGGATATAATCTACCTTTTATATAATAAAAAAGGACAGACTCACCAATAACAGGCGAAATCTGTCCACAGTAGAGCTGCATTGATGCATAAATTGTTTTGATTATCATCTTAAGTCGAAAAAAATATATAGTTCTATGTTTTTACACTATCACTCTTTCTAGCACACCATTTAATTATCTGCCTTAAATAATAGTCTTATCTTGTTCATTATTACTCATAAGCTAATTAGCTGATTAACTTCACTATATTTCCCTTCATAAAAGGCTAGTGGTGCCCCTTCGCTAGTGACAATATCAGTTACTTCTCCAATGAAAAGTGTATGATCCCCTGCTATTTGTTTACTATGGACCTTACATACAATGTTTGCTAAAGCATTTTTTATTACTGGTAGTTCATTTACCCAATCAAATTCAATTTCACGTTCTTCTTTCGTTTGACCTGCAAAATGCATGGATAGCTCTTTTTGATCATCAGACAATATATTAACAGCAAATTTTCCAGACTCGTTAATTTTATCTAGCATTTTAGCTTTTTCACCTATTGATATTAAGACCAATTTTGGATTAAGGGAAACTGACATAAATGCATTTGCCGTCATACCGTGTGCTTCACCTTCTAAAAGTGTTGTAATGACTGTTACTCCTGTAGCAAATTTTCCCATCGCATTTCTAAAAGTTCTATCATCCATCAGTTGATTGCCTCCTTAAAATTTAAATGATATTGAGATGATTTCATAGAAGTTACCTGATTTAAAAATGTAACTATCAATCTTTTCATATTACCTACCTGTCCATTTGAAGAGATAATGTAGTCGGCTTTATGTAGTGTAATAACGGACTTCAAAAATCTTGCATCCCTTTGGCGATTTCCAAGGACCATGTTTCATGCCCGGGGGACGGGTAGCAACCATTCCTTCTGTAAATTCTTCGTTTAATTGCAAATCAATAATTGAACCCTCGATGATGATCAGCTCTTCCCAAAAGTCATGAATTTGCACTCCATTTGGTGATGTATCTGTGTTAGGCTCAAATTGTAAAATACGAGTTGCCACTCTACTCTCCGGATCTTCAGCAATCACTCTTTGAGATAATCCTTTAACATTTTCGAAATGTTCTACTTCGAATTTTGTATAACTAGTAAATTCAAGTTCTTGTTTTGGCAATGTTTATTCCTCCTTACCATCTATTTAAATTTGCATTTACTAAGAAAGCATGACTTTCTATTAGACTTTAGGTTATATAATTCTGCTCACAGAGATTCTTCAAATATAAATTGACTGGCAGAGATGCTATTTTTGTGTGCCCCCCTTATATGCTTTTTAACTTCAATTCAGCTTTATGTATACATTGTACATAACACTGAATTCATAAGTCAATAAATTGTTAGAATTTTTTTAAAATATACCTCTGCAGTTTGGCAGCTTGTGCATTCTTTCCCTTTACCGTTACAATTCCATCACTTGAGTTCTTGTTCACAGCAATCACTTCTCTATTTAAAAAGATAGAATCTGCATTTCTAAAGATCTATCCGTTTTAGTTTGTTCATGAGGCTTATTTTCAGCTTTTGTTCTTTCTCTAAAATAAAGGACAGGCTTTTTTTGAAATACAAGAAACTATCAGCTTAATAGCGATGTGGCGCTCTTTATTATTCCTTAATTGCATAGTTTGTTGCGACATTTGCTTGTTGTTCAAGATCAGTGAAGACGATTTCACCGTCCATGATGGTCATTTTCACTTTTGTTTCAGGTATTTTCTCAAGCGGAACAGCAAAGAGGTCATGGTCGAGAACAACGATATCAGCAAGCTTGTCTGGCTCCAATGTGCCTAGCTCCTTCTCCCGATGTACGCTGTAAGCTGCCCCTTTTGTATAAGCCCGGAGTGCCTCCGCAATCCCGACCCGTTCTTGCTCATTCCATGTGTCTTTCCCAGTGTAATCGACTCTGGTGACGGCATGAAAAATTTGTAGAATAGGGCTCAACGGTGCGATCGGAAAATCTGTTCCGAAAGCTAGGGCTGCGCCTGCATCTTGCAATGACTTACAAGTATAGAGATACGGGAATTTTCCTCCTTCACACGGGATGTAACACTGGCTCTCGGCATCAAAGCAAGATGAGAAGGCTGTATGGATGCAATGACACCCAGCTCTTTAAAACGTGAAAGGTCATTCGGATTAATGACTTCGACATGTTCTAAAGCATGGCGGGAATCCCGCTGTCCATTTATTTTTTGTGCCTCTTCAAACGCATCTAATCCTAGCTGAACCGCTCCATCCCCAATCGCATGAAAGCGAATTTGAAAACCCTCTCGGTCCGCTTCTACTACCCAGGACTTGATCATTTCCGGCGAAAAAGCGACATGCCCTTTTGTTTCTGGTTTATCAAGATAGGGATCAAGCATATAAGCGGTATAACCGGTAATAACACCATCAATATATTGTTTTAGTCCCGCTAATCTTAATTTGTCTGAATTAAATCTCTCCCGTAATTGTTTTACCCTATTTAAATCTCCGTTCAAAGCAGGGTAAAGATGGATACGGGTCGTTAGACGGCCAGCTTCGTCAAATTCCTTAAAGGTATCAAAACTTTCCAGCTTTTCAAGAGCACGCTGGGCGTACAAATCGTTTACGGAAGTGATTCCTTCTCTTTTAGCCTGCTGAAGAAATCCATTCAACAGCTCATATTGTCTTTCTTTAGAAAAAGCAAGGGCAATATCCGCCACCAAAGAAACGGCTGTTTCAATTAACATACCTGAAGGTTCTCCCTGTTCGTCCTTCAAAATAGTTCCAAAGGTAGGATTCTCTGTTTGGCTGGTTATTCTGGCAATTTCCAAAGCTTTGCTGTTTACCCAGGCATAGTGTCCTTCGGCATGAAAAAGCAGAACCGGACGATCAGGAATAACCTCATCTAGAGAGAAGCGGCTAGGAAACTCTTTCTTCTCCCAATTTCCGCTATCCCATCCATTACCGATAATCCAATCGTCATTTGGTCTCTTATCCGCAAATTCCTTCACCATCTTTGCTGCTTCTTCTTCAGAGGCCGCTTCCGCTAAATCAACACTAAAATTGCTAAAAAGGCTGCCAAGCATTACATGCAGATGAGCATCATGGAACCCTGGGAGAATCAGTTGGTTATGGAAGTCATATTGCTTTGTTTCTTTCCCCGCATAAGACTTACTTTCTTCAATGGAACATACAGCGATAATTTGATTTCCTTGAATGACGATTGCTGCCTCTTCCGGGTGATCAGCAAGGCCGGTAAATACTTTATTTCCTGTTAGGATCAAATCTGCATTCATTTCATATCTTTCCTTTCTTTATATAGAAGATTAGAGATTTTCTACAGAATCCATTTGGATTTCTGGAGGTCTTTGTTTAAACGCTTTCGTTATCACCATTAAATAAACCAATCCAATACAAAACCACACGATGCCCAATGTCAGAGAATAGGAAGCAAGATTACAAAGAAGCCAAACATCCGAAACCATTCCAACAATCGGGAACAGCAGGTATTGAATTATTCCAGTAATGGAACGTTCCTTTCGTCGCAAATAAAAGTGAGCGATCACGGATAGATTAACGCAAGTGAAAGCGAGAAGAGCACCAAAGTTGATCAGCGAAGTAGCGGTTGCCATATTAATAAATAAGGAAGCCAAACTAATCGCACTAACAATTAACAGATTGTTAAAGGGTGTTTTATATTTTGGATGAATAAAGCCGAAAATTCTTTTTGGTAATACCCCATCCCGGCCCATTGAATAAAGCAAACGTCCCACACTTGCCTGAGAAACCATTGCTGATCCGAAACAGCCAATAGAAATCATTACGATAAACAACGAGGCCAAAAGGCTCCCGCCCACAGACTGAATGATCACGTATGATGCGGAATCGGGATCACTAAACGAGGCATAATTCGGATAGACAATCTGCGCTAAGTATGCAACTAGCGTAAAGATAGCTCCGCCTGAAAAAGTAATAATCAGAATGGCCTTGGGCAGAACTTTTGTGGGGTTCTTAACTTCTTCCGCGAATGTAGTAATTGAATCAAATCCTAAAAAGAGAAACATAGAATCGATGCACCCGCTATGACCGCAGAAAATCCTGCTTCAGGCTGATAAAATGGTGTCAATGTAAACAAGGAGAAAGCGCCTTCATTTGTAACCATATATTTGATAGAAAAAAGCAAAATAAAATAATAAATAAAGCAGAAAAAGCATTGATAAGAAAATTGACTTTGGTGGCTAGTTTGACTCCTCTCACATTCACAAATGTAACTAGGATAATCATCCCCAAAATCCAAATAAACTTAGGAACACCTGGTATAGCGGCATGCAAAAATGTACCAAAAATCAAATAATTGACCATCGGAAGAAGTAAATAGTCAACCAGAATACTCCATCCTACCAAAAAACCAGCAAACGGAGAGATGGATTTCTGCACATACGTATAAGCAGAACCAGCTACTGGATAAGCGGAGGCCATTTTGCCATAACTTAATGCTGTAAAAACATTGCAACCAATGCTAAAATGTAAGCAGAAGGAACCATACCGTGGGTTAGTTTTGCTGCTATTCCATATGTGCTAAATACCGTTCCAAGCGCCATAAAGGATATTCCAAACATAATAAGTGGTAACAACGTAAGTGAGCGTTCCATGTGTGTGTTTTCCAAATTAAAATCCCTTCCTTGTAATAAGTTTTGCTAATGTTAAATTAAGATAATAGTTAAAATCTTTATCCTCCTTTATTGAGCGAATTGGCTGAAATTTTAAACATCTCGAATAAATACTAAAAGATTGTCTATGGTGGAGGTCAATCTGTATTTTTAAATAAATTTACGAAAAGCATGGAGTATACTCCAGGAAAGAAGTGAAAGATGAGAATTAGTTCATTTGCTAAAAAATTCAATGTATCTATTGATACGATTCGCTACTATATGAATCTTGGATTGCTTATACCTGTAAAAACAGGGACATATTATGATTTTGATCAAACATGTGAAGACGATATGAAAATCATTACTGAATTAAAATCGTTTGAATTTACATTAAATGAAATCAGGGAAATCATTGATTTAAAAAGGATTACATTGCTGCGTGACCATGAAGATTTGGCTCTCTACATGCAAATGCTTGAACGAAAAAAAGAAGAAATTTCCTTTGAAATTTCTAAACTTTACTCGACGATACAAGAAATTGATCAGAAAATTGATGCCGTTCGCCAAAAGGAAACCAGCAAACCAGGAACGGGTTTTTCTTTGTCGTTTATCCCTTTTCTGCGTTGCCCTGTTTGTTCCGGTCCTTTTCAATTTCAAAACGCACTGATTGATAATGATTCGATTATCGATGCTTCTATTCATTGTACATGCGGCTATCATGCAGAAGTTCATAAAAGCATATTGTATGCTCCTGACCTCGATGACTCCACTCAAAATAGCGCATACTTGTATGAGCAAAAAACGGTAAAAGAAATAAGCCCTGAACTCGTCAAAGTGATTGAAAAATGCAGTCTCTTCACTTATCAAAAACTGAAAAATGTCGATTTAGAAAATAAAGTTGTTATGGAACCTTGCATTGATACCTTTGTATTTCTGCCGAAGTATTTACATCTGTTACCGGAGAATGCCTATTACATCTTTTGCGGCAGTAAACAAGAAATGGTCGAGAAGCTGAAGGCGAAAATTGACTCAATCAATCCAGCTTTGAAAGTCCTTTATATTGTCAACTCGTCTCTTCATTTGCCATTGGCAAATAAGAGCGTTGACTATCTTATTGATAGCATTTCCTTCAACGACTATGCACTATTTAATCATGTTTTTCCTCTTGCAAAGCTCACAAAGCTTTGTAAAGAAGATGCCACAATTATTGGATGCCTCGCTTATTATAAACAAGGCGCAAAATCTATACGTAAAATGAAGGAACTCTATCCGAGTGCCTATCTTAAAAACTTTGAAAAGGATTTTATCAAAGTTAATATCAGTAACTATCAATTTCAGCTAACAGAGACTCTTTTAATCGGCGAGGTAAAAAAGCCGGGGATCTATATTGAGCATCATGTTGAGGAAGAAAGTATGATTTTCGAAGGGTACATCGCTAAAGAGGAGAACCACAGAGAATAAGAAATGGAATAACTTTTTGCTTAATCTCCTCATTTCTAATCAAAGCTCAATGTTTACAATTTCAGTTGCGAGGCAATAGCGATATGAAGTGATTGTAGACGTCTCTTTACAAGCACAAAAAACGGGGTCCCTAATCAAATGGGACCCACCAAACTACCTGATTCACTATCAATTTGGTAACTCTAGTCTTTCTTGCAATCTTTTTGCCACTTCTTAATCAAAGAATCTGTATGAGTTTTAAGTGTGTTATACGCATTCTCAGATATCCACTTATTTTTTTTATGCTTGTCAAGCAACTCGTTAAACTTTTGCATGTGCTTGACCACTCTTTCTGCTGCTTCTCGTTTTTCCAAACGTACCGCTTGATCCAAATGGGCCTGCAAGGACCGGGCAGCACCATGATTGGAAATTTCCCCATCCTTTTTGAATTGTTCAACAAGAGTTTTTATATAGGGTGCGTTAATAAGCGTAGGATGACGGAATACTTCTTTCCCTTCGAACAAAGTCAGCAAAACTTTCGCTTCGCCAATTGTCGTTACAGGAATCTCAAAGAGATTTTTGTCCAAAACAACCAAGTCCGCTTTTTTCCCCACCTCTATAGAGCCTCTTTCATCTTCTTGGAAAATCAAATGGGCTCCGTTAATTGTATAGCTTGTAATCATCTCCTCGAGAGTAGCTTTTTCCTTAGGCCATGCTACTTTATTTAGATCGGCTTCAGTGGTTGTGTCCGGATCCAATCTTGTTATCCCTACTTCTAATCCCGTTAAAGGATACATATCTCTTTTAAAAGTATCTGTTGAAGGAAAATCACTCGATGAAGCAACGGGTATTCCGGCTTCAAAATAGCTATTCAATCGATTAAGGTTCTTCAGCTGCTCGCCACTCACACCCTGATACCAGCCTTTACCAAACCATGCAGGCTGAGGAGCAGGTATGACTCCCAAATTCTTAAACCGGGTAACATCATCTTCTTTAACCCAGTCTATATGGGTAATCACATGACGGGAATCTCTTTTGCCGTTTGCTTCAGCCGCGTATTCAAAAGCACTTAAAGCATTATGAGATGGGTAAAATCCCTGATCGCCAATCGCATGGATATAGACGCGAAAACCTTCTTTATCCAAAGCAGCCACGGTCTCCTCTAAAACATCTTGATCCCAAACCAGTTTGTGTTCACCGACACCGTCAGCAAATATTTTAATGGTATCTACCCTGTACGATTTTCCTTGATATTTGTCGCGTAATTCTTTTAATTTTCCAATCTGTTCCGTTCCTTTGTTTTCATCAGCCCATAAACCTAAATCGTATCTTACAGTCAATTTTCTCTCATTATCCAGATCTTCAAATGCTTTAAGCAGATTTTCGGTTGGATAGTGAATCGGTACAAATGTCGAAGTGATTCCATCTTCAGCAGCTATTTTTTGCCAAGTTAGGATCGTCTCTTTATATTGCTGTACTGTAAAATCTGGTTGAGGAAGAGCGTTAATCACAAGGTTTTGGGCGGAAAATTCATGCAAAATCCCTGTAGGCTCTCCTGTTTTAGGATCACGTTCAATCGTTCCTCCCTGCGGATCAGGGGTATTTTCGTCTATCCCTGCCATCTCTAGTGCCTTTGAGTTGACCAATATACTATGGTGACTATTTGCAATGAAGACAGCAGGTATATCAGGGACAACTTGATCAAGCAATTCTTTAGGAGTGACCCCTCTGGATTCACTATCGCGTTTAATTTCATCCCAGCCTACACCGCGTAATTGTTTAATATTGAGATGTCCCTTTAAATAATCCTTGATAGCCTGTTGACGTTCTTCTACAGTGGTATAAGGATTAAGACTCAGCCAAAAAAGACTTTCCGCCATAAGATACGCATGGTTATGGCTATCAATAAATCCAGGCATAAGCATTTTTCCCTTTAAGTTCATCACTTTGGTGTTGTCGCCTTTGAAAGCTGCAACCCCCTTGTTATCACCAACATAGAGAATCTTGTCATCCTTAATCGCAACTGCTTCCGCCCAACTTCGATCTTTATCAACGGTGTACACATCCCCATTTTTAAAAATCAAATCAGCCGCTTGATTCGATTTTTTCTTCGCTAATGTATCCCCTGTAAATGCCAAATTAAAAAAGATAACTATTAATAGAAGGAACAAATATTTTTTTATCATAATCAAAACCTTTCAATTGATTTTAAATTTTTTACTGTTTCCTCTTAGAAATGCAATCTATTTTGTTTCTAGCTACTTACAATGGACATTCATGATCTTTTTCTTCATCATCATTCACATTCTAGTTATAGCTTGTTCCTAAACTTCTGCGATTGAAAATGGAACACTTAATTTTATGAATTATTTCCATAAAAATGCTTTGAAAGCTTCTTCGCTTAATGTATGCGCATACATTATTCCTAATATTCAGATATATAAAGGTGTACTTCTTTCAATTTATATTATTTAGCGACTGTATCTTTCTGAGATAATGAATGATCTACATGAGCATTCACCACTTGGGTTCCGCGTAAGAATGTAACAGAGATAAAAGAAACGACTGAAAGGATAGCAATAAAAATAGCGAGAGGAATCCAGGAATTATGATAAGCACTTAACAAAACAGTCGCAATCATTGGAGCAGTTCCTCCAAATAACGCAGAGCCTGCTTGATAGCCAAGTGTTATTCCCGTGTATCCAACATTCGTACTAAACATTTCAGTGAACATGGTTCCAATGATACTTGCAATGGCAGACCACAAAATTCCTAAACCAATAATTGAAACGGCATATGCCCAAAAGATTGATTCTGATGATAATAAATAATAGTATGGAAAAGAAAATAGAGCAATCCCGGCTGCCCCCATCATAAAAATGCGTTTACGGCCGAATAGGTCAGATAATTTCCCCATGACTGGAATGGATAATGTTGTAACAACTGTGGCGATAGTGATGATATTTAATGCTGTAGTCCTTGAGAAGCCGATGTGATCTGTAGCATAAGAGATAAAAAATGTCGTAAAAATATAGAATGGACCCACTTCCACACATTTTGCTCCTAATGAGATTAAGACAGCTTTCCAATGATATCGCAGTGTCTCAAAAAGAGGGATTTTTACAACATTACCTTTTTGTTTTTCTTCACTAAATGCTGATGTTTCTTCAATTCCACGGCGTATCCAGAGACCAGTAATGAGTAAAACCGCACTTAGTAAAAAAGGAAGCCTCCAACCCCATGATAGAAACTGTTCTTCTGGAAGTAAACTCACTAATGACACAGCAGTGGTTCCGAGTAACATACCAAGAGGGATTCCCATTGCGGGGAAGCTTCCATAAAAGCCACGCTTTTCTTTCGGTGCATTTTCAACTGCTAGGAGAACAGCTCCTCCCCATTCTCCACCAACAGCAACCCCCTGAAGCAGCCGTAAAGATACAAGCAAAATGGGTGCTAAAATTCCGATGGCATGATAAGTTGGCAGCAATCCAATACATACCGTTGAAACTCCCATTAAAAGAAGTGAGATGACAAGGGTATTTTTTCTACCGAATTTATCGCCCATATGACTAAAAACGAGACCGCCAAGGGGGCGGATAAAAAATGTAACTCCAAAAGAAGCATAAGCAAGTAATAAACTGACAAATGGGTCATGAGTAGGAAAAAACAGTTTATTAAACACGAGTGCTGCTACAGTACCATAAAGAAAGAAATCGTAAAATTCGATTGTACTACCCACCAAACTAGCAAATAATACTTTTCGGGAACTTGCCGTTGATTTTCCATTTCCCATTATTACATTCCCCCAACTATTTGATTTTTTATGGTGTAATACATACCTAATGGTCTGTTTAACCAACGTCATAAAAATTCTTTAGTTCAAATAGAGATCATATCCATACAAGCGACTCTGTTGAAAAATTTCACTGTAATTTCTTTTTGATTCCCTGCTTTCAGCCACTCTAGTTTACTACTGCTCAGTTCATATCTGTTTTCATGAGCACTATCATGTCTAAAAAAACCTTGAATGGTTCTACATCCATTTGTTAGTTCGACTTTATATAAACCTCGTTTGGGTAAAACATACTTCCCTTGAATATGAAACTCACTATTATTCAGCTTCTTTCTTGTACACAAATCCGTTGGAAAATGAGCAATTCCATTAATTTCATAATGTTTCCCCAAGTAATACGGTACGAGGTGAACCTTTCCATCACTTATTAGTTCTCTTATTAACGTTGAACTTATTTTGTTGTCATTCGTTGTCCTTTTTGGAATTACAGTAACTTCAAAGGGATTATTCATGCTGGCATTTCGCAAATAATCTACATTGCCCTGAGCTTTATAACCAAAAGTGAAGTCAAAACCTGCGACAATATGCCTGGCGTTGAGATCTAGAACATATCGATTAATAAATTCACTTGCAGGAAGGGAAGCAAAGGGTCGGGTAAATTTTATTACAAAAATTCTTTCTACACCGAGAGTAGATATTTTTTCAAGTTTGGAAGACAGCGGAGTTAAATATCTTCTATCCGTTTCACATTTGATAATCTCGGATGGATGCGGATCAAAGGTCATAACAGTAAATTTAAGATTTTTCTTTCTGGCGATGTTCTTTGCTTGCTGAAGTAAATATTGGTGACCTAAATGAACACCATCAAAAAACCCTAAAGCCATGACATGAGGTTCTTGAATACCAAGCGGTTTATCCAGCGAATGTGTTAAATGTAGAATTTCCAATATGCCTCACCTTCCTTACAACATAATTGAGGTAGTTTGATACTTTTGCTGCTCATCTTCTATTCATCAATTTTTTTTATAAGTTAATTGCATTTTTTTCCAGGTGTTTTACTTTCCATTGATTAGAAAAACCAATGTATACTCAGACCAACTGAAAACTATTCACAAGAAGAATGTTTATCCTTACGAATACTGAACTCTGTATACATAAGGATATAATAAAAAGCAGTTTCTGATTAATGAGAAGGGTCGAAAGGCTTCTCGTTCTTTATATCACGAGAAGCCTTTTGTAATGATGGATTCACCGCGTTCATCGATGAATGTGATGAATCCAGTCCAAAAGTTTACCTGTTTATTGGTCTTTAGAGTAATAACGAACTTCGAAAATCTTACAGCCATCTGGAGATTTCCATGGGCCATGCTCCATTCCAGGCGGACGGCACGCCACCATTCCTGCTGTAAACTCTTCATTTAAACGTAAATCAATTAACGATCCTTCAATAATATATAACTCTTCCCAAAAATCATGAATTTGTACTCCATTAGGAGAGGTATCTGTCCCTGGAGCATTATGAAGAATTCTTGTAGCCACTCCAGTAGCAGGGTCAGAAGCAATGATTCTTTCAGAAAGGCTCCCGACTTTGCTAAAAGGCTTCGCTTCGAAAGTGTGGTAATCAACAAATTCATGTTCTTCTTTTTTCTGATCTGCATAATAGCGAACTTCGAAAATTTTGCAGCCATTTGGTGATTTCCATGGTCCATGCTCCATTCCAGGCGGACGACATGCCACCATTCCTGCTGTAAATTCTTCATTTAGACGCAAATCAATTAGCGATCCTTCAATGATGTATAATTCTTCCCAGAAATCATGGATTTGTACTCCATCTGGAGATGTATCCGTCCCTGCTCCTAACTCAAGAATACGAGTGGCTACATCAGTACCCGGAATCTGGGCGATAATCCGTTGGGATGCACCTTCTACAGTTTTAGAAGGAATAGCCTCAAACGTTTTATAATCCACAAATTCAAGCTCTGGTTTTCTAACAATCTCTATTTCCGATTTTCCCATGTCATACTACCTCCGCATCTGTCAAAATATGAACCTGATAATTTAATTGGATTTTGCTGTCTGTTAAGCGATCGTATAATTCTGCTGAAAATGCTTCTCCGTAAATAAACTCACCACTTTTAATCGGAAGGGTTCCACAAAATACGACCATATTCTCACCGCTATATCCACGTTCCTCAATAATTTCAAGCAATTCTTTAGGATTCAAGAACTCTCCAAGTTTTCCTGCTTGGTACTCTTTTTTAACCCCATCAACAACCATCCAACTTCTCATTTCAATGTCATCCCATCGATCTTCTACATCATCTAAAGACCAAAATTGTGTTGAAATAGGTTTGCTGCACACTTGTTTGGATTTTTGAATGGATACTGTTTCAAGCTCACGGTCCGTGTGATCGCTTCCAAGTCCTAAATACCATTTCCCTTTCACACTCATAATGATCGCTTCTGCTTCTCCACTGCTACTTTCTTGGATAACCGAAATAGACGGACTTGTTGTAATAAGATTTGTTGAAAGATCGTAAATCATCGGAATTTGCGGAGGAGCTGGAACGCCGATCTCTTTCAATTCATCAATATGTTTTTTTACAGATTCTTGATCTTTTCCTGTATAACCCGCAATAAGTAATCGTTTAGGATCTGCCTCAATGGTTCTTCCATCAACATTAATAGTTATCAAATCAATTCCTCCTGTCTATCCAAGACCCGATGCTTCAAGTTAGGAAACACATCACGAATATAAGCAATCTGAGATGGGTCAATTTCTGTTTTTACAATAGTTTCGTCGTCTCCTCCAGCAGCCACAACAATTCCCCATGGATCAACCACTTGACTGTGCCCTCCTAAAAGGACGCCATCAGTAGTCCCAACGCAATTACTGGAGATCAAGAAACACTGGTTTTCTAATGCTCGAGCAGAATTAAATATTTTCCAATGTTCCAATCTTCCATGTGGCCATGCAGAAGTAACAAGAAGCAATTCTGCCCCTAAATCTACTTGTGCACGATACAATTCAGGAAATCGTAAATCATAGCAAGTTGATAAACCTACTTTCCCAAATTCAGTATCTACTACAGTTGTTTCATTGCCTCTTGTCAGTATTTGCCCCTCTTTTGAACCATAACGAAATAGATGCATTTTTCGATAAGTTCCTATTAATGCTCCATCAGGAGAAAATAGAACACTAGTGTTGTAGTATTTTCCATTATTTTTTTCTATGAAGCTACCTGCAAATATATAGGACTGAATTTCTTTCGCCTTTGAGGAGAACCGTTGGACGAAATTCCCGTTTAACTCTTCTGCTTCTTCAATATAACGATCAAATGAAAAGTACCCTGTTGCCCACGTTTCAGGTAAAACGATTAGATCTTGTCCCTTTAGTTCATCAATCATTGATTCTACACGATCTATACGAGCACTTTTAGATTCACTGTCTTTGATCTCTAATTGTATTGATGCAATTTTCACTTTTTTCAACATCCTTTTATCTATATTTCTTAAACTGGTTCCTCCACCTGAGAAGGGAGTGAATAGCTTTGTAAAAACTTATCAACCATTTGAACGGGCTCATCATATCCGTAATTTCTAAATGAATAGCCTTTTGTAACGAAAGGAGCGCCGTTATAGAACAATTCATACTGTTGATGCCTGCCTCCGAACTCTGAACCAATGATATCCCACACTAACTTAAACAACTTAATTTTCTCCTCAGCTCCAACTCCCGTAGAACGAATATATTGATACATATCATCTTTCGTTTCAGGATTGATGAGTTCTTTGTATGAAGATGGTAATTGTAATACACCTCCACCGCACAATTCCCTTAAAATTTTAATAATGGAAGCATAGATAGTTTCCTGTTGACCGACTACACCATAAAGAAAACGTGGATCTGGTCGTGCCACACCATTTTTGTCAATGGTACAATTATATTCAGAAGCTAAAAGATTACCTTCTACAGAGGCTGCAATAGAAGCTAGTTCACCTAATTTCTCTTGGACAGAAGGAATTTTATCTATCCCATTCATAGCAGTAACTTTTCGAGCAGCACCAATCAAAAATTTCAATTTATTACTAAACCTTATTTGTGCCTGATTATTTCCTAATACGTGAGCTGGTGTTTCGTGGAACTGTGCCCTTAAGATATCAATATTTTTATAAACAAATATATCTTTCCATGGAATAAATACGTCATCAAAAACAACTAATGAATCACTTTCATCAAAACGAGAGGATAACGGGTAATCAAATGTACTCGGTGATTTTTCCGCATAACTAGGTCTCGCATAAAATTTTAATCCCTTTGCATGGATTGGCAGTACAAAAGACAAAGCATAATCTTCATCACCAGGCCGAAGTGGAGTAAGGCAACTTACAAATAAGTAATCTGATACGGCTGATGCTGTACCGAGCATTTGGGAACCTCGAACAACAATACCATCCTCTCTTTCTTCGTATACACCCACTGGGAGGAATTTATCTTCCAGCTCATGAGCCGCTTTACTTCGATCGATTTGTGGTGGAATAATGACGTATGTTACATATAGATCTTCATCCCGGACATGTTTATAAAAATTCAAAACCTTATTTCCATAACCTTCTCCTCCGCGATCAAATACTTCAGGTGAACTGGCAAATGCAGCCAAGAAGCTGGCGACATGATCAGGGCTTCTTCCAACAAATCCACAAGTTGCTTCAGACCATTTAGAGATCGCCAATCTTCTCTCTTTTAGTTCTTCTTGACTCTTTGGAATCATATAAATTTTATTTGCTAAAGTTCCATCTTCAGTTTTATATATCATTTCTTGAGACTCATCTGATGCTAAATCATATAAACCTGCAATGGTACGGGTAATTCCTGTAAAAGCTGGATGAGTCGTCACATCTTTCACTCGTTCTCCGTTTATGTAAATCGCTCTATCGTCTTTCAATGCCTGTAAATATTCTTTTCCTGTTCTAACCATAGTTTGTCCTCCTAATATGTAAATAAATGGATATTTAAAAGTTAAAAACACCTGCTATAGAATGAATAAGTTCTATTAATACATTATGTGTTCTGTGTTGTGTATTATGTGTTGTGTATACATTAATTAGCTTGAATATTACGAACCTTTAAACTATAAAAAGTCCGAATCGCAAGCGCTTTCACTGCTAGTAAAATATAGTATCACCTATAATTAACTCACCACTTACTATCTGAACATTCCATCCAAAAATTTCAATTCATTTAAATTATTTGAATATCCCGTCCACCAGATAGTGGCAAACTATCTTAGCACCCCCCTTCAAAACATTTGTTAAAGAATCAAGAATTATCCACAACAATTAATGTTTCTTTTGTTTTTTCTAAATGGTTTAAAATCATTTGTGAAGCCAGTTCAGGATTTTTTTCCTCTAAAGCTTGAATAATCTGCTTATGTTCCATTAAAACATTTTTCATTCTCCCTTGCTTGCTGACTGCTTTCAGCCCCATAAGCCGAGTAAGATTATGAAGATTGTTCAAAACTTGCTCTATTATAGTAAAGTTTGCTAACCTTGTCAGCGAGAGATGAAACTCATGGTCTAACTCAACAAACCTAACAGCATCATCATTTTGCAATGCTTCTTCTTGTTGCTCCAAAATTAATTTTAGTGACCTCAATTGCTCAGGCGATGTAATTACTTTTATTAGCTTTTTTACAGCTTCAACTTCAATAGCACTTCTTAGTAAAAAGACTTCATCCTGCTCCTCTTGCGTAAGCTTTCTTACAGTCAATCCCTTCCTTGGAATAGAAACAAGCAATCCTTCCTTTACCAAGTCTTGGATAGCTGCTCTTACTGGCGTTCTTGAAGTATTTAACGTTTCTGCCAATTGAACTTCTGTAAAGATTTCATTACTAGTAATGCCGCCAAATAAAATTGCTTTCTTAATTTGCTTATAGACTTTGTCTTGCGTGGTTTTTTCTTTCTCGATTGGTTTTAATTGAATCCCTTCCATATTAATCCACCCTTTTCGATAAGTCTTTACCATATGAATAATTTGAATTTATATGAATGGTTTAAACTCTATATGTTTTATGTGTACATAATACACTTAAAATCCTTCATAAGTCAAACATATTTTTCTTTTTTTCTGAAATTTCAAATCAATCCATCGTATTCGAATCATTATAAAGTAAATACACCCAATCACAGAAAATTGTTATCGATGATTTGAAAAAGTTTTTATACATAATTGTGGGTTTCTTCTATTGTTTGTTTCGTTCAGGTTTTCAACAGCATAAAACGCCCGCATACTTAATATACGGGCGTTTTATTAATAAAAAAATACCAGTTTCCTTTTTCTAATGCCTCACAGCAAAGAAGCATTAAAGGAATTCTACTGCCGAGGCACAACATTTTGCAGAAACATTAAAATTGCTTCGCTGCTGTTACTGCTCTATGAATTCCTTCTTCAATAATTTCCTCCACTTTATCAGGGAACTGGTTATGTCCTTCTACAATAACCGTCGTGATGTCTGTCACACCCCAGAAGCCTAAAGCGGTTGTGATGAACTTAACAGCCATTTCAACAGATTGAGATGGGCCTTCAGAATAGACGCCTCCTCGCGCATTTAAGAGAGCAACCTTTTTCCCTTGGAGCAAACCGATCGGTCCTTCCGGTGTGTAACGGAATGTTTTTCCCGCTTGGCTTAAATAGTCAACGTAAGTATGCAGCACAGCAGGAACCGTGAAATTCCACAGTGGGAAAGCAAATACTACTTTGTCAGCGGAAAGAAATTGATCAACGTATTGATTCACAAGATCAGCTGCTTCTTTTTCTTCCTTTGTTAATTCAAGACCGCGTCCAAGTTTGAACATGCCATTAATTTTATCTGTATCATAATATGGCAGATTTTCTTTAAAAAGATCGAGTTCTATAATCTCATCCTCTGGATGTGACTCCTTATAACTATTAAGAAACGCCTCATAAAGCTTCACACTAACTGCTTGCTCAGCTGGACGTGAATTGGCTTTGACGAAAAGAACCTTGGTCATAATAAATCTCCTCACTGTCTGTTTTGATTTGAGTCAGTTGTTATAGCAACTTTTTGAGAAAAGAAGCGCTCGTGCCCTACTGGACATTCAAACACATCTTTGAAAGGATTCTCCTAACTTCCGTAAGCTCTTCCTTTGAAATTCCTTTGCATATTAGTTCATTGAATTCTTCAGCAATAGGAACTACATGATTACCGAGTTCTTTTCCTTCATTAGTAAGATACACTCTCAAGGAACGCCTGTCTTGTTCATTGCTGATCCTTCGAATGAGTCCTTTTTGTTCCAGATTAAAAACCATGCGGGCAATGTTCGTCTTATCTTTATTTAATTTTTCAGCAATCTCATTTTGATTTAGACCATCTTCTTCCCAAAGAAGCATCATAATCAAGTTTTGTTCAGGCGCAATGTTAAAGGGACTTAATTTTTGTTTCACATAACTCGTAAGGGTTAAGTCTGTCTGGTGAATGAAAATACTAATGTAATCATGTAAAGCTAACTTCATATAGATTACCCCATAAAGTTGCTGTAACAACTATTGCTACAACAACATTATAGCGCAGATCCTAAAGCTGTCAAATTAATTTTACTTTTGGATTGGTCTTTTAGTACATCAGAGCCTTTTTACGAATAGACATTTATAGGTATTTAACAAATTCAGCAATTGGTTTCCGATATCCCCTTGGCTTTCTGCTGCTGACCTTTTCTTTCCCAATAGTGATCATTAATACGGGTTCATATTGATCTGAAATACTTAACACTCTCTTTAAGTGTTCTGGATCAAAACCAATCATCGGACAAGTGTCCCATCCTTTACTTTTAGCCGCTAGCATAAATAACATAGCCGACAAGGAAGCATTGCGAATCGCTTCATCCCGTTGGAAATGTTCTCCTCTCTTCTCATAAAGAGAAACTACATCCTCTATCTCATGATCGTATTCTTGCTTGCTTAGTATTCCGAGCATGAGTAACCCTTCATAGATTCTTCCTGCTTCTTTATAAGCATTTTTATCCCCTAAAACAACAATTACTGCTGAGGCAGTCCCCACTTTATATTGATTGTAAGCTGCTTGTTTTACCTCTTTTTTTAGCTCGGAGTTCATAACAACCAAATAATTTGTGTGCTGTAAATTAAAAGCAGAAGGACCCATTTTTACAAGCTCAAATATTTCGTTTACTTCTTTTTGGGTAATTGGATGATTGTCTAAAAAATTACTTGCTGACCGTCTTTCCCTGACTACTTGTTCAAATTGGTCCATCTTTATCCCCCTCAAATATATTCCTTGTGTTTTAGACGCTGTAGGCGGACGGTCCGTGAACCTCCTCCTGCGGGGTCTCATCAACACTCTCTTTTCGCTGCAATCAATGATTGAAAAAATAACATTCATCTGTAACAAAGCCTATTTTTCAACTGTATACTTCTTTATTACCGGCAGTATCTCTGTTGCAATTAGCTCAATATTTTTTGCTATTTTGTCAAATGGCACACCGCCAAAATCAGTCTACGCCATGAATCTTTGTTGCCCGTATAGTTCATCAATCAAGTGATAGCGTAAAAATTACTCAGGCGGTAATTCTTTTGTTTGACTGGATTTATGTACACGTGTTATGAGTGTGTACAATGTTTTCATTTCTTCCTCGGTTAATACATCGTCAAAAAATGACGACTGAAACGCCAGTTGAGCCGGCATTGCTTCTTCTAAAATCGCTTCACCCGTCTCCGTTAAGCTGATTGTTTTTGCTTTCCAATCTTGCTTGCGTACAATGTAGCCTTCTTTCTCAAGTCGTGAAAGCATACGAGAGATGCCACCTTGGGTTACGGTTGCTTTTTCAGCTAACTCCATTTGAGTGAGCGGCTGATAGACATGAATCTGCACGAGCACATCAAACTGTGCCGTTGTTAAATTAAATCGCTTTAAAAAGTCATTTGATAGCTGGTTACTTTGGTTTGTAAAACGCATCAAGCGTAACCAGATTAACGACCCCATGGTATTATTACGCATTCCGTTTTCCTCTCCATCCTTAGCCTCCTTATCACTTTACTATGCAAGTGATAAGAAATCAACCAAAAGTCTCGAATCCGAGATTTTAATCTTTTTTGTCATGCCAATAAAAACTTTCTTCCACTATAGAATACAAACTGCTCGTCCACTGTCTTGGAAAGAGCTTTATTTTAGACAAGCGACCTCAAGTGGTGCTGAACCAAAAAATAACTACATATATTTCGAATAAATATCCAAATGTAAAAAAAGGAGGCATTCTGTGTTTATTTATGTAGTTAAGATCGGTGATTCATTATTTTCCATTGCCACAAAATATCAAGTGTCCATGGATAGTATACGTACAATAAACGGATTGAAAACCGATAGGTTAGTACCAGGACAAGATTTGCTTATTCCAACGGATATGTATATCGTTCAACCGGGTGATTCGTTATATTCTATTTCTCGAATGAGCTTCATCCCAATTGAAACAATACGTCTATATAACGGTCTGCAATCAGATGTTTTAATGATTGGAATGGGGCTATATCTGCCTCCCAGGCCTAAATACGAATCAGAAAATCTTAGCTATATAACGCCTTCTACACCAGAAAGAAACCAAATGATCGTTCAAGAGTTTTCACCAATCAATACCTACTTTGGAATTTTCGAGCATCATGTTCTGGAAGATGGAAGCTTGAGTCCTTTAGATGATCGGCAGTTAATTAGGCTATCAAGAGAGAATCATGTAGCACCTCTTGCAGTTATTACAAATTTAACTCCAACTGGATTTAGCCCTCAGCTAACAAGCCGAGTTTTGAACACTCCTGAAATCAGAGAGCGATTAATTAATAATATTTATAACCTGGTTAAAAGCAAAAACTATGCGGGTGTAAATATTGATTTTGAACAGGTGCGTGAAGGGGACAGAGATTTATACAGTGGCTTTCTGCGTTCGTTAAGTGAACGATTGCGACCCGAGGGATATTATACGTCAGCTGCGGTACCAGCTAAAACAAGCGATGCTATTCCTTGGCTAAAGGGATACGATTACGGGGGGATTGGCGCAGCTGTTGATTTTGTCTTTATTATGGCCTATGACTGGCACGAAGCAAGCAGTCCTCCTGGTCCTGTTGCGCCTATTAACGAGGTGAGACAAACAATCGATTATGCTCTTAACCACATGAGAAGAACTAAAATTATCCTTGGTGTTCCGCGTTATGGGTACGATTGGACAATGTCTAATGGAACGGTAGATAGCGCTCGGGCGATTTCTGTTTCTAGCGCAGTAGAAACGGCTATGAAATACCAAGTCCCTATCCAATATTCTACAGAATACCAGCAGCCTTTTTACCACTACCGAGACGAAATGGGTAAGCGGCATATTGTGTGGTTTGAAGACTCGAGAGCTCGTGCTCAAAAGCTTATGTTAGTTGTTAATTATCAGTTAAGAGGGATTGGCGCTTGGCAGTTAGGATTGCACTTTCCTCAATCGGCCGTCCTAGTGAAGGAATTCACCATTTCCAAAAAAATCATTTGATAAAAATACCTGCTTTGCAAAGAACGAAATTGGTCCATACTATTTACACAGATACTGATAGAAAAAATTGATCTTCCAAAATCACTATTCGTTGGAGTTGTTTATATGTGAAGACTACCAATTGCGATTTTTCACCAATGAAGCAGCAATTATCAAAAGGCATACAGCATATTACAAATGAGCTTCAGTATAGCTTAGAGGTGTTAGATAATGAAAATTACTGTCTTTTAAGCCAACTGGAGGACATTAAGAACAAATTTATTCAGATGGAATCTGTGGCTGCTTCCTTTTATTTAAACTGTT
The DNA here is from genome assembly GCF_003600835.1 of Bacillus sp. PK3_68. NCBI lineage: Bacteria > Bacillati > Bacillota > Bacilli > Caryophanales > Bacillaceae > Bacillus > Bacillus sp. PK3_68. The sequence continues at coordinate 182,257 of NZ_NQYC01000001.1, read as the reverse complement.
ATTTGTCTGCTTTTACAGATAAGTATGCGGATCTATCCATTTGTGTTCAGCGGCTGTCCGATCGACGTCACGGTGCATTGATTGTTGTGCAACGGCGTGACCCTCTTGAGTCCTTCATTCAAAAAGGAACCATGGTAGGAGCTACTTTAACTCCTGCTTTATTAGAGGCCATCTTTTATCCCGGAAATCCTCTTCATGATGGGGCAGTGATTATTTATGAAAATCAAATTGTGTCAGCAGCTAATGTGCTGCCTCTAACAACTGCCGTTATAGGTGAAAAAAAGCTCGGTACCCGCCATCGTGCCGCACTCGGTTTAACAGAGCGGACGGATGCCCTTGTGCTAGTTGTATCAGAAGAGACCGGCAGAGTATCCTTTGCTTTAGATGGAAAGCTCCACCCTATTGTTACTGCTCAATCGCTACATTAATTTCTTTTCAACGCACTCTTTTTGGGAGTCGATATTCCTTCGCACAGGGAGTATCGGCTTTTTCATCTGAAAACGTCCTCTATACCCTATATTTTTTGTTAATATATTAACGATTCTACATATTGTATCCATTTTTGCCAACTTGTTACGTGCAACCTTTCCGTTATATTTTTTTAAAATATTATTTATAAATTACATATATTTTATTTATGTATAAATTATTTAAGGAAAACAAAAAGAGGAGATAAACAATGTTATCTCCTCTTCAAAAACTTTTGTATAATAGTTTTTTCAACAATGGGAATATGACTTGCGGCAAATCATTCACGTCTGTTACAAATATACTGTACTTGCCATATATATTTTGTACAGTTGCCTTTTCTGATTCAGCAATTTCTCCATCCGCAAGAAACAGGTTAATTACCTCAATCCCTAGCTTTCTAGCTTCTAATACGGCTTCATGAGTATCGATAATGCCATTGCGGTCATAACTGTAAGCTGCCGGCTCTCCATCAGAGAAGATCAGCAGAAATTTCTGCTTTTCACTCCGTTGTATCATTCTCTCTTTAACAATCCGAATGGCAAATCCATCTCTGTTATCCTCTTCCGGTTTGAGTTGCAAAATTTCAGGTCCGCTCCCGGTTTGTAGAGAAGAACGGTAATCAATCACTGTATGAAAATAGTTAGGCTGAAGGTTGTCTGTTGCTTCATTCGTGTCTTCCCAAAAGCCAATGACCTCATGCGGCACTCTTACAGATTTTAATGCTTCATGAAAGAGAACGATTCCCTGTTTTGTTTGCTCCATTTTATCTTCCATGGAAGCCGAACAATCAACAAGAAGCGTAAAAGTAGCATCAATTTCTGTCGATGGCTCTTGCTTTTTATAAAATAGCCGCGGCTGGTCCTCTGTAAAAAAGCGCAAAAGCTTTTTATTTAACCTTCCCCTATGAAGATCGCTGCGCGGCTGAATTTTTTTGTGCTCCAATGTTTTTTCAATCATGTTTTTCAACTTTTTCTGTAGAGAAGCTATTTGTGACTTTTCGGCTTTGTATTTACGTATTTCCTCTAAATGAGGAGGGTTTGCTTTCTTAAAAACCGGTACAGCAAAACGATTCTCTTTCCCAAAAACAGCTTGTCCGCTACTTTTCGCTTCTTTCTGCATTTGATCAGCTGAGAGGTGAGAAAAGTCTTTGCGGCTTGTTTTTCTGGCAGAGCCTTGCACCATAGCAAGCGCTTGATCGCCGTCTTCGCCTTCTCTCACTCCCTCGCCAGAAAGATCCGTTTTTGATCCTTGATCTAAGTCAAATTGCAAAAAACTGTCCCCCAGTTTGCTTGTTTCGCGGTGCCACGTCCGAAACTCTTCATCTATTACTTCTTCTTTGCCCGATTTCTCCTCTTCCAGCTTGTCATCGTTGACAAGCGGATCTTTTCTCTTTAACTCTTCATAGGTATCCCCTTTGACCTCTTGTGCACTAGAGAAATCCGGCAAATGGAAATATTGATTGAGCATGTCTCGATCCAACACTTCCTCCATCACTTCTACAATTCCTTGACTAATCTTTACAACCCCATCTGTTGAGCGTGCATCATAAAAATCCATAATCGACCGTTGGATAAACGGCATAGCGGCATCGATTCTATTATTCATAGACGGTGGCTGCATAGGAGACTCTGCGTGCAGCAACAAGTAATGTAAGTTAAATAAAGCATCCGTGAAAAGACTTTTAACCAGATTAGCATTCAACTGGGCATAGAAGTGCTGACGGTACATTTTTCTGCGGGCAGCAAAAGCTTGCTTCGTACCCGGCCGCTCTTTTTTACATATTTCTTCAAGGCGCATATCCTCTGCCAACACAACGAGCTGATTTGCAAAAGAAGCGACAGGAGAGTGTTTTGTCTGCTGTACAAATGCTCTGATCACCTGTTCGTCCGTGTGCTGCCAACTGCCGAGCGCACGCAAAAAGAGATCCGATTTGTACCCATGCCACTTATCCGCCTCTGGTCTGTGATTCCAAAAGTGGCTGACATACAGCTTTTTCTCTTGTTTGTTCACGTAGGAATAGGGACTATATTCAATCTCCACTTCCGGCTCTCTCGTTAACGTTTTTGCCAAATCTGTTAATTGCATGAACAGGAAAGAGTCGATTGTTTCATCATTAAATTGGATAAACCGTTTCATGAATCCTCCTCATTCAAACAGTGTTTCAGCAATGTTTTTTACTGCTGCTTGTTCTCGTTCGTCTTCAAGCTTGTCAATAATTCCCCGTTGAACGGCCCGCAGCGGCGGCATAAATAAGGCTAAATCACACGTGTCGATCAGTGCCCGGATAGAAGCAGCTTCTTCAGAGATTTGTCCATTTTTCACTTGTGCAATCAAATCTTGGGATAAGACAGCAAAGCGCTGAATGAGCTTATCATCCTTCAATTGGCTTTCTGACTGGAGTACACGAATTAATGTTTCTCCACCAATATAGGGTACCTCTATGACGATAAAACGGTTTTTCAGCGCTTCATTTAATGGCACCGTCCCTACATACCCTTCATTGATCGCGGCAATAACACCGAAGGACGGTTCGGCCGTTATCACTTCTCCCGTAAAAGGATTGGTAATCATCCTCCGGTAATCCAACACACCATTAAGAAGCGGCAGCGTCTCCGGCTTGGCCATATTAATTTCATCGATATAAAGCAGATGCCCCTTTTTCATTGCTTTCACAACAGGGCCTGGCACAAACTCAATCGCATTCTTTCCCTCTCGCTCTATTATCGTTTTATAGCCAATCATGGCTTCTGCATCAAGATCCACAGAACAATTGATGCTATGCATCGGCTGTGAAAATATTGCCGACAATGTTTCAGCTAGCTTTGTCTTTCCAGATCCAGTCGGCCCTTTCAAAAGCACATTCTTACCTAAGGAAAGAGCGAGGACGGCATCAAACAAAATTGCTTCATCTTCCGGCTGGTATCCTTCTTTTCCAATCAGCCGTTTCTCTTCTGTATGTAAAAACATTTCTCTTCTCTCTGCTATTTTTCGCTCCACAGCAGGGGGCCATTCATTGATGAACAAATTAATCTTCCTCTCTACCATCATTTAAGTGATTTATCCCTATCATACATTTTCATTGACCTGACGTAAAACAGTTAGAACAATAAAAAAACTGACTGCCTTAGCAATCAGTCTTCATACTCATATATATACAGTCCTCTTCCTAGCTTACGCACCCGGTGATTCTCTCGCTCCAGTCCAACCATGAATGTCGTCATATTCGCAATTTTCTTCCCTGTTTCCCCTTCAATTTGGCGTTGAAGTTCAACTCCGCGAATCGGCGTATTCTGTTTTTTCAGTATAGTGACCGCTAACTGACGTAACTCTTCAAGGTTTTCACTGCGCCGCCCTCTTCGCTTTCTTTCTTTAGGCAAACCACCAATTTTAGTAAGTGAGACAATCTCCTTAGAGGGCTCTGCTTTTACAGCTTCCATCATATCCAACTCTTTTAATCTCCGGAAAATCGCATCTCTCTCTTTTTGAAATTCCTGTATAATCCTTAGTTCTGAATTAGCCAATTGTTCCAGCCTGATCTTTAATGCAATTCTTTCATCAAACACCTAGTACTCCCCCTATAATGGACAAAAAACGTTATATTTATGTATAGAAAAGATGACCTACAAAATTACCAGTCTCTTCCCTGCCCATTATCTTAACAAAAAATCCCTGTAAATACTAGTTGTTCTTGTATTTTGTTTAAAAAGGGTGGCCCATTCGTTTTAATTATGTTCACTTTTATTGTTCAAAATAATCTTTATAAAAGCCTGATACCTTTCCTTTATCGTCTACAAGAAAATAAAATTCTTCCGTTTCATTTTTTACGTCGTACAGCTTCCCTGGTGTTAATCTATTTTTCACCATGTATTTCTTCGCATCTGTATGAAGACATTTCACTTTCTTGATTGTTTCTTTTTCTGTCCATTGAAGATGATTCATAACTTCTCCTTTCGATCACACGGTTATACTGATAGATCTATTTATATTTTTCTCCATTATCATACCATATTTAAAATTGAACTGGAAAGCTGTTTCATCAAACAAAGCTATCGCAAACAAGTTTACATAATAATGTTATAATAAATAAAAGCAAGCAACCCCATCGAAAGGGCTATCTAATTTTTTTAGGCACTGACTTTCGGATGAATTTGCCCATTTCCCTTTAAAAATCTAATCAAATTATGTATAATGACAGAAAATAAAGATAAATCTTTATTTCATTTTCTAAGCCACGGATATACTGACCTATTTCAAGGAGGTAATTTCATGAAAATCATGAGTAATGAAATGCTTGTAGCAGCCTATCGAGACGCAAAGAACAAAGGTCAAGACACAGATTGGATTAGAATGCTTCGAAACGAGGCGCAGAAGCGCGGCCTCAATGTGACGAAAAATTAACTAACTAAAAAAATGCCAGGTATGCCGTAAGTTGGCATACCTTTTTTATGCTACAAATAAAAAAACCAGCCATTCACGGCTGGTTTTTTCTTATTAACCTTCAAGAAGAAGATCTTCAGGATTTTCAAGTAAATCTTTTACCATTTTTAAGAAGCCAACTGCTTCTTTTCCATCGATCACTCTGTGGTCATAAGATAGAGCCACATACATCATTGGACGGTTTTCCATGCGGTCTTTATCGATAGCAACCGGACGAGTTTGAATAGTGTGCATGCCAAGGATACCTACTTGTGTACCATTAAGGATCGGTGTAGAAAGCAGGGAACCGAACACACCACCATTTGTAATCGTAAATGTTCCGCCTTGAAGATCACCAAGAGCTAGTTTGTTGTCACGAGCTTTTAGTGCAAGACCTAAAATATCGCTTTCGATTTCAGCGAAGTTTTTACGATCACAATCACGAACAACCGGTACAACAAGGCCTTCTTCAGTAGAAACGGCCACACCGATATCGTAAAATTTCTTCAATACGATTTCATTTCCATCAATTTCAGCATTTACATAAGGGAATTTCTTCAATGCAGCAACAACTGCTTTTGTGAAGAAAGACATAAATCCTAAGCGGACATCATGAGCTTCAAAGAATTTATCTTTTTTGCGTTTGCGCAGTTCCATGACAGCTGTCATATCAATTTCGTTAAATGTAGTCAGCATAGCTGTAGATTGCTTCACTTCTAGAAGACGGTTAGCAATCGTTTGACGGCGGCGAGACATTCTTTCACGAACAACAGGTTTGCTGTCATCTTGTTTTGGTGCAGCCGCTGGAGCAGCAGGCTTAGCTGCTGGTTGTTGTGGAGCTGCTGGTTTAGCTCCGTTAGCAGAATAAGATTCTACATCTTGTTTACGCACGCGGCCCATTGGATCCACTGTAGGCACTTCATTTAAATCAATGCCTTTTTCGCGAGCCATTTTACGGGCTGCTGGAGAAGCGATTGGACGTTGCTTTGCATCTTGAGCTGCAGGAGCTTCTTTTACAACTTCTTGTGCTGGTTTAGCTTCCTCTTGCTGAGGAGCTGCCGCAGGTGCTGCTTCTTCAACAGGTGCCGGTGCTGCGCCATTTCCTTCACCTACAATAGCGATGACTTGACCAACCTCTACTGTATCGCCCTCTTCCGCTTTCAGCTCTTGAATAACACCCGCTTCTTCGGAAATTACTTCTACATTTACTTTATCTGTTTCAAGTTCAACAATGTATTCGCCTTTTTCAACTACATCTCCTGGTTTTTTCAACCATTGCGCAATTGTACCTTCTGTAATTGATTCTGCCAACTCTGGAACTTTAATTTCAGCCACTTTCGTGTCCTCCTCTAATATACATTCGTCTTATCTTGTTAGTTGTAATAAAAATATTTTATTTCAAAGCTGAACAGGCCGCAAAGACAGCCTGCCAGCTTTTCATCTAATTTATTAGCCTCTTGTAATAGCTGCTTTTAAAATACGTGCTTGTTCTTTCTTATGCACAATCGCATCCCCTTCTGAAGGGCTGGAGCGACGACGGCGGCCAATGTAACGAACGGTCGCTTCTTCTGGCGCTACATCACGAAGACGTGCATCCATATAAGTCCATGCTCCGAAGTTTTGCGGTTCTTCCTGCATCCATACTACCTCTTTCAACTGCGGGAATTGCGCTAAAAATTCTCTAATTTCTTCTTTAGGGAATGGATATAATTCTTCTACTCTTAACACGTGCAGCCAGTTAAGCTCTTCTTCTGCTTTGCTAATTTGTTCAGCCAAATCAACAGACACTTTACCGCTACACAGAACAACTCTTTCTACTTGGTCCGGATGATCTCCAAGTCTTGGTTCTGCTACAACCGGCTTAAAGGAGCCAGAAGCAAACTCAGAAGCCTTAGAAGCCGCAAGCGGATGGCGCAGCAAGCTTTTCGGAGTCATGATCACTAGCGGACGCACTTCTTCTTTTTGCAAGATTGCGGCTTGGCGGCGCAACACATGGAAGTATTGAGCCGTTGAAGAAAGGTTGGCTACTGTCCAGTTGTTTTCTGCAGCATTTTGCAGGAAGCGTTCTAGACGGCCGCTTGAATGTTCAGGTCCTTGTCCTTCATAGCCATGTGGCAGAAGCATAACAAGACCCGATTTTTGTCCCCATTTTGCTCGGCCAGAAGACACAAACTGATCAAACATTGGCTGCGCCATATTGGCGAAATCACCAAACTGAGCTTCCCACAGAACGAGTGTTTCCGGAGAAAATACGTTGTAGCCATATTCATAACCGACAACTGCTAGTTCTGTTAATGGGCTGTTAATGACAACGAAAGAAGCATTTGTTTCCTCTAAGTGATTTAAAGGAATATATTCTTGGCCTGTTTCAACGTCATGAAGAACAAGGTTGCGATGAGCGAACGTACCACGCTGAGCATCCTGTCCTGTTAAGCGGACTGGTGTGCCGCCCTTCAGGATGGAAGCGAAGGCAAGTGCTTCTGCATGGCCCCAGTCAATCTGTCCATCTGTTTCAAAGACATTTTCACGACGCTTTAAAATACGCTCAAGCTTTTTAAATACGTGTAAATCTTTCGGCCAGTTTAATAATTCGCTGTTAATTCTGCTTAATACGTCTGCTTCTACTCCTGTTTCGCTGGATGGAAGCTCGCGTTCAACGAATTTTGGCGGATTCATTACAATATCCGGATTCTCGTCTTTCTTCGGAACCGTTTCATACAAGTCTTTTAGCTTCTGTTCATTCTCCGCGTAAAGTTTTTCCGCTTCTTCCTTAGAAATGACTCCGCGGTTAACGAGCTTATCTGCATAAAGCTGACGAACGGTTGGGTGTTGATGAATCATTTGATACATCGTTGGATTTGTCGTCATTGGCTCATCCATTTCATTATGACCAAAGCGACGGTAACCAATCAAGTCGATAACAAAGTCTTTACCGAAACGATTACGATAATCAACGGCCATAAGAGCCGCAGCAATACATGCTTCTGGATCATCCGCATTCACATGAACGATCGGCACTTCGAAACCTTTTGCCAAGTCAGAAGCATAACGAGTAGAACGTGAATCATAGCTTTCTGTCGTAAATCCGATCATATTGTTCGCGATAATGTGAATGGAACCGCCTGTTTGATAACCAGGAATCCGGCTCATGTTAAATGTTTCACTCACAACGCCCTGGCCTGGGAATGCAGCATCGCCGTGAATTAAAATAGCCAACGCAGCATTTGTATCTTGTTCAGGCACACCTGGTTTAGCGCGGTTTTCCTGTGCCGCTCTTGTGTAGCCAGCTACAACTGGGCTAACGATTTCAAGGTGGCTCGGGTTGTTAGCGAGCGTCACACGAGTAATATCTGCATCTTCCTTAAAGCTGTGATCCGCTCCAAGGTGATATTTCACATCGCCCGTCCAGCCATATGTAGTCATCTTCATAGAGCCTTCAGGAAGCAGATTTTTGCTTGGCGCATGTTGGAACTCGGCAAAAATCATTTCGTATGGTTTACCTAAGATGTGGGCCAAAACATTTAAGCGGCCTCGGTGGGCCATGCCGATATTTACTGTTTTTGCTCCTATTTCTGTTGAATGCTTTACAAGTTCATCTAGTAGAGGAACCATCGCATCCAATCCTTCGATAGAGAAGCGTTTTTGGCCGACGAATGTTTTATGAATAAATTTCTCAAAGCCTTCTACTTGTGTCAGTCTCTTTAACAGCTGAATTTTTTGTTCGCTTGAGAATGTTGGATAATAATTAGTTGATTCAATTTGCTGTCTGAACCATTGTCTTTCTTCTAAATTATGGACTTGGGCTAACTCAAAAGCCAGTTTATCTGTATAGACTTTTTTCAAGTGTTGGATCGCATCATATCCGTCCCTCACATGTGCAGGTGCATCAGGACATAAATATTGAACAGGAACTTTTCGCAATTCTTCTTCTGTTAAGTTGAAAGTGCTTAATTCGATTCGGTACGTATCTTTATTCTTGTCACTCAGCGGATTAATATCTGCTGCAAGATGACCGTACGTACGGATACTGTCAGCCAGTTTGACTGCGTTAAACAAAACATTTAAATCATTGCCTGATGCAGGTACAGCTGTCTTACCACCTTCTTGATGGGGTACATTTGCTACAGGTGCTCCCCACTCTTCAAACATCTGCTTCATTTCTGGATCGATTGATTCAGGATCTTTTAGATAGTGCTCGTACAACTCCATTACATATCCAAGGTTTGGTCCGGAGAACTCACTCCACGGATTCCCTTGGGCTGTCTGCATTTTCATTCTGAAAAACCTCCAACTATTTCGCCCATTAATTTTTGCTAAATGATATTTTGATGGGCTTACATTGTGTATTGCCTATCACTCTATACACCATGATACACCCAGGATGAAAATTTATACTGCCTACAAGGACATCTTACCACTGCAAGGTATTGAGGGAAAGCATTAAAGCTTAATTTGCCAAATATGCCACGTATTTTTTATTAGTATAATTTGACAAGTGGAAATTATTCTGCTAAGCAGCAATTCCCCGCTTGATTCATTCCTCTATCTTCATCTCAATAGAGCAGCATCATTTTTTCCATGTACAATCTTACTACTCTTGCGGCGAAAAACCAATATTTTTTCATAAAAAAGTCGCATTTATTATACAACTTGTCAAGTAAGCACTTCTTCGCTGTGTTATGAGGGAAATTTGCTGCTTCATTCCATGAATAGGACTTGCGTTTTTATATAATTAATGAAGCAATACTTAAAATAAATGCTCGATCGATGATTTCATAGAAAATAAAGAGGTATATATTATAGAAAAAAGCGGAGGACGACTGGATGTTTTCATTTTTTTCTAAACAATTCGAAAAGCCGGATGGCTTGCTCGGCCAAGCAGCAGGCAAAATTATGTCAGTGGAGAATCGAACCATTAATAAATGGACGCTTGATCTTTTAAACATCAAACCGAATGACCACGTGCTCGAAGTTGGCTTTGGACCTGGCTTCGCTATCGAAGAAGCAGGCAAACGCTTTCCTTCTATCTATATTGACGGAGTGGATGCGTCCGAAACAATGAAACATACGTGTGAAAAGCGAAACCAATTGTTAGTAAGTGAAGGAAGGCTGCGTCTATTCGTCAAGGATATTGCTGAATTCGAAACAGATAAGCATTATGATCGGGTTTTGTCAGTCAATAATTATCCGCTCTGGTCAAACCGTGAAAAAGGACTTGCCGTCTTATATCAGCTGGTGAAACAGGATGGACAAATTGCCATTACCGTCCAACCACGCGAGGAGAATGCCGACGATACTAAGACAAAGCAGCTGGCACGAATGATCTGCAACGATCTGGAGAAAGCCGGTTTTTCCGGCGCTGCCGTTCATTACAAAGAAGAGCGGCCTGTGTTAACCGTTTGCGTAACGGCTATTAAATAAGAAAAGTGTGTGCAAACGCACACACTTTTCTTATTTTTTTTAAATGAATAAATTCACATTAGCATTCTCGGCCTGACCAAGATAGGTAGCTACCCCGCCAAGTTCGACCCCATCGATCAATTCCTCTTTACGGATGCCCATAACATCCATGCTCATTGCACAAGCAACGATGCGAACTCCCATGTTCATCGCATTTTCCATTAGTGTTTCCAAGCTGTCTACGTTTTTCTTTTCCATCACTTGACGAATCATTTTTGCGCCCATGCCACCCATGTTCATGTTAGAAATAGGCAAATGCTTAGGACCCGCTGGCATCATTTTCGTAAACATTTTTTCCATAAAATCTTTTCCATCCTGAGGAATTTCTTCATCACGGCGCAGAATGTTCAATCCCCAGAATGTGAAGAACATCGTGACCTTCTTTCCCATAGCGGCTGCGCCTGTTGCAATAATAAAGGAAGCAATCGCTTTATCTAAATCCTGGTTAAATACAACGAGAGTCGCTCCTTTATTAGTCTTTTCTTCTCTTGCTTGTACAGAAGCTTCAGGTTTCCCCGCTGCTCCTTTGCGCATGTAGGCAACCGTTGTTTTCCCTGTTGTTTCACTGCCGATAAACGTGTTTCCTGTATTCGCACACCATGCTTTGGCATCAGCAATAAATCCTGGATCAGTTACCTTTACTTCTAGTACTTCTCCATCTTTCATTTGATTCATTGCTTGGAACACTTGGCTAATCGGCCCTGGACATTGTAACCCCGAGCAATTCAATTCCTTATCTGGTTTTATTTGTGTCCCATCTATCTTCTCTTCTTTCTCATTACCCGTAGATTGAAGACATTCAGCATAAGCGCGATATCCGCCCGCTACATTATAAGCATCAAATCCATTCTCCATTAATAACTGAACAGCTGTTTCTCCACGCTTTCCGGATTGGCAGGAGATATAGACAGGCTGATCCTTAGGCAGTTCGCCCAAATGCTTGGATAGTTCTCCGAGCGGAATATTTTTACTTCCTTCTATATAGCCCATTAACCTCTCCGATTCCTCACGAACATCAATCAGTAAAGCACCTTCCTTCACTAGATGATCAATTTCTTTTACCTCTACTGTTTTGCTCAATTTTATTTCCTCCTTCTCCATATACACATAGGGGTATATTTTCAGATAAAAAAATATCCAGTCACTGTATACTTGCATTTTATTATAAAATAATCTCATTGTCAAATACCCTTATGGGTATATTTCAAAAAGCGAGCGAAAAGACATTTCGCAAGATAAGCAGTTTATCTTTTGTCATTCCCATATGAAAGCACACTACATAACATTTAAAAAGCTTAGGGCTTATTATGGCCCTAAGCTTTTTCCTAATCCGTCTCCTTTTATTACATATTAGGATCGTACAAGACTCGTTTATCATCGTTCTGAGCGTTTCTGCCCAACATAAAAGATGATAGAATTCATCACACTAAAGATAACAATTATCAAGAACAGATAGGTCGTTATTTCATCTCCCCCTAAACCGAGCTCATCAACGATAATTGCGTCATAATATAACAGTTGAGCAGATACAATGACTAAAACGACCGATCCTCCCATCACGAATAAATGATGAACCTTTCTTCTTAAAGAAGGAAGCAGCGCGATAAGAAATAGAAACAACATTGCCACAATTAAAGTAATAAAGACAGGCCGCAATAAAGTGAATGCTCCCATAGTTTCAAATGAATCGTATGTATACATAGAATCTCCACCATTCTATCTTTCGATATACATATTCTACCATAAAAGCAATCTCACTTTATCAAGGCCGTCTTTCCCAAGGCTCAATTTGACCAATGGTTAGTAGTTTTTCTTTCTTCTTTACAGCTTCAATTACACCTTTAGAAATCTCCTCATTTGTTAACCATCTTGAATGACTGCCTTCATCGATAAAACCTAATTGAACTTGATGATAAAAGTAACTATCAGCTAAAGGACGCTTTCTCTTGATTTTATCCGCATCCGAACTGCTGCCTAAAATATGAAATAGTTCCCATTTATTCTCATTGGCAGAAACCTCTTTTACTATGAGCTCAAGTGCACGTTCAGCAGTCGAGTGAATCCAAGCGACTACCATATCGATATCTCCGTTTTGCTTAATGGTTGCCTTTACTTTCTTTCTTAATTCATATTCATTGTGATAATCAACTAGTATAGGTGTTACATAGCTTTTTAAACCTGTTCTTTCTATTAATGATTTCATGCGCCCAGCATTTCTTGCGAGGATGGATACATGATAGCCGTTATCTAATAGCCAAAGTGATACTCCTGCAAGCATCCCCGTTCCACCTACTACTAATACGTGCTTCATTCTTTCCCTCCCTTACGTAAAACTAAATTTTATATGGAATGTTCATTGTTCTTGAATTTCCTGTTCTAACTATCCCTTTAATGATCAACTCATGCTTTATTGTAGCGCGGCTATCGGCAAAAGAATCGAATAAATGCTGTAGATTGCAAAATAAAAACCCCTAATTAAAATCAGAGGTTTCTCATAAATCAGATTGCATAGCTTTATCAACAGCTGAAATTGTAGATTCAATGGTTTCATAAGTTTCAATCATGAGGTTTGTAAGATATGTTATTTGGTAGCTATTGTTCTGGTAGCTTACGAATAATAGAGGTGTGCCACTATTACTTGTAAAAGTTAATGATATTTCACAGTTCTGGTATTCCTTCAGGGTTTTTAACATGGTTGCTGTATGATTTGATGACATATCTTGTGGTACCTCCCTTCTATTACAGTGAGAGGATGACTAAGAACAGTCTCTAAATTCTCAAAATAATATAATTTTTACTTCTAGATTTACTATAACATGACAATAACTTGAAATTCATGAGGATTTTGAAAGGGGTCTTTTCGCTTAAATTTGACTTTTTCGATGATGACCGCTTTAAATCTCTTTATTAGATTTTAAGATGAGAAATAAATTTATTTTAAACTGCTAAAAACATGTCGTATTACAACAAGAATCGAGTGTGAAACCGTTAAAGTCTCACACTCGATTCCCTATCATTTCTCTACATTAGTAGAATACTTCTCTTCATTAATTCACTTTAACCGTAGCGTGAGGAATCAATTGTTTGATTTCCTCTTTTTTTCCTTCATGGAACAATTCAACGATTTTACTGCCGACAATGACCCCATCACAATACTGGCCAAGTTCCTCTGCTTGTTCTTTTGAAGATACGCCGAATCCGGCTAGTACGGGAACCGCGCTTTTTGATTTAATACGCTGCAAATAAGACGCGACATCATCCTGGTAGCTTGCGCGGACACCTGTTGTTCCCTTTACTGTTACTGCATAAATAAAGCCCTCCGCTCCATCTGCAATTTTAGCGATCCTGTCTTCAGGACTCGTCAAGGTAGCTAAACGGATTAACGCAAGATCCTTCTGCTTCAGTGCTTCACTTACTTCTCCTTCTTCTTCAATTGGCATATCGGGAATGATCACACCGGATACTCCTGCTTTGCGGCTATCTTCAGCAAACGCTTCAGCCCCGTATTGAAAGACTGGGTTCAAATACGTCATCAAAATGATTGGGATCGTAAAAGAATCTTGATGAATGGTTAAATACTCCAACACCCTCTTCAACGTTACCCCATGTGCTAACGCCCGCTTTCCAGCTTCCTGAATAACAGGGCCGTCGGCGACCGGATCAGAAAAAGGAATGCCGATTTCTGCCGCGGTAACACCTGCTTCCTGTAAATAAAGAAGCTGGTCCTTCAAAGCATCGAGTCCGCCGTCCCCAGCCATAATATAAGAAATAAAGGCTTTATGGTCTTTTTCTTGTACGGTTTGAAAAGCTTTTTCTAGCTTGAATTTACTCATGTTCTTTGCCTCCTAATCTTGCTTGAATGGCTTCTACATCTTTGTCCCCTCTGCCAGATAAACAAACAGCGATACATTCGTCTTTCTCCATCTTTTTTGCGAGCTTCGCAGCATAGGCGATCGCATGCGAGCTTTCCAGTGCTGGAATAATCCCTTCTGTTTGCGTCAGCAGCTTGAACCCTTCCAGTGCTTCTTCATCAGTTATCGATGTGTATTCGACCCGGCCGATTTCTTTTAACAGGCTGTGTTCCGGTCCGACACCTGGGTAATCCAGCCCCGCTGAGATAGAGTGCGCCTCTTGGATTTGGCCGGCCTCATCTTGGAGAAGGTACATTTTACTGCCGTGCAGGACGCCGATCTTTCCTTTCGTCAGCGAAGCAGCATGCTCTTCCGTATCCACACCATTTCCGGCAGCTTCTACCCCATACATCTTTACACTTTCATCATTAATAAACGGATAAAACATGCCCATTGCGTTGCTGCCACCGCCCACACAAGCCACAACTGCATCTGGAAGCTTTCCTTCTTTTTCCAACATCTGCTCTTTCGTTTCCTTGCCAATGACACTTTGAAAATCACGAACGATCTGCGGGAACGGATGCGGTCCAAGAACAGACCCCATAATATAGTGAGTGTCCTCCACATTAGCTACCCAGTAGCGCAACGCTTCATTGACCGCATCTTTCAACGTGCCGCTTCCCTGGGTCACACTGACCACCTTCGCCCCTAACAGCTCCATCCGGAATACATTCAGCTTTTGACGGCGAATATCTTCTTCTCCCATAAAAATGACGCATTCTAAATTCAGCAATGCGCTCACCGTCGCTGTTGCCACGCCGTGCTGACCGGCACCTGTTTCTGCGACGACTTTCTTTTTCCCCATGCGCACCGCTAACAGCGCCTGCCCGATCGTATTGTTAATTTTGTGGGCGCCGGTATGATTTAAATCTTCTCGTTTTAAATAAATTTTCGCCCCGCCCAGCTTTTCGGTTAAATTCCGGGCAAAATAAAGCGGGTTTTCCCGGCCAATGTAATCTGTTAAATAGTCATTGAGCTCCTGTAAAAATGCAGGATCTTGCATTGCTTCCTGATAAGCTTCCTCTAATTCAAGAACCGCCTGCATTAATGTTTCCGGTACATAACGGCCGCCAAATGGTCCGAAGTGCCCTCGCTCATCTGGTTGTACATATGTAGTCATCTTTCGTTACTCCCTTCACTGTTTGAATAAACTGTTTTATTTTTTCCCGGTCCTTTACTCCGTCTGTTTCCACTCCACTTGAGACATCTACGGCAAACGGACGGACCGTTCCAATCGCTTCTTCTACATTTTCCGTGTTTAGTCCCCCAGCTAAAATCAGACGGGAACGATCAAAAGATTCTTTTTCTAAAAGCGTCCAGTCAAAAGATGTCCCGTTGCCGCCCCGGTAAGGGCCGGCCGGACTATCAAGCAAAATAAAGTCTGCTGGATAGCTCAGCATATCTGAAAGTTTCGCCCCTTTTTCAAAGCTGAATGCTTTAATCACCGGTAATCGCAGACTTTTCGCAAATTCAGGCGGTTCATCACCATGGAGCTGAATCACATCGAGTGAAGCCTGATCGGCAATGGATTCTATTTTCTCTAATTCCTCATTCACGAAGACCCCGACTTTTAACGGACCTTTCCCCAGACCAGCAGCAATGCCTTTCGCCTGTTCAGCTGACAGCTGGCGCTTGCTCTTTGCGAACACAAAGCCAATTGCATCTGTTCCAATTTGCTTTGCGTATAGAGCGGTCTTCACATCCTGGACGCCGCATATTTTTACTTTCATACTCGTCACCTCACAAGCTGATTTTCAATTCACGGAATGTTTGGCCGATATTTGCACTTCTCATAAAGGTTTCGCCGACCAAAATGCCTTTGGCTCCCGCCGCTTTTACTCTTTCTACATCAGCAGCTGTGCGGATGCCGCTTTCGGCAATAAACACCTTTTCAGGATGCCAATAAGACTGCAATAGCCGCTCAGTCACTCCCAGATCGACCACGAAGCTTTTTAAATCACGATTGTTAATACCAATGACATCGGCATCAATGAGAAGAGCCCGCTCCATCTCTTCTTCATTGTGAACTTCAAGCAACACATCGAGCTCCTGCTCCTTAGCATACGAGTAGAGGCTTGTCAGCTGTTCTTGCTGGAGAGCGGCTGCGATCAGTAAAATAATATCTGCACCTGCTGCTTTTGCCCGGTCAATCTGGATAGCATCAATCATAAAATCCTTGCATAATACTGGAACCGTCACGTTCTGTCGCACCGCTTCCAAATCGCTCATCGTGCCTTTAAAGAAAGGTTCATCTGTTAAAACAGATATGGCATTAGCGCCGCCTTGTTCATATTCTTTCGCCTGCCGAACAGGATCAACGTCTGGATGAATATCTCCTTTAGAAGGGGAGGCCCTTTTAATCTCAGAAATAATGTTCATTTTTTTAGATTCATAAAAACGGGTATATAAAGATCGTTTTTCCTGTTTCTCTTTTGGTATACTCACCTGGAAAGTCTGCTTCAATCGCTCGACTTCCTCCTGTTTCTTAGCCAGAATTTTATCTAAAATGGTTGCACTCATACTGGGATCCTCACTTTCTGCCGCTGTTTTGAATAGTCAATTAAATACTGTAATTTTGATAAGGCTGCACCTGAATCAATGCTTTCTCTCGCTAGCTCGATTCCTTCTTGAATGGTTTTTGCTTTGCCATTAGCGAACAAGCCAATGCCGGCATTTAAGAGAACGGTATCGCGTCTTGCTCCTTTTTCCCCTTCCAGAATGCTTTTTAAAATTTCGGCATTTTCTTTTGCTTCGCCGCCGCGGATCGCCTCTAGACCATAAACAGGGAGTCCAACTTCTTCTGGTGTGACGATCATTTTTTTCGTCTCCCCTGATTCAAGTAAAATCAAATGATTTTCCCCTGCTAAAGAAGCTTCATCCATAAAACCTGCTCCATTTAGCACAACCGCTCGCTTTCTTCCAAGACGATTCAGCACGTTGGCCATCATCTCCAGCATATCCCGGCGATAAATACCGAGCAGTTGGGTATCAAGATGGACCGGATTTGTTAATGGACCGATTAAGTTAAAAACCGTTGGAATTTTTAAATCCCGGCGGACTTTCATAATCTTTTTTAATCTCGGATGAACGTGGGGCGCGAATAAAAAGGCGATGCCGTTCTCTTCCAGAAGCTCATCTGTTTCCCCTTCTAAGTAATCAAGAGAAATGCCGAGATGCTCTAATACATCAGCGCTGCCTGTTTTGCTCGATACGCTACGGTTGCCATGCTTCGCTACTTTTACTCCCGCACCTGCTAATACAAAAGCCGATGTCGTGCTGATATTAAAGCTTTGCGAGCCATCTCCACCGGTTCCGCAATTGTCCATTACGCCCGGCAGTTGCTTCCCTATACCAAGTGCATTTTGTCTCAACACATTCACAAGCGCAGCAATCTCTTCCACCGTTTCCCCTTTTGCCTTTAAAGCAACGAGGAAAGCGGCAATTTCGCTGTCTGTTGCATCCTCCTGCAGGATTTCTTCAATGGCCGCCTCCATTTCTGTTTCCTGCAGTGACTGGTGATCGGACAATTTCAGTAAGTATTGTTTCATGTTCTTCTCCTTTCGGTACTGACGGAAAAATTGCTGAATCATATCCGTTCCTGCTTTTGTTCCGATGGATTCAGGATGAAATTGCAACCCGTACACGGGGTACTCTCGATGGCGAATCGCCATAATTTCTTCATCGTCCGCAGATGTGGCGAGTACCTCCAGCTTTTCTGGAAGCGACTCTTGATCAACAGAAAGCGAATGATACCGCATGACAGGAACTGGGCCAGCTAGCGCCTGAAACATCCCTTTGCCGTTATGCTTAATGAGTGAGATTTTTCCGTGCTTAATCGTTTTTGCGGGCTTGATTTTCGCCCCGAATGCAGCCGCAATCGCCTGGTGCCCCAGGCAAATGCCAAGGATCGGAATCCGGTGGAAGAAGCTGCGAACCACGTCGATACAAATGCCTGCTTCCTCCGGTGTGCCGGGACCGGGTGATAATACGATAGCTTCCGGTTCAAGGGCTTCAATCTCTGCGAGTGTCATTTCATCATTGCGGATGACCCGTACATTTTTTCCTAAAGAACCGATTTGCTGATACAAGTTATACGTAAAGGAATCGTAGTTATCAATGAGTAGGATCATTATTTTACCTCCAGCAATGCTTTTGCTTTATGCATTGTTTCTTCATATTCTTTTTCCGGAATGGAATCATACACGATACCGGCTCCTGCCTGAACATAGGCTTGGTTGCCTTTCACAATCATCGTCCGGATCGCAAGGGCAAAATCGAGATCACCATTTGATGAGATATAGCCGACTGCTCCGGCGTACAAGCCGCGCTTCGTTGACTCTAAGTCATTAATAATTTGCATCGCCCGGATTTTTGGCGCACCCGATACTGTTCCGGCAGGCAGGCAAGCTGACAGCGCTTCAAGGGGATGAATTTCCTCCTTTAGTTCTCCTGTTACTTCCGAGACAATATGCATGACATGCTTATATTTTTCAATCTTCTGATATTTAGATAAATGAACGCTCCCAATTTTACATACCCGGCCAAGGTCATTACGGCTTAAATCTACCAACATTCGATGTTCAGCTATTTCCTTTTCATCATTAAGCAGTTCCCGTTCTAGCGCTGTATCTTCCTCTTCATTTACTCCTCGTGGCCTTGTACCGGCTATTGGGTTGGTTGTAACTTCCCGACCATTAATCCGTATAAGGCTCTCAGGCGAAGCCCCTAATACCGTATATTCATTAAAATCAATATAAAACATATAAGGCGAAGGATTGGATGTTCGTAAACGCCGGTATAGCGAAAACGGATTGCCCTCGAATGCTGCCTTCAGTCGCTGGGAAAGGACTACCTGGAAAATGTCTCCGCGAATAATATGCTGTTTGGCTGTTTCAACCAGTTGGCTGAATTGCTCTTTATCCACATTGCCAGCAAATGAAAGATGATCTAGCACTTCCGTCTGCTTTGGCTGGCTCGCGCCGTTTACGCAATTTTCCAAATTCAATAACGTTTCTTCCAGCTCCTTCTCTGACCGGTCACCGAACAGGTCAACTGCGGCAAGTGTTACTTTCTGCAACAAGTGGTCATAAATGATAATTGTATCGTAAAACATAAAGTGAACATCCGGCATTTCCAGTTCGTCTTCTAGCGATTCACCGATATGCTCATCTAAAAACATAACATCGTACCCGATATACCCAATCCCGCCCCCAAAGAAAGGGAAAGGTTGTTCAGCTGTTCCTCTGTTAGAAAGCATTTCTTTTAATTGATGAAGACTGTGGCCGAAAGACGATTCACTCGTTCCTGTGCGGTGATTGATTCGTTCTATCTCCTGACCAACTGCTTTATATTCAGCTGCTGGATTCATTCCAAGAAAAGAGTACCGACCACTTTGTTCATGCTTATAGGAGCTTTCAAGCAGAAATTTTTTTTCTCCTTGCATTTGATGATAAAGCATGATCGGCGTCAGCATATCGCCTTCCATTTCCCTTAATTTATAATTCATTTTTTCCGTTGTTTTCATTTCCCTTTCACCTCTTGATTGTTTAATAAAAATAAAAAATCCTCCGCAGCAAGTGAATGTATCACTGCTGCGGAGGACGGATTGACCGCGGTGCCACCTCGCATTGAAGCTAAAAAGCTTCCTCTTCATCCAGACGAAAATGTTCTATCCCGTCCGGGTCCTGATAACGGTGGAAGCCGGGCAGCCATTTCCTGCTGCCTCTCCGAAGTCCATTCAGCCTGATATGCGGCACCGGCTCTCACCTTCCCGGCTCTCTGTTGCGCGCGTCACAAACTTACTCTTCTTCGTCAATGAATTTACCTATAAATTTAAAAAACACAAAAAGCCCCCTATCGCAAAGGACGGGGAGCCGTGGTGCCACCTTTATTGACTGCGGTTCGTGCAGTCCACTCTGAGAGCATCGAAGCTTATTGCTTGAATGCCTGTCTTTTGTAACGATAAGACGTTCGCCGCAGCCTACTATCGAAAGGAGTTCGGTACGGAAGCTCGGAAGGCCATTCACTAAAATGTTTGCACTGATTTGCACCAACCATCAGCTCTCTGAAGCATTCATTAAAGCTACTCTTCTTCGTCAACACTTGTTATAAGTCGTTCTTTGTTTTGTTGTAATACATCATATTCTAATTTTATATAAAAAGTCAACCCTTTGTTTGAATTTTTTTATTTTTATAAGCCTGATGGTCGTCTCACTTTGATAAAAATAGATTTTCCAAATTTTTATAGGTATTTATAGACAAATCTTCCTAATGATTGTATCTTTTTACCTATAGGTTATGAACAAAGTAGTAATAGATGGGGTGAGATCAATGACTGTGCATGTAGCCAGGCAACCAATTTTTAATCGAAAAGAACAAACAGTTGCTTACGAGCTGCTCTACCGCGACAGTGACGGCAAACATCCTGGAACGTCAATAAACGGTGATGAAGCAACGATCGAAGTATTAGCGAACAGTCTCTTAAACATTGGACTCGATAAGCTTTCCAGAGGAAAACAAGTATATATCAACTTCACAGAAAATTTGCTTTTGCAGCATTTTCCTGAAATTTTGCCGGCAGAAAAAATTGTCATTGAGCTATTAGAAGAAATAGAAACAACTGCCGGAATAAAGGCTGCTTGCAAGGAATTAAAGGCAAAAGGCTATACTCTCGCTCTTGATGACTTCCTTTTAAGAGACGAAAATAAGGAACTGATACAATATGCGAATATTATCAAGGTGGATTTTCTTGATACGGCCAAAGCTGAGAGAGACAAAATGAAACGGGACATGGCTGGCCTTCCTCTTATATGGCTCGCAGAAAAAGTAGAAACAAGGGAACATTTACAAGAAGCGCTGGATGAAGGATTCGACTTATTCCAAGGATTCTTCTTTGCTGAGCCTACAATTATCAGCGCTAAATCCATCCCCCAGTTTTCAGGACGCTACTTTGTTATTTTGCATGAAGTCATGAGTTCCGAACCTAACGTTTATAAAATAGCCAAACTTATTGAAGCAGACTTGTCTCTTTCCTATAAGTTATTAAAGCTGCTCAACCGGACTGTTTTTATTCAAAGAAAAAAATAAAAACGATTCATCAAGCCATTATGCTTATTGGTCTTGATGAATTAAAAAAGTGGCTGTTTGTGATGATGTTCAGCTCGTCTGATTCGATGTGTTCAGAGGAGGTCATCCGTGTTTCTTTGGTGCGGGCAAAAACGTTAGAATTACTTGCCTTATGCTACCTTCACGATGAACCTTCATCTCTGTTTTTTCTCTTAGGCATGCTCTCGATGATTGACGTTTTCATCAATAAGCCAATAGAAGTGCTCCTTCAAGATTTGCCGGTTGATGAAAAAATAAAAGAAGCCCTTCTCTTTGAAGACGGGACACTTTTTCAGCTGCTTCATTTGATAGTGGAAATGGAGAGAGGACATTGGACAGCTGTCAGTGAAATCAGCCATGAAATGCAAATGGAGGAACGGGTATTATTGGCCTGTTATCAAGACGCATGCCAATGGGCTGACATGATTATAAAAACAGAAGCAGGCCCAGATTATATCTAGGCCTGCTTCCAATTGGAACGTCCGCTCAATAAAGAGACCGCTATAAATGTGACAAGTGATAACAAAATGGGCAAAACCACTGTATGCATCCCAAATGCATTGGGGTAAAACGTATTAAAAAGAATATAGGAGACCATACCTGTAATCATTGCGGATGCTGCTCCTGCTCCGTTTGCCCGCTGCCAATACAAGCCTAAAACAACCGGCCAGATAAATACAGCTTCAAGACCGCCGAATGAAAATAAATTGAGCCAGATAATTAAATCAGGAGGCTGTAGAGCAACGATAAAAACAACCACTCCAATAATTGTCGTCACAATAAAGCTTAGCTTTTTCACTTTCTTTTCTTCTGCCTCTTTATTAATAAAGTGCAAATATAAATCTTTTACAACCGCACTTGATACGAGCAGAAGCAAAGAATCTACCGTAGACATAATCGCCGCCATCGGGGCCGCAAGAACAATGCCGGCCAGCCAGTCTGGCATTATGGTCATTGCCAGTTCAGGCATTACCTTATCGCCTATTGTCACACCAGGAATAATTGCGCGCGCCATCACTCCAATCAAGTGCATGCCGAGCATAATCACCCCTACCACGATGGTGCCGATAATCAGCGCACGGTGCATGGCCTTGGCGTCTTTATAACTCATTGCTCTGACAGCTACTTGTGGCAAGCCAACAACACCTATGCCGACCAACACCCAAAAAGATGAAACATAAAGCGGTGTTAGACTGCGATCATTTCCATAGGGGCTTAATAGATTGGGATTTTCTGCTCCGAGAGTCATCATAATCTTCTCCATGCCTCCACCGGCCTTCAAAGCAGCCACAAATAAAATCACTGTACCAGCAACCATAATAAGGCCCTGAACCATATCAGTAATTGCTACTGCACGAAATCCGCCAATTACCACATAAATTAAGACAGAGGCTGCGAAAATTATTAAGGCGGTAGTATAGGAAAGACCCGTAAGTGACTCTACAAGCCGTGCTCCGCCAATCCATTGGGCCACCATAGCAGAAAATAAGAAAATAATAATGCTGAGTGCGGCCAATATAACAACAAGCTGACTTTTATAACGGGCAAATAAAAAGTCCACAAGGGTTACGGCCTGATACCTTCTCGCCATGATAGCAAACTTCTTTCCAAGAATCATCAAAACAAAATACCCGGTAGCCACCTGGCTCATCGCCAGCAGCACCCAGGAAAGCCCATAATTATAAGCGGCTCCAGGACCACTCAAAAAACTGGAGGCACTTCCATACGTCGCCGCCATCGTCATGGCAAGAATAAATCCCCCCAGTTCGCGGCTGCCTAAAAAATATTCCTGAATAAATGAGGACGAACTTTGCACATGCCTTGAGGCATAAATCCCAACTAAAAAAATCAGTACAAGAAACACAACAAGCGGCCAAATTACCGACATATTCATCGCTTCTCACCTTCTTCATCAAACGGTACTTCTTTAAAGAAGTATTTTACTGTAAAGGCTACGAGAAAAATCATTACAATAAGGCCTACTACACAGCTGAAAAAAAACCAAGCTGGAAGTCCGAAGATGAAGCTGTAATTTTCAGCTGGACCACTGCCAAGACCATATGCAAAACCGTACCACCAAATAAAATTAAAAACGACTAACAAGATTCCTATCCACGCTTCTTTTTTAGCTATTTTGAAACGGGAATCCCCCTGTACCTTTTTATTCATGTTTCCCTTCCTTTCTTTAACAGGAGCTTAGCAGCCTCTTATAACATTACGATACGAGCCCAGCAGATGCAATCCGTTTCATAAAAAAGAAAAGACAGCACGTTAAACGTACTGCCTTCTCACACATATCAGCAATGCTTCAGTCTCATTAAAAGAGGGGGTAATGAGAATGAATTTCAATTTCAATTATAACCGATTCACATTTATTGTCAACCATCTTTCTTTATTATTTAGGCTATTTTAAATATTATGATCGATAACTGAATGGGAATAGAGGAAAACCCGTACAACTAAAAGTTTCCCTTGCCTTATTCAAGCAGAACACCATCTAAATTACAGCAGAATGTGATTTAATCACTTCCCAAACATTCACGGCATATAGAGACTCCTGGTCCCATAGCTAACTTTCTAATCTCTTCTTCTTTACTTCTGAGACAAAACGAACAGGAATCAAGAGGTTGCGTATTGTTTACAGTATGGGCAATTGAGTTTTTTTCTATGGAGTCGTACGTACACATTTGTATAGGGTATATTCTTCACACCGACAAAATGTCCTGCCTGTTTAGACTACTGTCTCTTCGAGTGTGTGTTCATTAAGTGAACAATTTTTCATTAAACGTACGAGTTTTTCAACATAACGGCGGTAAAATACTCATCCCCCGGAAATCTTGCCCGATTTGATGTATTCATACCAATTTTTTAATAGGCTCTGTTAAAGCTAAAGGTTGTTTTTTCTATTGTTGATCGTAACGGAAAAGAGAGTCCTTGTGAGCCCCGTAGAAGTACATACGACGTCGAGGCTCACGGACCGCCCCTGCAATGAAAATCAACGCTCAAGTATAATAGAGCCATTGAATTAAAGAACAGGGCGATTAAGAAAAAGGAATCGAAGCAATTAGCGGAGAATAAAAAGTGACTAAGACTGTAATAGATTTATATAAAAAGTGAAAAGGATGATGGTTATGGTTTATATTGCTCTTCTGCGGGGGATTAATGTGGGTGGAAAGAATAAAATTGACATGAAGCTGCTTAAACAAACATTTGAGCACGTCGGGATGAATGACGTAGTGACATACATCAATACAGGTAACATTATTTTTTCACACAATAGCCTATCAAAAACTGAACTATCACGTATTTTGGAAGAAGCAATCTATAATGATTTCCAATTACAAATTAAAGTAGTAGTTCGTAGTGTCGATGATGTCAGAGGAATTATGAACGCTATTCCTGACACATGGAAAAATGATAAAAACATGACGAGTGATGTCATGTTTTTATGGGATGAAATCGATGATGAATCGGTACTTGAGAAGCTGGTTATTAAACCAAATATCGACACAGTGAAATATGTCCCCGGCGCGATTCTATGGTCGGTTGACAAGAAAATGTAACCAAAAGTGGAAAGACAAAGATCATCGGATCAAAGATATACAAACAAATTACGGTAAGAAATGTCAACACTGCCCGTAAGATATATGAACTGATGCAAGCTCAAAACAGTTAGTTCTTCTGATGATGATTATACAATTGATTTTTATCGTTTTGATCAGAGTGAGAGAGCTTCAATAAGATTTGAATAAAGCTTAGATTTTCAAACGACTTGATTGCTAAAAAGTGGAATCGTGTTTATTATTTATCAATCCATTTTGCCATTCTTCTTAACGACGATTACTCTTCTTATCCATGCACTTACGTTAAAACGCTTCCCTAAATCTGTTGGCGGGCAGCTCGCTGGATTCGCAGCGCCACTGTCCATTGGCTTTGTGGTCGATGCAGCCGGCGGCTCTTTTTTCTCTGTTGCCCGGCTGCTTGTAGGATGCGTGTTCTCAGCTTCTTGGCTTTTTAGCGCTTAATTTTAGCCAAGATGCTATTTTCCAAAAGAATCAATTGTTACTCTTGATAACAAACCGGCACAATCTGTATAAAATCGCTTGTACACAAAAATCCCCTGATTGCAGAGTGGTTTTCCTCTCTGCGATCGGGGATTTAGTCCGTTAAGCTATGCTTTATGTATACTGGATTTGACCTGTATGAAAATCAAGCTGCTTAACCTCACAATCCGTGAACTGATCACGGAACACCGACAGGATATCAGATGCTGTTCCTTTTGGCGCAAATGTTAAAATTGTCGGGCCTGCTCCGCTAATAACCGTGGCATACGCCCCTGCTTCATGTGCAAGCTTTCTCGCTTCCGGCAATTCCTTAATCAACTGCAACCGATAAGGCTCATGAAATTGATCTTTCTCCATGAGCTTGCCAGCAAGCTCATAATTGCCAGCAGATAACGCCGCAAGAAGGACATTGGCCACCGCGCTCGCTTCTACCGCTTCTTGTCTCGTGAAGCTGTCTGGCAGAACGCTTCGTGCATCACTCGTCTTCACTTCATAAGATGGAATGAGAACGACCACATCTACATCAGGAACAGGAAGCTGCACAATATCAGCTTCTTCGCCGAACGAAACGCCTGCGACCATGCCGCCAAACAGAGACGCCCCAATATTATCAGGATGCCCCTCCATTTGATTGCCGATCTTTAGCTTTTCCTGATCAGACAGCTGCAAATCCGCATACCGATCTGCCAGTTCAATGCCGGCCGCAATAGCTGCTGCGCTGCTGCCAAGTCCGCGGGCAAGCGGAATCTCACTGTCCATCACGATGTGCAAAGGCGGTAAAGTGCCACCGTAAGCATTCGCCGTTTTCTCGGCCGCCTGGTAAACGAGATGCGTTTTATCATTCGGCAAACCGGCAAGCATCGGAGACCGGTGTTCAAAGTGCCATTCAGAAGCTGGCGTGATTTCCAATGTTAAATATAAATTTAAAGCAAGGCCGAGGGAATCAAACCCCGGCCCGAGGTTGGCCGTGCTGGCCGGTACTTTCATTGTTACCGGCGTACTCATGCACGAACCACTCCTTGGATAAAATCAAACACAGCTTTTTCTTCATTTGGCAGAACAACTGGCTTTTTCGCAATTTGGTCAATCGCTGTTTGTGGATCTTTCAAGCCGTTTCCTGTTAAGACAGCCGCAACCGTAGCACCAGCTGGAATTTCACCAGATTTACGATGTTTAATAATACCAGCAATGGATGCACAAGAAGCCGGCTCTGCAAAAATCCCCTCTTCTTTTGTGATTAATTCAAAGGCTGCGAGGATTTCCTCGTCTGTTACGAGGTCGATTTTACCGCCAGATTCATCTCTTGCGGCAACTGCTTTATCCCAGCTTGCCGGATTCCCGATGCGGATCGCTGTAGCCACTGTTTCCGGCTGTTCGATCACCATGTTTTTCACGATCGCTGCTGCTCCTTCCGCTTCAAAACCGTGCATTTTTGGAAGACCTGTGCCAAATTTTTCGTTATATTCTTTAAACCCTTTCCAGTAAGCTGTAATATTACCGGCATTTCCTACAGGAATAGCTAAAACGTCCGGCGCTTTGCCAAGCTGATCACAAATTTCGAAAGCAGCTGTCTTTTGGCCTTCAATTCGGTATGGGTTAACTGAGTTAACAAGCGTAATTGGTGAATGCTCGCTAATATTGCGGACCATTTTTAACGCATCATCAAAGTTTCCTTCGATTGAAACGATTTCAGCACCGTACATCATCGCCTGAGCTAGTTTTCCCATGGCGATTTTGCCTTCAGGGATAACGATAATCGCACGCATTCCCGCACGGGCTGCATAAGCCGCCGCCGCAGCTGACGTGTTGCCGGTAGAAGCACAGATTACCGTGTTGCTGCCTTCTTCTTTCGCTTTTGCTACAGCCATAACCATGCCGCGGTCTTTAAAAGAACCAGTTGGATTAGTTCCCTCTGTTTTTACATGAAGATCAATATCAAGCTTTTTAGACAAGTTGTGGAGCGGAATCAACGGTGTGTTCCCTTCCATTAAAGACAGTTCCGGTGTTTGTTCTGTTACCGGCAAAAATTCCTTGTATTGTTTAATTAAGCCTTCCCATTTCATCTTGTTGTTCCCTCTCCTTCAACCCGGTAGAAGCTTTCCACACCTTTGACTACACCTAGGTCTTTTACTTGTGTTAATACATTTTGGTAGTTTTCCATCGAAGCTTTATGAGTAACAATCACAATTTCCGCTACTCCTTCTTCTTCAAGCGGCAACTGAAGAATTTTTTCGAAGCTAATCGAATGACTAGAGAATAATTTTGTCAGTTCGGAAAAAGCACCTACTTCATCACGAACGTGTAAACGGATAAAGTATTTAGCGAAACATTCATCCGCCTCTTTTAATTGACGGTCAAATTGCGGTGTCAGCACGCTGCGGCCATTTACGCCGAGACGCATATTTTTAACAACCGCTAAAACGTCACTTACAATAGAAGTAGCAGTCGGTAAGCTTCCCGCTCCCGGACCGTAGAACATTGTTTCACCGACGGATTCCCCATACACATAAACAGCGTTATATTCGTCATGGACAGAAGCAAGCGGATGATTGTTTTCTAAGAATGTTGGTTGAACACTTACTTCCGCCCGATCATTTTCCTGTTCAGCGTAGCCGATCAGCTTCATTGTGTAACCGAGCATATTGCCATATTTCAAATCGTCTTTCGTTACGCTTGAAATGCCGCTTACGGATACATCATCCAGCTCAATATCCATAGAGAAAGCAAGACGGGCGAGAATCGCCATTTTGCGTGCTGCATCCAAACCTTCCACATCAGATGTTGGATCGGCTTCCGCAAACCCTAAGTCTTGGGCATCTTTCAAAGCCGTTTCATAAGAAAGACCGTCTTTCGTCATCTTCGTTAAAATATAGTTTGTGGTTCCGTTCACAATCCCCATCATCTTTTGGATTTTATCAGAAGCCAGGCCATCCGCCAATCCTTTAATGATTGGAATGCCACCGGCTACACTTGCTTCATAGAATAAATCGCAGCCATTTTCCACAGCGATTTTCTGCAATTCTGAGCCATGAAGAGCGATTAAGTCTTTATTAGCAGTAACGACCTGCTTTTTCAAATTTAAGGCATCAATTATGTACTGGCGTGTTTCTTCAATTCCACCGATGACTTCAACAATCACATCGATTTCTGAATCATTAATTACATCGTACGGATCTGTAGTGAGGAGGCTGCTATCGAGTTCGACATCCCGAACTTTGTCTGGATTCTTCACTAGTACTTTTTTAATTGATACTGGGCATCCTACTTGATGAATGAGCTGCTCCTGATGATTTTGAATCATCTTTACAACCCCTGTACCGACTGTGCCTAACCCTAATAAACCTACTTTTACGTTGTCTCTCACAATTCCTCACTCCCGTGTTCTTTTCTAGTGTACATTTGTTTTTATATAGTAGACATTATATATGCTTCCTTTCCTGATTACAACCTATTATGCTACTAAAATAAAATTCTTTTCGCTTTTCTAAATTTTATAAAATATTTCCCTATCTTTCAACTTTATTTAGTCAAAGCCGTTTTGCCCTTTTTATCCTCTTTAACTATTGTAAATAGCCTATCCCTGCGGTCGCTTCTCATAAAAACCCGTGTTGTGTGTCATAGGTCTGATTGGAGTAAATCGTTCATCTATAAAAAGAGAAGACCGGCAACCAATTGGTTTTCCGGCTTCTTTATCTGCTTATCACTTTAAAAACTTTCGCCTGCCGTCTCGTTACCCTTATATTGTTGTGTATATTTGAAAAACCGTTTATACATAGAAAACGCTATTCCTATCCAACGGTTGTTAAATAGATACAACTTCGATTTTCAAATTTTTATGTTCTTTGTTTGCTGCCTAAAAAACATCCACTTGAATAACGGTGTCTGTCACAGTGGTTGCGGCACTTGTCGTTACTTTTAATGAAAGACTGTCCCCTGCCTGGAAAGAAACGGATGCCGCATTATTGATATTCGCAGTTTGTGTACCTGTTAATGAAACGGCAAGAAGCGTATCAACACCATTTCTCCGAACGGTCCAAATATCTGTATTGCCAGCTCCCGGCCCGGTTAACGACCGGATACTTAATGATTTTAAAAGACACTTTTGGCTTAGCCGGATAAAGATTTCCGTACTTGAAACAGCAGCTGTTCCCGGACGATAAAATCGGGTAGCTCCTTTAGGCAAGCTGCCTGGATCTCCCCAAATCACAGTAGAAGGCTGTAAGACAGCAGAGAAACTTAAATTATTAGCATTGGAATTAAACAGATTTGTCGTACCCACAGTGAGCGTTCCCGCTGTTTGAGAAATATCAGCTGTCACCCCTTGAACGGTTGATGCCCGTATTACCAGTTGTGCTCCTATTTGATTGACTTCCGCACCTATATATGAACCGCCCCTCCTGCGCTTGTCACTAAAAAATTATTGTCACGGCAATTAAACCGATGGGCAGTTGTGTTTACTAGCAATGCTCGTTTTGTGCCGAGACCCGCTGATCTCACTACTACTACTGACGACCTGACAGCATCTACATAATCCAGGGGATTTCCTGTGCCATAAGAGTGAACTCCATAAACATTCGATGTACCGGTGGTTGAAGCAGCAGAGTTATCCACTGTTAGGGACGTTGTTCGCAATTTAGCGGTCTGCGAGGTAGTTCCAGGAAAAGCGATCCCGACTAGGGAAACGTGGTTGGAGGAAGTTAACAGCAAACTGACGTCTTCTACTCTTGTATTTTCACCCATAGTTACTAAGGTTGAGTTTGCCGTTACATTTTGTTGGCGAATCGTTACAGTTGATAAACTGAGACCCCTTAATGAATTCCCTGGAGGCATCACTATTTTCTCGTCATACATTCCTGGAAATACAAGAATCGTTATTCCTGTAGCACCTAATGCATTTATGGCTGCTATCGCTCCGTTAATCGTCTTGAAGGGAGACCCTCCAATTGAACCTTTAGAATCATCCCCTGATTTAGTTACTATCGCTGTATTAGGCCTAGATATTAATAATTCTATGATTCCAGTTGGCATAACGCATTCTCCTAATGTTAAATTCTTCTCTGCCTATGATTCATCCTATGCGCACGGCTGAGAACTTAGAAATGAAACCGATTTAAGGGAAATGCTATCCAAAACGGCAAAAGTGCCAGGATTCTGTTCTAGCTTATAAGCACAGGCACTTTGTCTAGTAATTAATAAAATATAGTAACTGAATGAAGAGGTGATTTGATTGAACTTATGCCCAAACTGTCATTTTAGCGATCAATCATGTAGATGCTCATCTAGATATAGCCCATCATGTAAGTATTGGGTGTCTACTGGGAAACATCCTTATCCTCCCAACAAACCTTATCAATGTGGGATAAACTGCAAGAGAACACGTTCCAACAATTATCGAAAAAAAAAACACACAAGAAGCACATGGCCTCGTTTCTATTCCTGCCCCATTCCTGAACGTTCGGAAGAAAAAAGTGAACCCGGTCCTCCTGGGCCACGCGGCCCTCAAGGAAGGCCCGGACCACAGGGATTACCTGGTCCTCCTGGGCCTCCCGGTCCTCCTGGCCCCTCTATTCCAAGTCCCATTCCTGCACAAAATTCACTATACTTCACTTTTTCAGATGGACAAAAACTTACTTATACTAACAGCGATGGATTAGAGCAATACGGAACAACAGAAATATTGCCACCGAGCCAAGTTTCTTATATCAATTTGTTTATCAATGGCATGATCCAACCTCAGAGTGACTACAAAGTAGAAGCAGGAGAATTAACTTTATTGACGGATCAGCCCCCGGCAGAAGGCGTACCGATTACACTTCAATTTATAACCATTAATGGATAAAAAGTGATAGCTGCTTCTCTCTTATCTTGAGGAATAAAGGGATATAGTAAAATAAAAAATGGACTAGTTTCCCTAAAGGGAAACTAGTCCATTCAGTTTGTCGACAAAAGGGGTTCGGAATAGTCTTATTCCGAACCCCTTTTGATTTTTCGGTAGTTTTAAAGCCATTCGAGAGAAAGATAGACCTCTCCGAGGTCATCATTTAAGCCATTTCTGGTTCTCGCCAAGTCCAGCTGGCCATTTTCTTGAGATTCATGGCAGCGAAAGTAAGCATCGCTTGCATCGACAATTTTTTAAGTCCCCTTAACGTTGTCCAACGCATGCCATGCTTTTCTTTTGCATCTGCGAATACACGCTCAATCGTTTCTTTTCGCTCCGCATAAATCGCTTTAACTTCTTCGTGGTGGCGAAGATGGTCGGCCTCTTCCATATATTTCTGCCAAATATGGCGTGTCACCACTTTTTGATGATCTCTGCTTTCCGTGCATTTAGCTAAAAAAGGGCAGGAGGTACAAACCTGTTTGGGTGATCTGTATTCACGATAGCCTTCCTTATTCGTCGTTGAGTAATTCAATACTTCCCCTGCCGGACAAAGGTAACAGTCAAAATGTTCATCGTACACATAGTCATGCTTTCTGAAGAAGCCCTCTTTTGTGCGCGGCCGTGTATAAGGCAAGGCAGGTGTCATGCCGTTTTCCATTAAATAACTGGCAATGGCAGGTGTTTTGTAAGCTCCATCTGCACCAACAGCTTTAGGTTTTCCTACCTTTTCTATCACTTTCTCCATTAACGGCTCTAAGATCTGGCTGTCATGTGTGTTGCTTGGTGTGACCATTGTGCCAATTACGAATCCCTTACGGTCTGCGGCCGCGTGAAAGGAATAGGCAAATTGTTTGGTTCGTTCGTCTTTAACGTAGTAGCCACTGTCCGGATCGGTTGTACTTTCCTTGATTTCTTTCGTTTCTTCTTTATCGAACTTATCTGGCGGGAACGGCTTTTTTCCATGATCCTCTCGGTCCTGATTAATCTCTTCTTGGAGGCGTTCCTGATACGCGCGTGTTTCTTTGCGAACCATTTTCTTTTCAAATTTACGCTTATTCGCGCTAGCTTTTACATGAGTGGAATCCACAAAAACGTGCTCCGCACTAATGAGCTTTTTCTCGGCAGCTATTTTTAAGATACGATAGAAGATCTGTTCAAACAGGTCGGTATCTTTGAAGCGACGCTCGTAGTTCTTACCGAAGGTAGAGAAATGCGGCACTTTATCATGGAATCCATAACCGAGAAACCAGCGGTAGGCCATATTCGTTTCCACTTCCTCGATCGTCTTGCGCATGGATCGAATGCCAAAGGCATATTGGATAAATGTTAGTTTAATTAAAATAATTGGATCAATGCTTGGGCGGCCCACTTCCGCATACAATCCTTCCACCAAGTCATAAATAAAAGAGAAATCCATCGCTGCCTCCATTTTACGGACCAGGTGATTCTCTGGTACAAGCTGGTCTAGAGCGATCATTTCTATTTGATTCCGTTGGATTGGATTGTTTTTCGAAAGCATCTTTCTCACCTCAAGCGTTTGATCTATTTATTTTAAAACAGGTATGGTTGTACGGCTACTCTAACTTTGTAACCCCTGTTGATTGAAATGGATGGCGCAAAGACTCCTGCGGGATCAGCGGGACAGGTGAGACCCCGCAGGCGCTTTCGCGGCGAGGAGGCTCACCGCCCGCCCCGCGGAAAGCGAAGCGCCTGGAATGGAAATCAACAGCTCCTATTCACAAGCAAAATAAAAAGGACTGTAGACAAACTCTAGAATTTCATTGAGTTTGTCTACAGTCTGAATGGACTAGTTTCCCTAAAGGGAAACTAGTCCATTCAATAAAAACCCGCTAGTTAACTACAACTTCAATAAGAATTGGAGTGGCCGGATCAAGCACGTCACCGCCTGGAATCGTTATTTCTGTAGGTGTAAGAGTTGAAGTATCAGCTGTTTGCGGCTGAGCATTTATATATAAAACATAATAAGCAAGTGACCCTGGAAATGCTGTGGCAGCTGCTCCCGTATCGTCAGTAAAAGCTGTAGCCGCAATGGCAAAGGTCGCACCAGTACCTGTCCCGTCTCCTATGGTAGCGAAAAACTTTCTCGAAGCCATAAAGGGTTTAATAATTGGCATTCACGTTCACTCCTTTCAAAAAGTTTGTCCCTGCACTATTATCTTATTCTGGTGCCTTTTTTTAGAAACGACTAAATCTCCCAGTCCATCCGTCTAATTTTAAATGGCGTCCGTGCAGTCAGGCCAGACGGCTGTTATTTTGAAGAGAGCACATGCAAACAGCCACCAACTTACCGCAAGGAATGTCAGTGGCTCAAACTCCAAACAATTGTATTCTCCCGTCTAGGGGCGACTCTTTTATTCCCTCTTCTGAAGCCTGAAAAGACTTCCACTTTATGCAAATTAGTGCAAGAGCAATTTGTAGCCTGAGGGATCAACATAACTACTATCTTCTCTCATCCTCATAATGGCTTTTCTCCATACTCTGCCCACAACAGAGGGAATTTTTTCCGCAATCCTTCTTCATCCTCCTCCTCCCAGTCAAACTCCATTTCTGGTTCACCTTCATCATCTTTTACTAATTGATCATACACCTTGAAATACGCCTCATCATCTAGTCCTGTTTTTTCCTCATAAGCAGAGCTGGCAATATACAATAGTTCCTCCAGCTGCGGAATGTCCTCTTGCTCTTCTAATCTCTTAAAATGCGGGAGAAGAGTTTCTGGGTTCTTAATCGCTTCTTCATACGTCTCTTGTCCAAGGTAAAGTATCCATGCTCTAAAGTAATCAAAGCAATCATCTGAACATCCCCCCATAACGATGTAAGCAGCCGCCCACAAATCAGATGTATAGGATTGGTAATAATGCTGATTGAAAATTGAATCAAACATAACAATGTCCTTGATCGATTTTCTCGACAAATAGGTGACTAACCACTCGATTTGCTCGTCTATACTCTGCCCTTTCTCTTTAGATGTCCCGAGCAGCTCCCAAAACCGCTCTTCTGTCATCGCCCTTTCTTTAATTACTTGATAAGCAGACCTTGACCATACATATCCTTTTTTTAATTTAGATTGAATGAGCCTCTCTGCTTCCTTTTGACAAGCCGCCTCTGATTCAAAATCTTTTACTTTTACCGATCCCCCTGTGCCAACCTTTCCATATGTTACAGTAAATGAGTTGCCGGACACGTATATTTTCCAAAATTTATTAGATGTATCATTCTGATAAATAAGCAATGTTTCCACTCGTAAGCACTCCTTCGTGCGACATAATAAGCTCTTTCCACTGATTAAAGAATTAAAAGGCAATATGGCCTTGCCTTTTAAACTCTTCTCACATATGTCCTGTTTCACCATTAAAGCAAGTGAAAAAAGAACAAAGTGACTTACCCCATGCATCAAATGTATATAGTTTCTTCCTGATTGACATGGTATTTATATTCTATCAAATGCACTTTGATAAAAGTACAAAACCTGTACTCTAACTACAAAAATAACTACTTAAAGAGGAGTGAATTTTGCATCGTTTCTGGATGGATGATAATAGGCACACTCACTTACCCAATTCTCTTCCGACTCTTTTATTTTCACTTAGGCTATGTTAAAGGAAAAGGTTGATTAATTGTAAAATGGTATGAAGAACTCGCTTCACATATTTAAATTTGCTTAATCCCAACTGGATATTTATGTTAAAATAAATCCGAATATTATGAAGAGACGTACTTAAACTAACGAGGCAGTTTAGTAGAAAAAGGAAGTGTTGTTTTGGTAAGTGTAAAATCAAACAAGAATTATATTTGGGTATATTTCATAACATTTTTTACACTATGGTGTATCAGAGAATTGTGGTTAGTTCAATATTTAAATTTGATGGATTCTGTTCCCAGAGCTATAGCATCAGCTGTCACTAAAATAGCTGTTTGGATTGTTCCAGTCATATTTTTAGTTAAAATTGTGGAAAAAAGTGACCCGTCTTCCTTTTTAGGATTACGTAATAATATTAAAAAAGGGCTGATATGGACAGGTTGGGTATCCATAATCTTCATATCCTATTTTGTAGTCGTTAATGTCATTATTTTAGAGAAAAATATTAATTTTCAAATAGGATTTAACCAATGGCTTAATACTGTTCTGTTAGTTGGAATAACCGAGGAAATTGTCTTTAGAGGTTTTTTATTAAGAAAATTTGTAGATTCTTATAGATTCTGGATAGCGAACACAATTACATCTTTACTTTTTGTATCTATCCATTTTCCTATTTGGTTTTATAAAGGTCTGTTTGAATTCCCTAATATTTTGGGTTCTATAATAAGCGTTTTTGTATTGAGTATTGTATTTGGGTTTGTATATAAAAAAAGTAATTCTCTTTGGTCAGTAATTATTATTCATTCCTTGTATAATTTGTTAGTGTTACTCTTCTACTAACAAAGGCTTTAGTAAAAAACAGACAGTAAAATTCATGAGCTTGGAGATAATTTCCCAGCTCATTTTTTATGTGCATTTGTATTTTCTATGAAACAACATGAGTAATCTTTACATTTAGAATGCCATGTTTCTCAGCCTTAACTTATCTGCGGTTTCCCAAGTTCTATGAGCACTTGCCAAGATAAGCATCTGCTTTTTCCTGTCCAACTCACTTTCCATTTTCCTTTTGCCGAGAAATTGAAACCACACTAAATAAAGCTGTAAATGCTTCTAGAAACACCATTAAACTGTCTGTTAGCGACCATCTCGTTTGCCGTAACGAACCACTGATTTACTTCCACAATACCGACAATGAAATCCATGAGAAAATTTTCTCTCTCAATTCACCAATTAAAGCCTCATGCTGTGAAACTATTGCCCCATATTTGCTATTTTAAAATGCCCCGTTTCCGCGATGGAGCGATGATTTACATCAACATAACAACCAAATTGTAACCTTTATGTTAAATGATTACCTAATTTTCAATATAACTGACTTTTAAACATATTGATTCAGAAGAAAATAATTGACTTTATAAAAAGAACACACTAAACTAGTAGAGTATTTCAAACAAAGCACTTTAAATAAAGTACTTTGTTTGAGGCCTATTTAGCTTAAGAAAGGGAAAAGCAGCCTATGAAATTTACTCAGTTTTTAAAAACAAAAGGGGCCATTGCTGCCATATTCATGGGGATTTTCTATTCAATCGCCATGCTGGGCATCTTCTTGCCTGGTTATTCAGCAATACCAGGTAATGTCGATAAATTACCGATTGCCATTATCAATGAGGATACCGGTGCCTATGGAGCAAAGATTGCCGACCAGTTACAAGAAAATTTACCATTTAAGAAAATCGAGACTAATTTAACGAACAGTCAAGCGTTAAAAGACTTGGAGAAAAATGATTTAGCCTTAGTCGTACATATCCCTGAGACCTTCTCTGCTGATATGCAAAAAGGCAAAACGGCATCAAGCATCGATTTTACAATTAATGAAGCGGGAGCAACTGTCGTTTCATCCACTATGAAGTCCGTTGTTACAGAAATTAATAATCAATTAAGCGAACAGTTCTCGCAGCAAACCGCTCAAGGCGTTCTAATGAACTTTAACGTCCCTGAAAAGCAAGCTGCTGAATTAGCCAAAAAGATTGAAACAGCGTATGTAGGAAATATAGTAACAGTCAATAAAATGCCAGATGGTATGAATAATAATATGCTGCCCATGTTTTTAACCATGGCCGGTTATGTTGGTGCGATGATCGGAGCTATGCAATTGGTAGGCGCATTTAAGTCAAGCCGCGGAAAAGCAAGTAAAACACGATTATTCCTGTATGTACAATTAGCCGCATTATTAATTGCTGTTGTCTCATCCTTCCTTGCTGCAGGAGTAGCTTATTTAGTCAACCAACCGAGCGGTGACCTATTCTTTGGTTTACTAGGCCAACAAATTTTAAATTATATGGTATGTTTTAACTTCACAGCTATTTTGATCTTCCTGGTTGGCGAAGGCGGCATGGTATTAAACTTACCTATTTTGTTGATCCAAACATTAGCCAATGGCGCCACATTGACACGTGATATGATGTACTTGCCATATAAATGGATGAGCTACATTTCACCAATGTATTACTCGGTTCAATCGTATTTTGCGAATCTGTATGGCAGCATCAGTCCAAATCCGTATATCTGGTCGATGATTGCTGTTGGGGCAGTTGCCCTGTTAATTAACATAGCGATTGTAGCGTTTTTGCATAAATCATCAGCAGTAGATCAACAAAAAACAATGACGGAAGCTGAAAGCGCCAAAACCCCTGCTGAAATTGGCATATAGTTTTGCTAAAATGAGGAGAACTCTTCTTAAAGGAGCAAAAAAGAGAATGTCCATCCAAATTTTTATTTTGAGCAAATTGATGGAGGATAATAATTATCCTTATAAGTTGAAAAAAGAGCTTTCAGAGCCTATTCCATTGGATAAACTAGCTGGATTAACAGAGAGTAAGTTATACTACCATTTTGAAGCGTTAGCAAAACAGGGGTTAATTGAAACGGTTGAAATTATAAAAGAAGAGCATCGACCGGATAAACAAGTCTTCGCCATTACCTCTAAAGGCCGCGAGGAACTACCAAAAAAAATCTACAAACTATTTGAAAAAGCGGATGCCATTAGTGACATGCTAGTAGGACTCGCCAATATCAAGTATGTGGAGCGTCACAAAGTAGTAGATATACTAGAAAATAAACTTAAAAATTATATTGCTCGTTGGGAGCATATTGCGGATTTTAAAAAGCATGTTTCCATAGAAAAGGATAAAGAAAAGTTAAATGAGTTTATAGGTGGGTATGTTTCTACTAAAGCGGAGCATACAATTAAATGGCTTGAAGAGTTAATTAAGCGAATTCAATGCGGGGATATATAACAAAAAGGATAGGCTTCCAATTATAAACCGGCAGCACATGTAGAAGGCTTTCCAAACAAACTTATGAGGAACCATCAAATCGCAGAGCACGCTTTTAAAAATAACGAAAAAACCCCTTTCCAAAAGTGAAAGGGGTTCTTCATTAAGTTGAAAATTGTGGAGAAAAGCACTTAAATCACCATCATCCAATTATTCCCCCTCTTGCTCAATTTCCCCAGCCTCTTGGAGATACGATAAATCAAAGGGATGATTCATCCTTCTCAAGCACTGCTCACTAGGGCTCTTTAGCTTATTTCACTTATCCACGTGCAGACCAGTTATCCTTTGTAATGATTCCACGTGCCACTTTTTTTTTACCCAGGCGCACAAAAAAGAACTGTTCAAAGAGCCGATAACATTCGGTTTTAGAACAGTTCTTAGAAAAGATTAATATTTGTCAAAATTAAATTCGCTGAGGGAATCTGCGTGACTGGCGATCATCGCAATGATAGTATTGGCTTCTTCTTTACTGAAAATGAAATTCGTCTCATCTTCTAATAATTCATCATCCACTGTTTTTATCCGGTTCACTCTGCGAAGAACACCATCACCCGTCTCCTCAATCACACCAAATTGATAAGTGACTTCCACTTCATCTTCATGAGCGTAAGCAGTAACTTCCGGTGTCGACCATTCTACGTCTATTTCTTGAAATACCCTCTCAGAATCATCGTCTACTATCATTTCCAACTCATCGTCGTCTTCCCAATCGCTGCCACCTTCCATAAATTCGTGGAAGCTTTCATGAACTTCGTCAATAATATCTTCAATATCTGGAAGAACAGTTTTGGACATTTGTTCAAAATCCAACTCTAATGTTTTTACGTAAAATTCCTCGTTATACGGGTCAAAAAATAAAGTACAGAAATATTCACTCTCATCCTCGCTCGTCTCTACAAAGAACTCGATCCTGGGATGCTTCGCTGCTCTGTCAATCGTCATGTGGCCCACTTCATCGTATTTCTCACAGATAGACTCAAGATGATCTTGCAGCTCCCCGCTAACCCGGTCAAACCATTCCAATGACATACTGCATCCCTTCCTTTCAGGTAATCAGGTTTAGTATGTCTTTAAGCCCCGGCTTTATTCATTACTGCCAATAGCTTTCTTTATTGAGTTTTCTCGTCTAGCTGTAAGCTCGTATAAGTAAATAAAAAGGAACAGAAGCAATAAACCAGCACATCCTCCAGCTATA
Organism: Bacillus sp. PK3_68; assembly: GCF_003600835.1. Taxonomy (NCBI): domain Bacteria; kingdom Bacillati; phylum Bacillota; class Bacilli; order Caryophanales; family Bacillaceae; genus Bacillus; species Bacillus sp. PK3_68. The sequence goes on along the minus strand of NZ_NQYC01000001.1, from coordinate 142,819 downwards.
ACATCCGTTAAATAATGGACGCCTAAATAGATCCGGCTTGTGGCAATAAGAACGACTAATGCTATAGTGATCAACAGCCAACTAGTTGAATATTTTTTGCCTATTTGGAGACTATAAATGAACAAATACAATAAAAATCCAAGCAATACAGTCGAATTCATTGTGTGCCCACTTGGAAAGCTGTAACTTCCCTCGTGTACTAGCGAATGGAATGAAGGGCGTTCTCTCGCAAAAAACTCCTTAAGCAAACTGTTTGCCAATCTGGCCCCCCAAAAAACAAGCATAATAAAGAATGCTTCATGGTACTTTTTCTTAACCGCCAGTAGGACTGCTATGACAATAGCTACAGGAAGAAGGACTTTTATGGAACCCATCTGGGTAACTAGATGAAAGAAGTTGTTTAAAAATCCTGTCCGTATCCTCTCAAAAAACAACATCACCGCTACATCATACTTTTCGAGCAAAGGTTGTTTAAATGTTAAAGATAGTAAGAAAAATACCAACAAACTAATCCAAAAGAAAAATGTTCTCATGCTCTGCATCCTCCAGCTTATTTAAGCAGTTTAGCTTATCATTTATTATGTTTAACTTTACTCGGATATGCTTTTCATTATACATTACTAAAATGATCTTCCTTGCTGATAGGCGATGTAAAAAACAATTTACTTCCACTCTTATCCATCTGCTATTATGTTACAGAACTAGGCCAATCTAAAGGGCCAATCAGTGGTCGCTATTACAGCGATAGCTGATTGGCTTTATCGGTTCATCTTTCCCTACCCTTTATGTCTAAATATCGCTTTTTTATGAATATGTTACAGCAGTTATTGGATGAATGACGCTGCTTTTAACCCGGATAACGTTGCTCCTTCCATCGTGGCAAAATAAGGCTGTCTCGTATAATCACCAGCTAAAATCAAGCCCTCCACTGGCGTCTTTTGAGTTGGCCGAAGGCTTTGACAGCCCGGTTCTAGGCTGTGAAAGTCATACTCATGATTTACCTGGCGATAACTGAGTATTTTGCCCTCCAAATCTAGTCCGATCTTTTGTGCATCCTCTAAGACCAACTTTAAGGTTTCTTCAGGAGCTAGACGGAGAAACTTCTCAGGTGGACTTAATATAATTGATAGCCGTCCCCGAGAAGCTCGAAAGGTCGTACGAGACTGTTCAGCAAAGCTCGACAGGCACGTAAAAGGAGCAAATGTAGTGACATCAATAGGAAGAGCCGGTTCGGTCATTTCGATTTGGAAGCTGACTGCGGGCATGAGCGGCAACTGAAACATCGGCTGAAACCAATTATGCTTCTCAAACGCCGGTTTCAGCAACTGCTTGGCAGCATACAATGTAACCGCTAGTATTGTGTGATTAGCCCGGTATATTTCGCCATCCTCCATCTGAACCCCCTTCACTTTCCCATCTTCTACAACGAGGGACTGGACTTTAGCGTCTGTTTGAACCGTGCCGCCATTTTTGATAATTTGCTCAGCAATAGGCTGACACATGGTTTCCGTCATGCCCCCTAAGTAAGCACCAATTCTCATTCTGTAAAATCTAGGAAGAGCCGGTGCCAATAGACCGAAAAATACGTAAGCCGAATAACGATCAGGCGGCAAAAAAAAGATTCCAGAGCTTAAAGGAACAATAAGATAATGAAAGGCCCTGTCTGTTACACCATGCTTTGCCGCATACTCTTTAATGCTGTAATGATCCATCTTGCCCGGCTTCTTTACGTAATCCTTTAAACCATTCATGAAAAAGGACAGCAAAGACCACTTATCCTTTAACGATAGATATTTTTGATTGCCAACTACTCCTTTTATTGTTTTTATCATTCCTAATAAAGGAGCCATACCAAGCACTAAAGGCTTTTCATCATTTATCCTAACATGAATTTTTTCTTCCCACATGAAAATATCGGAAAGATCCACTCCTGCTTTTCGCAGAACCTTCGGTAGATAAGTATAATACCCAATATAGCGGTGAAACCCCGACTCTACATCCATTCCTTCTAAATTATAGGAAGAGGTTCTTCCACCGACGACGCTTTCCTGTTCAAGCAAAAGTACACTTTTCCCCCTACTTGTTAATTCAAGCCCGGAAGACAATCCGGCTAACCCGCCGCCGACAATAATCGCATCAAAATTTTTCACTCGTAACACCACTCTTGTTGTATAATACATTAAGATTCCCTTTTGTATCTGTTCTGATACAAATAGCGGAAAGCTTGTTAAAATAGTCGATTATTGCCGAATATTTTTGGTTTCTCACCCTTTTAGCACATTGTGGATATTTTCCCTGCTTTTCTCGACAAAAAGATTAAGTTATTATTAATTAGAGTGATAATTATTGTACTATCTGCCACTTTCTTTTATTATCAGATTGAGAGAGTAGAATTTTAAAGACTGTCAGTTATTAATTTGATTAAATTAATAGAACACAGTCATAAAGGAGCTTTATAAATTGGACTTACAACTTTTTTTAGCCTTTGCAGTGTCATTCATTGCGGCTTTAATTATTACACCTTTCGTCATTAAATTTGCGATAAAAATAGGAGCAGTTGATAAACCGAATGAAAGAAAAGTACATCAAACCTTAATGCCTAGATTAGGGGGTCTAGCCATTTTTATTGGTGTCGTTGCCGGCTTCTTTGCAGCGGGCTTATATGAAGAACGAGTGGCTACTATCAGCATAGGGGCATTATTAATTATTACGCTAGGGATTCTTGACGATTTATACGAACTGTCAGCTAAAATAAAATTTATTGGTCAAATTTTAATAGCCATACTCATTGTCAGTTCCGGTTTAACGATTGACTTTATTATGATTCCATTTATCAATGAAAAAATTCAGCTCGGATTTTTGGCGTATCCGTTTACTGTTTTCTGGATTGTGGGTATAACAAATGCAGTGAACTTAATTGATGGATTAGATGGGTTAGCAGCGGGCATTTCATCCATTGGTATTGCTTCCATTGCTATTTTGGCAGCTTTTTCTGGAAAGGAATTAATTTTGACTTTAGCTTTAATCGTTTTGGGAAGTACGCTCGGTTTCTTACGTTACAACTTTCATCCGGCCAAAATTTTCATGGGAGATACAGGAGCGCTTTTTCTCGGGTATGTTATTGCTATCTTATCTCTGCTCGGCTTGTATAAGAGCGTTACCTTGTTCAGCATTGTTATTCCAATTATCATTTTAGGTGTACCTGTATTTGATACAGCTTTTGCGATCATTCGCCGAATTATCAATAAAAAGCCCATTTCAGCGCCGGATAAATCTCATCTTCATCATAGAATTTTAGATTTGGGACTATCCCACAGAAATACTGTACTCGTTATTTACGGCTTTGGCATAGTTTTTAGCGTTGCGGCTATTCTTTTATCTTCAGCTACTTTGTGGGCTTCGCTTGCCATTTTACTTCTTCTATTAGCGATTCTCCATATGATTGCTGAACTCGTCGGAGCTGTCGGTGAAAGATATAAGACTTTTTCAAAAATATATAGAAAATTATCAGGTAGATCTTAAATTGACACCCTTCATATGTACGTGCGATAATTAACTTACAGCTTATTTTTTACATCTGCTTGATTTCAATTACCCGATTGGAGGCTGAAATAGATGGCGGCAAATTCTGAGACAAAAAAAATTTCTGTTGATTCAACTGTTTCTCTAAAAGGAATCGTAAAAGCAATTTTTAACGATACTATTCATATACAAATTGGCGGGAAAATCATCACCTTACCTGCCTCACAAATCACTCAATAAGCTTTAAAAAAGGGACAGTCGTATGACGACGTCCCTTTTTTATTTCCTATTATTTCTGTTTCCGTCCTTTTTCACGCTCTCAGAAAAATGTAAAAGAGCGGCCTTTTACCTCAAGCTAAATCCTCCATTAACCATCTTCGTACGAAAAGAATCTATCCTTTTAATACATCATGGTCAACATAACGTTCGCCGTTCATTTCAGATAAAACATTGATCGCTACTTTTGCTCCATCTCCAGCCGTAACAATAGAGTGAACACTGACACCTGCAACAGTGCCAGCTGCCCAAATGTTGTTAATATTTGTCTTACCAGACGAATCTACTTCTATAATGGTTTTAATCCGCGGCTCCGTCCCAGGCTTTGTTTTTACACCGACCTTTTGAGCAAGATCCGTTAATACACCTGTAGCTAAAATCACATGATTGGCTTCATATGTTTTATCATCTGCTTCGATTTGCAAGCTATTTTCTGACTTAACTATATTTGAAACTGTTGCTTGAACAATCTCCGCTCCGAATTTTGCAGCTTGTTTTTTTCCTGTTTCAACCATATCAGGACCGGAAATCTCTAAGACTCCATAATGGTTTTCAATCCATGCTCGCTTTGTCATCCCTTTGTCACTATCAATAACAATTGTTTTCTTCCCCGCTTTTGCCGCGAACAAAGCCGCACTTGCTCCAGCAGGACCAGCGCCAATAACAGCAATATCGTACACTGTTCTCCCCCTCCTTTTCTTAATACATCATATAATGGAACAATATTACTATCATAACACTTATTAGAAGATTCCGATAATCATTTACTCCAAATGATGTATTGCTCAATGCCTCACTATTTCAGATCTGTCCTGTAATCAAGAGAAGATTCAAGAAAATACAAACATGCAAAAAGAAACGAGATTTAACTTATTATGTATTAAGTTAAGTTTTTTATATAGTTGTTCTAAAGTTGTCAAAGCTACTATCCCTTTTAAAGCTTGAATTATGGTAAACTAACAAAGGTAGACAACTTCTTACAGAAAGAAGAGGGGAAAAAATGCGAAGTGACGTGAAAATAGATAGAAGTGCACAAAAAGCCTCTCTAGCCATGCCAAAACAGAACCTATCCAAAGTTTTGGCAGAAACTATTAAGACAGGCATTATTAAATCAAATTTAATTGCTGTATTTGCAGGACTAGCATTAGCTTTATATATAAATGGCATAAATCCAGTAGAGAAACTTCCAGAAATTTTGTTAACCATCATCGGATCAGCGCTTGTCATAGGAGCAGCAGGCACCTTTAACAACTTATACGACCGTGATATTGACTCGATCATGGAACGAACAAAGAAACGGCCGACTGTTACCGGAGCAATCCAACTAAAGCCGGCACTCATGTTAGGTATTTCAATGACATTGTTGGGATTAGCGCTCCTTGCTTTTGCTTCTCCACTTGCTGCACTTTTTGGCTTTCTTGGTTTATTTCTCTATGTAGGACCGTATACGATGTGGACTAAGCGTCAGACCATTTATAATACAGAGGTTGGAAGTATTTCTGGGGCTATGCCGCCACTTATCGGCTGGGCTGCTATTACCCCGGATCTGATGCATCTTGAGCTCCTTGGTTTGTTTGTAATCATGGTTTTTTGGCAAATGCCCCATTTTTACGCAATCTCGATTCGCAAACATGATGAATACAAAGCAGCAAATGTTCCTATGCTCCCGGTTGTTAAAGGGTTTAAAAGAACCTATGTACAAACAAATATGTATTTAGTTGCTTTAATCGCTGGAAGCTTTCTTTTCATGCCTTTGAGCATCGGTATTGCTTTAGTAGCTTTTCTTCTAAGTGGTGCATGGCTTGTCTTAAGTATCATCGGTTATAAGAAAATGTCTCCTGAGAAGTGGGCAACTACAATGTTTATTTTCTCACTTAACCATTTGACGGTCCTATTTGTTATCATCATTGTGTACTGTTTGATTGGCACTTTATTTATTTAAATTTACCTTTTGACATCCTTTGAAAAGGATTAGCCAATCATTAGTTGGCAGAATACAATAGAATAAAAATAAAAACAACCCACTAAACAAGTGGGTTGTTTTTTTAAAGTGTCTGAAGGAAACTATTGACCAATTAATTAGCTTCCTCTTTATAAATTTATAAAAGCACCTAGCTGTTTCATGTTTAAACAGAAACGAAGAGTAAGTTAAAGAACCATAGAGCATAACAAAAAAGAACAGCGCTGCTGTTCTCTTGGGTTGCCTGGCAGCGTCCTACTCTCACAGGGGGAATCCCCCAACTACCATCGGCGCTGAAGAGCTTAACTTCCGTGTTCGGGATGGGAACGGGTGTGACCTCTTCGCTATCGCCACCAGACTGTATAAAGTTGAAAGATTTGTTCTTTCAAAACTGGATAATATGCATTAGTAACCGGCAACTCCGTGCCATTTCATGTGTGACGCCGTTAGGCGTATCATTTAGGATAAGTCCTCGATCGATTAGTATTCGTCAGCTCCACGTGTCGCCACGCTTCCACCTCGAACCTATCTACCTGATCATCTTTCAGGGATCTTACTAGCTTGCGCTATGGGAAATCTCATCTTGAGGGGGCTTCATGCTTAGATGCTTTCAGCACTTATCCCGTCCGCACATAGCTACCCAGCGATGCCTTTGGCAAGACAACTGGTACACCAGCGGTGCGTCCATCCCGGTCCTCTCGTACTAAGGACAGCTCCTCTCAAATTTCCTGCGCCCGCGACGGATAGGGACCGAACTGTCTCACGACGTTCTGAACCCAGCTCGCGTACCGCTTTAATGGGCGAACAGCCCAACCCTTGGGACCGACTACAGCCCCAGGATGCGATGAGCCGACATCGAGGTGCCAAACCTCCCCGTCGATGTGGACTCTTGGGGGAGATAAGCCTGTTATCCCCGGGGTAGCTTTTATCCGTTGAGCGATGGCCCTTCCATGCGGAACCACCGGATCACTAAGCCCGACTTTCGTCCCTGCTCGACTTGTAGGTCTCGCAGTCAAGCTCCCTTGTGCCTTTACACTCTGCGAATGATTTCCAACCATTCTGAGGGAACCTTTGGGCGCCTCCGTTACTCTTTAGGAGGCGACCGCCCCAGTCAAACTGCCCGCCTGACACTGTCTCCCACCCGGATCACGGGTGCGGGTTAGAAGTTCAACACAGCCAGGGTAGTATCCCACCGACGCCTCCACCGAAGCTGGCGCTCCGGTTTCAAAGGCTCCTACCTATCCTGTACAAGCTGTGCCGAAATTCAATATCAGGCTGCAGTAAAGCTCCACGGGGTCTTTCCGTCCTGTCGCGGGTAACCTGCATCTTCACAGGTACTATAATTTCACCGAGTCTCTCGTTGAGACAGTGCCCAGATCGTTACGCCTTTCGTGCGGGTCGGAACTTACCCGACAAGGAATTTCGCTACCTTAGGACCGTTATAGTTACGGCCGCCGTTTACTGGGGCTTCAATTCAGAGCTTCGCGTGAGCTAACCCCTCCTCTTAACCTTCCAGCACCGGGCAGGCGTCAGCCCCTATACTTCGCCTTACGGCTTCGCAGAGACCTGTGTTTTTGCTAAACAGTCGCCTGGGCCTATTCACTGCGGCTCCTCAGGGCTATGCACCCCAAAGAGCACCCCTTCTCCCGAAGTTACGGGGTCATTTTGCCGAGTTCCTTAACGAGAGTTCACTCGCTCACCTTAGGATTCTCTCCTCGCCTACCTGTGTCGGTTTGCGGTACGGGCACCTTTCACCTCGCTAGAGGCTTTTCTTGGCAGTGTGGAATCAGGAACTTCGGTACTACATTTCCCTCGCCGTCACAGCTCCGCCTTGATGGTGATGGGATTTGCCTCATCACCGGCCTAACTGCTTGGACGCACAACCAACTGTGCGCTTGCCCTATCCTCCTGCGTCCCCCATTGCTCAAATGGTGAAGAGGTGGTACAGGAATATCAACCTGTTGTCCATCGCCTACGCCTATCGGCCTCGGCTTAGGTCCCGACTAACCCTGAGAGGACGAGCCTTCCTCAGGAAACCTTAGGCATTCGGTGGAAGGGATTCTCACCCTTCTTTCGCTACTCATACCGGCATTCTCACTTCTAAGCGCTCCACAAGTCCTTCCGGTCTTGCTTCACCGCCCTTAGAACGCTCTCCTACCACGGACACCACAAGGTGTCCATCCACAGCTTCGGTGATACGTTTAGCCCCGGTACATTTTCGGCGCAGAGTCACTCGACCAGTGAGCTATTACGCACTCTTTAAATGGTGGCTGCTTCTAAGCCAACATCCTGGTTGTCTAAGCAACTCCACATCCTTTTCCACTTAACGTATACTTGGGGACCTTAGCTGGTGGTCTGGGCTGTTTCCCTCTTGACTACGGATCTTATCACTCGCAGTCTGACTCCCAAGGATAAGTCTTTGGCATTCGGAGTTTGTCTGAATTCGGTAACCCGAGGGGGGCCCCTAGTCCAAACAGTGCTCTACCTCCAAGACTCTTCCCTTGAGGCTAGCCCTAAAGCTATTTCGGAGAGAACCAGCTATCTCCAGGTTCGATTGGAATTTCACCGCTACCCACACCTCATCCCCGCACTTTTCAACGTGCGTGGGTTCGGGCCTCCAGTAAGTGTTACCTTACCTTCACCCTGGACATGGGTAGATCACCTGGTTTCGGGTCTGCGACCTCATACTCATGCGCCCTATTCAGACTCGCTTTCGCTGCGGCTCCGCCTTTGCGGCTTAACCTCGCATGAAATCGCAACTCGCCGGTTCATTCTACAAAAGGCACGCCATCACCCATAAACGGGCTCTGACTACTTGTAGGCACACGGTTTCAGGTTCTCTTTCACTCCCCTTCCGGGGTGCTTTTCACCTTTCCCTCACGGTACTGGTTCACTATCGGTCACTAGGGAGTATTTAGCCTTGGGAGATGGTCCTCCCGGATTCCGACGGAATTTCACGTGTTCCGCCGTACTCAGGATCCACTCTGGAGAGAACGATGTTTCGGCTACAGGATTGTTACCTTCTCTGATGGGCCTTTCCAGACCTCTTCGCCTACACCGTTCTTTTGTAACTCCGTATAGAGTGTCCTACAACCCCAGAAGGCAAGCCTTCTGGTTTGGGCTGTTCCCGTTTCGCTCGCCGCTACTCAGGGAATCGCGTTTGCTTTCTCTTCCTCCAGGTACTTAGATGTTTCAATTCCCCGGGTGTGCCTTCTCCTACCCTATGGATTCAGGTAGGGATACTGTTCCATTACGAACAGTGGGTTTCCCCATTCGGAAATCTCCGGATTAACGCTTACTTACAGCTCCCCGGAGCATATCGGAGTTAGTCCCGTCCTTCTTCGGCTCCTAGTGCCAAGGCATCCACCGTGCGCCCTTTCTAACTTAACCTAAGAAAAAATACAAGCGGCGCATTTCATCGTCAGCTTTCTTCATTCCTTCCCTCACGTATGCAAATACGCTCAGTCAGTCATTCAGTTGCTTCCTAGAACTGCTTGCTTCTCTTCTTTCTTTGAAAAATACCTAAAATGGCGATTACTCGGTTATTGCTTGGTTACTTTTATACGATATTATCCAGTTTTCAAAGAACAAAGTTGCTTACCTATAGAGAAGGAATTCATCCTTCAAAACTGAACAAAAAACAGTGCCGTTAATTCGTTTGTGAGAACAGCGTTCTCTGTTGCTACTTTGTGGGGACGAACCTTTCACATTTCACAAGTTCCTTAGAAAGGAGGTGATCCAGCCGCACCTTCCGATACGGCTACCTTGTTACGACTTCACCCCAATCATCTGCCCCACCTTAGGCGGCTGGCTCCCGTAAGGGTTACCCCACCGACTTCGGGTGTTGCAAACTCTCGTGGTGTGACGGGCGGTGTGTACAAGGCCCGGGAACGTATTCACCGCGGCATGCTGATCCGCGATTACTAGCGATTCCGGCTTCATGCAGGCGAGTTGCAGCCTGCAATCCGAACTGAGAATGGTTTTATGGGATTGGCTAAACCTTGCGGTCTTGCAGCCCTTTGTACCATCCATTGTAGCACGTGTGTAGCCCAGGTCATAAGGGGCATGATGATTTGACGTCATCCCCACCTTCCTCCGGTTTGTCACCGGCAGTCACCTTAGAGTGCCCAACTGAATGCTGGCAACTAAGATCAAGGGTTGCGCTCGTTGCGGGACTTAACCCAACATCTCACGACACGAGCTGACGACAACCATGCACCACCTGTCACCGCTGTCCCCGAAGGGAAAGATCTGTCTCCAGACCGGTCAGCGGGATGTCAAGACCTGGTAAGGTTCTTCGCGTTGCTTCGAATTAAACCACATGCTCCACCGCTTGTGCGGGCCCCCGTCAATTCCTTTGAGTTTCAGCCTTGCGGCCGTACTCCCCAGGCGGAGTGCTTAATGCGTTAGCTGCAGCACTGAAGGGCGGAAACCCTCCAACACTTAGCACTCATCGTTTACGGCGTGGACTACCAGGGTATCTAATCCTGTTCGCTCCCCACGCTTTCGCGCCTCAGCGTCAGTTACAGACCAGAGAGCCGCCTTCGCCACTGGTGTTCCTCCACATCTCTACGCATTTCACCGCTACACGTGGAATTCCGCTCTCCTCTTCTGCACTCAAGCCTCCCAGTTTCCAATGACCCTCCACGGTTGAGCCGTGGGCTTTCACATCAGACTTAAGAAGCCGCCTGCGCGCGCTTTACGCCCAATAATTCCGGACAACGCTTGCCACCTACGTATTACCGCGGCTGCTGGCACGTAGTTAGCCGTGGCTTTCTGGTCAGGTACCGTCAAGGTACCAACAGTTACTTTGGTACTTGTTCTTCCCTGACAACAGAGCTTTACGATCCGAAAACCTTCTTCACTCACGCGGCGTTGCTCCGTCAGACTTTCGTCCATTGCGGAAGATTCCCTACTGCTGCCTCCCGTAGGAGTCTGGGCCGTGTCTCAGTCCCAGTGTGGCCGATCACCCTCTCAGGTCGGCTACGCATCGTCGCCTTGGTGAGCCGTTACCTCACCAACTAGCTAATGCGCCGCGGGTCCATCTGTAAGTGACAGCTAAAAGCCGCCTTTCCATTCTTCTTCATGCGAAGAAAAAGAATATCCGGTATTAGCCCCGGTTTCCCGGAGTTATCCCAGTCTTACAGGCAGGTTACCCACGTGTTACTCACCCGTCCGCCGCTAACTTGAACAGAGCAAGCTCCGTCAAGTCCGCTCGACTTGCATGTATTAGGCACGCCGCCAGCGTTCGTCCTGAGCCAGGATCAAACTCTCCAAAAAGATTGTTTGACTTGCTCATAATTTAAAAATAAGAATTAACTTACTGGCATGTATTTTGTTCAGTTTTCAAAGATCAATTTTTACAGCAACTTTCTTATAATATCATTAACCCTAAATAAAGTCAATCTTTTTTATTTCTTTCCTGTCCCACCTTGCTAACGGTGGATTTAAATTATAGCATTGAATAAAATATAAAGTCAACACATATTCAGTCATTTTCATGTATTAATAATTTTTCTAGTTTCTTTATAAAAAAGTGATCGATTCGAATAAATCGGCATAAAAAAAGCAGCATGTAAACATGCTGCTTTTGGCTTTTATGATTAATTATTGTTTTTCTACGTTAGCAGCTTGTGGTCCACGTGGTCCTTCAACAACTTCGAAAGAAACGCTTTGACCTTCTTCTAAAGTTTTGTAGCCTTCGCCTTGAATAGCTGAGAAATGTACGAATACATCGTCTTGTCCTTCAACTTCGATGAATCCGAAACCTTTTTCTGCATTAAACCATTTTACTTTACCTTGTAACATGTAAATATCCTCCTCGAGCTAACTTGCTCATTCATTTCTTGCTGTTTATTACTATTTCAAGACGAAAACAACTTTATTCAAACTTGCTCTCTTTTGAAACGAACTTAAACAACTATTACTACTATATCACCTCTTCCTCTAAAAAGCAAGACAATGTAGCAGTAGATTTAGATAACGCTTTATTTTATCTAAGTTAGGACTATTGAACCAATTTTCAGAATATTTAATTTTGATGTTTACAGCAGTTGAGGAAGTGAATATACTGTATTATAACAGATGAACAAATTTAATTTCTGTCTTATAAAAGGAGGAAGTAAAATGATGATGAGTCCGTTAGAGTTTTTTAGATCATTGCCACCAAAAATGTGTCCGGAATGTGGGGAACATATGCATGAGCAAGCGGAGTCCTATATGATGGAATGTGATCGCTGCCTGTCAAAAAAAGATGAATAAGATGAAAATGAAAGTGAAAAAAAGCTGACTTACAGTTAGTCAATGACTTACTGGGTCAGCTTTTTTGTCTTCTATTATTCAATGGGGGATACTAGAGTCATGTGCGGTTGCCAGCCTTTACTCCTGCCATGTTTGATCACCTAGCTCTCCAAGATTTTTCAACGGCTTCTTTGCCGGTCCTTCCATGACTTCCCCGAAATAGAATAGCGAGATCCATGGCATGGGCAATCCCACGTGCGCTCTGCATCGTTCCATTCACATTCACAGCCCATATGCGTGCAGGTTGTATCAACAAGATGTACCGTTCCGTTTTCTTCTTTGAAGGCTCCTGCCCGTGTTCCTTCCCAGTTAATAATCATGCCTTGGTTTACCGGCAGATTGTTCCCATCTTTAAAGAAATAATCGAGCTTTCCTTTAACAAACGTAGCCGCCACGTCACTTTGCTGCTTTACAAACTGTTTTACACCTGGATCGGCTTTAAATCGATCAGGGGAAAACAGCTCTGCATATCGATTTTGTTTGTTAACAATTAGATCTGAAAGAATTCGTGCCGCAACCACACTCGTTGTCATTCCCCATTTTTTAAAGCCGGTTGCTGAGTATATATTCTCATCCTTATCTGCTTTTCCGATATAAGGAATTTTGTCCATTGGAACAAGGTCTTGTGTTGACCAGGTAAACAGCAGCTTTTCTATGCCAAATTCCTTTTCAGCAAACTTTATCAAATTCTGATAATGTTCAGCTGTCGGTTGTCCTTTTCCTGTTTTATGTCCATCACCACTTATAAGGAGAGCCTCTTGTCCATCGTACACTGTACTTCTTACAGAACGGGTCGGCTGTTCAGCTGTAATATACATTCCACCTGGAAATTGCTTTTTCGGCTTAATTGCAATGACATAGGAACGGGTCGGATATAATTTCGCAAAATAAAAACCGTTGTCATAGAAAGGAAAATGTGTAGCGATAACGACATGGTTTCCAATAGCTTTTACACCCGATTTTAACAGGACAGCCGGCTTTTCCCCTTTTTCAATATCTTCAGCTGGAGAATGCTCATAAATAGCCCCTCCATTTTTAACAATATATTCAACGAGTGGTTTTAGAAATTTTAATGGATGAAAGCGAGCTTGCCCATTCATCTGCACCGCTTGTTTAAAAGGAACTTTCCACGGCATCGAATCAACAAGCGCCCCATCTATTCCAAGTTTTTTGTAACTTTCCGCTTCTTTCTGCAAGCTTTTTTCTTTTTCCTCATCATTTGTATAAATATAAGCTGCTTCCTCTTGCCAATCGCAATCGATTCCTTGCTGCTCGATCGTCTCTTTGATCCAATGAGCTGCTTCCGCGTTCGCCTCATAATACATCCTCGCCTGATCTTCTCCAACAGAAGTAATCAGCTGGTCATAAATTAAGTTGTGCTGAGCAGTTACCTTGGCAGTTGTGTGGCCGGTGGTCCCGTTTAATAGCTCATCCGCTTCGAGTATGACTACTTTCTTCCCTTCCTTTGTCATCATATAAGCAGTAATAATGCCTGTAATGCCGCCGCCTACAATCACTGTATCTGCATACACCTGCTCTGTTAAAGCTGGAAAAGAAGGCAATTTTGTATCTGCTCTCCATAACGGCTCATGGTTTGCTTCATTCATCGTTATTCCTCCTTTAAAACATTACTTTTTTATATCTTTCCTCTATTGAGGAAAAGTATGCCAAAGAAAGAAAATGTTTTTACTTCTTCCTCCTACTAAACTTCTTAGCAGAGGCTTACATCTAGCCTGTATCTATGTTAAGCTGGAAATATATAGTGATAGAGAAGAGGATGGGTTGTGAGTCTAGTATTTCGAATAGCCGCTCTCACACTCGGGGCTTTTATGCAGGGAGCAGCCATGACACTTTTTTTGTTTCCGCACCACATTTCTTCCGGGGGAGCGGCAGGTATAAGCATTATTTTACATTTTTTATTTCAAACACCTTATTCTACTGTCCTATGGACTTTGAATGCCGTAATGATTTTATTGGCCCTTAGGCAGTTGGGTAAGGGCAATGCCGCTAAAACGATGTTTTGTGTAACAGTCACGACTGTTACCATACATTTTCTTTCGCCATTTGTAACGGCATCACCTAGTCATCCAGTTTTTGATTTGGCAGCAGGAGCTGTTATTTTTGGAGTCGGCCTCGGAATTTTATTCCGGCTCGGCGCTTCATCCGGAGGAATGGATATTCTCGCCTTAATTATTGCTAAATGGCGGAACGAAAAACCAGGACAAACTCTCTTTTACATTAATTCGGTTATTTTACTTTTAGCAGGCTTGATTGTGGATGTCAGAACCATTTTCTATGCCCTATGCTGCCAGTGGATAAGCGGGAAAATCATTGATTGGATCCATTCATTTTCCATACAAAAACATTCAATTTTCCGCAAACTTATTTTTGTAAATAAATAAAAAAGACGGTTTCACAGCTCTACCTGTGAAACCGTCTTTTTTTGGCTTTACTTTGCAACTGCCTTCTTCAGCGTCTGAATATTTCGTTCCATAAGCGTAAAGTAATTTTCTTTATTCGCTTCATCTTCCTCAGTCAGTACGGAGAGATTATGAATTTGAAGAGCTTCAGCTTTCAACTCTTTTTGCACCACCTTCGCTACTTTTGGTGTAACATTTTGCTCAAAAATAACATATTTAATTTTATGCTTTTCCGCTGTTTCAATCATATTTTTCAGCTGCTTCTGTGAAGGCTCATTGGTAGGGGAGAGCCCCGCCACGCTGATTTGTTTTAGTCCGTATTCTTTTTCCCAGTAGCCAAAAGCGGCATGCGAGACAAGGAACTCTTTATGGGCCGACTGGTCAGCTAATTCTCTAAACTCTTTGTCAAGCTTAGTTAATTTGCTCTTTAGCTCTTCATAGTTTTTTTCATACTCTTTTTTGTGGTCTGGATCGAGTCGTGAGAGCTCCTTTTCAACGACTTTCGCCATGTCAATCGCTAGCACAGGGTCAATCCATACATGAGGATCTGTTCCTCCGTGGTTGTGCCCTTCATGATCGGAATGCTCACTTTCTTCGGTTGTTCCTTCATCATGTTCATGGGAGTGTTTATAAGAATTCAAATCGATCTCTTTCCCTACCTCTACCACACGTACATTTTCGCTTTTCATTGAGTCTTTTACTTTTTCACCGAAAGGCTCAAGCCCTAGACCGTTGTATAAAAACAAATCTCCATCAGCAATATCAATGATTGTCTTTGCTGTTGGTTCATATGTATGTTCGTCCACTCCGGCTGGCAAAACACTTTGCACATCAACGTGCTCCTTGCCGATTTCTTCAGTGAAATAAGTTAAAGGATAGACGGTTGTATATACTTTTAACACATCTTTTTCCTTATTACGATCTTCTTTATTTGCTTTTTCCTGTCCACAAGCGGAAAGAAGAAAAATAGCTGTAAAAATAAAAACAACTTTTAACATACGGGACAAAATAATTCCTCCTCAAAAATATAAAATCTTTATCCAAAAGAATTATATCGAAATCATTCCGTTTTGTAAATAGTAATCATTTCGATTTGTTGATGATTCAAAAAAGCCAAATGCAAAAGGGCATTTGGCTTTTTCCGTTTAATATTTAGTTAAAATAATCGGCTCATCTTTTGTAATTACAATCGTATGCTCAATTTGGGCCACGAGACTGCCATCCGGCGTCTTAAACGTCCAGCCGTCGCCCCCTTCGACAATCATGTCTGCTTTCGCAGAAATAAACGGTTCGAAGGCAATAACCATTCCTTCTTTTAATAGATCATTGTCCCATGGATCGAAATAGTTTAATATGTGGTCAGGTGACTCATGAAGCGTACGTCCGATTCCATGGCCGGTTAAATTTTTGATAACGGTAAGGCCGTTCCGCTTTGCTTCATTCATAACCGCTTTCCCAATCTGGTTTTGCTTGGCTCCTGCCTTTGCTTTCAATAAGCCGCGCTCGAATGCTTTTTCGGCTGTTTCACATAGCTTGAAAAGCAAAGGATCCCCATCTCCGACGACAAACGAAATACCTGTATCAGCAAAATATCCATCGTATGAACCCGACACATCAATGTTAACTAGGTCCCCTTCTTTAATCACGCGGCTTCCTGGAATACCATGTGCGACTTCATCATTCACACTGATACATGTGTATCCAGGAAAATCATACTCACTTTTCGGGCCAGATACAGCGCCTTTCTCTTCAAACAGTCTGCCGCCTAGTTCATCCAGTTCCTTCGTGGTGACGCCAGGCTTTGTTGCACGGCGCATCTCATCGCGAATTTCCGCCACGATCCTTCCAATTTTCTTCAAAGACTGCAGTTCTTCTTCTGTTTTTATAATCATCGAACTCTTCCTTTATCTTTAGATTGTTTCCGTAACATACTATACAGAAAATGCTCGCGCTTGAAAAGGTGCTCAAACTTTCTCATTCAAAAATTTCCATGCAGCCGAAGCAAGAATCTTTCCTGCATACAGCATAGCCTGCTCATCAATATCAAACATTGGATGGTGATGGGGATACACAGCATTCTTCTCAGGATTACCCGCTCCAGTTAAAAAGAAAGTACCCGGAACGCGCTGTAAATAATAAGAGAAATCCTCTCCTACCATCAATGGCTCTGCCACATAGCAGTTGCTGCTGCCGAGAATGTCTTCAGCACACGAACGGACGAAAGCTGTTTCGTCTGCGTGATTAATGACGGGCGGGTACCCTTTTATATATTGATACTGGTAAGAAGCTCCGGCTCCTTCGCATAGCGAATGCAACAACGTTTCCATTCTTTGCTCAATCAATTGCTGAACATCCGATCGAAAAGTTCTCACTGTGCCTTTAATCGTCACTTTTTCCGGAATAATGTTAAAAGCATCGCCACCGTGGAAGACCCCCACAGAAATAACAGCTGAATCAAGCGGGCTGACATTGCGGCTAATAATTTGCTGGATGAGCTGAACCCAGTTCATGCCAAGTACAATGGGATCGACTGTTTCATGAGGCAATCCACCATGTCCACCTTTGCCAATAATCTCCACTTCAAAGTGATCGGCTGCTGCCATGATCGCCTGCGGCTGAAAAGCAGCCTGACCCACAGGAATGGTCGACCATAAATGTGTGCCGAAAATGGCATCTACATCATCCAGACAGCCATCCTTAATCATTTCTTTTGCTCCGCCTGGCACAAGCTCCTCGGCAAATTGATGAATAAGCACTACCTTTCCTTGCAGACTCTCCCGCTTTTTCTGCAATGCATTTGCAACAGATAATAGTGTAGCCGTATGAGCATCATGTCCACAGGCATGCATTTTCCCAGGAACCGTTGAACGATAAGGAACTTCCTTTAAATCCTGAATCGGCAAGGCATCAAAGTCAGCTCGTAGCGCAACTGTTTTTCCCGGTTTCCCCCCATAAATGGTACCTATTACTCCACGGCCGCCAACCTTTGTTTTTACCTCTATGCCCATTTCTGTTAGCAAGCGGGCAATCAGCTTTGGGGTTTCTTCTTCTTCAAATGACAGCTCCGGGTGCTGATGCAGGTATCTTCTTACTTTCACTGTTTCTTCAAAGTGCTTCTCCAACTCCCTATGAATTTCTTCTAACACGGTATCCCCCTGTTTTTATTCTTTCTCCAACTCCTCGATTAGCTCAATCAACTTTAGCGGGCTAAACGGTTTTGGCAGAAAGAAATTTGCTCCCGCTTCCTTTGCTTCTTCCAAGTCTTTTTGCTGTGTTTTTGCTGTTAACATAACAATGTTAACAGCGCTTGTCTCTCTTACCTTTCGAATCACTTCAATTCCTGTCATCCTTGGCATCATGTAGTCAACGAGCAACAGATCAAATACTTCCTTTTCAAAGCACTCGATCGCCTCCTGTCCATCAGCGGCTTCTGTAAGCGCGTGACCCTCTTCTTCTAATGTATCAACGATTAACATTCTTAACACTTCTTCATCGTCGGCAATCAATATTCTCATTCAGCTTCCCCTTATCCACTCTCAATTTATTTCTATGATTATATGGGCCGATCTAGTTGTTTTTCTCCTTCTTGAAGATGAAGCGGAAGAAGAATAGAGAAAACACTCCCCTTTCCGTATTCTGATGAAACCGCAATGGACCCCTCATGAGCCTCTACTATTTCTTTGCAAATAGCTAGACCTAAACCTGTACCACCAATTTTTCTACGATCTGAATTGTCAATGCGATGAAACTTTTTAAATAAATGTGGGATATCGGCAGCCGGTATGCCCAGCCCTTCATCTTTTATTTCTATTAACATTTTTTGCTCATCATTCGTTAGACGAACAACGATCGTGCCGCCTTCTGGAGAAAACTTAACCGCGTTGCTGATTAAATTCGTAAACACTTGAATCAGTCTTTCTCGATCACCATTCAGCCATTTCTGAGAGCGCTGGTCAATTAATTGAAAATGATGACGATCCGTCGTTTGATTGACCGCTTCTATAACTTGCTCAATTAAAAGTCTAGGGTCCACCTTCGCAAACGAACAGACGAAAGAGCCTGACTCCATCCGCTGCAAGTCTAAAAAATCATTAATCAAGCTTGTCAGACGCACTGCCTCTTGATGAATAGTGGTTAAATATTTCTTCTGTTTTTCTTCCTTCAGGGAACGGTTCAGCATTAATTCTGTGAAGCCGAGAATACTGGCAAGCGGCGTTCTTAATTCATGACTCACCGTACTGACAAGCTCAGACTTCAGCTGATCAACTTCTAGCAGTTGATTTTTCATCCTTTCGGTTTCTATGAGCATTTTTTCTAATTCTTCCTGTTGCATGACCAGCTCTTCGTTATGGGCAGTCAATTCATGTTCTCTTTCCTGTATTGTTCTAGCCATATGGACAAATGAAGCTGAGAGAACCCCTAACTCGTCTGTCCTTTTGATCTGTCGAATATGCACTTCACGTCCAGCCGCTAACTTTTCTGCAGCGACTGTCAGCTCTTGAAGGGGTTGCCCGATTCTTCTGGAAAGCAGCCAGACCGCTCCGCTTGTGATTATAAAAACAAATATAAAATATCCCGCAAGAAAAATATTAAGCGTCTTCGTTTGCTCTAAAAATTGCTTATATTGAGTATCAATTCTTCGATTTAACCCAGCTTTCTCAGCTTCAATTTCATTAATGAAGAACATAATCCTATCCGTTGCTCCTGAAGCTGATAATCGTTGCACGCTTTCATAATCACTAGATTTTACAAAAGCCGCAGCCTTAGGAACAAGCTCATACATATAGATCCGGCGAAATTCAGCCAGCTCCCTGACAAGCTTCTTCTCCTCTAGAGAAGAAGCAAGCGGTTGAAACTCACGGATCGCCCGTTGAAGCTCCCGTGAATTGTCGTAGGCTTGTTGAAGCTCTTTTTCATCTTTAAAAGCAATATAGCCGCGCATTGAAAATACTGTGTTTTTAAAGCTATTCTCAAGAAAGCGGATGGCTTGCACCTTTGTATTCATTTCTTTCCGCTTTTCCATATAATTACCTGCTAATCGTTCTCCAGCAAAATAGGCGACACCTGCCCCGATTATTAAAAGAAATAGCATGGCAACCATGGTGGCTAGAAATTGTTTGCGAATACTTTTGCGAAACATTGTAATCATACGCCCCCCTGTTCACTAGTCAACAACGATCAATTGACTATCTTCGTAGCCAGCCGGCGTACACGGGCTTCCAATTCCTTGATGCTGAAAGGCTTTGTTAAATAATCATCCGCACCTAATTCAAGCCCCTTTACGATGTCTTTCTCACTTTTTCTTCCTGTCAGCATAATAATGACGAAATCTTCTTCCGGAAATTCTTTTCGCAGCCGCTGCAGCACTTCCATGCCATCCATTCTTGGCATTACACCATCAAGTAAAATAATGTACTTTCCACCTTGTTTGTACCAGTCATCCTTAAAAAACGCTTCTCCTTCCCTAAAGGAACGGATATCCGTTTGATAACCTCTAAATGACATCCTGTGCAGCTGATCTTCCAAAATTTGACGCATCACTGCATCGTCATCAATAATCCCGATGTGCAGTCGCTTCTCATTATTATCAGAAGGATTCATATCCTGATAATTCATGACTTTCCCGCGGCCATTGATCTTAGAAGAATAAAGAGCCAGGTCCGCTTTTTTCAAAAAATCTCCTGGCCTCTCTTCTGCGTGATTTACCTCTACTACTCCCCCAGAAAAACTGCACGAAATAATATGATCTTCAAATACAAATTCATGCTGCATGAATTCCTTGATCATTGATTGGATAATCTTTTTTGCCTTTTCTCCAGTACATCCGGGCATGAGCAGCACAAACTCTTCGCCGCCAAAGCGGATAAAGAAGTCATCCTGATGAATCCGGCTTCTAACCATGCGGCTGAATTCCTTTAATACATCGTCTCCAGCCGTGTGACCATACGTATCATTGATTTTTTTAAAGTGATCCAGATCAAGAATCGCTAGAGAAAACGGCAAGTGGGATTCTTTTAATATATCGAGCTGCCGTTTAATTTCTACGTTAAAGAATTTTCGGTTGAACGCCCCTGTCAATTCATCGACTAGAACAACTTCCCTCATTAAATCCCGATAGTTCATTTTATTCTTTATCCGGATAAGAATTTCATCGGAGTCAGTTGGCATTTCAATATAATCTAGCACTCCTAGTTCATATGCTCTCGTGCGCATCTCTTTCTCTCTGCTTGAACTTATGGCAATAATAGGGGTGAGACGGTTTCCTGCTGTTTCCTTCATCTTTTCCAGCAGCTCCATCCCGCTATTTTTTGGAAGATCAAGATCAATGAGCAGAAGATCCGGATGTTTGTTCACAAAGGTCGACAATCCTTTTTCTGCTGTCATCGCTGCCAGCACATCCCAGCCTTTCCTCTCCATCTCTCTCCTTAAAACAGTCAATCTTTCAATATGGCTTTCTATGAAAAGCACAACTTCATTGCTCGTTTTTTTCTCTATCTTCGCTTCAACGGGTACTGCTTCCGGTTCGGCTGTATTGTCGATTGTTAATAATTCCGCTAAAAAAAGCTGCCACTCCTCCTTGCTCCACTGTTTCTCTTTCTCTTCATCTAGCTGCTCTAACTTAACAGCCGCCAGACTGGATAGCTCCTCCAGCCCGATGGAGCCAGCCGTTCCTTTTAATGAATGAAGAAATCGATATAATTCCTTTTCTGTAACAAAGGGTTGGCTTTTCCATTGCTGAAAAGTGGTAGCCATTTTCTTAACAAATATCTCTTGATATTTTTTCAAACACACCCCTCCCTCGATAGCTTATGTTCTTAAAGTGCCTATTGTAGGCTAGCGCATGATTCATGTATGGACCATCGCTTGCCAAGGCACTTCATTGGAAGAAACATACTATAAAAACCCTTCTTATCTAAATATTGTACATCGGTTTGTGCATGGCTACAATTAATCCATACAAGGTCTCCCATGAAAGCTTTTGATGCACTTACCTCATTATTACCCAATAAAAAAGAACTACCAATAAAACCTTGGATATTCTTCAAATAGATGCTGCTTCGTTTATACACACCTGATAATAAAAAACTAGTAAAGATGGGGCAAGTCATTCTGTTCCCCGCCATCCTTTCTTCTGTCAACTCCTTACATCAGAATTCTTTCTTTTTAATATGTAGAGTCACCTTCTATATAAGTAGAAAGTATATAATAACACGACGTTCTCTCTCCAAAAGGCTCTTCTTTTTCCAGTCAGAATAAGAGGGCATCAAGGGATGACCAAAGAGGACGACTAAAAGAACCCCACAGATTTTTATTTTACGCTTCTGAAAAATTAGAAACAAGAGCCCTTCATTTAGCAAAGAAGAAGATGGAGAGGATACACAGATTATCTTGTTAGGTAAGCGTTTATTTTACCTGTTCTGTTATTTCTTTCAACACTTTTTTCGGTAGGACGTGCCAATATTCAAAGCACCACTTAATCTTCTAATGTTCAACCGTCCCAAGTTATTGTTTTGCTCGTATTTATCCAAATAAAGCTTATCTATAAAAAGGATGCTACTAAAAGAAAGATGATAAATAAATAACAACCGCTACGGTTCCACTGCTAAAAACAGTCGTCAACAGAACCGTTTGGGAGGCCATATCCGGGTAATTGTTATGTTCAAGAGCTAACAATGCACTATTCCGCGAAGTCGGAAAGGAACTGGCAATAAAAAGAGCTTGAGCCACTGTACCAGATAAGCCGAGGAAAAATATAATCAGCAAAGCGACGCAAGGAGAAATAATCAACCGCCCGATGACTATCCATACAACAGGTTTAGAAATATGAGTGATCTTTAAATAAGCGACTTGTGCGCCAAGGGTTATAAGAGCAATAGCAGAAAAAGCTTCAGACGCATTCTCGATGGGCTGCCAGATAAAATAGGGAACATCTACATTTGCCCAACGCAATATAATAGCGATAACCAAAGCATAAATAACAGGCAGTTTCATTATTTTCCTAATAAGATCCTTTCCGCTACTTTGAGCAGAGATTGAATTATAGACCCCATAAGTAAAGGTAAGCAAATTTTGAAAGATAGACACGATGACTTGGATAGCGGTACCAGCTGGATTGGCGACAAAAACAAGTTCACTGACCGGAAGACCATAGTTTCCTGAATTGCTCAAAACGAAACTGTTCTTAAAAACAGCCGACAACTGACGATCAAACCGATTGGCTTTCGCAAAAAGAAGGCTGATAACAGCAAGAAGCAAATTAAAAAGTAATAAAAACAAAAGTGTTTGGCCAACTAACCTTCCTGATAAGTTACTTTTATAAATATTGACAAAGCAAACGGCTGGAAGCAAAAAATTGATCGTTATGGCAGATAATGTAGCTAGGTGAAGTTTTAACATACGATGAAGGCAGGCCCCCGCGCCGATCATTAGAAACAATGGAAAAATAACCTGTAATATAATTTGATAAAATATCATAACTTTGTTCCCCTCTTGACTATTGCTCTATATTTGATTTTTGATAAAAGAAAAGAAGCAAGCGGGAATCGCCTGCTTTATTGAATGTTTCTTATTTCATTGTTAGGGCTTTACCGACCTTCCCTTTGTTAGATTACCAAGGAATAATTCCTAAAAGGAGAGCAACGATAAGCAGAACCAATGTTGAACCGCATGCCCACTTTAAAAAAGCGCGCTGCAGTTCACCAAAGTCTTCTCCTACCATTCCAACTAAAAGATAAGTAGATGGAACAAGCGGGCTTAGCAAGTGAACAGGAAGTCCAAAAAGAGAAGCCCTTCCAATCATAGCAGGATCTATTCCATAGGCGGCCCCTGCTTTTGCAAGCAATGGCAACACACCATAGTAAAAAGCATCATTGGACATAAAGAAGGTAAACGGCGCACTAATAATCGCTGTAATAACAGCAAAATGAGAACCCATCCCTTCCGGAATATGCTGAATCATTGAGTTCGCCATGGCATCCACCATGCCTGTCCCTGAAAGAAGCCCTGTAAAAACCCCGGCAGCAAAAATCATAGAAACGACAGAAAGGGCATTATCCGCATAGTTGGCCACCCTTTCCTTTTGATCACTCATTTTTGGATAGTTCACGGTAATCGCAACAGCAAAGCCAAGCATGAACAATACAGTTGTCGGCAATAATTCCATAATCAACGAACCTAAAAGGATAATGGTTAAAGCATAATTAAAAAGAATTAGCTTGGGACGCTTCAGATAGCTCTCTTCTGCAGTAGCCGCCAACTCGCGAGCAACTGTGCCAAAACCCAGCTCAATGATGCCAATCCGCTTTCTTTCTTTTCTGCCAAGCAGATAAGCCATGGATAAAACAAACAGAACCCCGCCAAGCATGGAAGGTATAACAGGCGTGAATACATCTGACATTTCAAGTTTCAAAGCCGTCATGACCCTGGCTGTCGGGCCTCCCCATGGAAGAAGGTTCATTACTCCTGAGGCGGAAACAGCAATTCCTGCTAATATCAGCGGCTTCATGCCAATTCTTTTATAAAGCGGCAACATGGCTGAAATCGTAATCATATAGGTAGTCGTACCATCTCCATCTAATGAAATAAGAAGAGCTAATACCGCCGTTCCGATAGCAATTTTTACAGGATCCCCTTTCACCAGCTTAAGAATGGTACTGATAATAGGATCAAATACTCCTGCATCAATTAAAATGCCGAAGAAAAGAATGGCAAACAAAATCATGATACCTGTGGGAGCCACACTTTTAATCCCCTCTAACGCCATGGGGCCGATCTCACTGCCAAAACCTCCTATAAGAGCAAATACAACAGGTACGACAATAAGAGCAATCATCGCTGATAGCCGTCCAGTCATAATTAAAGCCATAAATACCAATATCATCAGAAAGCCTAATATAGCCAACATATTATTCACCCCTTCATTCTAATTAATTAAATTGTAAGCGGTCCCTTCCATTTTGTAAGCGTTATCAATTTAATGTGTTTTGAGTTTATTTTGAAAATTTTGTTCATTTTGTTCACGAAAGATTTAAAATAAACAGTATATAGAAGTGGAATATTGCTCCGCATCATGCCATCTATATAGAATAATGACAACATGTCTGTTCGAATTTACCTCTCCTATCTGATTGCTGTAAGAGAGTTTTCTAGTTTATAGTAAATGAAATAGCCAAATCTGCATTTTCTGATACGAGAGATAAGAGGGCTGTTTTTGCAAAAAGTATTTCTTCGGATATAGCTGTTTAGCCATTTTCCGTATTCTGTTAAAATCATCTCAAACATGATGATTTGTTAACAAACTATAGTGGAACCACAGAATAGGAGGTTTTAAAATGATGCAAGAGAAAGAAACGCCCGAACGAGCAAGGGAAAGACGAAGACAAGAAGAATTAAAAAGAAATCCCGCTGGAAATTTAAATGATGCATTTAATAAAGCTGGAATGGGAAACCTTGCTGATTTAGCAGGTAGTTTAAGTTGGAAAGGCATGGGCATTCTAATTCTTGTACTGCTGATTGGTTTTATTTTAGCCTCACTATTCTTTAAGTAAGAAAGACTTTTTGGAGGACTGTTATTATGCATTTTTTTTAAGCATCCACTATTCATGTAATTGGAGGTTGAGCAGCCGAAACAAGCATTGCTTCCAAAAAAAGATGATATGAAAACGATTCATACCATCCCGTTCTTAAACCGCTTGACCCTAAATTAGACCACTCGGCTTTCAAGTAATAAGACAATCATATTTTATAATACTTCCGCTCAGGCCTTCCGACTACCCCATATACTACTTCAGCTCTACATTCCTGAATGGATACTAAATATTCTAAATAACGCCTGGCCGTTGTTCTTGAAGCGCCAATTTGATCAGCTGCTTGTTCAGCGGATAATCCTTTGTCACTTTTAGCCAGAACCTCTGTTACCTTCGACAGTGTGATTTCATCCACCCCTTTTGGCAGCGAGGTTTCCCGATTGATTGCGGCTGAATGCTTGGAAAGTTTATTAAAAACCATATCAACAATCTCCTGATCTACTTCCTGTGTAGAACGCAAAAGCTGAGACTTCTTAAGATATTCTTCAATGATTTGGTTGAATCGCTCCATCTTTACCGGCTTAATCAAGAAATATTCGACACCATAGTGAAGGGCCTTTTCAAGTATTTCTCTATCGGTTGCTGCCGTGATCATCAATATATCTACCTGCTGGTGCTTTTCCCGAATAACTGGCAGCAGGTCGGAGCCGAGCTGATCCGGCATATATACATCAAGAAGGAGCAAATCCGGTTGCTGCTCATCCAGCAGCTCAAGAGTCTGTTCAGCATTCAATGCTTTCCCAACCACCTCTATTTGATCAAACTTATTTAGAAACTTCTCATGAATGTCTGCCACACGAAAATCATCCTCTGCAATGACTGCTTTTATTTTAGCCATTTTTCTTCCCCTCCTGTCTTTTAGGCAGATAAACTGTAAAGATCGTATTTCCTGGCTCGCTATGCACTTCAATCAGCCCTTCCAGCTCTTTTACAGCCTGATCAGCATTTGCAAGGCCATAGCCGCTCGGAACTTCGCCTTCTTTCGACGTAAAGCCCCGTTCAAAAATGAGGGAGAGCTCTTCTTGTTTGATCCCTCCTCCGTTATCACTCACTTCAAAGATAATATCCTCTCCAATGTCGGTTGCAAAAAAATTGATAATCGGTTCCTTCTCACTGGAAACAGCATCAAACGCATTATCAATGATATTGCCAAGTATTAAGGTCAGTTCAGACAGCTTTATATGGTCTGGTAATGCATCTAAATAGCTCTGTGAGTCTATCTCAAACGCTACTTTTTTTTCAGATGCTTTGCCCAGCTTCCCCAGTAAGATAGCTTGTACTTTTGTGTCCTTTATCTGTTCAAAAACAATTCGATTGATAGATTGCAGTTCAGCTGTTTCACTTTGCAGCATGTCGATTGCTTCATCATATTTTCCCAGCTGAAGCAAGCCGGATAGCACATATAATTTATTGGTAAATTCATGAGTTTGAGCCCTTAAATCCTCAGAATACACTTTTACCTCTGATAATGTGTTAATCATTTGCTCAATTTCTGTTTTATCGCGGAACGAAACAACTGCACCACTGACTTTGTTATCCTCAAAAATCGGCGTACAATTCATAATAATTTTCTTATGCGCCCATTGCATTTCTTTATCTACTCGCGGCTTCCCTGATTCGAGCACCTCATACAAGTATACAGAAGGAAAGAGGTCATCCACCTTCAAATCTCGAACGGACTCTTTGATATTAAGTAATGTTTTGGCCGGCTGATTCATGGACCTGATCACCCCATCCCGATCAACGGCTAAAATCCCCTCTTTCACTGAGTGAAGCACTGCATTTTTTTCTTTATATAAACGAGCAATTTCATAAGGTTCTAATCCTAATGTGTCTTTGCGAATGCTTCTAGCAAGCAAGTAGCTGCCAATAACCGATATTATAAGAGCAATTACTGATACGCCAATCTCTTTTGATAAATCCCTAAAAATTTGTTGCTGAACATCTTCTACTAAAAACCCAACAGAGACAATTCCAATAATGTGGCCCTCTTTATCGAATATCGGTGCTTTCCCTCGCATCGAAAGGCCCAGCGAACCATGCGCTTCGGACACATAAGATTCCCCTTTTTTGATCGCCCGTGCGTTGTCCCCGCCAATCATCATTTTTCCTATCTCTGATGGGATAGGATGAGAATACCGAATTTCCTTTGCGTTCCCGACCACGATAAATTCAGCTCCTACTTTTTGCCTTATCTTTTCAGCAATCGGCTGGATGATTCTTGCTGGGTCCTCTGATTGGAAGGCGTCAACGATCGTTGGCATGGAGGCGATCGTTTTCGCTAATTCCAGAGCCAGGCGCCCTCTATCTTCTGCAATCTGTTTTCCTTCCATGTACGTAAAATAAGCTGTTAACATAAAAATTAAAAATAAGCTTAAAGATAATACTAGTCCCAGAATCTTTGTCTGAAGTGTCACTCTATGCATTTTCAATCGTATCCTCTGCCTTTGTTCTATTTATCTTTAAGTGTACAGCAGATTGAAAAGTTTATCACTGGGAGTCAACAACATGTGAAGGGAGTGCTATTTCTCCATCCCTTTTAATTCAGCACCGATTTGGCAGCTAGCTTTATTTATTATGAAGTTGTTAAACCCGTTAGTTAAGGAAGTAATAGTAAATACTTGTATAAGAACCATCATGTAAAAAACCTTCCACCAGTGTTGCCGATGGAAGGTTCGATAAGACTATTTAAATAAATCCGCAGTTTCTCTTCCTATAGTAATTGTTGAAACTCTGCATGCTATTTCACTGCCTTAAATGAGGCGTGGTTTGAGTCTTCCTCTTTCTTAGCAGGTTGAATATAGGACACTGCAATCATTACGATGAAACTAGTAGCGATACCATACATAATTGGATTTGTAGAAGTAATTCCTTCCATGGCAAGGCTTACTAATATAACGATAGTACTGGTGATGATAGAATAGAAGGCTGCTTTCGCAGTGGCCTTTTTCCAGAAGAATCCGAAAATAACCGGCACAAAAATGCCACCTGATAGCAGTGCATATGCGACATCCAAAGCAACAAGCACATCTTGGATCCACAACGCAAAAACCATCGTGAAAATCCCTACTACCATGGTTACTATTCTTGAAATGACCAAGTATTGCTGATCAGTTGCATGTTTATAAAAAATTGTTTAATGATATCGTTAGAAATTAAAGTGGATGAGGCTAACAGTGTCCCTGAGGCAGTAGACATGAGAGCCGAGACAACTGCTGCTACAACTAAGCCTAACACACCGGGTGGAAGTGTAGCGATGGCCATACTTGCAAATGTATTTTGTGTATTTTCTAAATTTGGCAAAACGATGAATGCACACATTCCAATTATGCTGACAGCAATTCCATAAAACAAGCTATATACCCCTGCTGCCACTGTTCCTGTTCTAGCAATATCAAGAGTCTTGGCTGTAAATATTCGCTGCCAAATATCTTGGGCTACTACCATTCCCAGAGCAAACAGCAAGAAAAATTGAAAAATTTGATCTATGCCGATCCCTGAAAAATCAAAGTGAGAGTCAGGCAAACGTGTCTGCAGCGCTGACCAGCCCCCTGCTTTTGAAAGACTTAATGGAAGCATAATTAGGAAAATACCAATGGTCATAATGATAAATTGGACAATATCTGTCATCGTTACCGACCACATGCCACCGAGGATAGTGTAAAATAAGACAATCCCACCACCTGCAAGCATAGAT
This sequence comes from Bacillus sp. PK3_68, assembly GCF_003600835.1. Lineage (NCBI taxonomy): Bacteria > Bacillati > Bacillota > Bacilli > Caryophanales > Bacillaceae > Bacillus > Bacillus sp. PK3_68. The sequence goes on along the minus strand of NZ_NQYC01000001.1, from coordinate 114,058 downwards.
ACTGATAAATTCCAGCCAAGCAGCACGTTTAAAATCGTTCCCATCCCTATCACTTGGGTTACAGAAACCATCATCGCATATATAGCGGCAATAAGAGCACTGACAAGTCCCGCTTCTTTGCTAAAGCGCTTACTAAGATACTCGCTAATTGTCATTACTTTCACATGAGAAATTCGTTTAGCAAGAAAAATTCCTAGCGTCATAATCCCTAACCCCAGCATGACAACAAGCCACATACCTGATATACCAAATTCATAGCCAAGTTTTGTGGTACCTATTGTAGAGGCGCCGCCTAAAATAACGGCGCCCAGACATCCAAAATACATAAAAAATCCTAAATTTCTCCCTGCCAGTACATAATCTTCCGAGGTTTTTGCCCGTCTTGAACCAATGATACCGACAATAACTAACAGCAAAAAGTAACCGATCATGATAATAACATCGAGTACGTTCATTTATCTTCCCCCATTCTTATGTAAACAGCTATCACCTCATCAGTTTCTGTTCAGATTGTTTGTTTGCTTTCTCCTCATGGCGACGCTTCTTCAAAGCAGTCAACGTAATCATTTCATAAATGATAGAGGAAGCCAGAACAGCGGTAATTTCATTGCTATCATAGGACGGCAACACTTCCACTAAGTCAAATCCCACCACATTTAATCCATCTAATCCCCTTACATACTCAAGCGCTTCATAGCTTGTCGGCCCACCAACTTCCGGTGTGCCTGTTCCCGGAGCGTAGGCTGGATCGACAAAATCAATATCATAGGAAACGAAAACAGGACGTCCTTTTGTCCGTTCATGAATCCGTTCCATGACTTTTTCAAATCCAATCTTCCTTACTTCTTTCATCGGAATCACTTCGTATCCCAGCCTGCGTGCATCTTCAATATCATCTGGACTATAAAGCGGCCCTCTCATTCCAATTTGGATGGAATGATCCACATCCACTAACCCTTCCTCTACTGCACGGCGAAAAGGCGTTCCATGCATGTATTTTTCTCCATAGTAGTTATCCCACGTATCTCCATGCGAATCGAAATGGACAAGCGCAACCGGGCCATATTTTTTGTAAAAAGCCCGCAGATTCCCCAGAGAAATCGAATGATCTCCGCCCATAATGATCGGAGTCACATCCTTTTCTAAAAGCGGTTCAAGCCCGGCGACAATGTTATCGTATGTACGGTGGATATTGCCCGGAATAACATCGATATCTCCATAATCCACACCTGAACAATACTCAAAAATATCAATATCCATGTCAGGATTATACGGGCGAAGCAAGACAGAAAAATCACGAATATGCTGGGGACCGAGCCGCTGTCCTGTGCGGTTGGATGCCGCCGTGTCAAAAGGCACGCCAAGTACAGCAAAATCAATGTTGTCCGTCGTCTGAAGTTGTTCCAATCTCATAAATGTACGCACACCACAAAAACGAGGGGATTTAGAAGAATCTTTTGGTTGATACATAGTAATAAGCCTCCTGTGTCATAAAATAGATGTTTTGCATGTTAACTATTGCAATAACTATGCCAACTCATTTTCATCACAAACAGGCTAGTTGAACAAACATAATTAAGTCAGTTTTGCATTAAGAAAGGTAATCTTCATGCAAAACTGACTCTTAATGCATTTATGAATTAATACGATACTTATTTAGCTTTCTAACGACACTAGACTGACTAATTCCTAAGTAACTGGCCATTTCATAAGTTGTTTTATACTGTCTGGCTGCTCTCTTTAACCAGCGGATTTCTACCTCTTCTAGCGCCTCGCGTAAGGATGAGCGCTTTTCTTCCATTTCCTCTAGTGCACTTTCCTGTTCTGTGAGAGCAGAGTTGGAGTTAGTGGCTGAGTAAAAAGGAAGAGATGACGGATAAATGACGATACTTTCCGTCGCCACCACGAGACGCTCGATTAAGTTTTCCAGCTCCCGCACGTTTCCCGGCCAATCGTAAGCGAGCAGCTCATTGATCGTTGTTACATGGAATACTTTATTAGATTCGTACTTTTCATTAAATTTTTTAGATAAAAATTACATAAATGAATAATATCATCCTTCCGTTCTCTGAGTGGAGGGATGTGAATCGGTATAACATTTAAGCGATAAAAGAGATCCCTGCGAAATTTCCCCTCCTTGACCATCTGTTCCAAGTCCCGATTTGTTGAAGCAACTATCCGAAAGTCGATATTCTTTTGCTGCGTCCCACCAATTCTTGTTACTTTTTTCTCTTGAATAACCTTTAACAGCTTAGATTGAAGCGCTAATGGCAATTCACCTACCTCATCGAGAAACAACGTGCCTTCATTTGCCGTTTCAATCAGTCCAGGCTTTCCTTCCTTATTAGCACCCGTAAAAGCCCCTCTCTCATAACCAAACATTTCCGATTCAAACAACGATTCGGGGATCGCACTGCAATTTACTTCAATGAATACCTCATTCTGCCGGCGACTTCCCTCATGAATGGCTCTGGCAAATACATTTTTCCCGACGCCTGATTCACCAAGAAAAACAACGGTCGCATCTGACTTCGCCACTCGTTGAATGAGCTGCCATATTTGGCGAAGTTCCTTGCTTCTCATTACTGTTCCTCGAAAACTATCATCTTTCTGCCTTAATTCCTTAATTTCCGATTGGTAATAAGCCATCTTTGTTCTCAGCTCTTCATAATCTTCCTTTAATTGTTGAATTTCCGTTAAATCATGTGAAAAGCTGATAACGCGAATAATCTCTCCTTTATCATTACAGACAGGTAAAGCAGTAGCCATAACAACTCGGCCAGTGGATGTATATTGCATGAGCTGGACTTCCTTTTTCTCCGCTAATACTTTCTTCGTTACAGAGGGCGAAAAAATATTTCTTTGCTCTAGTTCTTCAACATTCATACCGATTAGCTTGTCTGCTGCTTCTCCATAAATTGCCAGGCAGCTTGGGCTCGCCCTTAACACTACCCCCTGTCCATCCGTAATTACGATATTATCATTCGAAGCAGCCAGAATCGCTCTCAACTCTAACTCTCTTATATCCTCCATTCCTTCATCCCCATTCAAAAATCTTTACTATAAAGATACCATGAAATAACCGAATAGTAAGATTTTATAAAAGCAAAGAATGGATAAATCATCTTATAATCTTTTTTCATATACGTTAGATATAATAAAACAATCAGATCTTTTCATGACTACCCTTCCTAATTAAAGAAGGTTTTGATACATCCCAACAAAAAAATCCATTTTGAAATAGATTAATCAAAATGGATTTTACGACTTTAGCTATAGGGGGAAGTTCATTGAAATCCTCCAACCATTTTAGAGCATGTTCTTTTGAAGGCTAACAATTGTTATTTTAATGAAGTACCGTCTATAAAAAACCCTCTTCTATTATGATTCTGTCTGTTTCATATAATATTCCATCGCTTGATTGAGCCACTTTTGTTCATCTTCTGTAAAGGGGGAAGGGGACATTTCTTCTAGTTCTTGAATATCCAGTTCTTCCATGTCGACATCAGCTAATTTTTGAATCAACTCCTCACCAAGAAACTCAAAGGAAGCTTCTATATATTCTCTAATCATGTTTTGCACTTTTGGGTCTTCCACTGACTGGCCGTACAATTTTTTTACTTCCTTAGCCATTTGAACAAACGTTTGGTCTAATGTAGTTTTCTCTTCTTCTGTCTTCATCGTTAATTCCTCAACGACCTCCGTCAGCTTATGCCGCTCCATCCATTTTGTTTGTATACTTTCTGTTTGCATGCCATGGATAAGACTAAATAATATGGCACCATCCACTTCCCCTTCATCCTTCAGCAACTTAATTACCCTTTTGATAGCCGTCATCGATTGCTCAATTCGTTCTTTCTCTTTCTCTAACGCTTGTAAATGGAGAGTTAAAGTGTCCGTTAGATCAACGGTAAAGCTTGGCTTTTGTAACAAGTCAATGATTTTATCCAAGCTATATCCGAGAAACTTTAGGCTTATAACCTTTTGTAGGGTAAGAATATCCTGATGATGGTAAATACGATGACCTGACGTCGGGTGCTTTTCTGGCTGTAAAAGACCGATTTCGTCGTAGTAATGTAGGGTGCGAATGGATATTCCTGTCTTTTTTGAAAATTCCCCAATGGAATATTTGTTGCTTTCTATCATTAACCTTCCTCCTATCATAAAGTATATGTTCACTATAGCCCCTTACGTAGCTGGAGGTTCAAGAGAAAACTTAGATGAGGAATAAAAATCATATCGTTGTCTAAATTCTTTCTCATTCTGTCGCTCGCAGATGGTAAAAACTTAATATCTGTTCATATCAAGTCTTCAGGAATAATCATACTATTGGAAATAAAAAGAAAAAAGATGTTTCTAAATCCACCTTTTTTTATGAGATTATATAATTTTTTGAACTGCTAACAGCAAGCATGCTATAAGATTTGAAAGAGAACTGTAAGGCTGAAATTGATTAGATAACTTTAGATAGCCAATCCTTCACAAATTTTTCGAAATCGTTTTTCACTGATAGATTTCCCTAGCCTAGGAAGCTATTTGACTGCCCAGTTTTTTCGGCCTATTTGTACTTGATCTAGATAAAAACAAGAGAGAAACCAGCATGGTTTCTCTCTTGTTTTTATCTTTATTGAGCTGTATATCCGCCATCTACTAACAGAGTAGTTCCCGTAATGAAGGAGGCATCCTCACTTGCTAAAAATAAGACGGCCTTTGCGACTTCCTCTGCCTTCCCTAGCCTACCCATTGGGTGCAGGCTGATAAGATGTTCATTAATGGCTTCACTTCTTCCTTTAATAAGCGGTGTATCAATATAGCCTGGACATACGGCATTTACCCGAATGCCTTCTTTAGCATAATCAATGCCGAGTGTCTGAGTTAGCAGTTTCACTCCGCCTTTTGCAGAAGCATAGGCAGTCACTCCAGATTTCCCCGTAAAGCTATGAATAGATCCACAGTTGACAACTGCCCCGCCTGTCCCTTGTGCCCTCATTTGTTCAATCGCATATTTATCGGTTAAAAATACACCGGTAAGGTTGATGTCAATCGTTTTCTTCCAAGCTTCAGCGTCCAGCTTATGAATGGGGCCATCGTTGGCAATGCCTGCATTGGCAAAGACGATATCAAGCCGGCCAAACAGCTTGACGGTTTCAGAAATTAAATTTTGCACATCCTCTTCTATGGTGACATCTGTTTTTATAAAGTGCACGGCATGTCCTTTTGATGTGAGATCTTTTGCCACTTCGGCTCCCTGTTCAGAGAAATCAGCAATGACAACCTTCGCTCCTTCTTCTGCAAACAAAGTAGCTGTCTCTTTTCCTATTCCGCTTGCCCCGCCAGTAACGATAGATACCTTGTCCTTAAATCTCATAATAAAAACGCATCCCTTCTGTATTATTGATTAGAATGTTTATTTAAAAGAAGCATACCCTTCATCAACCATAACTACACTTCCATTAATAGCACTGGCTTCTTCTAAAGAAAGAAGATAAATAGAATCCGCTATTTGCTCCGGCTGGGTCAATTTATTTCCCATCACTTTTGCTTTCATCGATTCAATCAATCCGCTATCCTTATATCCTTGGATAATAGGTGTGTCCACCACACCGGGCGCTACGGCAATGACCCTAATTCCATACTGAGCTAATTCAAGCGCGGCCGATTTTGTCATCATAATCACGGCTCCTTTTGTTGCATGATAAGCAAATGTACCAGGAGAGGCTAGAAAACCAAATACAGATGCCGTATTAATGATCACTCCTTTGCTATTTAATTCCCTCATTTTTTTGCCTGCAGCGATGATGCCATGAGCCACACCATGTTGATTTACATTAATAACGCTATGATAATCATTTAAATTCTGATCCAAAACAGGAGTACTGCGGCCAATTCCAGCATTGTTAAACATCACATCAATCTTGCCATAGGTTTCAACAGCCTTTTCAACTAAGAATTCCACCTCTTCGTATTTTGATACATCTGTTTTTACAAAGACCGCTTCTCCACCATTAGATGTAATCAGATTAACAGTTTCTTGTCCGCTTGTTTCGTTAAAGTCTGCTACTACGACCTGATCTCCCTTTTTAGCAAACTTCATCGCAGCCTGTCTTCCTATGCCGCTTGCTCCGCCTGTTATAACGACTACTCTTTTGCTATTCACCTATACTTCCTCCCTATAGTTGTTTAGATTGTGTTCTTTTACTTTAAAAAATTCTTCTTTTATATTTTACCCCTCTGGTTTATTAATTAAAATTTATATATATTTATTTATAAATTAACTTTTATTTAATAAGGAGAACTGATATGAATCTTGAACAAATGAGGTACATTGTGGAAGCAGCAAAAACCAGCTCTTTTACTCAAGTGTCAAAAAACTTAAATGTTACACTGCCAGCCATAAGCCAGTCTATTTCTCTTCTCGAATCAGAGCTGGGGCTTTCTTTGTTTACTCGTTCCCGAGGCATTGGCGCAACTCCAACCCCTGAAGGAATGGCCATTATCACGAAGGCAAATGAAATTTTGATAAAAGTGGATGAGATGCTGGAGGAAGCCCAATCTTATACCAATGCGCTAAGCGGTCATTTAAGAATTGCAACGATCCCCGGGCCAATGCATTTGCTGGTAGATACCGTCTCCAGTTTCAAAAAAGATTTTCCACAGGTCAAAATAGAAATTATCGAAAAAGGAACGAAGGAAATATTAGAGGATATACATACTAATCATGTGGATATAGGCTTTATCGTCCTATCAGAGGAAATTGCACAGAAAGAAAAGGAATGTTACTTTGACCGGGTATTAGAAGGGAAACTTGTAGTAGGAGTAAATAAAAACTCTCCTCTTTCACTCAATAAAACCATACGTCCTCATCAGCTTTCCGGCCATACGCTAGTGTTGTACGATGATGAGTTCATTAGAACGGATGCATACGAGTTAATTGCTCAATACGGAGACGTGAACGTGTTATTTATAACCAATAATACTCGTGCTATACAAAATGCCGTGAAACAAGGAATCGCTGTGACGATAGGGCTTGATTATTCATTTGCGGATACACAAGCGGAATTAACCCAGGACTTGATCACTATAGATCTGGAATTGCCCTTCTCAACTCCCGTTTATTACGGATTGGTTTGCCGAAAAGATAAAACTTCCTCTAATATTCTTAATCGCTTTATTAGTAGGATTAATGGCGGTCTGTGAATCCCGACAAAAATAAAATGCGGACTAAAAAGGCTTTTTATACACCCATTTTAGTCCGCTCTTTTCTCTCCTGGCAGAATTTATTTATAACAAACGAGAAGCACGGATGCGTTCGGTTTCTGCATAGTTAATCGTTTGCGTTTTAGCGTCGATGACGACCCCATAGTCGCGCCATGCGGATTCTATGCTTACAAATTCATTTAAGACATCCTCTAACACTTTTTCCGGGTCCCTCTCAAATGGATCTCCCCAGCCACCGCCGCCGGCTCGGTAAAACTGGATAATCCCCCCTGCCGGCATTTTCACTTCAAAAGCCGTTTCATCAATTTCCTGTGCTTCTTCTGTTCCATAATTGACAATCACTTTGTTTGCCGGGGCATGAAGGCCCTCACAGTAGCCTTTTGTAGTATTTCGTACTCCTGCCATCATCACGCTTGTGGCACTTTCCTTTAAATGCTGAATTTGTACATCTAGTCCAGGTGTGCCTCTCCAGCGGCCAGCACCCGTAAAATCACTAGTATATTCGTGCTTTAAGACACGGCTTGGATACTGAACTTCATTCATTTCAATCGACGGGAGAATAACCCCGGTCATTACAGGAGGATAAAGGCCCCAGCCGTCTGTTTCATAAGCAGCTCCCGCACCGCCCGTGTAGCCGTAAAAATTCAAATTTACCCACGGTTTGCCATCCTCATACTTTCCATGAGAATAAGCAAGTGGCAACTTATGAGCATTAACCCCTACACGGGTAGGAGCACATTGGGAAAGGGCTTGGAGCACAGCCTCGGCAATCTCTGCTCCTACACAAGCGGTCGCATGCCCACACGGAGCAGGAAGGCATGGATTAACCACTGTTCCTAATGGCGCCGTTACTGTCACCGGGTTCATATACCCTTCATTAATTGGAATGTCCTCCTCACAACAAGTTGATATTCCGACAAAAGCAAATGAAGTAGTATTAGAGAGCGGACTGTTGACAAAGCCCTTTACCTGTGGCGAAGATCCAGTAAAGTCGATATGAAGATCACTGCCGCTCACAGTCACGGTTGCCTTAACTCTAATGTCACGATTCCCTTGGAAGTCATGATCGGCAAACGTTTCTCCAATATAAGTGCCGTCCGGCCAGCTGGCGATCTCATCGCGAACCCGTTTTTCTGTATATTGAATGCGGTGATCGATGGCCTTGATTACCTTTTCATCGCTATACTTATCGAGCATTGTTTGAATTCGGCTAGCAGCTAGTTTACAAGCGCCAATCATCGCATTTAAATCTCCTTCAAGCCAATGAGAAAGACGATTATTGGCGATGATTAAATCAAATACATCTCTCCGCTTCTCGCCACGCTCATAAATTTTTAACGGTGGGATACGAAGCCCATCATGCCAAATATCTTGTGAGCGCGGATTGTATCCGCCGGCAACCGGTCCGCCATTATCTCCCATGTGACTGCGGACGGCTGGCAGCAAAATTGGCTTTCGATTATAAAAAACTGGCATGACAATCGTCCAATCAAGGCTGTGCGAGCCTCCATGATACGGATCATTCACAAGCAGAATATCGCCTGGATGAAGATCATACCGAAAAGCATCCAATAAATGATCAACTGCCCCTACAACTGCATACAAGTGCAAAGTACATCCAGGAGCTTGTGCAACGAGCCGGGATTTCTTTCCGGAAAGATCAAACACGCCTGTTGTAAAATCATGTGCTTCATTAAAAAGTGGTGAACGCGCTGTTCTCGTGACCGTTGCGCTCATTTCTCGCGCAATTGCATCAAGTGAGCCTCCAACCACCTGTGACAAGATTACCTCTTGGTTTATCATCATTGCTCCTCCTTTCCAGGGTATGTAAAGACGAGGAGATCGCCTTTCTTCACATGCTGATTGACTATACTTTGATAAAACGTTTCTTTTCCTTCTCCCTCTCTTGTAACAGAGCCATAGTCCCCATCTTCACCAAAAGGTAAAATCAAGTTAAAATAAACATCCTCATCCTGATTCAGCAAGGAGACTTTCAACTCTTCCTTCCTATCCGTCCACTCGCGAGAAACTATCTTGAAGCCATGATAAAGTTCTAACTCTTCCGCCGACACAAGTAGCCTCTGTCCAAATAAAGCAGGCGGTCCAAAACCTTTATCCGTGGAAGGATATCCAGGGACAAGGACAATCGATTGGGTTTCAGCTCTTGTCCCAAGCTCAGGATAGAAAATGGCTTGTGGACCAGTTCCGTAAATCGGGGGAAATTCCTCTGTCGGACCCTGGCCATTTTGAATAGCCCGATAGATCGCTTCAGCAAGAAAATGCCCTGTCATGCTTGGTGCTAAAGCAGTAGCTGCTGGAAATTGTGGGTCTAGTATCGTTCCGGCCTTTGTTTTGATGTTAAACGGTTCCAGCGTACCTTCATTAATCGAGAGTTCATCGGCAATCGTTGCGAGAAACGGCCAAACCGAAAATGCTTTTGTCAAAGCTATCGGGGAATTAATAGGCTTCGTTGACTGCATGGAGGAGCCAGTCAGATCAATTTCAACAGCGTTGTTCGGAATGGTAATGCTCACATCGATGGCATTTTTATCTCCTTGTGTCGTTTCAAATTCCACCAGAGCTTTCATCCCTGCTTTGGGAAGCTGTGATAAATGTTGCTCCACTCGTTTTCGACTGTATTGAAAAATGCTTTCAATGGATGCATCTACTTTCTGCTGCCCATAGCTGCCAAGAAGTTTTTTGAGTTGTTGCTGAGCTCCGCGCAAGCATGTGTACATTGTCTCTAAATCCGATTTGAAGGAAGTAGGTATGCGGCTGTTAGATAATAAAAACCGTAAAATATCCGCTTGCAGTACCCCTTGTTTATAAAGCTTGATCGGTGTAATACGCATATTTTCCTGCCATACCTCAAAAGCATCCGGATGAAAACCACCCGGGTATTCACCGGCCAGATCCATCATTTGTGCGCGAATAGCAGGAAAAAGCACGAGCTCTCCTTCTACAAATAAAGGAGCTGCCATCGTCAAAGTTTGCCCTTTCGTTCCACCGCTGTAGGGATCAGCCACCAATAATACATCCCCATCCGCAATATCAAAAGAAAAATAGTCAAACAGGTTCTCTACACTTTCTTTTAAGGCAAATAAGTGCTCTGGCTCATATTGGTGTTGAATAGCTATTTTTAACTCATTGGTAAAAATGGCTGTAGCAAACGCCCGATCCTGGGACAACAAGGGAGAGCGGGAAATTCGTTGCAAATTATCTCCCACTTCTCTGCCGATGGACTGTAGCTTGCTGTATAAAATTTGCGCTTGGATCATTCATTTCCACTCCTTTGCTGGGCAGGAGAGTGTTTGACTTCAATGACACAGTTGCGATAAGAATCGATCAAAGCCTCATGCCCCGGGTAAACGACAATCGTTGTTCCCCACTGTTCGATAATCGCGGGCCCAACTATCAGGTTTCCTGGTTCCAGCAAGGAACCGTCGTAAATAGGCGTCCGCGTCGGCTCCGTGTCAAAATACATCTCGCGCTCACCCGTTTGTGCTTGAGCAGGGTCCTCCTGCTGGAAAGGCTCCTCTTTCAACTTTAACGGCTCTCTCACCCCTACAAGGTCAAGGCGAAGATTTAAAATTTCAATTTCGTGACCTGGATCTTTGTGAGCAAACATTCTTTCATGAAGCTCATGAAAATCGGTAACCGTTGCTTCAAGGTTCAGCTCCGTAATTCGGCGAGTTCTTGATTTTACTGGCACAGTAACTTCATGCACCTCTCCTGCATAGCGCATATCAATATAACGACGAGTTTCATACTGATCCGTTACGGATTGTCCGCCTAGTTTTTCACGAGCTGTTTGTTCCATCTTTTCAAAATCAGCATTCATCGCTTGAAGATCCACTTGGTTCATGCTTTCAAAGCGGGTTCTCAGTTCTGTTACCTTTAGATTTGCTGCGACATCACCGAGTGCGCAAAAAACAGGAGCTAAAGAGGGAACAATCACCGTATTGATTCCAAGATCTTCTGCCTGTTTTCCAGCATGAATGGCTCCTGCACCACCAACGGCCATTAAGGCAAAGTTGCGCGGGTCATGTCCGCGCTGTGTTGTCACAAAATGGACAGCATTCGACATATCACTATTTACGATTTGCGAGATGGCAAGGGCCGCTTCTACTGTTGAAATGCCAAGCGGGTCTGCAATGCGTGTGCGAATAGCTTTTTCAGCTAACGAACGGTCAAGCTTCATTTCCCCTCCCAGAAAGTTGTCAGGATTAATATAGCCTAAGAACACATTGACATCTGTAACAGTTGGTTCTTCTCCCCCTCTTCCATAACAAGCAGGGCCTGGAGTTGACCCTGCACTTCTAGGCCCAACTTGCAGGGCTCCACCATTATCAATCCAGGCGATGCTTCCACCTCCAGAGCCAATTGTATGGATATCCATCATTGGCAATGCGACACGGTAACGGCTGATCCAGTTTTCAGTTGTAATGGCTGGATTTAATTTTTCGATCACCGAGACATCATAGCTTGTTCCGCCCATATCAACAGTGATGACATTTTCGTACCCTGATTTTTCTCCAATGAAGGAAGCGGCTGTCACCCCTCCTGCCGGCCCTGAGAGAAGAGCGCCGGCTGCAAATTTCCCACTCTGTAAGACGTTTTGGACTCCTCCATTTGATTGCATAACAAATAATTCACCTGTAAAACCGTCTGCACGGAGACGTTCATCCAAATGGTTTAAATAGCTTTGCATTGATGGCCCTGTAAAGGCATTTACAATGGTCGTGCTGACGCGTTCAAACTCCCGAATTTGTGGCAACACTTCGTAAGATAAGGAAACAAACATTCCAGGAGCTTCTTCCTGGATAATCTCTCTTACCCGGCTTTCGTGGGAAGGATTCATGAAGCTGAATAGGAAGCATACCGCAATAGCCTCGATTCCCTCCTCAACAAAGTCGCGGACGGCCTGACGTACAGCTGCTTCATCTAACTCTTTGATTACTTTTCCCGCATGATCTAGACGTTCCGGGATCCCCACTCGATATCTTCTTGGAACAATTTGAAAGGGCGCCTGAAGGCGCGGAGAAAATACGCTTTCCTTATAGGCACGGCGGAATTCAATTTCGTCACGGAATCCCTCTGTCGTAAGCAACCCTACTTTCGCACCGTTATACTCTAGTAATGAGTTTGTCGCTACGGTTGTTCCGTGGACAACTAATGGACTGTTCGCTAAAAGAACTTTTATATCCACTCCAATGATTTCGGAGACTTTCTTAATTCCATTCATGACACCATCTGATTGATCAGGTGTTGAAGGGGTTTTAGTTGAAACCATTTTACCGTGTCTGTCGATAGCCACTAAATCGGTAAACGTTCCACCGACATCTACTCCGAACACCCATTGATTTTGTTGTTTCTCCATGAAGCTTTTCCTCCTTCTATTCGCTTAAAATCCAGATGACTCTTCCTTTACTTCTCCAAGCTCGTAACGCAGGTTTAATTTGTTCAAAATAAAAGTAAGAACAATATAAATTAAGAAAGCAAGAAGAGTAGAATTAATCGGTCCAATACCAAATGATAATTTAGAAGTAACAAAACCACCGATCACTACAGATACAATCGCCGCAATGTTTAATCCCGAATACGTCGATCCTGGCCCAAATTCATATTTCTTATTTCGAATCTTAGGCCCTACAATCCAGTGATCCGCAATCATTACACCTGCAATCGGGGGAACATATAACCCTAAGAACGATAAGAATGGCACAAACATATCTTGAATACCCATGAGTGCAATGAGGATCCCAATAACCCCCATACAAACAACCAAGACTTTTTTAGGGATTTTCACAACATTCCGAAGACCCAAAGAGCCGGTATATAAGTTGTTGTCATTTGTTGTCCATTGGGCAAAAATTAAAATCAAAAAGGCAAAAAATCCTAGTCCTAGCTTGCTCATGGCAGCTGGGATGTTTGGTGTAGACCCGATATCAGGAACTTGGGCTGCAATGGCCATTGCGGCCCCAGCAATAATACAGAAAACCCCTCCAAGAAAATAACCGACAGATGCACTAATGCCGCCGGAAGCCGCACTTTTGGCATATCTCGTTACATCCGGAAAGACTACTGCACCCAAGGCTGCATTTCCAACGACGATCGTAATTCCCGCGAAAACAGTCATCGGGTCGCCTGCTGGCTCAAATGATAATAAAGCATGCCAGCTTCCAGAATAATTGACAGCACTCACAATCCCCCAAATCGATAAGATGACAACTAAGGGAACAGCAATAAAGCTTAAGGCAGCAAGTCCGCGGTAACCGATAAAGGCTGTACACATCATTAAGATGCCTCCCCAAACGATAGCCACCTCAGGCTGTGCGAGCCAAACATTTGGAAACATTTCAGAAATGGTCGTCCCAAAAAAAGCAACCTGCCAGCCAAACCATCCAACTCCAAGGGTTAAAGCTAATACAATCCCGAATAAGCTCGCGCCATAACGCCCAAAAGCCTGGCGGGCCAGAACCGTAGTTGAGATTCCATATTTAGCGCCCATTACCCCTTGAAAAAATCCATAGACAGCTAAAATTAACATACCGAATATGGCTGCAAAAATCGCATTCTTAAAATTTAGTCCTTGAATAAGAGCTCCGCCCGTGACAATCGTCGACAAGGAAATAATCCAGGCACAACTTGTAATGGCAATATTGACAGACGATTTTCTCTGTTCTGCCGGCACAGAGGTCACAGCAAAATCATCGGTCTGAGCTTGAGGGATTTTTCGTACATTCTTTTCCATCTTAAAATCTCCTTATTTTAGTTAAGCGAAAGGTTGAAAATTCTAAACAACAAACATGCTATATTGTCTCTTCTATATCAATCATTACCCCCTGTTTTAATGTATTGCCTATGGTGCATGCCCTTTCCGCCGAAATGATTAGCTTTTTTTTGTACTCAGCGGTGAAATGTTCCGGAAATGTAACAGCCACCTTGCACCTCTCTACACGGGAAGGACCCTCCAGGGCTTTCTTGGCAGATACCTCCACTGAAAATTCATGATCTAATACAGTTATGCCGTCCCTTTCAAACATTCTTTGCAGAGAAATAACAATACACATGCCTAAAGAAGCTTCTAGAAGTTCGATTGGAGAAAGCCCCTTTGAATTAGGAGCAAAGGCTCCCTCTACCTGTTTGCCCATCTGATTAAAAATACCGAATTCTTTATTTTCTTGTTTAATAACAGTCAATCTGTTTCCCTCCTTTGGCCAATCAAACCAAAAAATTCAAAATCAACTAATTCCCTAGTAATCTCATCGACAGAAAGGGTCGGTGTATAGCTAAGGTCGTTCTTCGGTCCAAACAGCCATTTTGACAGTGTGCCTATGACAAGGCTCGTTAACATGTTGGCTTGCAAATCAACATTATGATTAGAATTTAGCATCTCCAGCTCAATCGCTCTTTCAATATTTTTTTTGAATGCCTGTTCAATACTTATAACCGTGTCTGCAACCGCTTCTCTAATTACAGGATCTGCTCCTTGTCCCTTGATTAACAGGAGAGTTAGAAGATTGCGATTTTTCTCAGCAAAAGTGAAAATCCTCTTCATAAGAGCTGTAGAAGATTTGATCATATCATCGGTTGTCCCAAAAGTTTGCCTGTACCCCTGGTGGATCGCTGCAAGCAAATTTTCTTTCCCTGTACCGATAATTTCTAATGCAATTTCCTCTTTGCTTTTGAAATGCCAGTAAAAGGTCCCTTGTGCAACCCCTGTCTGCTTTACAATGTCCGAAATTTTCGTGGCATGATAGCCTTTAGTAGCGAAAATCTCAAGAGCTGCGTGCAAAAGTTCCTCTCTGCGATCTGTATTTGCCAATTATCTTTCCCTTCTTCCCTTTATTGATTGACAAGTCAGTCAGTTTTAGAACAAAAAATCCTAAATTCCTATAAGACTTATATGATTTAATATAATACAAGGTTTTATTTATAGTCAAGTTATGCTTTATATTCGGTCTCTTTTTACAAGGTTTAGTTCATAGTCTGTGAAGTATGATAACCGATAAGCAGTATAGATGAACCCTTATAGCTTTTTCTCTATTTCTGAATACCCGATTAAGCGTTTTTTACTGGTCTTATGATACCGGAAACATATGCTTCTGAAGCGTCATATAGCAAGCAAACTAATGACATCCTTTCTGAATAGCCTCTTTTGCACAATTTAAAGAGTAACGTTTCTTCTTACATTTCACTAACATTGCCCATTAAAATAGAGCATCCAAAGGCTTAGACAACGATCGATCACTCTTCGGTTTCTTCCTTGGTTATCTTTGCATGCAAGCTGCTATGCCGACACTAAAGTGTAGGCAAGAATCTTCAGAAGAAGGCAGTTTTTTCTCCTCTGCAAAGCTCGAAAAAAAAGCCATAAACATTTCGTTTATGGCTTTTTTCAACTATTTAGTATGGATCAGCGTCATGCCCTTTTTCTACAGCTTGTTTGGTAGCATCCTCTGCATGGTTATCTCCAAGTGGCTTACGGGTAGAGCCTCCCTTTGGCGCATTGGCTAATCCTTCTCTTAAACGGCGGCCATACTCTTCATCTGCTTCCTCCGCATAAGAAATCATTTTATCTTGAATGCGCTGGTCGCATCGTGAAAGATCGGCTACAAGGTTTGCGATCAATTCATCCTTTTCCCACTGTTCGAATTGGCGATACGTTTCGCCTGCCTGTTTTGTATCGTTCGTCCGTTCAATCGACTCGCGTACAATATTCCCTTCCACATGTGGCGTATGTTCCTTGCCATGCTGTTTGGCTTCTTTCAGGCCGTCCAGTATGGATGGTTCATAGTTGATATGAGGATTTGGATGATCAACTTTATACTGCATCTGTCCGCCGCTCTGATTGGTAGCCACCCGCTTTTTCGGCGCATTAATCGGCAGTTGAAGATAATTCGGTCCGACACGATAACGCTGTGTATCTGAATAAGAAAATGTTCTGCCCTGCAGCATTTTATCATCAGAAAAATCAAGGCCATCCACAAGCACACCTGTGCCAAATGCAGCTTGTTCCACTTCAGTAAAATAATCTTCCGGGTTTTTGTTTAGAACCATCTTGCCCACCGGCAGCCATGGGAATTGATCTTCCGGCCACAATTTTGTACAGTCCAGCGGGTCAAAATCAAGTTCAGGGTGCTCTTCATCGCTCATGACTTGTACAAGAAGCTCCCACTCCGGATATTCGCCGCGCTCAATAGCTTCATATAAATCTTGTGTAGCATGATTAAAGTTTGTAGCTTGAATTTCGCCCGCTTCTTTCATCGTCAAGTTTTTAATGCCCTGTTTCGGTTCCCAGTGATATTTAACAAGGACTGCTTTTCCTTCATTGTTAACCCAGCGGTACGTGTTCACTCCAGAACCTTGCATCATGCGATAGTTCGCAGGAATTCCCCAAGGAGAATAAACAAAAGTCACCATATGGAAAGATTCCGGAGAGCTTGCACAAAAGTCAAAAAACCTCTCTGGATCTTGGATATTCGTCACTGGATCAGGCTTAAATGCATGAATCATATCCGGGAACTTCATCGCATCACGGATAAAGAAAATTTTCAAGTTATTCCCGACAAGATCCCAGTTCCCATCCTCTGTATAAAATTTCACGGCAAAGCCGCGAGGATCACGCAACGTTTCCGGAGAATGCCCTCCATGGATAACTGACGAAAAACGTACAAAAACAGGCGTTTTTTTGCCTTTTTCTTGAAACAGTTTCGCCCTCGTGTACTTTGAAACAGGTTCCTTTCCAGCTGTTCCATAGGCCTCAAAATAGCCATGGGCTCCGGCACCACGCGCATGCACGACGCGCTCTGGAATCCGTTCTCTATCAAAATGGCTGACTTTCTCAATAAAATCATAATTCTCTAACATGGCTGGACCGCGATTTCCAACCGTTCTCATATTTTGATTATTCGTCACAGGATGACCCTGCCGATTCGTTAATGTGTTTTCGTGTTCTTCATTCGTCTGGCTTTGATGATTGGATTGGTTATTTTTCATGAACGATCCTCCAAAGTTTTTTTATTCCTTGCCACATGTTATATTTCCCTCATACTATCCATATATTCCTGAATAAACCTTGTTTTTAAAAATGCCTGATGAAATGAATGTCCCTAGAACAGGAGAAAAATACCTTAGCTCCCCTGCTCATTATTTCAAATAGCATAGGCTAGAAAAAAAGCCGGCCACCTTTTATTTTAAAGGGACCGGCTTTTTATTTCGTTTGTTCATGGGTATGTTCTTTACTTACTATTAAATAGGTGATAATTCTTGGTTAACATAGGGCTATGCTGTAAACTGATCCGGCGCTACGTTCTTTTTTATCTTCATTGCAACGATGTACACAACGAGGGAAATAAGGAGGGATTGAACGGCTGGCAGCCCCCATGGGGATACATATTGTGTAAGATAGCCGACAACGATTCCCGCGAGTAAGGCAATGGTGGCCATCCAGTTCCACCCTCTGCAATCCTCCCACTGTTGTTTGCGAATAAAGAAGAAATCACCCATCATGACGCCTCCTATAGCTGGGTAAAGCAAGGCTGTTAAGTATAAGAAGTCCATAAAATGTTCAAGTATTCCCAATAGCGCGACAATAATTGCCAGAATCGTGCCAAGAAGTGTGAGGAGTGCTCTCCCTTTCCCGGAGTTGACATTAAAAATATTTGCTAAAGCTAATCCCATGCTATAGTTATTGACAAGTTGCGATGTCCAAGTCGCAAACCATAAAATAAGAAAGCCCCAAATAGGAAAACCCATGCCCATCATAACATTCACGATATCGGCATCCCCCACTCCTACGGCCATTATAGCCCCAACAATGAAAAGAGGAAAACCCACGAATATAATGCCACTCGGAATAATAATATTGTCTTTCCAGGTGGGCTTTGCATAGCGTGTATAATCCGAGGCAATGACCCACTGAGAAACATTTACTCCGATCACTAAACTAATGGCAGCCCATATTGTCATCGTAGGTTCTGGATGCCATGAAGCGATCGCCTCCCAGCCTGTATTTCTTAATGCGTAGTATATTCCCCCAGCTATTAAAATAAGGCCAGCGGGAACGGCGATATAATCTGTCCATTTCATCGAGCTGTAACCGATGATAGACGGCAATGCAAAAAGTAATCCGCATATGACGGTGACAATCGCCCAGCCAACCCAATTACTCTTGTAATCTATGCCAAACATCGCAGAAATCGCATTTCCCGCAACAGCCGTTTGCAATGCCCACCAGCCAAGTGAAACGATAAAAATGGTAAATCCAACAATGACTTTTGCCTGAACATCACCGAAGCTGGAACGGGAAATAACAGAAGAAGAGCGCCCTGTTTTCGCGCCTATATATCCTTGCAAGGTATTTCCAACCCATTGAATGCCGAATAATGAAATGAGAAGTATTAAAAGTATTTTTGACAACCCAAAACTTCCGGTTAATGTAGAGCCAACCATTAAAACTGGAATGGTAAATTCTAATCCGCCAAAAATCATCGCTGGAGTCAGCCAATGCTGCCGAGCAGATTCGGGGATAGAATCCAATGCCTGATCTTGGCCCATGAATCCCTCTGAACTTGTTTTCTTTGTCACTTCCACTGTATTCGTTTGCTCCATTCTTTCACATCCTTTTTATGGTATAAAAATAGAATAGGAAGCACCTATGTCTTCCTATTCTATTTTTCACTTTATTATCAACTTTTCACCAATGCATAGATCAATTCGCAAGCACTTTCCCCTTCATTGACACACCAATGGTGCTCTCCAGCAGGAATATAAGACGCTTCCCCCGCATTAATTTTATAAGGCTGTCCCCCGCTCTCACCAGCTAAAGTGCCCTTGAGAATATACGAATACTCATGTTCTTCATGAACACCCGTTCCCTCTAAGGGAAGGCGCTCTCCGGCTGGGATGGAAACAAAACCGAACTTTACTTCCGTGCCTTGGAATTGATTCTGAAAAAGGGTTTGAACAATTTCTTTTGTGACTTTTGGTTCTTTAATATCCATATGAATGCCTCCAATTATGATAGTCTGCCTGGCAGCTCTTGGTAGTCAAAAGTATCCGGGTCGATGTCAACGAGGAAGTGTGCTTTTGCCTCTTCGACAGTAAAATAACCATTTTTCACATCCTTGGCCACTTGGGCGGCTGGACGCTTGGACGGACTGCCATAACCGCCTCCTGTTCCTGTCATCAGGCGCACCACATCGTTCTTTTGAAGCTTGTACCGCGGATAAACGCCATATGGTCCATCTATCTCCCCATTTGCCTTATGAACATAGAACTCGTTTGGCGAACCTTCATGGCCTTTGTTCATTCCCCACGGATAAAATTTATTGCGGCCAAAGGTAACTGTGGCGGCCTGGTTATCAGATAATGCGCGATAAGCACGGATGACCCCTTTTCCGCCAATGTATTCACCTGCACCTGCCCCATTGCCGTCCTGGCGAAGACTATATTCATCAATAAGAACACCATAACGTGTTTCCGCTACTTCGACCGGAACGTTATACGTCTCGCCATCTGCGATACAGAACTGACCTGAAGCGCCATCTTGTCCAGCGCCTCCACCCCATCCTCCAACAGAAGGTTCAACAATAAGGAAAGGTTCCTCTGTATCTTGGTGATTGCCAGACAATGTTACGGCACAAACGGACAAATGGTGTCCTGCAGTCAGCCGTTCTGGCAAGTGTGGCGCCAAAGCTTTCCAGACTAAGTCTAAACTTCCTAAGAGCGTCTCAAAATAGTTAGAGACAGGAACTGGTCGCTCGGCAGACATAATTGATTTTTTGTCAACAAGTACCTGAAGTGGCCTAAACACTCCATCGTTCACATCTTGCTCAGGGTTTGTTATAGCCAGGAAAATAGATCGCACAGCTGACATGAGTCCTGTATAGGAACAGTTCATCGGGCCTGGCACCTGTGGATGGCTTCCCCGAAAATCACAAATAAATTCGTCATCCGTAATTGTTACCTTTACTTTAATTTTAAATGGTCCGTTGCCCATGCCGTCTGTATCAATATAATCTTCCGCTTCAAAAACACCCTTTGGCAGCTTTTTAATTTCTTGTCGAGAAATGATCTCTCCATGATCCAATAAGTAATTAATAGCTGTCAGAATAGTTTCTTTGCTATGCTTTTCACAAAGTTCTTTTAATCGGCGGTCGCCTGTGCGTAAGGCGGCAACCTGCGCCCACATGTCCCCTAATGACAGGTCCGGAAAGCGGACGTTGGAGCGAATAATTTCAACAATGCCTTCATTTAAGCGGTCTTCTTCATATAATTTAATACAATTGAATTGAAGGCCTTCTTGAAAAATGTCTACGGCATCGTTTGTAAATGAGCCGGGATCCTTCCCGCCGACCTCTGTCCAATGGGCCTTGTTTGCCGAGAAGGCAATGAGTTCACCTTCATAGAAAATCGGCATAACAAGTCCAACATCGGAAAGATGGGATCCTCCTCCGTTATAAGGGTCATTGATGATAATAACATCTCCAGGCTTCAGCTTATCGCCAGGATATTTCTTCAGTGTTTCCTTTACCATAAAGGTAAGCATTCCGATAAATCCGGTAACACCATTGCCTTGAGTAAGAAGATTTCCCTGTGCATCAGTCAAACCGCTGGCATAGTCAAGTACTTCGTAAATGATAGGACTCATGGATGTGCGAGCAAGGGCCACAAACATCTCGTCCCCAGCTGCCAAAAGAGAATCTTTAACGATTTCCAGTGTAAACGGATCCACTTTTACAGAAGTTGTCATATTACTTTGCCTCCATTTCGATAATGATGTTTCCAAAGTCATCCAGGTGCAACTGCTGTCCTTCATAAATAACAGTGACGGCTGCTTTTTCTTCTATTACTGCGGGTCCATGAACTACTTCATTTGGCGGAAGTTTGTCCCGATCGTAAACTGGTGTGCTAACCCACCCTTTTTGCTCGAAGTAAACATCACGTGTTTCTTTTTTCGCTTCTTCTATAGAACCTTCACGTGTAATCTTTCCAATGACCGGTTTAGGCACTTTGCCAAAAGCCGTTACATGGAGATTGACAATTTCAGTCGGTGAATCAACCAGTTTAAATGTGTAATTCTTCTCGTGAAGCTCATGGAACTTTTCAATGATCGCCTGTTTATCTTCCTCGGTCCATTTGCCATTAGGAACAGGAACTTTTACCGTATGCTCTTGTCCTAGATAGCGCATATCCGCAAAGCGATGGAATTCAATTGTCCCAGCTTCCATCCCTTCAGCTTCATAATAGGTAAGCGCCTGTTTTTCGATTTCTTCCCATTGTGCATCCATTTCGGCAAGAGAAAGCTCATTTATCCGTTTGATATATGTTTGGATATAATCATGCCGCAAGTCAGTCATAAGCATTCCCCAGGCAGAGAATACCGGTGAAGCAATTGGTACGATGACTTTTTTAACACCGAGCTCGAGTGCAAGTGCCGGAGCGTGCATCGATCCGCCTCCACCAAACGCCAGCAAAGTGAAGTCCTGCGGATTATGCCCTTTTCGAATAGAAATTAATTTTAATGCATTCAACAT
Organism: Bacillus sp. PK3_68; assembly: GCF_003600835.1. NCBI lineage: Bacteria > Bacillati > Bacillota > Bacilli > Caryophanales > Bacillaceae > Bacillus > Bacillus sp. PK3_68. The sequence continues at coordinate 92,300 of NZ_NQYC01000001.1, read as the reverse complement.
GTTCGAGTTAGCAATACGAATAATGCCAAGGGCTGCTTCTTCGGCAGAAATCTCAAATTGATCACCTATTTTCTTCTGGATCACTTCTTTTACATGATCCATATCCACATCGTAGTCGAAGTTTTTAGGAGACAGCCGGCCTGTCAATAAGTTAGCATCTGTTGTGGTTGGAGCCGTGCCGCCCAATCCGTATGCGACTGGTCCAGGCATCGCACCGGCAGATTGCGGCCCGACTTTCAATGAGCCTGCATCATCTATCCAAGCGATGGAACCGCCTCCATTTCCGATTTCCACAATATCGACAACAGGTGCTTTAATCGGGTATCCTGCATTTCGGCTATCTCTCTCAATATAGTAATCTGTAGAAACTTTCACTTCCCCGTTTTCAATGAGTGAACATTTTGCTGTAGTTCCACCAATATCAAATGCAATGATGTTTTTTTCACCGATCAGTTCCCCAAGAACAGCGGCTCCAAAAATACCGGCCACCGGCCCGGACTCAACCATGTTAATAGGCGCCGCTTTGGCACTGTTAAATCTTGTTGTCCCGCCATTTGATTGCATGATGTAACGCTGATCTATCTCAGTTTGTTCCCGTAATTTCTTGTCTAATTTATCAATGTATGTAGTAGCGGCGGGCTGGACATAAGCATTTAAAACGGCTGTATTAGTTCTTTCATATTCACGCCATTCTTTTGTGATATCGCTCGACGCTGTCACAAATACTTCTGGCCATAGCTCTTTAATAATCTTTACTGTCTCTATTTCATGTGCCGGATTAACATAAGAATGCATGTAAGAAACGGCAATCGCCTCCACACCCTCTTTTTTAAAGTAATCCACACATCTTTCTATATCTTCTCGATGCAGAGGGGATAGAATCTCACCTTTATAATTGAGACGTTCACTTACCTCGAGTCGCAAATGCCGTTCAACGAACGGTTCTGGTTTTTTGTATCGAACATTGAATAGATCCGGCCTGTTGCCTCTTGCAATTTCTAAAATATCCCGGAATCCTTCTGTCGTAATCAACCCCATTTTGGCCCCTTTGCGCTCAGTTAGCGCATTGATAATGACCGTTGTTCCATGAATAAACATCGACAATTGCTCGCTTTTAATACCAGCTTTCTCAATAACGTCAAGTACACCTTTCTCAAAGTTCGGTGGAGTGGTATTGCTTTTTGCTACTCCTACGAAACCGTTTTCATCAACATATACAAGATCTGTAAAAGTACCCCCGATATCTGTCGCTACTCTCATTTGTTCTACACTCCTTTGTGTCAATTAGAAAATGATAGGTGTTGATATACTCAAAATGATTGTTTCCTCCGAAGTTGGGTTTTCCCACGCATGCAAAAGTTCAGAAGGAAAGTGAATAGTGTCGCCAGCTTTCAGATGATAGCCGTCCTGGTTTAAATGAAAAATGACCTCACCTTGCAAGACATAATAAAACTCCTCTCCCGAATGACTGTAACTCTGTTCCTCTTTCATTTTTGGGGGAAGTATAACCATTAGCGGCTCCAGTTTCCTGTCTGGAAATGTACCGGACAAGCGGACGTACCTCTGTTCTCCACCATTTACTTGAAATATTCTTTGATCGCTTTTTCTTAATAAATAGTTTTGGTTTTCTTTATCGTCTTCAAAAAAGAAGATCATTGAGACTCCTAGTGCATCAGCCAATTTCTTCAGAGATGTAATGGATAGTGAGGAAGTCCCCCTTTCGATTTGCGAAAGAAAGCTAAGTGATAATCCAGTTTCTTCACTTAGTTCCTTCAATGTTAGGTTGTTTTGGAGACGTAAAGCTTTGATTTTTTTGTGAATGTCTTCCATAGAATTAAGCACCTCATAAAATTCTAGTCTTACTGTAATAAATCGTAGGAATATAATGAAATATCCAAAAATATTTTACAGTTATACTGTAATATTTATGAATATAACATAATTATTTTTCGAATGGTAGGTTTTTTAAAAATTTTCTGTTAAATTTTTTCGTAGAATCTATATTATCCAGAGAAATTTTTACAGTAAAAGTGTAATTTTTGTATATAGGCTTAGCTCATCAGCGCGTCAACTGCCTAAAGGGAGGAAGCGTAGATTTGCATCCACGAACATATACGTAGTAATCTTAAGGAATAAAATAATCATATAAAAGAGCCGGTTACAAAGTTGTAACCGGCTCTTTTCCCTCTTAGCTAATTAAGGACTCTCTGCCTACACGCTTTAAAAATTTATGGAAGGTTTCTCGTCTTTTGCCTGTCTGGGAATATACATCAATGATTTTTCTATTGTGTTGTACAATTCTTGGGGGGTTAACTTCTCCATCAGCAGGGAACCAACCTCAGCGTCTTTCCCTTTGGCTTTTCCGCCGACATATAAGTTATAATAATCTCTAATTTTCATAATGCCTATGTCGCTTAACAGAGGTTCACCGCAACCAACAGGACAGCCTGTATAAGCCACCTTAAGAGTAAATGGTACACTTTTTCCGGCAATGCGGCGGTTTAGCTCTTTTGCTATTGGCATTCCTTCCTCTTCTTCGCCTTTGCAAAAATTACAGGTTCTCAAGCTCTTCACGTAATTCCCAACTGGGTAACAGGCTAATTTAACACTTTCGAATTCCTTGATGATCTCTTCCATCTTCTCTTCTGGAATTCGTATATAAAGCTGTTGGAAGGTTGTTAGTTCAATTTCTTCATTTTCATTCATATATTTTGAGAGCATGAGAAGTTGTTCTGCATTAAGCTTTGCCCCAAAGCCTATTCCTCCATTGACAGCCATCTTGATTTTTTTAACATCGTCCCCCATTTTATTTCTTCCCTCTTTCTAATCACCTGATTTTATCATTCGCTTCATGTTTACTATACTCCCGAACCGTATACAAATGGTTAAAAAATATACTTGCTTACAGAAAAGCAACAGTTGGCGGAACGTCAGCTATCAATATGCAATATGTTTCTTATTTCGTCTATATTTTGCTCAAATCCAATTAGAACTTCTTTCTTGCTCCTTAGACCAAACAAGGATTTATTTTTAAATACGAACGTCGGAACCATTCTTGTTCCTGTTATTTTGACTAAGTCTCTTTCTTTAGAAGGTTGTTTCGTTAAATCATAATCAACATAAGAAACATTATTCTTGGAGAGAAACTCTTTTCCAGCCTGACAATCTGAACAAGTAGGTCTTGTGTAAAGCTCAAGCTGAACCTTCGACATGAATACTCACCTCCCACGTTCTTAATTATTTAACTTTAATAACAAACGGGTAGACATTGACCTGTCCCTCAAACTTAAATTCAGCCCAAATCTTGTAAATACCTGGCTTATCAAATTGTGTTTTAAATACCGTTTGATCATCGGCTGCAGGGTGAACGTGGATATATTTTTCCCCATTTTCATCCAAGATGACCACGTGCCCTAAGGCGCCTAAATAGGGCTCCGGGGTAGCGCCTTTCATATCAAAAGTAAGAGTCATTTCTTTGTTGATTGCAAACGGCTGAGAAATCAACTCAACCGTTTGGCCATTGATGGTCTTAACGAAATCCGTATCCGCAAAGAGATTATTATCCCCGTGTTCATGGTGCGTTTCACCAACATGGAATTCAATAGGCGCTACTGAATATTGAAGACCTTTTGGTTTTATATCAACGAATGCTTTGTAAGAATTATCCGCTAAACTTGCCTTCTGCTGGTAGATTCCATCACTCTTTTTCCCTGGATGTAGATGATGGTACTGTTTCAAATCTGAACTGACGACAATAAAATGCATAAATTTCTCATGGGAGACTTCCAGTTCCGGCACTTGATTATTTTTATCTTTCAGCTCAATGGTGATTACTCCGTTGACATAGGATACTTTCGGTGTAACCTCACTAGCAGTGTTTGTGACATGGTTCCCATGACTATGTTGATGATTCATATTTTCTTCCTCCTCTGTATGATTTGTTTGTTCATCCGTTTTAGGATTCATATTTGCATAAACGCTGTAACCTGCGATGACTACCCCAAGATATACGATAGCCGTAACCGCCCAAATCATAACACTTCGCTTCACATATGCCGCCTCCCTTCTATATTTAAGCCTTTAATTTGATTCTTTGCAGTCTTAGGGCATTGAGGACGACCGATACCGAACTAAATGCCATCGCTGCTCCAGCTAGCCACGGAGCTAAGAAGCCTACTGCAGCAATGGGGATGCCGATACAGTTATAGGCAAGTGCCCAGAAGAGGTTTTGTTTGATATTTGTTATCGTCTTCTTACTCATAAAAATTGCGTCTGCAATACTATTTAAATCACCCCGAATGAGGGTAATATCTGCCGCTTCCATTGCCACATCGGTACCCGTGCCAATCGCCATCCCGATATCAGCTGTCGCAAGTGCCGGGGCATCGTTAATTCCATCTCCTACCATGGCGACTTTTTTGCCAGCTTGCTGAAGCTTTTTCACTTCCGTTGCCTTGCCTTCTGGCAAAACTTCAGCAATGACATGCTTTATTCCGACTTGCTTAGCAATCGCCTGAGCCGTTTGGGTGTTATCCCCTGTAATCATTACAACGTCCAAGCCCATATTGTGCAATCGGGCAATCGCTTCTTTGGATGTTTCCTTAATGGTATCCGCAACAGCAACCATACCTGCGTAGCATCCGTCAATGGCTACTAACATAGCTGTTTTCCCTTGCTTCTCTAAACTCTCCATTTTCGGTAATACTTGTTGTACATAAATGTTATATTTCGCCATCAATCTGCGTGTACCAATGAGTAATTCTTTGCCGTTCACTGTCGATTGAATACCGTAACCGGGAAGGGCTTCAAAGGTCGCCGGTGACCCTAGTTCAATCCCCTTTTCTTTAATTCCCTCCACGATCGCTTCAGCGAGTGGGTGCTCTGAATTTCTCTCAGCCGTACCTACTAGTGTAAGAAATTCCGTTTCATTCACGCCCTCTGCTAAAACAACATCCGTCAAGGAAGGTTTCCCATTTGTAACTGTTCCTGTTTTATCCAGAATAATTGTATCTAAACGATGGGTCGTTTCCAGGTGTTCTCCACCCTTGAATAAAATCCCAAACTCAGCCGCACGGCCTGAACCGGCCATAATCGAAGTTGGTGTGGCCAGACCGAGTGCACAAGGACAAGCGATAACTAACACCGCAATGAATTTTTCAAGAGCCTCTGCGAATTCCCCAGGGCTTACAGCGAAGTACCACATAAGAAAAGTTATAACCGCTATACCTACTACAATTGGTACAAAAATGCCTGAAATCTGATCGGCTAAACGTTGAATTGGAGCTTTTGAACCTTGTGCTTCTTCAACAACTTTAATAATTTGAGCTAAAGCTGTGTCTTTCCCCACTTTCGTCGCTTTAATTTTTAAGAAACCATTCTTGTTAATGGTTGATCCGATTACATGGTCTCCAATGGTTTTGTCGATTGGAATGCTTTCTCCGGTCAACATTGATTCATCAAGCGCTGATTGACCTTCGACAATCTCACCATCTACTGGCACCTTTTCGCCAGGCTTCACAAAAACAATATCCCCTTGCAAAACGTCTTCTATAGGAATGATCATTTCTTGCCCATCGCGGACGACAGTTGCATTTTTTGCCTGTAACCCCATTAGTTTCTTAATGGCCTCAGACGACCGGCCTTTTGCCTTCGCTTCAAACAATTTGCCTAAAATAATTAAGGTAATCAAAACCGCACTCGTTTCATAATAAAGCTCAACCATGTGGTCTTCTGAGCCAATTGACATAATGCTTAAATACAGACTATAGAAATAAGCAGCTGATGTTCCTAAAGCAACCAACACATCCATGTTGGCACTTTTATTTCTTAGAGCTTTAAAGGCACCGACATAAAACTGTCTTCCGATAATGAATTGAACCGGTGTGGCGAGGGCGAATTGTACCCAAGGGTTCATAAACATATCTGGCAGCCAAATAAAAGAGGTGAATTCAAAGTGACTAACCATTGCCCATAATAATGGAAAAGATAAAATAGCCGAGAAAATAAATTTGCCGGTTTGCCGCTCGATTTCCTTTTGTCGATGATCGGCTTCCTCTCCGGTTTTTTCCTGCTTTTGTTCAAGGGTATAGCCCAGTTTTTTAATGGCCTCCCTCATATCAGAAATAGAGACTTGATCAGCGTTATATTCCACAAGAACCGACTCTAATGCAAAGTTCACCACGGCTTTTTCGACGCCATCTAATTTATTCAGCCGTTTCTCAATTCTATTTGCACAGGCCGCACAAGTCATTCCAGTAATATCAAATTCTGCTTTATCCGTTACCACGTTATATCCTAAAGATTGGACTTTCTTCTTAAATGTTGCTGTATCTGTTTTATCGGGGTCATATTTAATCTTTGTTTTCTCAAGAGCAAAATTTACATTTGCATCTTCCACGCCATCTATCTTCTTCAACCCTTTTTCAATTCGTGTAGCACAAGATGCACAAGTCATCCCCTCTATTTTCAGGGTTGCTTCTTTTTGAGTCATATTATCCACTCCTATCTTCCGCATACTCCACAGGGGTATATTTTTCTGAAAATAAATCGTGCCATTTTAGCACGATTTATTTTCATTTTTATTTAATGATTATTTTTGCTTGAGCAGGCTACTCAACATCGTATCCTTGATCTTCAATAACCTCGGTAATCTCTTTTAAGCTTACTTCATTCGCATCAAATGCAATATCCACTTTTCCTTCGTTTAGATGAACATTGACAGATTCTACCCCTTTTAACTGACCTACATTTCCTTCAATAGAATTAACACAATGTCCGCAAGACATCCCTTTTACATTAAGTGTGACTTGTTGCATAAGAACCCCTCCTTAAGTGATGATCTAACTTTTTACAATTCTTATATTACCATACCCCTGTAGGGTAGTAAATAGGAAAATAAAATTTATTTTGCGATAATCAGGCATTCTTTCCTGCTGTTCAGATCAACTTGTCCCAAATGTTTGACTTGATACGCTTAACAAAGCCCCACACTAATAGTGTCTAATGCTGATTCAGTAATAAAAATCGATACAAACGGATCGCTACAATAATTTTCCCTGAAAATAATTTTCTTATTCGTCTCGCTCTTTTTCTTCTTTTATGTAGTATGTGTAAGTCACTGGATCACTCTTTCTTCTCCTTATGGTTTATTTGTCTTTTATACGAGGAAGCAGTATCCATTCTTTTGATGTAATACCCTCTCCCTGTGTAAAAAAACTACTAAAATGTTCGCTTATTTATCTCTTCGCTATTCCCTCTCCTCGTATACATCTGCCCAAGAAAAAAAACCAACTACTGAAAGCTGGCTTTTTACTATAAAGATTTAGAGAATCGTTTAAATACTTCCATCAATTCTTGAATCGCTTCTTCTTCATCCCCATCTCTTATAGCATCCGCTACACAATGCTGGGTGTGCCTTTCTAATAAATGCAGACCAACCTTATTCATCGCTGCATTAATAGCTGAAATTTGAGTAAGAATATCTACACAATACCGGTCGTTTTCAATCATATTTTGAATGCCGCGCACTTGTCCCTCTATTCTTTTTAACCGGGTAATTAGCTGATCTTTTTCTTTTGTTGATCTATGAGTTGTTTTCGTCTCTTCAGAATGGTTCATATAAGTATCACCAGCTTATCTTTAAAATTTTTCATACTTACAAATGTGTCCATGATACATACCGGAGGTACCCCATGATTGTACCATAAAGATACGAGAAGAAATACGAAAATGCGTCTCCTTTAGAGAATGTATGAAGCAAAGCCTTGCCTATTCACTATTTGCCTTATCATGATTCCCTATGTAAAAAGATCTCCTGCCTATCGTGGCTATCCGATCATGTATTTATGCCTGTTTAATTATTTTGCCCACACTTTGAAGTGAATAAAACGCTGACTGATCAAAACGTAAACGATTATTACTGATTTACCCAAATTAAGATTTTGGCCAACGAGAAACCAAAATAACCGCTTGATTGAAGCATGGCACATCCGTATGATAAATGAATTTATTTTCCAGGATACACACCCCATCAAATGTTTACCGGCTTCCAATAAAGCAGCGCCGCATGAATGGTATAGGAATATTCATATTGCCCATTTTTCTCTACTACGTATCGGCTTAGCGCTTGCTCAACTTCTTGTTGATTATAGTCTCTTGTTAGAATTTTGCTGACGTTATCACGTATAAGAGCTTCAAACGATTCATATATGCTCACGCGCGGGATCTCAATAATTCTACAATTGGCCATAATTCCAAGCTGATACAGAATATTTTGCAAATCAATATAATCCCTGCGTCTAAACTTTATGGAATAACCGTGTTCTCTATGTAAATCTATATAGTGAGGCTTTTCTGGACCGCTTGTCATACCCGCTATAACAAGCCGAGAGGCAGCCTGATTCATTTTAAGTAAAGCTTTATCGATATCGCGGATGCGATAATAACAGTTTATTCCAAACACTACATCACACGTTTGCTTAATGTTGAGCTGTTCCCATTTTTCATGTATAAAGCTTATATTGTTTAATTGCATCTTTTCGGTTTTATGTTTTAAAAAATCGATAATGCTTTGGGAAATATCAACGCATGTAAGCTGTTTGACATGTTCAGACACACAGAATGTATAATTACCCCAGCCGGGCCCAATCTCCAGTACATGATCACTTTCATGGAGCAGCTTCAACAGCTCTTCTTGGATGATGTGTGCATAAGCATTTGTATCGACTGTGCCATTTTGCTGCTTTTTTTCCAAAAAAGCGTTCCAAAAGGCATCTTCCGCTTCATCATTTATCATTCGGTTAGAAAGCGTTCCGTCCCACTCTTTCATATTTTCTTTCCATAAGTCAATGTAGTTACGTCCTAAAGATGTGCTTATACTATTCATCTATCCAATGCTCCTTCTTTTTGTATTTGCTTAGGTTATATAAAAAACAAGGGGTTATAAGCTCCTCAGCTTTTTATTCCGGATAACGTAAATTACTATCAAGGCTTGATCCACATATAAAAACTGTACATTTTCTGAAAGGTCCTTTATAAAAAAGCATTTCTAACCATTGAAGAGGATAGAAATGCTTTTTTAAAGTAAAAGAAGACTCTTTCATCGTTCAAACAGATTTAAAAATAGCCTTCTTTTTCGCGTCTTTTATATCCGTCCCTTTATCCGTTAATCAAAGGTTTAACGATCCACATCAAGATCATAAAAAAGCAACCCAATTGAAACCCTTATTATTGACTTGTCCCCATCCAAATTGTTTTGTCTTCGAATGATGTGCGAATGGGCACTTTTACTTTCTTTAATGACTCAGGATCTGGATAGCCAATAAATAAATTACCCACTACCTTTTTATGCTCCGGGGATCCAATAAATCGATAAAGTCGTTCGTCATGTACAAGTCCTACGCCTCGCGTCCGCCATACAAAACCTAGCCCTAACTCATGAGCCGCCAGCCACATCGAATGGATCGCACAACAGACCGCAAACTCGTTGTCTTTTGTGGCGTCTTCATCATCAGGAATAACATCGCTCGTTACAATAATATGTAGTGGCGTATTCTGAACGACCTTTAAAGAGCTTTCAATGAGATTGGGCTTTGTAGGAAATCGCTCTTTTAAGTAATCTTCTGCTAGTTGGTTATACCTGCTCTTGGCTTCCCCTTTTACGACATAAAATGTCCACGGCTCTCTCATTCTATCGTTGGGTGCCCATGTAGCTGCTTCTAATAGCTTAAAGATTTTTTCATCCTCTACTTCGCGCCCATCATAATTACGGATCGCTCTTCGTTGCTGTAGATCTGTTAAAATAGTCATTTTCCATTCCTCTCCTTTAACTAAAAGTATTCCTGGCTATTCATATGAATGTTCTCTTACAGTGACCCAAAAAAGCAGCAATAAAAAAGCATTTAAACCTGTATAGTTTAAATGCTTACAAAAAAGAGTGCATGCCCTTATATAAAACCCAGCCATTATCTTCTTTCCGTAAACACCTCCCTATATCCCGTAGGTCCATCTGTGTTCTTTAAATAGGCAGGTTTCCTGACTTATCTTCTACACAACCCGCGCCTTCCCACTTTTTCGTTTATAAAAGCAGTGACGTTATGCAGGTTGCTCTGAATTTACAGTGGCGGGAACCGTGTTGGATTTTCACCAAGCTTCCCTTTTAAGCTGTCCATCTTTAATATACACACAGCACCTATTCAAAAAATATTCACTTTTCTACATATTACCACAAAACGATGCCGGCATGTTCACTAACCCTTTCCAGACATACTTTTCAGTTTACTCTTGTCCAAATGACGCCAACCTCTCCGCTCTCAAGCGTTCATAATTTACATACGGAAGAAGCTACAACTTTACTTTCGATATGGAGCAAGAGATAAGTTACTGAAGAACCTTCTTCAGGTAGGTTCATTGAAAGCATTTTATGAAAGTTTGTCATTACACTGTATGTTTAAACTGACAGTATGGTTGATAGAATGAAAGGCCCCATATTCGTATGATTAAAGGTCCATATATGTAAGTTTAAACTAACATTACTTTTATATGGCATTTTTCAGTTAGTAGAAACTCCTTGATTTAAAAGGGAATTTGAATCATTCATTGCGTGGAATGATTCTTGCTTTAACTCATTTAAGAGAAAAGATTGATAGCTGGCGATCATTGCCTTGTCATCTTAAATGTATGAAGGCCACACTATATGGCACTAAAAATTTTAGTTAATACCGTCTGAAAGGAGGGTTTAATGAATTGCCGTCATTTTTCTTTTCCTTTGTTTTGTGCATTAGCAATACTTTTTGTGAATGTTTTAAAGTCTCCCTCCCCTAACTTAAAGGTGTAGAGGAGCACAAAAATTTTTTATTCATGCCAAATAATCTGCTAGACAGGAGGAATACATATGTCCGCGAGAAAACGAGCACGTGATATTGGATTAGATTTTCCTGGTGTGCCGGGGCACTTTAATGCGATTACTGATGTTCCAGGTGTTAAGGTCGGCTATACAACGATTATAGAAGGAGAAGGTCCTGTTGTAATTGGGGAGGGCCCGATCCGTACGGGCGTAACGGCTATTTTGCCGCGAGGAACAAAGGAAAAGATGCAGCCCGTTTGGGCCGGCACATACAGCTTAAATGGAAATGGCGAAATGACAGGAATGCATTGGGTAAATGACGGCGGCTATTTCTTAAGTCCGATCTGTCTTACGAATACACATTCTGTCGGCATGGCTCATCATGCCACAACCAAATGGATGATTGAGAAGTATAAAGAACAGTTCAGTGAGCATCACCTTTGGGCAATGCCAGTTATTGCAGAAACATATGATGGATTGTTAAACGACATTAATGGCCAGCATATCAAAGAGGAACATGTCCTATCAGCTATCCATTCAGCAAAGTCCGGGGCCATCGCTGAAGGCAATGTTGGTGGAGGAACTGGCATGATTTGTTATGAATTTAAAGGCGGAACGGGTACGTCATCCCGCATAGTTGAACTAAATGGCGAACAGCATCATGTGGGAGTGTTAGTTCAAGCAAACTATGGTATCCGCGACTGGCTTACCGTTTTAGGTGTACCTGTTGGAAAACATTTAACTGAGCATAAAATCCTTTCTAAAGAGCAAGGCTCCATCATCGTTATTATCGGGACAGATATTCCGATGCTTCCCCATCAGCTTAAGCGCCTTGCAAAGCGGGCGGCGATTGGGATTGGCAGGAGCGGAAGCCCTGGCGGAAACAATTCCGGTGATATTTTCCTGGCCTTTTCAACAGCAAATCAAATGGATATCCCCCAACTTTTAGAAGACAAATTGACAATGACTTTTGTCAATGATGAGAGTTTTGATCCTATTTATGAAGCCGTCTGTCAATCTGTTGATGAATCAGTCATTAATGCGATGATTGCAGCCAAAACAATGTCTTTAGTGAAACCCTTTGGAAAGAAAGCTCATGCCATTGATCACGAAAAGTTGCTTAAAGTGATGAAGCAATATACCCGTTAAAGATACACATTTTTATCAAACATATATCAACTTTTTAAGTCCCAAGGCTATAGGGGCTTGAAAAACACAAAATTAGTCTGAATAATCAAAAACATCTCAATAAACTACGAGGAGGCTATAACATGGATCATGTCAAAAATACAAAGAGTCATGCTGCACCACAATTAAATCGAACGTTAACTCTTTTTCCCTTGGTGTTTATGGGATTAGCCTATATGTCCCCGATGGCCGTATTTTCTCCCTATGGTATCGTTGCTCAAGGGACACAAGGAAGAGCGGCGGCTGCCTATTTAGTAGCGCTTATCATGGTTTTATTTACTGCCTATAGTTACGGAAAAATGGTAAAAGCCTTCCCTTCGTCTGGTTCCGCTTATACGTATGCTTCTAAAACAATTAATCCGAGTGTCGGTTTTCTAGTTGGCTGGGCTGTTTTAACAGACTATATTTTCCTGCCGGTGTTAAACATATTAGCCTCGGGTATCTTTATTCATGCAACCTTTCCGCAAATTCCTTTATGGGCGGGCATGTTATTGCTGCTTGGTACGGTTACGATTGTTAACATGTTTGGAGTGAAATTAAATGCTAAAGTTAATACTTTAGTGGTTTTATTCCAATTTTTAGTCGTAGCCTTTTTTGCTGGATTTGCGATTCAAAGAATCCAAACCGGCATGGGGGCGGGAGAGCTATTTTCTACCCTTCCATTTTACAATCCTGAACACTCATTTTCCCTCGTGCTGGCGGGTGCCTCTATCGTTTGTACCTCCTTTCTTGGTTTTGATGCAGTCACAACGTTTACAGAAGAAACGGTCAACCCAAGAAAAACCGTACCGAGAGCCATTCTTCTTATCGCTTTAATAGGAGGTGCCATGTTTATCGGATTATCTTACTTACTTCATATGGTACATCCCGATTTTGATTCATTTAAAGATCCCGAAGCAGGAGGATATGAAATTGTTTATTTTCTAGGCAGTGCATTGCTCACTTCTTTTTTCACCGCAGGTTTTATTATCGCTTCTATCGGAATGTCCTTAACTTCACATGCAAGTGGTGCCCGTCTTCTGTACGTTATGGGGCGAGATGGCGTTCTTCCGAAAAAAATATTTGGTTACATTCATCCGAAGCTTATGACCCCGCTGCGAAATGTTTTAATTATCGCCGTAATATGCTTATTAGGTTTTTTCATAGATTTAGAAACAGCCTTTTCGTTAGTAAATTTCGGAGCCTTGCTTGCCTTTACATTTGTTAATTTATCTGTTATTGCTCATTACTTTATTAAAGAAAAGCGCCGCGGTATAAAAAACTTTCTATTATATTTAGCTCTTCCCTTAACCGGGGCTGGTTTTAATATATGGATTTTGGCGAATTTGAGTAAAAATGCCCTTAGCTTAGGTTCTATATGGGTGGCAGCCGGGGTCGCCTACCTTCTTTACCTAACAAAATTCTTTACAAAACAACCGCCCCACATGAACTTTAACGAGGCAGAGTATTTAGATTCAAATAAAGATATAGAGAAATTATCCTAAGTTTATTCTTTACTTGATTATTTGTTATGATAAATATGTGGAAGAAGGTCACTATTTTTCAGGAGATTATGTACATGTTAACATTGGAAACTTGCTTAACTATTATGGAACAAATTGAAGGATTAGTTATTGTAGATGATCAAGCAAGAATCATGTTTATGACAAAGCGCTTAGCCGAAGACGTAGGAATTAACCGTGATCAAGTTATCGGAAAGCACATTCTTGATGTCATTCCTACTTCAAAAATTCACCAGGCCGTTCAAATGAGAGAACCCTCGATTGCTGATTTTTATTTCTTGAAACATACGACAATTGTAAGCAGCCGCTTCCCCTATTACGAGGGAGACAGGTTTGCTGGCGTAGTAGAATATGATCTGTTTGATAATTATCAACTATTGAAAAACTTCATTAAAAAAATTGATAGTCTCCCTACTGAACTTAGCTTTTTCAAGCAAGAACAAAAACGACTAAAAGGAAATAAGTACTCCATTGAAAATATTGTTGGCGACAGCCCTCAAATGAAGAAGCTTCGCAAGGAGATTGTGAATGCCGCCCATTCAAATTCAACTGTATTGATCACTGGCGAAACGGGAACCGGAAAAGAATTGGTTGCTCATTCGATTCACGCATTAAGCAAAAGTAGTCAGGGTCATTTTGTTAGCTTGAATTGCTCTGCTATTCCATTAGAGCTGTTTGAATCAGAGCTGTTCGGCTATGAAGAGGGATCGTTTACAAACGCTCGAAAAGGTGGGAAAATGGGGAAGTTTCAACTAGCCAGTAAGGGAACATTGTTTTTAGATGAAATTAACCAAATGCCTCTTGCACTGCAGCCGAAGATTTTGCGGACATTACAAGAAAAAGAAATTGACAGAATTGGCGGAAAACATAGCATCCCTATTGATACAAGGATTCTATGTGCTACGAATCAAGACTTAAGAGACTTAATTAAAAAGGGGAAATTTAGAGAAGATCTATTTTATCGACTTAATGTTTTCCACATTCGCATCCCGCCATTAAGAGAGAGAAAAGAAGATATTCCCGCACTTGTGCAGCTCTGTATTGAAAATCTCAATCACTTTCTCTCTCGTAATGTTAAATCGGCTTCCAGTGAAGTGCTCGATATCCTACAGCAATACGATTGGCCTGGTAATGTGAGAGAACTGCAGAATACTTTAGAAAGAGCAATGAACAGTATAGATACAAACACTCATCAGCTCGATGCTCAACATTTCGAATCGTTTATCGAAGAGAATTTATCAAGCCGCCAAGAACCTCTCATCCCTCAATCAGCAGAAAAGCCGCTTGAAGAAGTAAAGAAACGAGCTGAAAAAGAGGCGATCATCCAAGTGCTAAAAAAATGCAATGGGAATCGTACAAAAGCTGCTCAGGTATTAAAGATCTCCCGTCCCCTTCTTTATCAAAAAATCAAACGACTGGGAATCGATCTGAGTAAAATTTAACTCTTATTTAGAGAAACACTTGTATTTTATCAATTTCAACTGTCTGCCCCCTGCTAGGTATATAGGGGGCAGGCCGCCTCTTTTTTAGCTATGGTTTTATCGAATCTCGGAATAATCATCTACTAAACCCTCTATAAAATATAGCGAAATTTCTCCAAGGAGCGCATTGTGTACTATCCAACAGAAATTGCCTTACCATTCGATTTACTGATCTATTGTTCTCTCGTTATCCATTCCCCCTTTTGAAACTGTTTAAAGTGAAACGATGAATCAAACAAAAAACTAATGGGCCTTTTTCTATTTACAGAAAAAGGCCCATTAGACTCAAACGTTTGTCTGATAAATTTCTTTTTCATTTCTCTTCATTAAATTGGGGAGGCTGGACCCTAAAAAAGTTAGTGACACGCAACAGATACAATATGCCAATGGCAGCCCATACAAACCCTACTACTTTAGCGGCAAAATCAAGTTCAAACCATAAATACAAATTGAATCCCAACCCTATTAGCGGTAAAATAATTGAGGCGATAATCGACTTTAGTGTATTTCTTTTACTTTTCTCGTATTTGAGGAAAAACATGATAACAGATAAGTTAACAAAAGAAAAAGCGATAAAGGCGCCAAAGTTAATAAGGGAGGCTGCCCTTGCCAAATCTAAAAACATAGCCGAGCATGCTAATACTCCGATTAATAAAATATTTAAAATGGGAACTCCTGTACGCGGGTGGATGTAACCGAAAAACCTTTTCGGTAAAACCCCATCCCGACCCATCGCATATAATAAGCGGGAAGCACTCATTTGTTGAGTTAATCCACAGGCGAGGACGGCGATGAGATAACCAGCGATAAATATGGCCTGAAAGAGAGCGCCACCGATATACTTGGCGATTTCTGGAGAGGCGCCAGCTATGTTTTCTATAACAGAAATGTCAGGAAACAAAGTCTGCATAAAATAAGTTACTGCGATAAAAAAGAGACCCGCCACAAAAGCAATAATGAAGATCGCCTTAGGTATGTTTTTTTTAGGTTCAACTGTTTCCTCTGACAACGTCGTGACTGCATCAAATCCTAGGAATGATAGTGCCAGTACGGATGCTCCTGCAAAAATGTTAGAAAAGGACATGTCTCCACTGAAGAACGGCATAGCAGAGAATAACTTTCCATCCTCAGTATTTATAATCCCACGAATAGTAAAGACCACAAAAAGAATCGCAACAAGAAATTCAATAATAACCATAAAATAGTTGACGAGAACGGCCAGCTTAATATCAGCAAGATTCAGTCCCGTAGTAATGACAATGGTAGCAAAAATCCATATCCACGGTGGCACATTCGGAAATGCCGCTGAAAGATAGATGCTAGAAAGCAGCGCGTTAATCATAGGCAAAAAGAGATAATCTAGCAAGGCGACCCAGCCCACTAAAAAACCTAGATAAGAGTTCATTGTCTTTCTCGTATAGGTGTAAGCGGATCCTGATGTGGGATAGACTTTAACCATTCGACCATAGCTGTAGGCAGTGAATAGCACCGCAATCGTAATTAATACATAAGCTGCCGGAACATGTCCGTTTGTTATGTCAGACACAATCCCAAAGGTATCAAAAACGGCCAGTGGAGCCATATACGCCAGCCCAATAAAAATAACATGCCTTAATTTTAATGTGCGTTTTAATTGACCTTCATTAACATCCGTATTCATTTTTTTTATGGCACTATCCACACTCATTCCTCCCGGTGTATGGCTTTAATTTTAGGATTCGAATAGTATACAACGGTAATTGAATAGTTATATTCTTTTATCTATTACATAAACAGCTTCATAAAAATCGCTCATTTGTTGATGCTTCGTCATTCCATAACGATCGAACCTAAAACATGGCGGATAAAAATACCTTGCGCCATCCCTGCAACTCTTTTTGAGTAATCACATAGAAATTGAGATTCAACCTTTAATGGAAACGCTTCCTTTTTAAAGAAAGAGAAACAAAAGAATTCTTTATAGATATACAGATGACTCAACTCAGACACCAGAGCTGCATCCTCATCTTTACTTAGTCTATAACCTCTTTTCCGTTTAAATGTTTATGGTTTAGGCTGAGCTAGAGTCATGCAATGAATATTGCCGCCACTTAGAGACCACTCTTTTGTCGGGAGACCAATTATTTTTCTGTCCGGCATCATTTCTTGATATTTTTTTATCGCCTCTTGATCCCGCGGATCATTAAATTGTGGTACTAAAAATGCCCCATTAATAAAACATCCATTAATATAAGTTACAGCTAATGGCTGATTGGACTCACGAGGTGCCGCATCCGCGACTACATCAAAGCCTCTGTTTTCTTCTTCTGTAATATAAATAATTTCCGGTATGTGTATTTTATGAATCTCGAAGTTCCTACCTTTTGCATCTGTCTCCTTACTTAAAGTCTCATACGCCTCTTTAAATACTGGATATTGCGGATGACTTTCATCATCAACCCATGAAAGAGCAATCACTCCTGGCTTAACAAAAAAACAAATGTCATCAATGTGACCATCTGTTTCATCGTATAGCATCCCTCTTTTAATCCAAATGACTTTATCCAAACCGAGGTATTCTTTGCAATTTCTTTCCACTTCTTCTTTAGACATATTACCGTTTCGGTTTGGATTCAGATTGCATTGTTCTGTCAAAATAATCGTGCCTTCTCCGTCTACTTGTGTAGCCCCGCCCTCAAGAATAAACTGCCTTGCATCATAGGAATCTATATTTTCAAGCTCAAATAGTTTTTGTGCAAATTGCTTATCTAAATCCCAAGGAAAGTAAAGCCCCTCATTTAAACCTCCATACGCATTAAAACCAAACTGAATCCCTCTTATTTCCCCCTCATCGTTAATCACATAAAAAGCTCCTTTATCTTGGGCCCACGATTCGTTTGTTGACATTTCAATCACACGCACTTTTTCTGACAATCTTGCTCTTGCATTTTCATATTGCGCTGCAGAGCAGATGACTGTCATTTCCTCATACTCAGCAATTGTATTTGCAACCATCACGCACACTTCCTGTGCAGGCTTGCCTCCGTTTCTGAACGCAAAACCTTTTTCCGGCCATATGATAATTGACCCCTTATGTTCCTCAAACTCTCCTGGCATTCTAAAGCCATCCTTTTTAGGTGTGGTACTTTTAATTACTCTTGCCATTTTGTCTTTCCCCTTTTCATTTTAATAATGAGATATCTAGCCTTTAAAATTTAGAGGGCTTCTCTCCTAAAAGCTGTAATGTATAGGATGAGTCACTCCTACTACCACCTCTGTTCATTCAATATTTTTTACAAACCGAACGACCGGTCTGTAATTATTTTAATGCACCCATTGATCGAAAGTCAATTTATTTTTTGAAATTTCAGAAAAATAAATAACGACGAATACTTATAAAACAAGCATGAAAGGACAATAAAGTTAGTAAATTTTAAGAAATTTAAATAATGATCCCCCGTCCACAGCTTCGGACGGGGGTAAAGTTTAGTTGTTTAATTTTGATGTACGTCACTACACTAAAAATATAACCATACATTCGTTTAAGAATTTAATTTTTATTCAAAAAACAGCGTTCAGTAACGGAGAAATCCATTTTCTTTTCAGTTGCATGCCAAGCCCTATTTACATTATTTGGTAAATTTTGGTTTAAAGTCACCTTTATAAGGTTCATGTTCCACGAATACAGTTATGTCCTTGCCACCTTTGTCTTTGCCCGTTCTTTTATACGTAAATTTATTATTATTAAGTTCGGTAAGTTCAAGAGCGACACCATACTTATTATTTCCAATCGAAACATGGGCTCTTATTTTATTTTCGTGTACAATATCGAAGTAGCCATAATCACCACGGCTTTTGCCTGTTTTAGCATTGAAAAACTCATATTTATTCGTCTTGTCATCAAATTTTGCCAGGCTTATAAACATCGAATTATACTTTGTTACCTCATTGCCGTCTTCATCTAATACCTTTGTTCCGTGCCAAAGAGTGCTGCCTAAAATATTATCTCCATCAACGTCTTTAACAATATCTCCTGTAGTAGTGTCTAACTGCTTGTCCGGATCGGTAAAATCCAGCTCTTTTTCTTTATATGGCACATGTTCAACAAATACTTCTACATCGTTGCCATTAGCATCTTTTCCCATTCTTTTATAAGTAAAGACCTCTTTATTTAGTTTTGTCATGTCAACAACAGCTTGGTAATTCATTGATTCTGAAATCAATATTCTCTTCTTCCCATCGTTGGTGATAAAGAACGTTCCCGTATCACCACGACTTTCACCTGTCTGAGCATTAAAAAATTCATATCTTCCTGACTTCGCATCATATTTTGCAAGACCAATGAAGTTTGCATTCTCTTTTGTTAAGTCATTATTCTTTTTGTCATACACTCTTGTCCCTTGCCAATTTGTACGGCTAAGAATGTTAGCCATTTTCTGGCCTTTAGTCAGTTTATTTTCGGATTGTTTCTCTTTATTTGAACTATGGAATTTATTCGCGTTCGTTTGTTCTGTTTTTGTTTCTTGTTTTTGTTCACTTTCACCGGCCTGTGCATTCGTATTGCATCCTGCTAAAGCTAAAGTTAATCCGAGTAGTAAAGGCGATAATCTTTTTGCTGTTTGGTTCATTGTTTCATCTCCTCATTCTATAATTTTGATTATAATCCTTATTAAATCTAATAAAGGAATCTGATTTCATTGGTAGAGCCTTTTACAATCCGGTTATTCTGCTCCTGCTTTTAACAAAATGCTCTCAATCTCTTTAAATCCATTCTTTCGTGCATGCTCTAATGGAGTCACATTATTTTTATCTGGAATATTCACATCCGCCCCATGATCGATGAGCAGTTGTATAGTTTGCTGTTGTTTTTTATCTCCATTATTCAACACAATAGCTTCCATTAATGCAGTCCAACCTAGATTGTTTACATGATTAACATCTATATCCGTTTTAGTAAGAAGTTCCTTGACTACATCCACATATCCATGCTCAGAGGCAGGGATTAAAGCAGTTCCTCCATACCGGTTTGTAATCGTTGGGTCAGCACCAGCTGCAATCGTAAGCTTTAGAATTTCAATATATCCCTCTGCACCCGCATATAAAAAAGGATTGTTGTTCATGTCGTCCTGTATATTGACATCCGCTCCCGCTTTAATCAAGACTTTAGCGGTTTCAACATCATTGTTATAAGTGGCTATCATTGTCGCAGTTCGTCCTTCTGAGTCCTGCAGATTAATATCGACACCTTTCTTGATCAATCTTCTTATGGCATCCGCTTCTTTGCGTTCTGCAGCTTGAATTAGTTGTTCATTCACATCTATTTCTCCTTTTATTTGTTTTTCCTGTTTCTTTGGATCTCCCTCATTATCAGAAATACATCCCTGAAGAATGAAAAAACATCCAATGACTATGGTTAGCCCCCTCCACATGAAAATTTCACCTACCTTTAGTGTGATTGCTTAAATAATGTTAAAGCTTAATTTTGAACTCCATCTAAATAATTTCTTAAAAAAAGATAAACTTTTTAAGAAAGTTTCTTAAAATTAATAAAAAAACCGTCACTTTTGTAACGGTTCCTAACATGCCCTATTTAATTAAACATTAAATCGATACCCGGCTCCCCAAACGGTTTCCAAGAATTTCGGGTGGGCAGGATCTCTTTCAATTTTCCCTCGTATTTTCTTGATATGAACGGTCACAGTTGAAACATCTGCTGCCGATTCTAATCCCCATATATTTTCATAAAGCTGTTCTTTGTTCAATACTTGATTTGGATGCATCACAAGAAATACAAGCAAATCGAATTCTTTTGTTGTGAAGGGAACACCTTCTCCGTTAATATGAACTCTACGCGCTGACTTATCAATCGATATTCCGTGAACGAAAATTGTATTTGAATGAGTTTGGTTCCCTGCTAAACGTTCATAGCGCGCTAAATGCGCTTTCACTCTAGCAACCAGCTCACTCGGACTAAAAGGCTTAGTAATATAATCATCTGCTCCTAAACCAAGACCTCGAATTTTATCGATATCTTCCTTTTTGGCGGATACAAACAAAATAGGGATGTTTTTTTCAACGCGTATTTGTTTGCATATTTCAAATCCGTTTAATCCTGGGAGCATAATATCTAGGATGATTAAATCATAGTTTCCTCTCAGTGCACGTTGAAGCCCTACATCACCAGCATGTTGAATATCGACATGGAAATCATTGATTTCTAAATAATCTCTTTGCAGTTCTGCAATGCTAATATCATCTTCAATAAGTAATATTTCCTTCACATTTGTTCACCTTTCTTTAGAGAGAAAAATAAAGTTGTACCTTTGCCTATCTCGCTTGTGGCCCAGATCTCCCCTCCATGCTCCACAATAATTTGTTTGGCAATCGCAAGTCCCAAACCGCTTCCGCCTGTCTGGGAATTTCTTGATTGTTCTGCACGGTAAAAACGTTCAAAAATATGTGGCAAAGCAGAAGGTTCTATACCTTGTCCATTATCTGTTACTTGTACAACTACATCCTCTAATCGTTCATTTAGCGCAATAGAAATGTTCTTTTGGTCCTTGTCCATATATTTCACACAATTGTTTATTAAGTTGGCTAATACTCGTTTTAATTTCTCTCTATCCACTATCACGTAGATCGGTTTATTCAAAAAGTGAAGGTCCATGTCAATTTTTTGTTGGTGTAAATCCAAATAGAGTTCTTCTACGTAGTCTGTCATATATCTATCCAGCTCGACGGTTTCAAAATTGAATGGTTCTTTTTTAAATCCAGCTTGGAAAATAAAAACAGCTCATCAATCAATGAATCCATGTCTATAGCTTTTGAATGCACAGTCGATAAATATTTCTCCATTTTCTCAGGGGTATTTGCTACACCATCTTTAATCCCCTCTACATATCCAATAATCGAAGTAATCGGTGTCTTCAAATCATGTGAAATATTGGAAAGAAGCTCTTTGCGGTTTTCCTCATACTGAAGCTGGAGGTTTATAGATTCTTTTAGTTTTATTCTCATTTTCTCAAATGCTCGATTTAATTGTCCAATTTCATCACTTGAAATCGCCTTTATTTCAAAATCTAAATCTCCTGACTTTATTCTTTCAGCACCTTCTTTAAGAATAGAAATAGGCTTAATAATACTTTGTGAAACCAAATAGTTCAACATACCAATGACTATGATAAGCAGCAATAGCAAAATGCCAGATAGGATGGGAAACAGCTCTCGAATGAGCTCAGCATAGGAACTTGCCTTCTTCAATACAAAAATGCTCCCTTTACTTTTATCCGGAAAATAAAAATCAAACTTTACATAAGTAAAAAAATAATCGTTGATTTTAATCGTATCTCGCGTATTGATGTTTGTTTCTTCAAAGCCGGGAAGGGATTGAACCAGGGCCTGTTTGTCTAGAGAAGGCGAAGCATACTCGACCTTTGTGCCCTTTCTAACAACCATCTCAATATCTTTCTTCTCCATTTTCTTAAGCTCCTTTTCCTTGAGGAGCTGTTCAGGATTATTTTTAGCAAACAGCTTTAAATCGAGAAACACACTTTCTTCTACTGTTGTCAGAGGTTTTTGTACATACGTTTTTTTGTAAAGATGCTCTATAGAGTTTACATCACCTGTTATGGCAAAAATGATTAAAAAACCAGCTGCCAAAAACAAAGTGATAGAAAAAAGGATCACCCCAACATAAGACAACAGAAACCTCATTTTAATTGACATTTCTTTCACTCGCTCTATTATAAATTTTTGACAGATCATTCCTATTCTTAGCATTCAAGATCCTTTTATAAGCCACACTATCCAAATTAAAGCAGCTCATTTTTTTAAGAAATTAACAGAACTATATCACATAAATCTTAAAACTTTCTAAAATATATATGAAATATTTCTAAACACCTTATAAGGGGTATCGCCAGGAAATTCACAGATACAACATCAAGGTAATTTCAATAGTAAAAGTCCACTTCCTCTGTAGTAAAATAGATAAATTGAGTTCTTTTTTGTTATTCCATTAAATGGCCTTTTAACGGAACAATTCATTATTTAGCCAAATGTTCCTTAACCAGCTTATCAATATCGATGCTCTTTTCCTTTTAACCATAAAAAAAGACCCCTTTAGACAAACCATATATGAAGGGGTGAAGCTGTAAAATGACAATAAAGTTATTTAATTTTAAAAGCCCAAACAAGGATAACCCCGTTCTAAATTTAGAACGGGGTTAAAAATATAATTGTTTAATTTTTGATGTAAGATACTTTACTACACTAAAAAATATAACAATAAAGTCGTTTAAAAGACTAAGTTTTATTCAACAATAGCGCCCGATTATGAAACAAGATAAAACTTCTTTCTCTTTCTGCTTTTTTAACATAAGTAAAGAATAAGTCCGAGATTTTTCATACAACAAAATATCCTTTTTATATTCAATATAACTTTTGCTAACAGCACAGGCAATTTAGATCATTGAAAATGATCCCGTTATTTTTCTTATGCAAAATCGTCGTTTTCTTCTTTAATTTGATCCATTCTCTTTTTTCCCCATTCATACATCATCTCAACAATTGGTAATAACGTCATCCCTAGTTCAGTCATTGAATATTCGACTTTCGGAGGAGTTTCCGGAAACACTTCTCTATGAACAATGCCATCTTCCATCAGTTCACGCAATTGGTTTGTTAATATCTTATGAGATATTTTCGGAAAAAGTCTTTGAAGTTCGCTGAAGCGATGTGGTCCTTCTACACCTAAATGCCACAAAATAACAACTTTCCATTTCCCACTAATAATCGATAAGGTAAGTTCTTTTTCACAATGATAATCATGATTTAATATTCTCTCTTTTATCTCTTCTCTTAATTTATCCGACATAGAGCTAACTCCCTTTCATATAAGTAAGTAACCTTTTGGTAACCTCCGCACAAAAAAGTGCATTCTTTACAATGTAGAAAACCGTAAGTAGAATGAAGTTAGTCTTAAAGACAAATCTTTATCTATTTTAGGCGGCAAACATTTATGAGTAAAACAGCACTATTAATTATATCACCAGAACAATTTTAACAAATTCACCTTACTTAATTATTAAAATGTTTTAGTTTAATACATTTTATTTCGTCTAAAATAAAACTATCTCATTTAAAGGAGCGAAAAACATGCAACCAATCGCAGGAAAAGTGGCGTTAATTACAGGAGCAGGGCGCGGAATAGGACGTGCAACAGCAGTAGCTTTTGCACAAGAAGGCATTCACGTAGGTCTTATTGGGCGTACGCTTGAAAATTTACAACAAGTAGCAGAGGAACTTAAACAGTATGATGTGAAGGTAGCAATCGCTGCGGCAAATGTAGCGGATTTAGACTCTATTACCACAGCGGTTGAATCAATTCGTGGCGAACTTGGTGCAATCGATATTTTAGTGAACAATGCCGGCATTTCAAAATTCGGTAACTTTATGGACTTAACGCCTGAAGAATGGACAAATATCATCGATGTCAACGTAAAAGGTGTATACTACACAACACGTGCAGTATTACCGGAAATGATGGAGCGAAACACAGGCGACATCATTAATATCTCATCAACAGCTGGTCAAAAAGGGGCACCCATTACAAGTGCATACTCGGCTTCAAAAGCTGCAGTTATCGGACTAAGTGAGTCATTAATGCTTGAAGTACGCAAGAAAAATATTCGTGTTACAACGTTAACGCCAAGTACGGTTGCAACAGATATGGCTGTTGAGCTAAACTTAACAGACGGCAATCCAGAAAAAGTGATGCAAGCGGAAGATTTAGCAGACTTAATGGTTGCACAGCTAAAACTTCATCCACGTGTTGTATTAAAACATGCTGGACTTTGGTCGACGAACCCTTAATGGAACCGCTTGAAATATCAAGGCGCTATCCGATGTATTTTGGATGGCGTTTTCTTTTTTAGAATAATAAGCTCTAATAGGGGTACTGCCAACCCACCTATCACATGAACGGCATCACGAGCATTGGTATTCATGACATTTGTGTAGTAAGAAGACAATTATAAAAAAGTATGTTTTTTGCAACCCATTACTCAATTAAATGACCCGGTTGTTGAATAAAATGCCTCGCACTTTTTAAACAACTTTATTTATACAAAATAACAAGTTTATAAATAAAATATAGGTAAGGTAATTCTTTACCTCCTCCCCCTCTAATTGGAAGAATAGAAAAAACTAAAGACTAAAACGAAGAAACTTATTGGACTAAATGTTCAGAAATAGTGGGTATATGAATGGGGAATGGATCGGAAGTTATATTGAAAAATAACCAGAGTCCAATTCCACAAAAAACCTCACAAACTCTTATCGAGCCGTGAGGATGAAAAAGCCTTTATGTAAGATACTTAACCTGAAATAGCCTGGGGATTCATCCCTCTCATTTGAACGATGTTTTTCCAGTTCTCTCGATTTTGCCTGGGGTTTTAGCTTTTAATTTGTATCATTGTTAACTGTAAGGCCCTCTAAAAAAATATCGATACCTTGTTCAAAATACTTTACTAATTCTTCTTTGTCTTCCCATCGAAGTGATAACTTTGCAAAAAGGCCTTCTAACATGGAGATATAAATCCAGGTTAATGCTTTTGCATCGGATACTTTGATTTGTTTCTTGTTAATCGCTTCTGTAAAGATAGAATGGATTAATTCATCATCTTTAGAATAGCATTTATTCAGTCTTTCACGATACTGTTCTCCTACTTCACCCCAATATGACTCTGGTATCAATTTAAAAATCGGGATATCAATTTGAGAATAAAACATTTCCCCATATTTTTTGAGTTTTTCAATAGGATCAGATATGGTTGATAAAGTGGAATGGATACTATTCAGCCATGGTTCGTATTCTTCTTCAATCATTTGAACAAACATTTCTTCTTTGCTCTTAAAATGCCAGTATATGCCACCCTTGCTTACACCAGAACACTTGACAATATCACTAATAGACGTGTTTACATAACCATTCTTACTAAAGCATTCAAGGGCAGCCTTAAGAATAGTCTGCCGTGTCTTCATATCCTTTTTCATGTTTTCCCTCTAATTTATTTCAGATTTAATAACCTGCTTCTGCTATCTAGACTACCACAGGTTGTTGTCGGTTACCGAAAAACTAGCAACTTTATACTAGAATCAATTTTATCCTTGCCTGTTATCGATTAATCGCCATTTCTCAGTCTAATCACCCATTAAACAGAGGGCTTTTTAACTAGCAGTCATCTCTGACAGCTGGCTGAGCAAGGATTCCTTGCGCTTTGTTGGTCAAACCCTTTTATAGCTAGTTATTAGGTTTTAAAAGCCTTCTAATGCCCTTTATGGGCTAAGTGACTACCCCTACAAACGATAGAATTTTCAACATTTTTAGTTAGCTTTGAGATTTTGTAATATAGGTTTTCACTGAAGGCGGCTGATATGTATTAAACTGATGAAGCAAACCCGCCGGATCAGTGTCTACAAGGGCCATAGAACGATATTTTTCCTGTAAAAACTGTTCTTCTGTCATATGATTGAACAAGGTGACAAGCGGGGTGTAATAATTATTGATATTCAAAAGGCCGCATGGTTTTTGATGTAGTCCTAACTGAGCCCATGTGAAAATTTCAAAGAATTCCTCTAATGTTCCTGGTCCGCCCGGTAAGGCAATAAATCCGTCCGCTAATTCGGCCATCTTAGCCTTTCTCTCATGCATGGATTCAACAACAATTAGCTGAGATAAGTGTTTATGAGAAATTTCTCTTTCATCAAGAAAACTTGGCATCACTCCAATGACATGACCGCCCGCTTCCAAAACAGCATCAGCTACCGCTCCCATTACTCCTACACTTGCGCCTCCGTATACAAGCTCGATTTGGCGCTTAGCAAGCTCTTTTCCTAAATTTTTTGCTCCTTCAATATAAAGATCAGAGGCTCCATTACTTGATCCACAAAATACAGCTAGTCTTTTCAATAGTGTTCCTCCTTACATTACCCAATGTTATTGATTATACATAACGATACACCTTTGGTAAACAATGGATGAGTCAATAAAAACGAGACGGTCTCTTATGTTAGCCGACAAGTCTATCCATCCTACTCTTTAAAATCGGAATAGGAGTTAAATTTTACTTGTTAATGTTGATTATTCCCTAGCTAATATATCTTATGAAAGGGAAGAATGTCACATTTTATCCTTACGAGGAAAAGTCTTAACCTGTGGCAAAGATAGGTCCAATTGATTGTACGAGCTAGAGAGCTACCAGCAAACTCTTTTTTAGTCATAAAGAAAAGCCCCTCACCTATGTGAGAAGCCATTCAAGCTATTTACTGCCGTTCTTCCCTTGACTGTCAAAAGGTTTCAGTCTGTTGACAAACACATCTTTTCACATATAAATGCTCCTTTACCGATGAACATCAGATAAGAAGATAGTACGTTGTGAAAACAATATGAGTGAGTCGCTTCTCTCATGTTTTTGTGTAATTTCAGCCCAGTCCTGCTGTAGCTGATCATAAATGCTCCATTACTTTTAATAAGGGCTTTGTTCTTTTAAGCGGTATCATGTTAAAATAAATCTGTATAATTCGGTTTTCAGCATATTTTAAGGGTGATCATAATGTCTATAGGGGAAAGAATCCGTGAGCTTAGAATGTCTAAAGGACTTTCGTTGACTGAATTGGCAAATAGAGCCGGAGTAGCAAAATCATACGTCTCTTCAGTGGAACGCCAAATACAATTAAATCCTTCTATTCAATTTCTGCATAAAGTTGCCGCGGTATTAAATGTGAGTGTAGAGAAATTAATAGACGAAGGTGACAATCCTATCGAAGAAATTGATACTGAATGGCTCGAACTGGCCAAAGAAGCAATGGAATCCGGGATCAGCAAAGAACAGTTTAAACAATTTCTTGAGTTTCAAAAATGGCAGAAGTCTAATAGTCCCGATAAATAAGTTCTCTTTTAACGGGGCTTTTTCACTTGCCTTCCTTTGACAAACAAGCAGAAAATTCAGAAATAATGATAGGCAATTGATCCCTCATGTCAAACTTCTTTCGTAATGCTGTAGTTTTTATTAGGGCTCTATTCAACTATTTTCTGCTTATTTAGATCTGACGCTTCACCGGAATGTCCCCCATTAGAGTCGTCTTCAGGCAAGGGTAAAACTTGTCCCTTTAAACCGGCCGCTTTTCAAAAAATCCCTCACTTCCTGAAGAGAGATTCCTAGCTCTTTTGCTTCTTTTATTAAAACAATCCATTCCCTGTCCACTGAGACTTGGTCTTCTTTCATAAGAAAATCCTCCTAGAATATCGGCAGCCCAGCCGTCATAGCTTATTTCCCCTTAGACCTGAAGCTTTGCGTCCTTATTTTTCAATAAGTTTGCCTTTTTCTATGATTTGATATTCGCCTTTGCAAGAAAAAGAAAAGTTTTATTCTACTTAAATTTTAGCACCTGGATTGAGTTGTTTGCATTAGTTTTAGTAAAACATTTTATCACTTCTTTCGACGGAATAAACAGACACTTTTTTTCTCAGTAACTATTTTTCTGACCACGATCGTTGATCCATTCATCTGCTATATTTAGATCTAATTGATTATTTTCTGTTTCAGCTGTAAGCACTACGAGCGGCGCAGAATGCCTGATACGCTGCACATCCCAAACCATGCCCTCAAATTTATTATATGAACCATCCGCCTTTATGAATTGCTCTGTATGTTCGGTCAGTTGTACTTGCAGCCCTGTAAAATAATTGCCTGAGCACTCATTTGGAATGCTGATTGAACCTACTAACCGGATGCCAAAAACACAATCATCCAATGACACATTTTCAAAACGATTGGCATTAATCCAACTGTAAGTCTCATCTTTAGGATTTTCGGCTTTTAGTTGAATGCCTGTTTGGAAGCCCACTATAGAAATATTTTCAAAATGAACAAAGCTAATGTTGTGCCACGGACCCTTAGCATAAAGAGAAAGACCCGTTCCTTTGTAACTTTCACTTTTGTTGATAATCGCCATGTTTTCAATACGGGTCCTATTTGTGGCATCGAAGCGGTCCGTGCCTTTTAAAAAAATAACTTCCGACTGAAAATCAGGATCTACGATTTGCACGGTTCCATTTATAATGACGGCATCCTTCTCAACGGTTATCACACGCTCATTTCCCTTAACCACCAATATAGAATTTTGGCCAAACTCCAGTTTCACGCCTTCTTTGACAGTAAAGCCTGACTGGACGACATACTTTTTGTTTGCTCTAAACATTACTTTTTCTTTTTGTATGTAACACAAAAATCAATGGCCTGTTGAATCGCCTTTGAATAATCGTCTGCTGTTCCTCTTTCATCTGTTGTAAAATCTTCTACTTCTACAACTTGTTCCCGGGATGCACGATTCGTCTGTTCAAGGTCGGGCTCTCCCCACCCCCGCAAACCTATCAGCAAATAGGAACTCACTGCTCCAAATAGAAAAATAATAGGCAGCCATCTAATGTGCATATTCTTCTTTAGCATCAATTTTGCCTTCTTATTCAACTTACTACTTTATTGCAATGCTGCACGACTTCATACCAGTCCATGTAAATGCGGCATATGTCCTCTTCTACTAAATTAGAACCTGATTGCACTTCGATAAATTCCAAATCTGTGATTGCCTTCAACCCATGTTCTGCTCCAACTGGAATATGAAGCACATCTCCCGCTTTCACAGAATAAATTAAGCCATTTAAAGCAAATTCTCCTTTTCCTTTAATAATTGTCCAGACTTCACTGCGAAAACGATGCTTTTGATAACTTAAATTCTTGGTAGCTTTTATGCAAACCCGCTTGGTTAATACCTCCGCTTCGTCCTCCACTTTCGTATAATCGAGCACGCGATACCAACCCCAGCGTCTCTCCTCATACATTGGCCGCTTCTGAATTCCATCAAGCAATGTCTTAACCCTCGGGCTTTTATTTTTATCCGATACGAGAATACCGTCGGGACTCGCTGCAATGATAAGATCCGTCACACCGACTACAGTAACTGGTATTCCCAGCTCATTAATCATATGAGTATTTGTGCAATCTTGACTAATTACTCCATCGCCCATTTGATTTGTGCACATTTCTTCTGTTAGTGTATTCCACGTTCCAAGATCTTTCCAATAACCGTTATAAGGAACCGTTACTATTTTTTTTGTTTTTTCAACGACTTCATAATCAAATGACTTTTTTGGCAGAAGCGAATACTGTTTGTATAACTCCTCGTAATGGATAGGCAAGCCCTTTTCTTCAAGGATAGATAAAATGTATTCAAGCTTAAATGCAAAAACTCCTGCGTTCCATAAAGCGTGCTGTTCTATTAAGCCAGCTGCTTGTAATGCAGACGGCTTTTCTTTAAAATGGCTTACTTCCATATAAGCCCGTTGATTGTCCTCAATTTTAGGTAAAATGTAACCATACTTTTCTGAAGGGAATGTCGGCTTTACACCTATTAAAGCAAGGTCTGCCTCAGAAGTTATCAATGTTTCTTCCAGCCGTTCCACTTCATGGAAAAAACGGTCCTCAACAAATGGATCAACGGGAAGTACACCAATTACTTCTTGTAAGCTAACCCCCTTTATGCAATACAAATATACAGCTGCTAAAGCAATAGCGGAAAATGTGTCTCTTCTCTCCGGTTCAGTAATAAGCGGCACATGCGAACCTAATTGACTTTGTATCATATCTACTTGAGATTTGCTTGTAGCAATCATGGTTGATTGCTGTAAACCCAAGTGGCCAAGCTGCCGCCATACTCTTTGCACCATCGACTCCATATGGCCGTCTTCATTAGCAAGCACCTGTAAAAATTGTTTTGATCTCGAATCGTTTGATAAGGGCCATAAGCGTTTTCCCGACCCACCGGATAATAAGATTAGCTGCATTCATCGTTCCCCCGTTCCGTTTTTTAATAGTTATCTGCTTTTGTATAAGTGGAAATCAATCGGTCCGTCACAACCTCCTCTGAAAAACGGTGGGCTACAAATTCTCTAGCCCGCCCGGCTAATTTGGCTGCCAGCTCTCTATTAATCAGCAACTGTTCAGTATGCTCTACAAATTCTTTATTCTGTTCACAGATCAGTGCTTCTTCATTGTGTGTGAAGCCAATGCCGGAATTTGTAATGTTGCTCATCACGATGGAACACCCTAAAGCAGCTGCCTCCAATATCTTATTTTGCTGCCCCGCTCCAAAGCGAAGAGGACAAACGTATACTGCCGCTTTCCATTGCCACGGTCTAATATCCTCTACAAATCCAGTAACCATTACACCGCTGATTTTGCTCAGTTTCTGTACATCTGCTGAAGGATAGGCTCCAACAAGCCAGCATTCCAAATCAGAAAATTTTTCTCTTAAAGGAAGGTAAATATCCTTCACAAGCCTCATGGCTGCATCGACATTTGGGGCATAATTCATTGTCCCTGTGAATACCAAGGCTTTCTTTTTATCCTCAATTGAATGGTTCAAGTGGAAGTAGGATAAATCAATATAATTAGGCACCACGTTCACTTGTTTGGCCCGCCTTGAATGAAGAAATTCTTTGTCAGCCGGGGAAGTAATAATGGTTTTTACACCTTGATCTCTTATAAAGCTTTCATATTTTTTCATCCGGCCCAACTCCCCTTTAACCGCTAATTTCTCAAGCGGGTTCTTCGCCCAATGGTATCGCCTTTCTAGATTAAGACTGATGGCATCTATGTAATCCACTACCATTGTTGAATTGGGAATATTCAATGAAGAAAAATTATGGAGAACTTTCGATTGAATATGGATGACGTCATAGTGAACCTGGCTTGTAATGCTTGTAAGGAAAGCTTTCAATACCGGAAAAGAATGGAGCGACACACTTAAGGGATAGCCTTTCAGAAGAAAGCTTCTAATGATTGAAAGAGTCTTATTTTTCACTTTCATTTTCTGTTTCTCTTTGCCGCTTCCTTCTATCAAAGAAGAAGCACAGCACCAATGTGCCTCGTCTTTCTCCTGGAATAAAAAGTGAACTGTATGGCCTTTCTTCACCAGGCTTTTCATTTGTTGAAAAGCTCTAACCTGATCTCCTTTTCCCGGAACCTTTGGCATTCGATGGGTAATGAATAAGATCTTCATGCTATATATTCTCCTTTACTGGCCGGCAGCCTGATTTTGACTGAGCAGCTGCAATAATCTCTTTTTCTTCTGAGAGTTTGTTTCTACTACTCCTTCAGCTTTGTTTTTCTGGAAGATAACCCAGATGGTTTGGAATAAAATTTTGATGTCATTTCCAAAGGAATAATGGCGAATATACATTAAATCAAACCGTAGCTTATCTTCAGGAGCAGTCGTATAATTGGCCATGACTTGTGCCAGCCCGGTCAATCCAGGCTTCACAGTCATTCTATTTGAATATTCAGGCAAATATTGCTGGAATTGATCGTAAAAAAACTTTCTTTCCGGACGCGGCCCCACCAGGCTCATTTCCCCTTTAAGCACGTTGTATAATTGAGGCAATTCATCGAGCCGTGTAGCCCGAATCAATCTGCCAATCGCTGTGATTCGGGGATCACGTTCTGTTGCCAATACGGGACCGGTATCTTTTTCTGCATTTTGGACCATGCTCCTAAACTTATAAATTTGATAGGGCTTTCCATTCCTTCCAAGCCGTTCCTGCTTAAACAAAGCAGGTCCTTTTGATGTAAGCGGGATAAGCACCCACAAACAAATAGTCACCGGACTAACAGCTACAAGAAGGATAGCTGCTACCACAAAATCGAAAGTCCGTTTCACTGCACGTCTCGCTCCACTAAGCTTTGTAGGAGGAATAGACAGGACTAACATATCATCCACTTGCTGATGAACTGACCCGTGAATAAATATTTCAAAGAGCTGGGGTACAACCAACACTTCTTTCTCTTGCTTGGCGCAGAGATTAATCAGCTCACTTCTTTGCTTTCCATTGATGGAATCACTGATTAATACGACGTCGATCTCTTTCAAACAATCTGTTAATTTGTCTTTTTCTTTTAAGGTGACAAGTTTACTGACAATAAACCATCCTTTGTGATGGGAAAGTAGTTTATCAGCTAAAGATAAGCCGTTTTTTTCATCTTCTGCGATGATTAACAACCGTTTTCTTCCGTGAACCATTCTTATTACCTGCCAAATAATAAGACGGCTCAATAGAATTGAAACAGCGTGTATCAACGAAGCAGTTAAAATCAATTGTGTGGAAAACGTTGCCATCGGATAAACAATATTAGCGATGGTTATTAAGACCGCTACTATTCCGAGTGATAATAAAATCGTGCAAGCCATCTGCTGAAAGCTTTTTCTTTGCCAATCCATATAAAAACCAAATAAATAAAAAATAATAAAGGCTATGGCTGAAACCCAAGGAGCTGCCTGCACATAATGAAAAGGAACAGCCGACTCATTCGACAGCCAGTAGACAGTTAGATAACCTAAATGGATGAATGAAATATCCAATACAGCAAGAGACATTTTGCCAATCCGCCCTTCACTCCCCCTGCTCATTCCAACCCCTCTTTCTATCTGTAATTTTGTTCTTTATAAAGAACATCCAAACAATAAAACTCCTTTTATTTTTCATTTAAATACTCTTTCATGGTAGAGCTGACCATTTTTTCTAAAGAAAAATTCTTCTGTACCCATTCACGAGCACGCCTAGCTATTCCTACTCTTAACTGCTGATTTTCTTTGAGTGACACGATATGTTCACAAAAACTTTCTGCTGAATAGTCCGGTACAAGATAACCAAGCTCAGAGCTGATAATAGCTTCTTTAATTCCGCCTGTGTTCACTGAAACTATCGGTGTTCCGACAGCCATTCCTTCGAGAACAACCAATGGAAACACTTCACGATGAGAGGTTAAAACGAGTACATCCATCTCTTTAATAAAATTCTCCGGATCTTTCACTTCCCCCCTCATATGCACATGGCGAGTAAGGCCCCACTCTTCAATCATTTGGCTGATTCTTACATATTCCGGCCCCTCTCCACCTATATAAAATTGTATATCCGGATCATTTTTCAACTTTCTCGCAATTTCCAGAAATAATGTATGGTTTTTCTCCGGAGACAGCCTTGCCAAAATCCCAACTTTAAATCCGTTCTTTCTTTCTTTTTGATGATACGTGAATTGGCTTAAATCTACTCCATTGTAGATCGTTGTTATCTTGCTTGGCTGGATACCAAGCTGCAAAAGATTCTCCTGCTCATAGCCGCTCACTGTAATAATTTTTGTTATATGCCTGTTTAACAGCTGAGCAAAGAGCGGACGAAGATTTTTTTCCATCATTGTCACGTTATGCTTGGTATAAACGATCTTTATTCCCTTTTTAATTAACCTCTTCATTGCTATAGCATAAAGGGCCATTCTTAAACTATTTGCATGAATAATGTCAATATCATGTTCCAGCACTTTTCTTTTAATGGTCAACAGATTAAGAAGATGATTGCTGCGAGACAGAGGCGTAAAATGCTCTTTATTACTGATTTTCCCGAATAGTTCCCCCTTGCCTGCCGCTGTATAAAAGACCAGTTTTGGATGGTTCAATTGGTTCTCCAATTTACAAAAGTAATGTTCGGCTCCGCCTGTTATTAGCTTATCTGTCATTAACAGCACATTCATTTCCATAGACCTCCTTGGCAGTGAGTTGACGATCCTTCACTTTCTGCTGCTTTGTAAGCCGCACCCTTTCTTCCTTTCGCAAAACGGTTGAAAGAACAGCAAGATATAGAAGAAATACTTCATTAATAATCAAAGAAAGAGACATGATCTGCAGTAAAAATGCTACAAAACATAAAAGCAAATATAAATGCTCTCTCCTTAAATGGCGATTCATGAGTTGAATGAACACCAAAAGAAGAAATAGAAAGTATAAAGAAAACCCTATTAGACCCGATTCCGATAATATTTGCAAAAAGGTATTGTGCGTGTATAAACTCTCTCCATAATGCGCTTTGTTATATTCAATAAAATTATCGGCCCCTATTCCAACAACAGGATGTTCAAGAAAGTAGTTCCACGCCCGACTCCACAATTCAAAGCGCCCGCTTCCCCCATCACTTGAAAAGTCTTCTATTCTTTTTCCGATCAGCCCCACAATATTAATCTTCATGACAACTACGGCTATGTAACCTGCCGCGATAGAAATGATGCCCAATGTACCGAGTGTCCGCCATCTTGCAGCAGAATGGCTGATTGCTGTGTAAAGCAAAATAATCAGGAGCATAGATAATATGCCGCCTCTTGAAAAGGTTAAGACCGTCGTGAGCATGCAGAGAGCAAACCCCGCTTTATTTCTCCAGCTAGTCATATTGCTCAGAAAGTATGTAAAGAAAATCATATTATAAAAAACATACAGATTCGGATCTTCTAGCAAGCCGATCAGTCGCGGATAGCTTCTGTCCATAAGGAGCCCGTAACTGGAAATCATCTCTTCCGATACTTGGAATCCCACTTTTTTTAATCCTATGGCATATAACAGAAGACTTACCATATTAAACAATAAACCTGACTTGGCAATGGCCTCTTGTATTGCATTAATTGAATATTTCTCTAAAACGAACCTTAAAATGAAATAACAGCTGATCAGTAAGAAAATTCCTGCCATAATACGAATACTGGCAAAAGGATAAGCGGAAAAAATGCCGGTAAAACTGTAGAATAAATAGAATAATAACAGCATGATTTCGAAAGCATGCATTTTCTGAAAAGAGAAAACAGAAAAATGAAAAAGTAAATATACACATAAAAAGACCATGTAAGGCTTTAAAGCAAAGCCAATATATAGGTTATATTTACTTAACATAAAGAAAAAAAGCAGTAAAAACAGACTGGCGTGACGCTGC
Organism: Bacillus sp. PK3_68; assembly: GCF_003600835.1. Lineage (NCBI taxonomy): Bacteria > Bacillati > Bacillota > Bacilli > Caryophanales > Bacillaceae > Bacillus > Bacillus sp. PK3_68. The sequence continues at coordinate 56,441 of NZ_NQYC01000001.1, read as the reverse complement.
TTTTGATTAGTAGACTTAAGAAATCCCATCTTTTATCCCTCGCTTTACCGCCTCTTCGCTCTGGTCTTTACGAATAATCTTCATTAATTTGCGCATTAAGCCCCGATCAACTGCTATGATCACTAGAAGGGATAACAAGTGAAGAACAGCAGCAAGCATAGGAGAAGCCGAAAAGAAAGAACTCGTAACTGCAAAAAAAGCAAGAAAGAACAATAAATAAGGAAGCAATACTTTAACCGCTAAAGCTTTTCTGTCCGGATTCAAGAGCCAATAGCCTGCTAAAGACAGCAGCTCGACAGCGACCCCTGCAAAAGCAGCGCCTTCCACTCCATATTGATGGCTAAAAGCCATATAAAAATAAATCCCTCCGACAAGAGACAGCGCCTGGACAGTTGTTCGCCGAGACTGCAAAGCTTTCGTCGTTAATCCATCAGCCAACGCTATATTGACGCTTTGCAAGACAAGCAGAAAAGACAATATTTGCAAAGCTTTCGCAGCGAATAACCACTCTTCCCCAAACAATGTGCCAATGATGATTTCCGGTATGTAAAATAAAGAAATCGTCATCGCCATACCTAGCAGTGCCATCATTTTTAGCTGCAACATATTTAACTGCAAATGCTCGATCTTTCCTTTGCTGTTATAGCTTTTAAATAACGCCGGATAAAATGCGCCCGCCAATACCCCTGGAATTTGATATAAAGCCGAAGGAATCCGGTAAGCAACAGCAAAAAATCCCACCTGCTTGAGCGTTAATGTTTTCTCCAGCACAACTGGCCCTAGCTGTGGAAGGAGGACAATTAATAAACCACTTATCATGAAGGACAGCACATTCTTCAACATCCCTTTATGAAAAGCATAGTGAAACCGGATCGCCGTCCGCTTTCCGATCAGGTAAATTCCTATCACTCCTGCTAATAAATAAGATAAACCATACAAAAAACAAATGGCGTATGGGTGCAACGACAAGGTTATGCCTGCCAAAATAGAAGTGACGAGCAGCACGGCTGAACAAATACGGATTACTCCTAAATATTGCATCTCTTCCGTAAGTTGAAAATAGGTGATGCTAATGCTCTGTAAAGCTAAACCTATCACCATGGGCACGATCAAGAAATACATCGTTTTCATTAACTCTGGCTGCCCTTGATACAACAGTTGAATCAGACCGAAGCCGCCCGCAAATGTAATTCCCAATAACACAGCTCTGATTTTGATAAAGGAAGAAAGAACAGCTGGGAGGCTAATCCCTTTCTTTGCCCCTTCGCGAAGCACTGCTACGCTGATCCCAGCATCTGTACAGTAACCCATAATTAGTGAGTATGCTAAGGCGATGCTGAACATTCCATAACTGTGAGAATTCAAATAGTTTGCTAAAATGACAAGTGTAACAGCGTTCAACCCACTCGAAAAAGCGGTACTATAAAATAAGTGAAATACATTTTTACCAATGGAGTTTTTTTTTCTGCTATCCATTCATCATCACCTGCATAACTTCAACTTGTTTGATAAATTGCCCCTAAAAGGTTATTGTTTGTTCTTTCCAGTATCTTTTTCACTTGCAAAGCATTGGCTTCTTTTGTTCGATTTTCTTGAATGACAAGAAGCACACCATCGCAGGCAGATGAAAGGATTTGAGAGTCAGCTGCATCCAAAAACGCCGGTGTATCTAGGACAATGACGTCGTAGCAGCGCTGCCAAACAGTTATTAACTGCTCTATTCTCTCTAAGCTTTCAAGATGGATGGAGAAAGATCCAGCAGAAAGTATATCTAGATTTTGAACAATTCCTTCCATGACCTTTCCTTTTTCTCCCCTTAATAAATTGCTCAAACCCGAAGCATTTCGGAAACCAAACAACTGGTGAATCACTGGCTTTCTGAAATTCACGTCAACCAGCAGCACTTTTTTCCCTGCTTCTGCAAACGAACTGGCCAGCTTTGAAGAAATAAACGGCTGCCTTCTATTTTCTTCTGGAGAGGTCACCATTAAAACTAGATTTTCATGTTTAACCGCATGTTGAATATTCATTTTCATCATTCGGATCTGCTCTGTACTCAACCACTTGTCAGGAGATGGAAGTCGCCTGATCCACCTGTTTTTCCTTCTCTTTAGCAACCAATTGCCTCCTCTCTGGATCATATTCTTCGTAAGGGCGTTTTTCTTTGCTGCTTTTCCGGAATTCTATCTTGCTATCAAACTTCCCTAACAGCGGCATGCCAAGTAAATTCTCCACGTCGTCTTCTTTTTTCACTGAGTCATCCAATTGCTCACGAATAACAGCTAGACCAATCCCCGATAATAGTCCAGTTATAAGGGCAATCGCCAGGGCTGCTACTTCATTATTTTTCTTGATAATCCCATCGTTTTTTTCCAAAATTTTCACTTGGTTGAACTTGAGAAGCGTGTTCATTTTCTCAAGTGATATGACTGCTGTAGTTTTGGCAATATTTCGTGCCAGTTTTTCATCCCGGTCTTTTACCGTTATAGTAACGATTTGAGAATCTTTATTGTTTTCAATAAACAGCTTTTCCTCTAATGAGGTTCCTCTCAAATCAAGCTCTTCTTTTACTGCGCTTAAAACAATCGGACTTTTTATAAAGTCCACAGAGGACGCTAGCATTTGTGGAATTTTTTGTGTTTCCTCATAAGAATTTTCTGTATTTGTATTTTGCAGATTACCAATCAAAATATATTCACTTGCTTCATACGTCGGTTCAAAAATATAAAAGACAGCCCAACCAGTGACTACTACTACGATCACTGCAGTTACACTGATCAAAATCATTCTTTTCTTGATTAAATTTAAAAACCCCTTTATAGTCATATCCTCCTGCATAACAGCTTCTCCTTCCTTCCGTCAGCTCTGTATGACCATCTCTTTCTGGTAATAATAAATCGTTTCTTTTAACCCTTCTGCCAATGAATAAGCCGGCTTCCACCCAAGCACAGTTTCTGCTTTTTTATTTGTTAAACAACTCGCCTTAATATCTCCTGTCCGTTCTTCACTAAAAATAAGAGAAGAAACATTCCCAGCGATTTCATTCATTTCTTTTACCATATCTAATACTGATGTTTGCTTTCCTGTGCTGATGTTGATAATCTCATTTTCACCATGAGTGAGCGCAGCGACATTGGCTTTGGCCACGTCTTTAACAAAAATAAAATCTCTCGTCTGGTTTCCGTCTCCGAGCACAGTCAGCGGCTGGCTGTTTAAAAGTTTTTCAATAAAAATAGAGATCACTCCTGCCTCTCCATTGGCACTCTGTCTCATGCCATATACATTGGCATAACGCAAAATCGTATACGTTAATCCATGCAGCTCTGAAAACAACCTTATGTAGGCCTCCGCATGCTTTTTTGATAATCCATAAAAAGAGAGGGGATTCACCTGATGGCGTTCATCAACCGGCAAGTAATCAGGATTGCCGTATAAAGCAGCAGTGGAAGAAAAAATCACTTTTTTTACGCCATACTTTACGCACGTTTCAAGCATATTCACAGTACCAACAATATTTTCTTCAATATCGTTGAGCGGCTCTAGAAAAGACTTAGCAACTGAGACCTGTGCAGCTAAATGAATGACACAGTCTGGCTGAAAATCCGAGTAAAATTCCTCTAATTCTTTTTTTCTAACGTCTCCTTCATAAAATACAGCTGCTGCAGGGACTTGCTCTCTCTTCCCAGAGGAAAGATTGTCAACCACTGCTACTTGGTGATCTTGCGCCAGTAATTCCTCTGTAATATGTGAACCAATAAATCCAGCTCCGCCTGTAACTAACACTCTCATTCTCTTCTTCCTCTCCCATCGATAGATAATAAACCTTTAATTGGGATATCTGACTATCTTTTCACCCGTTTGTTCTTTTTAGAGAACAACCTTGATGTGAGTATACCATGTGCCTCCGCAATAAATAATAGGTAATTAGACCTGTTTATTCTTTATAAAGAACATTTTTTTAATTTTAGGCGAAAAAATAACCTAAAAATATTCAATTATGCGTTATAATGAACAAAAACCAAAAAAGGAGAATTCTAACATGATAGGTAGGCGTATTAAACAATTGCGTGAGGAAAAAGGATATTCACTGACAAAACTTGCTAATGAAGCTCATATTTCAAAATCCTATTTATCAACGTTGGAGAGTAAAGCCATGACCAATCCGTCCCTGCGCATTCTTTCCCAAATTGCCTTGGCTCTTGAAACCACTCTAGATGATTTAATTGCATCTGAACCGCTTCGGAGAAAAAAGCAACCAGCCCTCAGTAGAAAAGGCTGTTAATACAGACAGTTAGCTAGCTGGAAAATTGATGAAACGACATAAAAAGAAGGAAACTACATTCCTTCTTTCTAGTTTCCTTATCATCTCATGACGTTCTTATATTTTTCTGATCAGCTTCTTACACTGACGACCCACTTGCTCTTTATCTGCCAATTTTATTATTTGTGCCATTATCGCTAATCCGGTTTAGCGGGATCGACGGGATAAGAATATCCGTTGCGTCTGATGCGGCAGTCAAGTCTATAATCGGATTTTTATGGGGAATAGAGGCTAAATCCCACACCATTCCTTCAAGTCTATTATACTGTCCAGTAATTCTTGCAATCTTTTGGGTAGCTGTTGAAGGCTGTATTTGCAAATTTGTCCATTGGTTGCCACTGCACTCATTAGGGACGGTTAATCCGCTCTCCATGTGGATCATGGTCACACAATCATCCAATGAGGCATTGGTAAACCGGTTAGCATTTACCCAGGCCATGCCCGTTGCCGGCTTTTGCGCTTTCAATTTCATACCAGTAGCCATGCCCGCTATTTTCACATTTTCAAAATTAACATAAGAAATTTCATGTCCACTGCCGCCTGAAAATAAGGATATTCCTGTTCCTTTATGGCTACCCGACCAGTTAATTACATTTAATTCTTCAATTTTAGTCCGATTCCAGACATTATAATATTTGTGTTTACCATCTAAACGAATCACGTCCGAATTAAAAGCTGCATCGTCAATAGCAATGTATGCTCCTGTAAGCACGGCGTTTCTCTCCAACTCTATTACTGGAAAGTTTCCATAAACGACGAAGGTTGTTCCATGCCCAAATTCCAGTCTTACTCCTTCTCTAACGATTATAGGAGCAGTGATGTTGTAAGACTTATCTGCAAGCAGGACAGTTTTTGTATTGTTTTGCCTGGCAAATTCAATCGCATTTTGTATTTGCAAGGAGTGGTTAGCTCCTTTAAAATCTTCCGAATATATTTTCTCTATTTGCACCAATTTCGTTCCTCCATCCTTTTTCAGGACTAAACACTGTCTGTCTATTTATTTTATTTCATCCGGTCTATATTGGTGCACTTTACAAGCTATTTTCGTTGCCCTTTGTAGCTAACAGAAGGCTTGTTCCCAATGAGCTGCTTATTTTAATTGGCAAATCATTGCTGTATCTACAAGGACAAGATATAACATGAATTCATCTCCCTTTGCTTTTCTAAAAAAATAAGCCAGCACTCCATAAAGGTGCTGGCGGTTACTCTGCTTTATATACTAGTCTTTGCCGTTTTCAGTTCTCTATACTCTTACTAAATGATGAAGGATACTCATCATTTCTTTCTCGATACCTGCCAGCTTTTCTTGGCTATCAGGTATCGACTTGCCTTTAACGCCAAAATAGATTTTCACCTTCGGCTCAGTGCCTGAAGGCCGTATGCACACCCATGAATGGTCTGCCAATTTAAGTTTCAGCACATTTGATTTTGGTAAACCAGTTGGCCTTATTAAACCTGTTTTCTTATTTATGTACTCCCCTGTTTGATAGTCCGCTAGTTCAATGACTGCTATCCCGTTGAGTTCCTCTAGCGGCTCCGTCCGAAACTTCTCCATAATCGCAGCAATTTTCTCTGCTCCCTCTTTTCCTTTCAGCGTCAGTGAGCGAAGTGACTCTTGATAGAACCCATATGTTTCAAAGAGCTCCATTAATCCTTCATACAATGACTTGCCCTTCCTTTTATAATCAGCCGCCACTTCTGCTATACATACTGCCGCTTGCACTGCATCTTTATCGCGTACAAAATCCCCAATTAGATAGCCGTAGCTTTCTTCATATCCGAATAAAAATGTGTGCTCTCCAGACTGCTCAAATTCTTTCATCTTTTCACCAATAAATTTGAATCCCGTCAGCGTATCCACTGTTAAAATGCCAAAAGCAGCCGCAATTTCCCTACCAATCTCAGAGGTAACAATTGTTTTCATTATCACCCCATTTTCAGGCAGCGTACCGCTCCGCTTTTTCTGTGCAAGCAGGTAATGCAGCATTAGCGCACCTATTTGATTGCCCGTTAGAACGATATATTTTCCCTCGCGGCTTTTTACGGCTACTCCGAGACGATCGGCGTCAGGATCTGTTCCTATTAAAATATCAGCATTTCTTTCTTCCCCGTAGCAAATGGCCATTTTAAACGCCTCATGCTCTTCAGGATTAGGAGAGACGACGGTTGGAAAATCCGGGTGGGGCAGCTCTTGCTCTTTTACGATCCTTACATTTTCAAAACCAAACGCCTGCAACGCCGCTCTGACCGGCTTATTACCCGCTCCGTGTAACGGTGTAAAAACAATTGATACCTCCTTATTAGTTTCTGCCTGATTATACCTAATCGAATTTAACGCACGAATATAAGCCTGATCGATTGAATGGCCTATATAAGTAAGCAGGTCCTTTTCTATTAGCTCTTGTTCAGAAGCTGTTTCAACGGTCAGTTCGCTTCCTGCCTTCTTCACATAGTCAATAATTTCATCAGCCATCGCCGGCGATATTTGACTGCCATCTTCAGCATATATTTTCAACCCATTGTACTCTGGTGGATTATGGCTCGCTGTAATCATTACGCCAGCATAAGCATGTAAGTACCTTACTGCGAATGACAATAGAGGTGTGGGATGCAATTCTCCGAACATATATGTCCGAATACCATGCCTGCCCATTGTTTTTGCAGTCTCCAGGGCAAATTCAGCTGACAAGTGCCGAGAATCGTAAGCGATAACTACTCCGCGAAGCACAGCTTCTTTTCCCTGACTCAACACATATTGCGCCAAGCCTTCTGCTGCTTTTCGGACAGTGTAAATGTTCATTCGATTCGTTCCCGGCCCCATCTCACCACGCATACCGCCTGTTCCAAACTCTAGTTCTTTATAAAAACTGTCCTCAAGTAATTTTTCATCTTCTTGAATGACCTGTAGTTGACTTTTTAACGTATCATCCAATTGGATGTAGCTCATCCATTGGTCTAACTTAACTTTCCAATGCATACTTTCTTCTCCCCTTGCTTTTTACAGAGTAAATGCCTTCCCACCATTCGCCAGACTATAAGATAGCTATTTCTTTCCAAGCAAGTAACAAGCTTAATTTTATAAAATTCAAATAATGAAATCCAGGACTTCCTAACACGCTTTTTGACTCTCTCTTATTACGTCTCTTTTACTTTCCCTATCCCCCTCTTTTAGACAGGCTGTCTAAAAACCTGTTGCCTTTCATAGATATTTAAAGCGCTCTTCTTTACTAAAAATTAGCTGTCTCATATGTTTGATGTCTCTTCTCTTCACGAGCGAAAAAATAATTTAGTAAAATGAGGTTCGCTTAACCAGTCATAGATAAAGCGCCCTATCCATTTTATGTTATCGATAGGGCGAAATCATGATACGTTTAAATTTTGAAGGGAGATTCATCCAGAGACGAAGGTCAAATAAAGAAGAATCAAGCATTCTAGCTAGCCTTCCCGTTTATAGATGGGCATCGTGGTTTCCACTTGATGGGATAGGAAGAGAAAAAGCCACTTTTGTTCCTTTTCCTATAGCGCTTTGAATAGTTAGTCCTTGCCCGTACAGCTGAATAAGACGCTTATTCGTATTATAGAGACCGATGCCTCCTTGTTCAGGATCTTCTAATATCAATTTTATTTTCTCGCTCTTCATCCCACAACCGTTATCCTTAATGACCACTTGTATATGATCTTCTACTCTTTTCACAATTAAAGAAACAACCAACGGGTTAGTCTGCTCAGACCTTCCATGTCTCACCGCATTCTCCACTAGTGTTTGGATGGACAGCGGAGGAACAAGTGCCTGCAAGCTGTCGTCCTCTACTTCCCAGCAAATGGACAGACGTTCACCGAAGCGCTGACGCTCAATATATAGATAAGATTGGACAAGGTTCAGCTCTGATTCCATCGTCACCGTTTCCTGCATGTTGCCCCGGTCAAAGCTCTTCTGTAAATAGTTCCCGAATTCATGCAATAACTTGGCCATTTCATCATGATCAATTTCACTCAGCGCCACGATTGTGTTAAGAGTGTTGTATAAAAAATGAGGCTGCATCTGTGCTTGAAGCAAAGCTGCCTCTGTACGAGCCTGCTTGTGCATTGATTGCTTTAACTGAAGAAGCGCTGAAACCCTTGCCATGAGCTCCGCCTTCTCCACCGGTTTTAAAATATAATCATTTGCTCCTGCCTGAAAGCCGGCTTCGATATCTTCCGTTTTCCCCCGTGCTGTCAATAGTAGAATCGGAAGCTCTGACATCGAGAACTTTTTCCTTACTTGAGAGGTTAATTCATAGCCTGACATTCGAGGCATCATGACATCCGAGATGATTAAACTCCATCTTTGATCATGCAGGTGTGAGAGCGCCTCTTCTCCATTTAAGCAAGTTGTCACCACATAGCCGGCTTGTGCCAATATTCTCTTTAATACAGAGAGGTTAATTGGGTCATCATCAATCACCAGAATCGACTCAGTTTCTTCTCGAGCAAATGATGCCGCCACCAAATCAGGCAGTTTGTCTTGCTTTAATGGTTCCTCGATCCGCTCTCTTTTTTTCCTGCTAATCGGAAGAGAAAAGGTAAAAGTGGACCCTTCTCCTGGAGAAGAGATCACAAACAGTGTTCCTCCGTGCAGCTCAACTAGCTGCGCACAAATACTTAAGCCCAGCCCCATGCCGCCTCCTGCAGCAGTCATGCTCGAATCAGCCTGTTCATATGGCTGGAAAATCCGTTTTTGTGTTTCTTCGTCCATCCCTATTCCAGTATCTTGAACAGAGATCACTGCCTGTCCCTCCTTCTCCAATGCAGAGACAGAAATCATCCCTTCTTCAGTAAATTTCAACGCATTTTGAATAAGGTTGAACATAACTTGTGCCATTCTATTCTCATCTGCAACCACCAATGGAAAAGCCTTTGGCACATCGTTGGTAAATACCACATGCTTCCCCTCTTTTGAAAATGCCAACAGGTCAAACACATACTCAACAATACTGTAAAGATCGACTGGCTGCTTGGATAAAGGAACATGGCCTTCTTTCAGCGCTGAGATATCTGTTAAGTCCTGTAACGTATAGGACATTTTTCGGGCAACTGACTCTATCATCTGCACCTGCCTTTTCGTTTCCTCAGACAGCGGGTCACTTAATAGTGACTGAGCAATATTGATCATCGCATGAAGCGGGTTGCGCAGCTCATGAGAAGTATTCGCCAGAAAATCATCTTTCATTTTATCTGCACGTTGCAATTTTGCATTCAATTGTGTTTTTTCTTCAGCTGTATAATAAAATCTCTTAAACCAAAAGAGAGCAAAACAAACAGTGCCAATTAGTAAATCAAACGGATAGAATGGTACAGCGATCCCCTTAAAAAATTGTTTTACCGCTCCCCCTAATGCACTGGACGAAACAGCCACCACGGTAAAAACAAGATAAATCGTGTACGGTTCCTTGCGAGAAGCTACTTTATAGAAAAGAACTGGAACAAGAAACGCGAGTCCAAGAGTAATAAAACTATAAATAACCGATCTGAAATAATAAAACTCCTGATAGGGAAAAATAATCAAAGCAATAAGATAAATAGCTGTAAATAACTGAAACAAACGGAAGGTTCTATTGAACTGATCCGGTACCAGTGTTTTCAAGAAACTAAAACTGCAAACGACCGCGCCAAAATACAATAGATACGCAAGTTTTAATCTTGCTTCAAAAGCAATATCCATTGGAATAGCAAATCGGAGCAGTTGATCATCATCAATTAGTATGGAAAAACACATGCAAAATACAGCTGTTGCAAGCAAAAGCAAATTTTTCTTCTTAAAAACGAACATGTATAGAATAACTAAGTAAATTCCATGAAAAAAAAGAACAGCTGCAGTGATCAGCTGCATAGACATAGAGATTTGCTCATGATGTCTGACAGCCTCTGTTGTCCCGAAATACACTGGGCGTGAAATGCCGCCTGACCGTAGATAGTGAAAATTAGATACTTGAACCACTAGATCAATCTTGCTGTTTTTCGGCTTGACATTCACAGAAAAAGAGCTGTTTTCTGGATGGGAGCTCACTCTATTTGTACCGAGATTGCCCATTTCTTTTATTAACTGACCGTTCACAAAAATACGAGCAGCAGATTGGATGCCCATAAATCGAATTCTGTATGTTTCCTGCTTATTTTGATCCGTTAAAATTGACAATTGAAAGGTGCCATACCCGTATGGATGTTTCTGCTTGTCCTGAATCCATTCTTTCCAATCAGAGGGAATCGGGACCTGTACAGCTTTTTTCTTTTGCTCTGACAAACTATCAGGTGCGAGCAACTGCTCTGGATAAAAAAGCCACTCTCCCTTTAACTGCATAGGTTTTTTTGATAGGTCTACTTTTGCCGCATCTATTATTCCTTTTTCTGCCTTTGGCATACTAGGGTCATTATAGATATAAAGCCAGGACAAACGAAGCCCTATCAAAACGACGATAAAGCAGAGGACAGCTAGCCATGTATTTCGTTTTTTCATGCTTTTTCATACTTGTCTGTTGTAGACATTGTCTTTTTTCTTTTTTATCTATTAAAACTCTCATTTTTTATTGTCCTCTCCTTCATATAATCATACATACTTCTAGTGCTGTACAGGAATAAGAAACATACAGAACATCGGATGGTCCTCATCCTACTATTCTTTTCTTACAAAATGCTTATCAATGCCAACAAGCAGCTTTGAAAAAGACGCAAAGAAAGCTCTTCTACCGACATAAGGCAGCTTAATCCATTTATCGTGTCATTCTAATTGTTTTGCTCTTTCCATTGTCAAAGGATAGTTTTTTCATTTAAAAGGACTTTTCTCTTACTTTTCCTGCTCTCAATTTCCAGTATTTATGCAAAAAGTGCAATTTCACTCTTACATTTAACACTTTTTTCTCTTACAATATACTTATTAATAAGAAAAAGAGAGGCATATCTATGATTCGGGCTATTTTAGCAGATGATGAACCGTTAGCGCTAGAATTGATGAAAAAACGACTGGCTCATTTTCAAGTAGAGGTAGTTGGCACGTACCCAGATGCACCGTCGCTTCTTAAGGATATCAACAACATCTCTTTCAACGCCGCCTTCCTTGATATTGATCTTCCTGGGATTAGCGGGCTTGATTTAGCTGTTCTTATTCAAGATGAAAAGCCTAATGTCCAAATTGTGTTTACCACGGCACATAGAGATTATGCCATTCAGGCATTTGAACTAGATTCCATTGATTACTTGCTGAAGCCTATACTCAAAGAGCGGCTGGCTAAGACTATTGATCGCCTTGAGGACAAACTAAATCTGGAAAAAGAGAAGGAGCCGATACTGTCTCCTCAGTCCTCTTCCCTCTATATACAATGTTTCAAGCAATTCTCTATTGTCTGTAATAATACGGCTGTTAAATGGAAAACTGCTAAGATTAAAGAAGTTTTTGCTTTCTTAACACTCCATCTGGATAAGCCGGTCCATAGGGATATACTCATTGATCAGCTTTGGCCAGGCCATGATTACCAAAAAGCAAAAATTCATCTTCACACCTGTATTTCTTATGTACGCAAGCAACTGGAGGGGTTTGGTCCCGGCAATACGCTGACTTTTGCAGGCCAGCAATACACCTTGCACTTACATGACGCAGTGCTGGATGTTTCTTCATTTGAAAAGTTATCAGAAAGCGTTTCTTCTAACAATGTAGAGGACGTCGAAAAGGTGCTTCTGCTTTATACAGGTGCTTTTATGGAGGAAGAAGCTTACGAATGGGCAAGGCCGAAAGCAGATGAACTCTCGGCTAAGCTTATAGCTATTTTGCATAGATTGGCCGATTACTATGAACAAAATAGTCTAGAGGATAAATATATAGGGTGCTTGCACAAAATATTACAGTTTAACCCTTATTCAGAACACATCGTCACTCGCTTAATGCTAGGATACGCACATCTCGGCATGCGGGCAGATGCCATCCGTTTATATGAAAATTTTGAGAAGAAACTAAAAGAGGAAATCGGTATTCATCCTGGAAAAGAAACAGTGGAAACCTTGATGCATATTCAGCAGGGACAAACATAAAAAAACACCTTAAGTTTTAACTATCTCCTGAATGATGAATTCCGCAAGAGATTCCTTATTTGGGAGGATAGCTTAAACAATTTCCAGTGTTCACATGTATGAATATTAGTTTCTTCATTTGCTTTCCTTATTTAAATCCACCGTCACCTTCTAATAAAAAAGCCCTTTTTAAAACCAGCTGACTGCTGGTTAAATACATATAAAATCGCGTGCATAATTACATCCATTCCTAAAAGAAAGAAATGGGATTCTCTGAAGCAAGAAGGAGAAAAATTATGTGCAGCAGCAAAAAAGCTCAAATGATCTTTATTTAAAGAATAGCTTCTAAAGTGAGTGTTAGAAGACCCTTTGTTTACTGGCGAAAAGTGAACACAGAAAAGGAGAGAACAGGATCGATTGCACCTTCTCCTTTGATCCCCCATGAGGCGGGCTACTTGAACTGATCCCATAAAGGTGGCCCACTTTTCTACGTGATCAGGCAAAGATATGAACTCCCCCTACTCGTCGACAATCAGCTGGACTTATTAGAAGGCCAGAGACTTTCAACTAGCTTAACAAAAATGCTAAAAAATAATTGATATCACAAAGTAACTGAAATGTCGATTTATATTTTGAATCCATAAGAGATCTTTTTTAATTTCATCTAAGAGAACGGTCCCTTAGAATTCTCTTGCACATTCCCTCTTTTATATCCATCTGAAACAGCTACTCCCCCTCTATATTCTATCTTTCTTTATAAAACTAAGAAATTCACTAGATGTCTCCTTACTTTTAAGAAACTTCTTCACTTCTTCAATTGAAATACCTGCTTTCTTGGCCTCGATCATCAGCGCTAACCATTCTTGATCAACATACTCTTTCCCCTGCATTTCTTTCCCCCCTACTATAGAGAACACAGCCGCTATCATGAACAATCTTTAAACATTCGGCTTTTTGCTTCTATATTTTTATACTTGCTTGCCTGCTTTACATTTACGCAGTTTAATATGATGTCAGTTATTAATTAAGCTTCTTATCTTCAAAAGCTTTTTTGTTTAACGTGACTTTTTTCCTTATCATTTCTCTATAAGTCTTATATGTAAAGCAAGAATACACTTTCCTTCTTATAACTTCCTTAAATTCTTCTGACCATATACCTATTTTTTACTAAGTAACACCAACACAGCAGGTGCCGTTTAACATAAAATTCTTATAAATAGAAGAAAAAGAAGGCTCTATCTAATAAAGGGAGACAACCAAAAAAAGAGTGATTACATAAAACACACCTTTTTGGCGATTAGACTAATCTAAAATCCAGTGAGTGAATTTGCTGTTCGTGTGCATCCTAGCAAAACGTCCCATTATTTGTACATTATGGGTGTTAATACTATAATAAAAAGAATATCAATGTAATACTGTTCATTTGTTACGTTTTCATCCAATTTCCCCCATCCATTCAACGAATAACTTATTATTTAAGGAGTGATGTCCAGCATGCAATATATCGTTCTTTTAATCATCGTTCTTGGCGTGGGAATAATTCTTTATAAAATGATTAGAAAGAAAAAACTATCTTCTAGCCATTACTCTCCATACGATGACCTTACAAAAGGTGTTAAAAATAATCGCTCAATAGCTGGGGATAGACACTCTACTAACTATCGGGAAGAAAGGAAAGATGAGGAACGTTTTTGACTTAGAAAAATGAGTATAGGAGGTTTAACTACGTTTGCAAAAAATAATCGGTGTGCTATTCAGTCTCTTATTAATCAGTGGATGCTCTTCAAATACTAATAAGTTTATCCCTTCAACGATAAACTCTGATTTTCCAGTGCCCGCCAGTGCGAAAGAAACAGAAGGCCAATCTGGTAATCCAAACATCTTACAATACCAAAAATATAATTATTCAAAAGCTGATGAAATTAGCAGCATACACGAAGAGTATTTAAAAGCAATTAAAAACTCAGGCTGGACAGAGTTAAAAGAAGAACAATTAGGCGCTGTAAGATTTTTTGAAAAAGAGAAACAAAAAGTAGCAATTTCTACACATGACGGCTTTTTTACATTGAATGTAATGAAAAATTAAAGGTCTAACCAGCGAAAGTTGATTCAATCGTCTGCCTTTCCCTATTCTTTAAAATAAAAAAAGAGCTTCCAACAAGGGAGCTCTAATCATAATCATCCATCTAAAAATCGGCCGTTATTATTTCTTTCAAAATCTTCTCCTTATCATCCATCCACGATAATTAATTTGCTTCGTTAGCTGAGAAAAAATATTCTTCTTATTCAATTATATTTTCATCGAGAATTATGTTCCTTTCCTTTTCATCTAACATTCTTCTGCTTTTATAAAAGTCTATCATTACCCTATCTCTGCCAATGTACCAAGATAGAGAACCGTTTTATTGTGATATTACATCTGCCTCTGGATCAGGTTGCACATTTTCTTCTATTTTTAATAATGAAGAAAATAAGCGTAGAGCTATCTTTCCCGCGTACATAGCACCGATCTCTTTCCATCTTCTCTCCATCCTTCGCCTGTTAACAGAAACATACAGAAGAGGATTATGGTTAGTGGACAAAAAATCCATCTTTCGCTATGATTCTTTAGGTCACGCCTCCTTCAACTATACCCTGACTCTTAATGACAGCCCTTTCTTAATCAGCATCTACTTATGAAAAAATCGCTTAGTCTTCATGACAAATCCTCATAAAAGAGAAAAAGGAAAAAGAGCTTTTGGCATCGTATGTAAGTAATTAACTGGCGTTAGTAAGCAGAAAAGCATTTTTATTTGCTGTGAGGGGAAAAAGGATAAGTACTTGTACTTCAAAGGGGGGAGAGAATGAGGGAAAAACAGCCGTTTATGGCAGATTTATTAATCATTTTAATCGGTAATATTTTTTTAGGATTTGCTTATGCCAAATGGATGGTACCTCATCATATTGTTAATGGCGGAGTAACTAGCTTATCAATGATCGTGGACAAAGCCTTTCATGTTCCACTTCTATATGTAAGCAACGGAATGACTGGATTATTACTAAGCGTCTCATTATTATTTTTAGGAAAAGAAAACTTTGTAAAATCAATTGGCAGCAGCTTATTTTATGCCCTTTCTTTTTCCTTGTTTTACAGCCTGCCCTTTAATTGCACAATCAATATCGGCGTCGACATTTTACTTGCCTGCCTTTTCATTGCTTTTGGCTATTATTGCTGCATTTCAACAAATGCATCTACCGTTGGAATGGACGTCATTGCGCTTATTTTGCATAAAAGAAATAATAAAATAAATATCGCCAAATCTATTCGTTTTATTAATATCATTGTACTGGTCTTCGGCTTTGCTGTCTTTGGGTGGCCTGCTATCGTTATTGGCCTGATCTTTACGTATCTTTATTCTTGGCTGTTAAATATACTGCTAAAGCGGAATCCGTTATTCACTTTAAGAAAATCCTTTCATTAATCTATGCATCGAGCTGCTAAAAAAAAATGGATTGTGCTACCTCCAGGTCATGAGAGTTTGTGAAGGCCTAGTTCGATTATGCTCGATAAACCAGCAATCTCCGGAACATCGTTCATTTGGCAGCATTTATGATTTGAAAAAACCTTTTCCTAACATGCCCAACACTCGAAAACGTTCCGGAAATCCTTTTTTGCTTATCTGTGTTATCTTCTCTGTTCTCATAAAATGCATCATACACTCTGACTGTTTAATCCCTAACCCTATGTCTTTTTTAGTATTTTTTTCAGCCACTGTCCTGTTAGTAATCCTGGAATCACCCCCATCATCGGAAGCCAAATAGGGCCTATCAATATGCCAAAAACCTTTAATTTCGTTGAAAAAATAAGCCCTACTGTGACAAAATAAGCAGAAAACACGAATGGCAAAAAAGAATAGGGCTCTTTTCCTCCTCCAGCATCTTTAAAGGCATCCCACATGGCGAAAAAGTAAACACAAGGGTAAAACATGAGCCATTGGAAGTCGGCTTGGGCGATCGACTGTTCGATATTACCTTGAAAACTGGCAATGATCATCTGATTAAAATTAGCTTGTACATTAATAAGAAATTCTAAAACAATTAACAAGAGACCTTTAAGGTATTTTCCGTTTAAGAGTTGCCCAAAACCGGGAAGGGCAATGCTCCAAAACAATTTTTCTTTTGCATCCACATCGGTTTAACCCCCTGCTAAGTCTTTTCGGTTTGGAGCGGAAGGCGGCTTTTCCACCCAACCATTTTCAATCATTATTTTAGCCCCGTCGAGCGAGTATTCCCCTACTTCAATCATTAATCGGCTGTAAGCAGCTGACAGATCTTTTCTGGAACTTCCTCCAATACTCCTCCCATAAAAACCGCTGCCCGCGTTATACAGAGCAGCCGTATGGCTCATCATTAATTTGTCGGAAAATACGGCCTCCACCGAATCAGTCACTGTGAAATGGGAAACAGTAGGAACGGGCAAGTTGCTCTCCTCTAAAAATTTCGCAAATACGGCACTATGATGTTGCCCAATCTCTGCTCCTCTTTCCATGTATTTTCGAATCTCCTTTGAATGGGCTGTTTGTGAAAAACCTGTTAACAACGCACTTCCCAATGTATTACGGTATAAATTCATAAAAAGAAAGGAAATTTCTGTGCTTGTTAAAGGCCGCTGCTCACCCAACCAACCAGCCAAGAAGTGCTGCTTATGAACAAACTCTGTCACCTGCGGATAAGGAATATAAGGCGGACGAATATACAGACCTTTGTTCAGCAATATATCTACAGATTGATTGAATAATTCAGTGGCTGCTTGTAAGCAAAGACTAAAAAATTCCCGAATGTCTTGTCTGGCTGTAGTCGGTAAAGCAGTGGTGTATGCATTCAATCCCATGACCCCTATGTTACTCACATAATGCAAGATGAATTCATCGCTGTAGAGCCTCGGCGCTCGCACATTGACATCTTGTTCACTAAAAGCCACAGGAATAACGATGCCTTCTGCTCTAAATATGCTCTCCTCTTTTTTCACACGCGTTTGGGCCGATTCCAGAGCAAACTTTACACAATCTTTTGTGTCGGAATCTTCCACATGATTCAGAAAGTACGAAAGCACACAAATGGACAATGTATCACTCACGTATGCTCCAAAAAGTGAGGATAACTCACTTGATGTTAATTTAATATGATCATGACTTGTCACTTAACCATCTCCCTACTTCAACTTATCAAGTAAATCTAGCATAGTGTCTCCCCAAAAAGGAAAAGTTATGATTATCCTGCAGCAAACACGAAAAATAATTACTATTTACTTTGTGGAGGTTACGATGAAAATTAATAAAGAAATTCCTCTTACCGCAGCTGAGATCGCTTCTCTTTGGACTTCCTATATGAACGACAGCATGTCCAAATGCATACTTGGCTACTTGTTCAAACATATTAAAGACAAAGAAATCAAGCCTGCTATCCGCTTTGCTTTTGACCTGTCATCCAACCATTTAAATCAGCTCCATACTTTTTTTAATCAAGAACAATATGCAGTCCCGGATGGGTTTACTGATAAAGATGTTAATATGGATGCCCCATGGCTGTTTTCCGACGTATTCTGTCTAACCTATGTGAATGAAATGGCAAGAGCCGGGATGCTGGCTTATAGTGGTTTTCTCTCTATGAGTGCAAGAGCTGATATACGCGATTACTTTACAAAAGGATTAATGGAGACTTCTTCCCTTTACAACCAAACGACAGAGATTGCTCTTTCCAAAGGAATTTACCCTAGACACCCTGTGATTGAAGTTCCAAAAGAAATTGATTATGTAGATAGTAAAAACTATTTAAGCGGATTAAATCCTTTCAATAGCAAACGTCCATTAAATGCTGTAGAAATCTCTCACCTTTATCTGAATATAGTGACAAATACAGTCGGGGTTAAACTGTGTGTTGGCTTTGCCCAAACTTCACCATCTAAAGAGATCAAAGAATTTATGATGCGAGGAAAAGACATTTCCAAGAAGCATATTAAAATCTTTGCTGATACACTTTTAGAGAATGAGCTTCAAACCCCGCAGCTTCCTGATATTTCAGTTAGCGATTCAACGACTCAAACATTCTCAGACAAACTAATGATGTTCCATATGTCTCTTCTAAGTGCGACAGGAATAGGCAATTATGCAACTGCTGCTTCTGTCAGCCAAAGAAGTGACTTGGTGGTTAATTACGAACGGTTGTCACTGGAGATTTCCCGGCTCGCCAAAAGTGGGGCTGATATTATGATCAAGCATAACTGGCTTGAACAGCCACCCGGAGTACCCGATAGAGAACGTTTGGTCAGGGAAAAGGAGTAAATCGGGCAGGTGGCGCTTCTCATCTTATGGTAAAGAATGCCTTGCTCTGGACTGCTCCCATCCTTTTTCGATTTTCACCTATAAGTTCGACTCTCCTCAGAGAAAACTGCCAAGGATAGATTTGTTGTCCTGCTTGCATCCTTGGCAGCGCATTTCTTAAAGAAAGAACGTATTTGGTATCATTCGTCCATTTTCTTTAAGTCTACGTTATGAAACTTACTGAACAACCCCGCTTTCCAAAACGACCACATCGGTATTTACTTGAACCGTGACATCTTTATATTCTTCTTTCCATTTTTTAAAATCAAAATTTCTCGTTTGCTGCTTGGCTTTGCGTCCCAAACCAATCGGGTCAATGCCAAGATACTGAAAATGCTTGATTTGTTTTTTTGTACTTTCAGTAATTTGCTGAGCGAATGCCTTTTCAAACTCCTTTATTTTTTGAGGGGTTAAACGTCTCCCTCTGTATTCTTGAATAATCCCTTCTATCTTTATGTTAATCTTGAAGCTAAAAGGATTTTTTTGCTTACTTTTATTTTATTTTCTGAACGAATGCTTTTTATGGTAGCCCGATCGCCGTCTAATTTGACTGTTTTCGTTCCGGCGCTGTATTTGTCAACGAGCAACTTAAAATAGAACATATCATCGTTGGAAACTTTGTCAATCAGACGCCCTTGCCAATCTAATAAGCCAATGCCCGAAATATCGATTCTATCTTCATTGAGCTTCTTAACCATGGGCAAGTAGGCAGTCTTTCCTTGCTGGGTGTAATTATACACAAATAAATGAAGGTTCGTTCTCGGAACGTCTCCACTTGCAATATTGTGTTCTAATGTTTGTGAAATGTATGTCGCATTTCCTTGTTTTCCATAGTCCCCCTCTAGCATCTCCTGAGCTCTTCCCTCTGAAATAGCAAAGTAGACTCTTGATCCAATTCTTGCATCCCGTACAAAAGCATCACTGATCTCAATGATCTCTTTTTTTGCGATGGCTTCACTAAAAAGTACGAGTTTCAGCGATCCATACACAATGGTTGCGTCTGATTGTCTTTGGGCCTTATTTAATATATTGACACTCGATTGATCCACCACGCTCATCGTTACATTTTTAGTTGTTCGATCTGTACTGTATTCTGCCAGCAAAATCGTTCCGCGAATTTTATCGTTCGATGCTGTGTCATACCCTACCCCTCTTTGCGTATGAACTTCATCAATGATGCTTTTTTGAATACACCCCGACAGGAAAAAGCAAAGAATAAGCAGGACACCTTTTTTAATCATTTCTTTTTCACCTTCTTCACAATGAACAGCAAGATAAAGAGAAGAGGAATATAAAGATAATTGATAACAAACCCGACATTGCTAAAATAATCATTCAGTTTATCCACTTGAATCCTTGTCTCCAGCTGCGGAGTGATAAAAAGAAAAATACACAACACCCCGATAGCAGATTTCCGTTGTTTGATTTTCACTGTCTGTTTAAACAATCGGCTGGCACACCATAAATAAATGCAGACGTTTGGAATAATAATAATGTTCCAATTGACGACTCCGATATATTCCAAGCGCTCTATAAATGGAAATTGGACAATTTTTAGCATGGACAAGGTAGGCCATATCGTTTCCTGTAATTGCTCTTCGCTAAAATAGGCGAAAGAAAGAATTGTCGAGTACAGATAAACAATCGTTGTAAATAACAGACCAAAGTGTGCCCACTTTTTTGACCGCTGGCCATTTTGTATAAAAGGGTAAAAGACTAAAAGCGTTTCGTACCCTAACGTAATTAACGTTAAATCCCTTGAGGCCTGCAATATCTCTTTTGTGGAATGCTCATATATTGGAAAAAAGTTATAAAAATCAGTGTAAGGAATGACAAAGAGAAAAACAATGAGAAGATAGATCGGCAAAACAACAGAAAAAAATGATAACCCGCTAATGACACGAAACCCGCCGCTGACAATATAAAAAACAAGCAAGAAAAAGAAAAAAGTAAATAAGAATACACTTATACCTGGAAACATCCATACTTGTACAAGTTCAATATACGTACGCGTGACCGTAAGAAGCCCCAGCAGAAAATAACCAGCAAAGAGTAGATTGAACAGCTTGCCGAGCCACTTGCCAAATACTCGCTCATGAATAGAGGCTAAACCAGCATCTTCCTCGTTGAGCATTTTATATATCATAAACATAACAATATGAGTCGCAACGCCGGCAATGATGACCGATATCCACGAGTCATAACCGGCGCTCTGGGCAAGCAGCTGCTGAAAGCCGAGAATCCCTACACCGATCTGTGTTGAGATAATAACAAAAAAAACAATAAAAGGATCTATCTTCCTTTGTGCTTCTATTGGCTGCATACGAAAAACCTCCGCTGGTTACTCTTCAATATCATGACGTTTTTTTTGCTCATCCGGTTTAAAGCGGATCGGCTTCTGTGCCTGCAAATAAGATGGACGCCGGATTTGTTTATCAAAAGACATTCTAATGAATGAATCTTTTAAATCTCTCCACCTTGGCGGGTACAGTGGTTCAAAGTAAGGGCGCCCTAATGACGTAAGACGAAGCAAATGAGTAATCACAATAAGCAAACAAAAGACGACCCCAAGCAGTCCCCAAAGCTGAGCAAACAAAAGAAAAGGAAAGCGCAGAAAGCGGATCACATTGCCCATCTTATAGACTGGAGTGGCAAAAGAAGCAAGAGCGGCAAGAGCCACTAGAATTAATAAAACATTACTTGTTAAGCCGGCTTCAACAGAGGCTGTCCCGATAACAATCCCGCCAACGATACCAATGGTTTGCCCAATTTTAGTGGGCAGCCGTGCTCCAGCTTCCCTGAGCAGTTCAATAACGAGCTCAAGAATAAGCGCCTCTATCACAGGCGGAAAAGGAATCGCCTGTCTGGAAGTAATCAATGTAGCCATCAAGTCTTTGGGAATCAGCTCATAATGATAGGTCAACACGGCTACATACATCGGCGTAATTAAAATGGAAAATACAACAGCAAACAAGCGAATTAAACGCAAGGCAGAAGCCATCATCCAATTTAATAGATAATCTTCAGATGAACTAAAAAACTCCACCAGGTTGGTCGGACCGATTAACGCATGAGGAGAGCCGTCAACTATGACAATCAATTTTCCTTCCACAAGCGCGGATGCTGCTCGATCGGTTCTCTCTGTATCAAGCATTTGCGGAAATAATGATTTTTTATTGTCAGCCACAATCTGCTCGATATAGGCACTATCGTTAATCAAATCAAAGTCAATTCGCTGTAGCCGTTCACGCATCGTATTGACGTTTTCCAGATTGGCAATATTCTCAATATACAAAAGCGCCGTTCTTGTTTTCGATATAGAACCGATTGTGTACTCTTCGATCATCAGCTCCTTAACGGGCAGCCTTGTTCTTAAAAGGTTGATGTTTTTATCGATCGATTCAATAAATGCTTCTTTTGGGCCAATAACAGCCGTTTCGACCTCAGGGGGGAGAGCGACCGAACAAGGGTTTCTTTAGCATCAATAAAAGCAAAACATCCTTTTTCTTTCTCGTTCTTTGCTTTGAGTACGAGGTATCCTTTAAAAAGCTTGTCCTCAATGAGCCTTTCATCTGTCTCTACTTGTACGTCTTCAATTGGAAGGATCTTTTTTACATCTTCAATGGAGGCAAATGGCTTGTCCAATAAGTACGGCAAAACATCCTTTTCCACGACCTTCTCGTCTATAAGAGTAGAGATATAGCGGATGGAGAAATGGAGACCCGTCTCTTGATTGTAATAAAAAGATTCTTTTTCATCTTCCGACTTAGCAGGTACATTATCCGTTTCTTCGGCATGCTGTTCTTTTAATTGTGATTGTTTTTTTCTTTTTTAAAGAAAAACTCCATTGCGACCCTCCGCTTTGTAAATTCTTGCTAAAATGTTCATCCAGCCTTTCTTTCAGTCATAAAGAAAGACCGTCACATTGATGTATGGATGCTGGACTTTTAATTATTCAGTTTCTTACAGTTCTTCTCTATATATGCTTACCGCTTCACTCTATTTATTGTTCATTTCTTCCTTGGGAGCAGTATAGACAAAAAAAAGCAATTATTAAACATGCTGAACACATCGCTAATTTGTAGACAATAAAAAACAGCTGTTTTCATGAATTTTATTGCTATTTCGTAAAAAAGAGTGGTTGATTTCCACTTCCGGATGCTCCCATCAGCTTCTTTATCAACCGTTTGCTTTCTTACACACAGTTAAATCTTTTAGAAAAGAGTCTGACAAAAAAACTGTATGGTTTTTAGTATAGATAGCAAGCAGGTGTCCTCTGCTTGCTATATTCTGCCCTTTGCCAGCTATTTATGAAAACAAGGAGGCGGCCTGGTTACTTGTCTGTTCCTTGTTTTATGACATTTCTTTCGCTGATCACCAGAACCCTGCACCGCCATCAGCATAAGCAGCTCCAATAATGATCAACAGAATAAACAAAACAACAAGTAATGCGAAGCCTCCACCATAACCTCCTGCACTCATTAAGCGCACCACCTTTGTTATAAGCTACTATAGCTTATGAAAGTTCTCCCAAATTCGGAATGAACATTGAATAATATCCTTTGGTGATGAGGCAGATGAAAAAAACAATCAACATTTAAATGAGGCAAATAACGAAAGAGAATTTCATTACAAAAGCGGTACATATGAAACAAATATTAAAATCGACTTTTATGGATTAGTTGTCAGTTATCCGGAGGCTTTCACGAGAAAGCTTTAAGACTGCCTTAAAGCTTCTATAAGGTAGTGATGATGCTTTTGGTGTCCCCTGCGATTCGCCCGCTAAATCGGCCACCTATTACGCCCAACCTTTCAGCAGGCCGGCTATTGAGACAAGGTGGCGGGTGCTTGTAAATGCCTATTTATGAAAAAAGGAGAACTTCTGTTACTCTGCCAGCCTCTCAGGATGTTCTTAAGTGTTGGCGATACCTTCCATATCCTCCCTGTATTGGAGAATGATCCTTTTTATGCTTCTTTTCGCTTTTTTATAAACCAAAACCCATCCATCGGCATAACTATATTATAGAACCGCTATTCCTGTTAAAAAGGAGGTGAACTTCTATGAGCAATGGGTTGAATGGCAGCATTTCTGAAATTTTCCTTGGGTTTCTAACAGGCGTGGCTTGGCTCCTCTTGTCAGTATTAGGGGTAACTTCTACTTTCTTTGGACTAATTGGTCTAGGAGAGATCGCTGATATTTTAAGTACGATCCTTGCAATAGTTGGATTTCTTGCCTTCCTTCTCTTCGGAGCATCGATATTCAGAAGAATCTGGCGTAATACCTTTCGATAATCTTAATGTACAAATTTAAATATCGTTTAGTCCCCTTTAACAGCTGCGTTATAAATAGGCTGTTAGAGGGGACTTTTTTGCTTTTAAAGTTTTCGAGAAAATTTGTCAAATGATCTAAACAGAAACATGAAGAGGAAATAGAGAGGGAAAATGAACCTATGGCTCACTCTATTATTTCTTCTACTTATCTAGATCCATGAACGGTTGTTTATTTTATAGCTAAAAGAGAGATATAATAAGCAGAAACCATTTACAATTCTAAAAGGAGGTAGATAAGATGAGAAAGTGGCTTTGGTTGGTCATTCTACTTTTTATTATCACATCCCCTATACTCATTTGGCACGCCAAACCTACCAAAAAGATAAATCTATTAATCTTTGATAAAACGGTGCCTGACGACACGTTCCGGGAACACCAAGGTCTGACGTGGTTAGTAAACTATAAGAAATATAATCAGCCTTCAGGCGCACCTTATAGAAAGGAAACAGATTACGCGGGAACCGTGCCAATTGCCGAAAAAAAATATACAGATCGAACTATCTCGCAATTATCCAACTCACCGCAGCTCATTTATACAGCTGATACATATGGAATCGATACTTCCCACTCTAAAGGCTCCCGTGGGGGAATAAGCAAAAAAGAATGGACGGAGCTGCAAGAGCTTTATTATGATCAGCAACCTGTATGGGTCTCAGAATACAATAGCTTTGCTTCCCCTACTTCCAAAGATATACGTAATGATTTTCTAAATTTCTTGAATATCGATTGGACGGGATGGATTGGACGCCGCTTTGAAGAGCTAGATCCGGCCAAAAACAAGGAAATTCCTCGTTGGGCCATTGAGGCATACGAAACTCAAGAAAAGCACAAATGGAAAAGCTCTGGTCCTGGCTTTTTGTTTATTCACGAAAATGGAAAAATCGTTGTACTGGAGAAACGGCATCTGAAATCTGATAAACTGACTGTAAAATTTACAGCTCGCGGAACGAAGGAATTCAATCTGAAAGAAAGCCCTCGTTATAATTATTGGTTTGATGTCATTACTCCGCGGAATCAACAAGAGGTGATGGCCAACTATGAATGGAAACTAAATAATAAAGGAAAAAAACTTCTCAGTGAACATGGAATTCCTGATACGTTTGCGGCCGTCACTAAAACAGAAAAAAACGGCTCTCCCGCCTTTTATTTTGCAGGAGACTATAATGACATCAACAACTTGCCGTCTTTTTATAAAGTTACGGGTCTCATCAAAGTCAAAAGCCTATTTACAAGCGAAAACTCAGCAGATAGTGATGCTTTTTACTGGAACACTTATGCTCCGATGATGGAGACGCTTATTGATCGAGCATCCCGCATATCTCCGAAAAAGACACAAGCTGTCAAAACGGATAAAGAAGAAGTAGACGGCATTTCCATCAATGCTAAAGTAGCCGATGACCGTTTCCAAGTTTTAAAGAATGGTAAATGGGAGCCCCTAACGATTAAAGGGGTCAATATGGGAATGGGAAAACCAGGCGCATGGCCGGGAGAAGCAGCCATCTCAGAAGAAGAATACTATCGATGGATCAAGCAAATCGGCGAAATGAACGCCAATGCCATCCGGGTATATACTCTTCATCCTCCTGGATTTTACCGGGCTTTAAAACGCTATAATGAACAAGCCGAAAAACCTATTTATTTATTCCATGGCATCTGGATAGATGAGGAGCCGCTTGAAGAAAAGCTGGATGCCTTTGACGGTGGAATTATGAAACAGTTTAAATCAGACATTAGGACCATTGTAAATGTAGTGCACGGCAATGCAGAAGTTCCCGAAAAACCGGGACATGCCAGCGGTTCATATAAAGCAGATGTATCACCTTATTTAATCGGATGGATTGTTGGAATTGAATGGTATCCGGATATGGTCGACCATACGAACAAAAAACACCAGGAAAAAGGTGATTTCATCGGCACATATATGCAGACAAAGAAAGCGCAGCCGTTTGAATATTGGCTCGCCTCCATGATGGATTATACCCTTCAGCAGGAAACCAAAAATTATGGTACGCAGCACCCTATCAGCTTTACAAATTGGGTGACAACGGACTTACTCGACCATCCTTATGAGCCTCTTGAACAGGAAGACTTGGTCGGAATCAATCCAAATGTCATTCATCCGACAAAACAACTGAAAACAGGTTATTTCGCTGCCTATCATGTCTATCCGTATTATCCGGATTTCTTAAATATCGATGAAAATTATTTAAAGTATAAAGATCATCGCGGGAAAACCAACAGCTACGCCGGATATTTGCACGACTTGAAAAAGGCGCACACGATGCCCGTATTAATCGCTGAATTCGGCTTGCCTGCTTCACGAGGCATTACCCATTCCAACCCCTATGGCTGGAATCAAGGCCATAATAGTGAAGAAAAACAAGGTGAGGTCGTTACCGAACGCTTTGAAGATATTATCAAAGAGGGTTACACTGGAGGACTGGTATTTAACTGGCAGGATGAGTGGTTCAAGCGAACGTGGAACACAATGGAATTCGATGACCCGAATCGTCGCCCGTATTGGTCAAATGCTCAGACAAACGAACAGCAATTCGGCATCGTTAGCTTTGACCGTTTAAAAATTCGTGTTGATGGGAAAACCGATGATTGGGACAAAGCAAATGTTATCCCTGTACAATTAAAGAAAAATAGTGCCATTAAGCAAGCGTTTATCACTCATGATGAAAGATATCTTTATGTTCGGTTGGATTATAACCAAACACAAGCAGCTGGAATGGATACCACTCTTCTAATCGACACGATAGCTCAGCAGGGCAATAAAAACATTTCTTATAATGGCGGCATTACCTCGGAACGCGGAATTGATTTTCTATTGCGGCTGAATGGAAAAGACGATTCGCGCATGCTTGTGGACAGTTACTATGACAGTCACTACTTTATGTATGGAGAAAAATTAAATCTGATTTCTAAGAAGCCTTATGCCTCTAAAAAGAATAACGGCACATTTCATAAAATCGAGATGGCGTTAAATAAAACATTAATCAACCCGGTTACTAAGCAGCGCTATCCTTTTGAATCGTTCGAAACTGGAAAGCTAGAAAAAGGAAATGGCAATCCAGACAGCAAAAATTATAACTCTCTAGCAGATTATGAAGTAAATGAAAAAACGGGAATAGTCGAAATTCGCATTCCGTGGATGCTGCTTAATGTAAAAGATCCGAGTACAAAAGAAATTGCCGGCGACTACTGGAAAGACGGCATGGAAGCCTCCAAGAAAATTAAGGCAATCTCTTTTGCGGCAACAGCCGGCTCAGAACCAATTCACCTACGCGCTGACGATTTCTTTTCTTACAGTTGGAAACCATGGGAGCAACCTCAATATGAAGAACGCCTAAAGCAGTCGTATTCAATTATAAAAAGAGAGTTTGCCAAATACGAATAATGACGGAGACATACAAATGAAAAAGATATTACTTCTTTCCAGTTTCTTTTTGTTTATGACTGCTTTTTCATTGGTTCTTCTCTTATCACTAAAGGAGAATAGGAATATTCGTGACTTATTTTCAGAAAAAGTACATTTTACTCGATCCACTACTGATACTTTTCATACATGGAACGATCAAAGATGGGAAGTTAGAGAACGGTTTAAACTAGGTCGTGGTTATTTGCTCTCTCAACAAATTGAACATACTCCCGGGAGCGTAAAGATTAAATTAAATCATCAAACGGCAGATGGCGGTGAGATACGTACAAGGAACACTTTTCAATACGGACAGTTTGAAGCGGCCATTAAAGTCGCCCATGCACCGGGCTCTATTACAGGATTCTTCCTATATGCGCCGCCTGATCTGCATCACGAGATTGATATTGAAATTTTTAATGAGCCAGAAAGCAAAGCGCTCTTCACTATTTATCAGGATGGCAGAGTAGCGAAACAGCAGGAATATACTCTCCCCTTTGACCCAACGGAGGAGTTTCACGATTATCGAATGGACATCCTCCCTGAAGAAACGCGTTTTTTGATCGATGGAAAAGTCGTCCAGTCTTGGGAAGGAAATTTCAGCTCCTCTCCGATGCAGCTGATGATCAATAGCTGGTATCCTTCATGGCTTGATATCCAAGGGCCGGCATTATCAGCCACTGTGATTAACAAAGTCAGCTATAAACAAATGAAAAAACCAACTGGTATGGAGAAAGAATAAGTCTTTTGTGACTAAAGCGGGGAAAAATAAATAATTAGCATTAAATTTCACAGCAAAAATCCGGCATGAAACATTTCTGCCGGATTTTCTTTACTTTTCGTTTTTACGGACACTTTCATTAGGGTTGTCCCTCTTTATTGTAGATAGCAAACCGACCATCACGGCCAAGAGATGGATAAAGAAAAAAGTATACGCATTAAAATAGATACTATTTGTATATTGATTAATCCATCCAAAGCGATAAATCTTTGATTGAGGATGATCCGGAGGGCCTCCCAATTCAACAACCAACTCATTTTTATAACTGATAACCAACAGTATTAGCAACAGGCAGCTTGCCGTAGAAAGCACGAGAATTAGCGCTCTCATCTTCCATCCCCTCACACTGCCTCTTACTAACTTGTAGGTTAAGAAGCAGCTGATAGCAAAAATAGGTGAAAATGCTAGAATAACTAGCATGCCAAGATTTCCATTGCCGGAAGTTTCATCAGGCTTTATCGTAAATAAATGCTCTATATTGTAAAATCCTAAAAAAGAAACAAAGAGACTCATCAACCAAAAGATATGGCCCTTTTTCAATAGGATATCCCCCTTTTATTACGCTGCCTGTCGTCCCATCCAAAAGTTATTCAGCCCTTATATTTTACAATACTTGCTTAATAACAGCCCCTTATCGGAGAAGATCACTGTTTTTTTGCCCATGATTACGAGCGATGCACAATGAATCCCCTATTTATCTTTTGCTCTCTCGAATAACACCTGCATATCTTCCGCATTAAACTATACAGGCTTTCTGGCCTTCTTCGTTGCTCTTCATTCCTCCACCGCTCCTGCTTTTTTGCTTTCTTTGGCAATAGAGAAAATGGCTGCCGCCAGAGCAATTAAAATAAACACTCCGCCTACACTCGCATTATGTTCGATAGAGGCATGTTCAATGACGAGCCCGCCGATGAATGAACCGAAGGCAATGCCGAAGTGAAGAGCTGAATTATTCAAGCTTTGCTGAATATCTGCCGTTTCAGGAGAAATTTCTATCAGATAGCTCTGCATGGCTGGTGTGATGGCCCAGCTTAGCATGCTCCATACAATCATTACAATCAAAAAGAGTGGCAAAGCAAATGTGGTATGGGGAATAGCAAAAAGAGTTAAAGCAAATAGAACAAGCACGGAAAGAATCGTCCTTTTTGCGCCAAACCGATCTGCCAGCATCCCGCCAAGTCCGCCTCCTAAAACGGCCGCTACGCCGAAAACTAAATATACAATGCTTACCCACGTGCTCTCCAAATGTAAAGATATCTTTAGAAAGGGAGTCAAGTATCCGTAGAGTGTTAAATGGCCCGCCAGGAATAAGAAAGAAATGAACTGGGCAAGAAGAATTTTTCCATCTTTCAGCGTTCGAAGCTGTTCTCTAAACGGAATCGATGGCCTGGCTTCTAGTTTGCCCATGAAAAAGTATACCCCTGCTATTGAAAACAAAGTTAACAAGCAAATAAGGACGAACGGAGCTCTCCACCCAAATGCATTTCCAAGCATTAACCCGATTGGGACGCCAAGCACGAGAGAGGCGCTAATCCCCATAAACACTACTCCAATTGCCCGGGCACGATAGGCAGCAGATACGATGTTTGACGCCATCGTTACACAGAGCACAACGAGCAGCGATCCGCTTGCCGCTGAGAGTACACGAGCAAACAGCAGCATACCGTAAACAGGACTGATGGCAGCTATCCCATTGCCAATAAAGAAGACAAACAAAGCAAGCAATGTTAATTTTTTCCGCTCAATTTTTGACGTTATTGTCAACAAGATGGGCGCTGAAATAGCGAATATAAGTGAAAATATCGTGATCAAAAAACCAGCCTTCCCCAGACTTACATGCAAATCTTCGGCTACCAGATCCAATAGCCCTCCAATAATTAATTCAACCATTCCGACAACAAACGAAACGATAGTGAGCAAATATACCCTTTTATCCATACAAACACGCCTTCCTTAAAAAGTTACTACTAAAAGAGTAACTTTATTAAAGAGAAAAAACAAGAAAAAATTTTTCGGCAACGTGGAGTTTTACGATTGTGTTATGATATTTGTAAAAAGAGGAATAAGGAGCCAAACCATGCTTCAACAATTCGGATTTACTCAATATGAAAGCAAAGTGTATGAATCTCTTGTCTCAGCTGGAGAGCCATTAGATGCTACAAATATCGTGAAATTATCCGGCGTTCCCCGTGCAAAAGTATATGAAGTGCTTCATCGAATGGGAGAAAAAGGAATGATTCTTGAATCAACGATCGAAAAAAAACGGCTATACGCCGCCCTTCCTGTTGAATCAACGATCGAAAAACTGAAAGCTGATTTTGATTCACATATTGATCAATTGCGACAAACTAGAGTGAAACAAACAACAACCGATGATCGTGTCTGGACGCTAAAAGAAAATCATTCCATTCAGGCTTTATTGAAAAGTATGATCCAAAAAGCATCCCAGTCTATTCTCATCTCTGGATGGTCAGACGACTTCTCTGCTTACCTTCCTCTTCTCGAAAGCAAATCCTGTGAAGGGGTAGAAGTAAAAGTGCATGTAATCGGTGAAATTCCGACAGCTATCCCTTCGGTTACCACACTGATCCCAGATATGAACCATCAGCATTTGGAAAAAAGCCGAATTTTGATAGTGGATGGGGAAGAGATGTTATTTGCAGGGATTGAAGATAATAAGTGGCAAGCCATTCATACCTTCTCTAGACCGCTAGTCAAATTCTTCACTGAATTTTTCTATCATGATGTAGCTTTGACGAAAATTACTGATAAGTATAGGGAAACCATTATGAAAGACCCATCCATTCGCGATTTACTGCTCACACTAAGATATTAATTGATAACAGGCTGCAGCTTAGTCAGAAATTGACTGGCAGCAGCCTCCTTATTTATGTTCTGAATGCTTATATATTTTCTACGGTTGCGAGCACATCTGATGGCTGCCGGGCAATATAGTCGGGATTCGCCTTTAATGCAATGGTCTCATCGTCATATCCCCAAGCCACCCAAACAACTTTGATCCCTGCCCTTTTACTAGCAGAAATATCCCTTTCTTCATCACCGACATATAAAACATCGGACGGTTTTAAACGATGTTTATTCATTAATTTTTTCATCAATTTGTCTTTCGTGAAAATATGCTTGGAGCATAAGATGTCCTCTATGTAATCAATTTGATGAGCTTTAAGCGAGCGAGCGATAATATCCGTCGCGTTAGATGAAATAATAGCCATTTTTATCCCTTGTTGGTTAAGTTGGTCAAGCATGTCTTTGATCCCTGGATAAAAAGGAAGACCTTTCTCTGACTTCCTTAAATATCGATAAAGCTTTGGAGCAGCCAATGGAATGCTTCTCATTGGAAAATTTAAATGCCGGCATCTTTCGGGAATGGTCATCTTCTTTAACAAATCAATGTCCTCTATCTTCATTTCACGGTATCCCTCTTTTGCGGCAAGGTCATTATAACCCGCAATAAATAGCTCAATTGAATTGGCCAGCGTCCCATCAAAATCAAAAACCATATATTTCACCATAATTATCCCCCTGTAATTTCCTTGATAGTCGAATGATACCATTACTTTTCATTCTATATACAACTGTACAGTATTTTCTATTTTTGATGTGCGTATAATTAGATAAACTGTCTTTTCATAGGATGGTTAATTAATAGATACTTATATGTTAAAATATTTCCAATAAGGAGGATGAATAGATGGAATGGTTTAGTGGCAGTTATAAAGATGTTCAATTTCAAATGTTTTCTACGAGTCATATAACAGCATTGATAGTTTTAGTCCTGATAGTTTTTTCTCTTTTTCTATTTAGGGACAAACTTCAACGCCAAAACATGAGAGCCATCGAATTAACCGCTGCTTTCTTTTTAATCGGGATTGAAACAGCTTACCATGTCTGGATGCTCCAGACTGGCACGTGGACAGCAAGCCGTTCTCTTCCACTTGAATTGTGCAGCTTTGCTACCTTCTTTACGATTCTCCTACTGATAACAGGAAAGAAGATATTTTATGAAATCTTATTGTTCATTGGTCTATTGGGAGCGTCTCAAGCATTGATTACTCCCTACTTATATTTCGGTTTTCCGCACTTTCGTTTTTTTCATTTCTTTTGTACACACATGCTGATATTTTGCACTCCACTTTATTTTACGTGGGTGAAGGAATACAGACCTACATTTATGTCTATTGTAAAAACAATGATTTTTCTTAATATCCTTGTGCCTGTTATTTCATTCATTAATCAACTCACAAAAGGCAACTATCTTTACTTGCATCATAAGCCTGCGACAGCTAGTATGCTTGACTTGCTAGGACCTTATCCATGGTACATCCTTTCACTGGAAGCAGTGGCCTTTGTGTTGAGCGTCATTGTCTGGCTGTTGTTTCGAAAAAAAGCGGCAACAATTGTAGTCAAAAAAGATTTTCAACACTATCTATAACTGAAAAAGCAAGAGCAGATCATCACCGAGCTCCTGCTTTTTCTTAAAATCTTACCGATAAGCTAAAAAATAGGTTCGCCATGTTCCGCTGTTCGACTATTAAATACTTCTTCGGCGGAGGGGTCCTCTTTATATAGATCTTCGACATGAGGATCATCTGCAAACGGATAGCCAAAAGCGCCGCCAAATAACCCTAGACGGTTCATCAAGCTCACTATGTTCAGGCTGATCTCCCGCTGGACTTCTGCTATTTGAGCATCTGTCATTTTGTTTAAATTGGCTTCGCTTGTAAAGTCTTTAGCAAGCAGATCGCTCTTCATTTTATCTGTAAGCTTAGATTCTTTCTCCACTGTAAAAGAAAATGCACCGCCATACTTTTTATCTGTGATGGCTGCTTTTATATCTGTCCTTTGATTAGAATACTTTTTCATTGTGCTGACATCTTGTACCTGTTTGACTTCCCCGCTTATTTTATCTGGGAGTCTATGAGCTTTTTCTCCCGGGGCAGTAAATGTGAAAGAGCGGCGGATCGTTTTCCTTCCTCCTTTGTTCTTGCCAATTACAGAGTTCATTTTAAATTTGACCGTTTCTGCTTCCCTGTTCAGAGAAATTTGCAAATCCTCCACCTGTTTCTTTTTCTCCCCTTTTATTTCACTTGCTACTTGAACAGCTATTCTTTCTTTGTGGCCTCCTGCCAGAACCCGTTGAAAGGTAAACTCTTTAACACGCTGTCCTTGTCCATACCGAATATGTTTCGTGTGAACAGACCACACTGCTTGTTCTGAAGAAGGGGCAGCTACAGTCAGCTCCATGGTCCGATCGATAATTCTACCTTTTTTATCTATAAATAAAATGGAAGAAAAGCCTCGAGGAAATGTTGTTCTTTGTAATTTTTTCCGCACTTGTTTCAGGCCGTTTACAATTTCAGCTTCTATTTTTCCTGAAGAAGAAGCCTCCTTATGCACTTCTGCTGATCCACTCAGTTTTTCTTTCGTTTCCATTTGAGCTCCTATCATTGAATGAAGTTTTTTATCTTTTATTAACCGTTCTAGGCAACGGTTGAGCAAAATCTTTGTCTCTTTTGGTGTAAGTGAAAGCGTGACTTTTTTCACATGTATTGTTTCTCCTCTAAACCTATACTTCCCTCTCTTCTCAAGAGTAAAGCTGTCCTCTTTTAGCTGGTCTATTAAGAATGGAAAATAGTGTGTTCGTAAATAATCCGTTACGCCTTTTTGACGGTGTATTACTTGAGAGAACTCCAACGTTTCCGGGCCTTTATAAAATGGGTATATCTTTTTCATAAACTCGCCGTATTCATCTGAGTATAAATATAAAAACTTTGAATAAAGAAAGGGAACCCTCATCCCTATTTGTGAATTCGTATAAATAATATCCATATCAAAGGCTTGTTCATTTTCGAGGTTGAGAGCAACGTGATAATTACCCGCATGTTTTTTTGGATCTTTTTCCGTTTTTATTATCATTTCAGCATTCTTAAATATTTTCTCAATCGCTGCCCTATCGGGATCATACGTCCAATTGCTCATCTCCATTTTTGCTTTAAAACGAGCGTGAGAGATGGATGGCTGCTCCATTCGCTTTTTGGAGAATTCCCATGATTCACTGTGCTGTTTTGCCAACTCAGCTTTCATTTGCTCGTACGCTTTATATTCCGATAATAAAAAAAGCTCTTTCGGTGATGTGTTCAATAAAAGGACTACTGCTGTTCCAGCAGCGAGCAATAGCACAAGAAAAGCTGTTTTTAATCGAAGTTTGCGCCTTATTTCTTTACGCATTTGGCCCTCCAGCTCCCTTTATCCCTCTAATTTTCTGCAGAAAGGACAGAACGGGAGACTCTCATTACGTAACTCTTTATTATTCAAACAGTCTTGCATTTAATCTCTCCCTCTCTACAAGCTATATCACGCACAGTCTCTCTTCTTTTATATAGCTGCTGTCAGGAAAATAGAACTGCCCAAGACAGATTTTAAATTTTTGTATGTTTCTGAACGCAGTCTGAGCCGTCCGCTGTACAGCGGACGGCTCAGACTGCTCCTATTTCAATAGTCACCCCCTGCTCTTCATCAGGCTAACAAACACTTTCAATCGGCCAGATGACATTATCCTATAATTTATCTGTCCTCTTGCTTTCTGTTAACCAAGCAGCTGCTGATAAAGTTTTTTGGCTGCATCCGGATCTTTCGATTCGTGCACGAGCATCCTGCCATCCTGAAAAAGAACAATTCGCTTTCCTGCGATCTCCACTGACAATAAAAAGCCATTTGTTTTTACTTTTTTACCCTGTCGCTCAAACGACAAGGCCAGCTCAGCTAAATTAAATGTTCTATTGACTGGCGGCCTTACCTGCACTGTATTTCTTCCGCACAAGATGGCGGTCTTTGTTCGTTGATCTCTTGTTAAATACGGATGAGTCGCTTTTTTGCCGCATGATGGACAAGCGCTCTTCTTTAAAGTGGCTATATTAATAGACGAATGTGTATTTTTCCATAAATCAAAGGAAACTAGCTCTTTGCGTATATCTTTCCATCGGCCAGCAAGAATCTTCAATGCTTCTGCTCCTTGAAAAGCTGTGGTCATTTGTACTGCTGGCGCAATAATTCCAGCGGTATCACAAGTCATACCTGCAGCTGGCAGAACGTCAAGCAAACAAGCAAGACAGGGAGTTTCTCCAGGAAGGATGACACAACTGATTCCCTGGCTGCCAACACATGCTCCATATATCCAGGGGACATTGTATTTTTGCGACAAATCATTGATTAAAAATCTTGTTTCAAAGTTGTCTGTTCCATCAAGCAGTAAATCAGGACAGTGTTCAGTCATTAAAGCAGAAAGCTCCTCTGGACCCGCGTCTGCTGTTACAGCTGATATGTCTACATCAGAATTGATTTCCTGGAGTCTTTTTTAGCTGCCTCTGCTTTCGGCAGGCTGTCTTTTGCATCCTGTTCTTTATAAAGCTGCTGCCGCTGCAGATTCGTCCAGTCAACATAGTCACGGTCAATCAATGTCAGCTTCCCAATCCCTGCCCTGACAAGCATTTCAGCCAGAGAGGACCCTAATGCACCAACTCCAATAATCATTACATGCTTATTGCGGTAAGAGTCCGTTTCTTTTAAAAATAATTCCTGTCTCGAATAACGGCCTTCCATCATAGTTCTTCCTCCTTAACCGCCGCCAACAAATTGAATAATTTCAATACGATCGCCTTCTTCTACATTTGTTGAGCCTAGCTGTTCCTTTGGAATAATCTTACCGTTTGACTCAATAATCACTGTTTTTCCCTGCAGTGAATAAACAGTGAGCAAATTCTCAAGCGTCGGTTCCTCCAAGACAACTTGCCTTTCTTTGCCGTTAACCACAATATTCATCTATTTGCTTTTCCTCCTTTTTTATTTCAGCTCGATAGCATGAGGCGGCAACAGCCGGTTCTTTACTTGCAAAAATTCCCGACATCACCGCAATTCCTTTCGCTCCAGCTGCTTTAATTTCCTGAACGTGATGCGGCATAATCCCTCCGATCGCGATCACCGGAATGCGAGAGAAACCCACTGTTGTTTGCAATAACTCTAGCCCCTTAGGTTGTTTACCAGGCTTGGAAGCCGTTTCATAAAGGTGGCCAAACAAAAGCCAATCGACCGCCTCTCCTTGTATGGCTGCTGCGTCAGCCGGCTCATGAATCGAGCAGCCGGCCTTTATATTTTTAGCAAAGCTTCTCACCTGTCTAAGCGGCAAGCTATTTTCTGTCAGCTGTACACCGCCGGCTCCTGTGGCAAGCGCCACATCTACACGGTCATTTATAATCAGCTTTTCAGCAGGAACCCCCCTAGTGATAAATGTCTCAGCCCAATGAAACAACTCTTTGGCACTGCGTTGTTTCTCTCTAATATGAATAAAATCAACAAACGGTTGAATGCTAGCGGCCGCTTCAGACGCCTGCGCCAGTTCGAGCTTTCCCGTTGTGATGGCATGAAGCTGAAAAGCCATCCGTCTCCTCCTCCACCGCCAAGATATCCCAATCTTTTGAAACAGGCTGATAGCCCAGCTGTTTTAGTCTCTTTTTCACTTCATCTACCGAACGATTATCAGAAATCTCAAATTGGCTATTGTTTTCTTTTTTGTTAGCATATCCGCCTACAACAGTAGAGGAGGCAGCAGACATTTTTGTTACCCCGAGCTTAATGAGATGATCTCTGAGTTCCGCCTCTTCACGTGTAGAGAGTGTAATACCTGCTCGCGGCATAAATAGACGAAAGGCGAGCATAGCCTGGACAAGGTCTTTATCCTCTACATTAACCCGCGGCTCGAATCCACCCAGGTTCGGACGAATGCGAGGAAAAGAAACCGCAATTTCTGTTTCTATATATTTTTTCTGCAAATACCTTGCATGCAGAGCGGTGAAAAATACTTCCTTCTGCCAATTATCCATTCCAAGCAGGGCGCCGATATTGACTGATCTCATCCCGGCCTGACAGCCTCTCTCTGGTGCATCAAGACGGTAGCGGTAATTTCTTTTTGGGCCTTTTATATGAATCTCTTTATACACCTCCTCATTGTATACCTCCTGGTAAACCGTGAGCCCATCTACCCCAGCCTGAAAAAGCTGATGATATTCTTCCGTATCAAGCGGCTGTACCTCGATGGCGATTGAAGAGGCATGCTTTCTCAAAATTTTTGCGCCTTCCGCCAGATAATCTACCGATGAATGAATACGTGATTCTCCTGTCAGCAAAATAACGTGCTGAATCCCCATATCCTTTAACGCCTTTGCTTCCTGGTCAATTTCTAATGACGTTAACTTTCGTCTTGGAAAATCATTATCAAAGCTAAAGCTGCAGTAAGCACATTTATTCACACAATAATCTGTTAAGTAAAGCGGGGCATACAAGGAGATTACTTTACCAAAATTCCGAACTGTTAATCGCTGGGCTTTTTGAGCCATTTCTTCTAAACGTTCGCCGCCTGCAGGGGAAAGAAGCGCCAATAGGTCTTGTTCATTCAAATCGTCTTTATTTAAAGCTCTATCTACATCAGTTGTCGTCATGCTAGCTAACCACTCTTCATATGGTTGATCTTTGATTGAACGGTACACCTCATAAAAACTCAAAAAATCCCTCCTTTTTAACGTAAAAATCCAGTTAACGGGGAGGAAGCAGCTGCTTTTTGTGATACTGCTCCCAGCCCCGCCAGATAAGCCTGTCTTCCAGCCTTAACAGCTAAATTGAACGCTTTAGCCATGCTTATCGGGTCATCAGCTGTGGCAATTGCCGTATTGACTAGCACCGCGTCAGCCCCCATCTCCATGGCTTCAGCTGCCTCAGACGGTTTGCCGATCCCTGCATCAACAATAATAGGCAGTGTTTTTTCTTCTATTAGAATCCGAATCATTTCCTTCATCCGGATGCCCCGGTTTGATCCTATCGGTGAACCGAGCGGCATAATGGCTGCTGCCCCAGCATCTGCTAGCTTTTTTGCTGCCATTAAATCCGGATTCATATAAGGAAGAACAATAAATCCTTCGTTAGCAAGGATTTCTGTGGCTCGAATGGTTTCTTCATTATCAGGCAACAAATACTTCTGATCGGAAATGACCTCAATTTTAATCCAGTTGCCCATCCCGGCGGCTCTGGCCAGTCTTGCAATTCTAACTGCTTCCTCGGCATTTCTAGCTCCTGAGGTATTGGGCATGATAATCATATTCGGCGGAATATCTTCTAAAATATTTTCATGCTCCGCTTCTAAATCTACCCTTCTCACCGCCACGGTAACTACTTCTGATTCTGATTCAGCAAAAGCCTGTTTCATGACCGAGTGATCTGCAAACTTTCCTGTGCCGGTAAAAAGCCGATTCGTTAACTTTGCTTGACCAATCATCAATTCATCCATTTATATTCCTCCTTTTTGCAATAAAAAAAGCCTGCCACAACGGCAGGCTTTTCTTTATGTACACCAAATAAACATACATAAATAGAGACAGCTTCCCTCCGTTGGTACTAACCAAATCAGGTTCAAGGGTTAGATGCATGCATCCTCTCAGCCTTAAAGGCACCCCTAGCTAAATTTTCTATTTAATTTTCTCCATTATACTCTGAATCTTCTAAATTGTTAAGCGTTTTTTGCGATTTTAATAAATCTCTAATTTCTGTAAGGAGCTCTTCCTCCTTTGAAAGTGAAGGCGTCTCCTCCTCCTTTTCCTGACGGTATAACTTATTAAATACCCGTACAAAGAGAAAAAGAGCAAATGAGATAATTAAAAAATGAACAATGGACTGTATGAAGAGACCATATTTCACCTCAGCTCCTCCGAAGCGAAACATTAACTTTGAAAAATTAATGCCCCCTATAAGCAGTCCAATGATCGGCATAATAATGTCCTGCACGAGAGAAGAAACGATTTTACCAAAAGCAGCTCCGATAATAACACCGATCGCCAGATCAATGACATTGCCGCGCATGGCAAATTTCTTAAATTCTTGCAACAACTTGGTTAAACTCCTTTCAGCTATCCTTTCAACGACCAACTCATTTTGACTCAACCTTGGCTCCTACACCAATCCGTTTCATCTCGCCCCAATCTTTCTTGCCAGCTAAAAATTGGAAAAAACCTTCTACCCGCCACTTGATCGTCAAAGGACGATACCAGAAGGTTTCAGAGAGCGCATAGAAAAATAGCTTCACAATATTGGCCGGTTTCGGATATTTCCTCAAACTCCATTCTTCCAGAAGCACACCGCTCATAGATAAAATAGAACCGTATAAAAAAGATAGAGAAGCCATCAATATAGTGACCTCGGCATTAATAAATGAAAATAGGACCCCGAATAGGATAAGAATATAGCCGGCTAATTCAACGAATACACCCATCAGCTCAATCAAAAAGAAATAAGCCATGGATAGCACGCCTACAAGTCCATATTTAGGATTGAACAGCATATCTTTATGGTTCCAAATTACTTCGCAGAGCCCACGATGCCATCGCTGGCGCTGTCTACGCAAATAAAGCGCAGACTCTGGAGCTTCTGTCCAGCAGACGGGGTCCGGAACATACAGTATCTTTTTATTGAGCCCTTCTTCTTTAATCATCCGGTGCAGGCGCACCACAAGGTCCATGTCTTCTCCAACGGTGTTTGTGCGATAGCCGCCAATCCGAATGACTGACTCCTTCTCAAAAACGCCAAATGCGCCTGATATAATCAGCAGCAGATTATGACGGCTCAATCCGATACGGCCGATTAAAAAGGCCCGTAAATATTCGATCACTTGCATAATGACAAAGGGTTTGTTGGATAAATCAACGGTCATCACTTCTCCGCCTTCAATATGACAACCATTGGCAATCCGCACACTCCCGCCGACAGCAATCACTTCGCCATCTGAGTCGAGAATCGGCTTTATGACTTTCAGGAAAGCATTTCTTTCTAAGACAGAATCCCCGTCAAGTGAACAGACGTAAGGATAATGTGATAAGTTCATCCCAGCGTTCAAAGCATCCGCTTTTCCGCCGTTTTCCTTGTCGATCATATAAACATTTTTATAAATGGTCGAACGATAGATCCCTTTAACCTCTGCTGTTGGAATTCTTGTACGCAGCACTGTATTCGTCTTTACCATTTGGAATGACTCAATCATCGTTTCCACTGTGCTATCCTTCGATCCGTCATTGATCACAATCACTTCATATTCCGGATAATAAATGCTGAGGAGAGAACGAACACTGTTATAAATGCCTGCTTCTTCGTTATAGGCAGGCACGAGAATAGAGACAGGTTTTGTGTCAAAGGAATCAAGCAGGTCTTCTTCCGCTTCTTTAGAATTAAAGCCGTATTGGCTTCGCAGTTGCTTTGCTGAAATGAATAAAATAACAAAATAAAATAACAGCACAACTATTGTATACGAAATAAATAACCATGACAAAAAAGTGACGAGGCTGCTAATAAATTGGACAATCATATTATCGCTCCTTCGCTTTCAAGCCACTGGGCAGCCATATCTTTTGCATAGCGGTCGTGATGAGTTTCTATTATATGCTGCAGAATCAGTGCACCATCAGCATACTTTTGAAGAGCTTCCCCGGCAGCATTGCGAACAAACCAGTTTTCATCCGCAATTAATTTTGTGAGCTGGGGCAGGAAACGATCTTTTTTTGCTGCGCCGGCTAACTTGGCAAATAGCATTCTTTCCTGCCAATGAGAAGAGTAGCTAAATGAATAGATATCCGCTGAATCATCAGCATACCCGAACAAATACAATACTTTTAAAGCAGCAATTCGAAGCTCTAAATGCGACTGTTTCAATTGGTCTACAATAAAAGGAATATATCGATAATCCTGTGTTTCTGCCATCCACTCAATGATCGCCTGTTTAAAAATATTGTTTAACTTCTCATAGTTTTCAATAAAAAACGATTGGTATGTACCGTTAAACCTTCTTAATACGTCCTTATATAAAGCTTTAGAGAACGGTGGGGTAAGTTGGATGAGATCTGTAGCCAACGCTTTAGATTGTAGTGAAGCCAAAACCCGAATGGCTTCCGTCTGCTCTGCCTTCGTTTGAAACGAATCTTCTGCCAGAGCAAGCCACAAGTATGGTGCAAAAGAGGCCATATGGAAATTCTCTATATGATACAAGACGTTCATTCTTATGCTCCATCGCCTTTTTGTTAATCGCCGACGATACTCCTCTTTTAACCATTCTTCAGCAAGCATCGTAATCATGGCCGCTATTTCTTCACCCTTAAACATTTTAGAAGCTTCCTCCAGCAATTCTTCGAGCGCCTGGAGGTTAAGCGGATGACTACTCAACCATCGATTGTGTAAATCTTTTTCATCCCCTAACAAGTAGGCAAAAAGATCCGGACGCAAGTAAGCCTTTATTGATTCTACTTTCTCTGCCTTTCTATTTGTGTTTACTTTTTGGATCAATAGAAAAGCAAGCAAAAAAAGCAAAATTATGACAAGTGCCAAGTCTATATATAAGATCACTTTCAATGTATCACTCAACTTTGCTCACCCGCTTTATTATCGCCTAATAGTTAATTTATCGATTGATTTCTATATTCCACTAACTAAAAACAATAAACAGTTATTTCCTTTTATATTCTATCAAAGTTTGCACCGACCGATGTCTAGATAAAAGGAAATGTCAAGGTTGCCTCTATAGAAAGAAGCATAAGACAGCGGATGCTGCCTTATGCTTGTCCTTCCTCCTGCCGTTTTCTTTCCCAGGAGTCTGCTTTGCCGATTCCTTCAATTGAATCCGCATAAAAAACAGGCTCTTTTCCGGCTCTTCGCTGTTGTTGATAATCTTTTAGGGCTGCTACAGCAATTTTATACAGCATCGCGATAGCAACCAAATTGATTAGCGCCATGATGGCCATAAACAGGTCCGCCATGTCCCAGACAAGACTGATTTTTGCAATTGAGCCAAAGTACACCATGCCAATAACGGCCATTCTGTAAATAAACAAAGCGATCGGAGAGTTTTTAATAAATTCCAGATTCGTTTCGCCATAATAATAGTTTCCGATCACAGAACTGAATGCGAATAGAAAAATAGCCACAGCTAAAAAGATAGCTGCCCATTCACCGATATGCACAGACAAAGCGGACTGGGTTAAGTTAATGGAAGAAGCATCTTCCCTTAAGTATTGTCCTGACAACAAAATAATGAAAGCTGTAGCGGAGCAAACGACGATCGTGTCGACAAATACACCAAGCGTTTGGATGAGCCCTTGTTTCACAGGATGACTGACAGAAGCGGCTGCCGCTGCATTTGGAGCCGATCCCATTCCCGCTTCATTCGAAAATAGTCCCCGTTTAATTCCGTTCATAACCGCAGCCCCAAGCGTACCGCCTACTGCTTCCTCCATACCGAAAGCATTTTTGATAATTAACATAAACATAGCCGGGATTTCTGTGATATTGATAATTAGAACAAATAAGGCCACAAGAATATAAACAATAGCCATAACAGGTACGAGCACCTGCGTAACATGAGCAATTCGCTTAAGACCGCCAAAAATAATTAAAGCTGTGAGTATGCATAGAACAAGGCCAACAATAGGCTTTGATACGTTAAAGCTTTCATTCATAGCAATGGAAATAGTGTTAGACTGAACAGCATTAAAAACAAGGCCAAAACAAAAGGTGATGGTAACAGCGAAAATGATTCCCATCCATCTTTTATTCAGCCCTCTTTCCATATAATATGCAGGGCCGCCACGAAAGCCATTTTCATCTTTCACCTTGTAGATCTGAGCGAGCGTACTCTCTATGAAACTAGACGCTGCTCCAATGAAAGCGATCAGCCACATCCAAAAAACAGCGCCGGGACCGCCGGCAGCAATAGCCGTCGCTACACC
This sequence comes from Bacillus sp. PK3_68, assembly GCF_003600835.1. Lineage (NCBI taxonomy): Bacteria > Bacillati > Bacillota > Bacilli > Caryophanales > Bacillaceae > Bacillus > Bacillus sp. PK3_68. The sequence continues at coordinate 13,363 of NZ_NQYC01000001.1, read as the reverse complement.
CGCTAGGTTGCCTGTTCCAATTCTTGAAGCTGCACTAACTGTAAACGCCTGGAAAGAAGAGATTCCTTCCTTTCCTTTCGCAGAGATGGTTGATTTCTCAAAGATCACGCGAAACATTTCTCCAAACAAGCGAAATTGGACAAATCTCGTGCCGAATGAGAAAAACAAGCCTAACCCAATTAATAAAGCAATCATTACATACGTATACAAATAATCATTGACTGACAGTATGTATTGATCGATCTTCTCCATCCAATTCATAAAACGCATCCCTTCTTAAAAATGAGTGACAGAAAACAGTCCTTTACAATCTATCAGAAGATCGCTCTGCAATCAACCGACCTAGGTACCCTTCTCTCTTCCCTTTAATTTTTAGAAAAAAACAAAAAGAAGCTGGATAATAGTCCAGCTTCTTTCAAAAGATGAAAAATAGACCTTGCGATATGCTAAAAAACTAGCAATGCTCGTCATCTGCTTTTATGATTCTTCTGCCTTTATATCTCTCCAAACAGCAATCACTTTTCCGCTATCATTTTCATCTAAAACAAACGTCCCATTCGAATAACGATCACTTCGCTTTAAACTCGCAAAATCAAATTGTTCCGTTAGGCCTTTTTCTGTTTGCAAGACAAATTGTGTCTCTTGTTCGATCAGTGTCAATCCAACGACACGGTGCGGATTTCCTTTTAATTCTCGAAGCATCACCACTCCTCTTGCTGCACGTGAAAGCGGCTCAAATTCAGTGGACTTCATTTTCTTGACAGCTCCGCGCTGCGTAACAAGCAACAAGTCTTTTTCTTCGTCTTCTTTCCATACTTCAAGGCTCACTAAATGGTCGCCGTCTTTCAAATTAATCCCCTTCACTCCTGCGGCTCTTGGCCCGACAAGGCTTGCTTCTTCCTCGGAAAAGAGGAGGCCGTACCCATAAAAAGTAGCCAAGAACACTTGATTCCTTCCATCTGTTACATGTACTCCGACTACCTCATCATCCTCTTTTAACTTAATAGCTGTCAGTGCCCGTGAATAACGCTGTACTTTATAAGCAGCCAATTCAGTGCGTTTGATCATGCCATTTTTTGTAGCAAACAACAAGTAAAGCGGCTCCTGGAAGTCCTTAACAGCAAAAACAGCGATAATCGATTCATCCTTTTCAAGAGTTACGAGGCTCGCCAGATGCTGTCCGAGGTCCTTCCAGCGAATATCAGGAAGTTCATGAACAGGTAAATACAAGTAGCTCCCCTTGCTTGTAAACACAAGCAGTACATCTGTTGTGTGAACCTCTGCCTTGTAAAGAAGGCGATCGGTCTCTTTCATGGCAAGATCCTTTCCGCCGGATGCCGAATAGGAGCGCAAGCTTGTTCGCTTAATATAGCCATCTTTCGTAACTGTGACGATGACTTCTTCATTTGGAATGAGCACTTCCAGGTTTACTTTTATTTCTTCGATTTCCTCTTCTATCACTGTTCGTCTTGTGTCGTTGTACTTTTTTCGCACTTCTTTTAATTCTTTTTTAATGACGCTTGTCAGCTTTTTTTCACTTGCCAGAATAGCCGTCAGCTGCTCTATCTCCGCTGCAAGTTCTTCTGCTTCCTTCTGCAGAGCTGTAATATCCGTGTTCGTCAACCGATATAATTGCAGGCTGACGATGGCTTCCGCTTGAGCTTCCGTAAAATCGAATGAAGCCATTAAATTATTTTTGGCATCGCGTTTATCCTTTGATGCCCGTATGGTAGCAATAACCTCATCAAGAATAGACAGCGCTTTGATCAAGCCGTCTACAATATGCTGGCGTGCCTTCGCTTTTGCCAACTCATATTCCGATCGCTTCGTAACAACTTCCTTTTGGTGACTTATGTAGGCATCGAGCAATTCAGGTAACCCCATGAGCACCGGCCGCTGATTATGAATGGCCACCATGTTAAAGTTATAGCTGATTTGCAAATCACTTACTTTATATAAATAATTTAAAATTCCTTGGGCGTCGCCATCTTTTTTCAACTCAATCACGATTCGGAGACCAGTCCGATCTGTTTCATCCCGTACTTCTGCGATTCCTTCTACTTTGCGATCAAGACGGAAATCATCTATTTTTTTGACAAGGTTTGCCTTATTTACATCATAAGGAATTTCAGTAATGACAATTTGCTTTTTCCCACCGCGAATTTCTTCAATTTCGGCTTTTCCACGTACAATGATCTTTCCTTTTCCTGTTCTGTACGCTTTTTCAATGCCTTCAATTCCCTGGATAATACCGCCTGTCGGAAAATCAGGTCCTTTAATCACTTTCATTAAATCGGCTACTGTGCAATCAGGCCGTTCCATTCTCATAACCGCTGCATCGATCACTTCACCTAGCTGATGAGGTGGTATTTCCGTCGCATAACCTGCGGATATCCCTGTTGACCCATTGACTAACAAGTTAGGGAACCTTGCTGGCAAAACAGTCGGCTCTTCTGTCGTATCGTCAAAGTTAGGAATAAAGTCAACCGTGCGCTTATCGATGTCCTTTAGCAATTCTCCGGAAATAGCCGAAAGCCTTGCCTCTGTATAACGCATGGCCGCCGGAGGGTCACCGTCGACTGAGCCATTGTTCCCGTGCATTTCCACAAGAAGCTGACGAAGCTTCCACTCCTGACTCATTCGCACCATCGCATCGTAAACTGAAGAGTCACCATGCGGATGGAAATTACCGATAACATTTCCGACTGTTTTGGCAGATTTCCGAAAGCCTTTTTCATGCGTATTTCCTTCTGTATGCATCGCGTATAAAATCCGGCGCTGTACCGGCTTCAATCCATCCCGGGCATCGGGAAGCGCGCGTTCCTGGATAATATATTTGCTATAGCGCCCAAATCGGTCTCCAAGCACCTCTTCAAGCGGTAAATCTTGAAATACTTCTTTTTGCATCTACTTACTCCTCCTTGCCGACTGAAAGGTTCTCGTTTTCTAAAATATTGCCGTCCTCTTCCAGTCCAAAAGCAACATTTGATTCAATCCATTTCCGGCGCGGCTCCACCTTATCACCCATCAGCGTAGTGACACGGCGCTCAGCTCGGGCTGCGTCATCAATAAGCACGCGGATGAGCGTTCTCGTATCCGGATTCATCGTAGTTTCCCATAATTGATCGGCATTCATTTCACCAAGGCCTTTATAACGCTGGAGCATACAGCCTTTTCCTACTCGCTTCATTGTTTCCGAAAGCTCTTCATCTGTCCAGGCGTATTCCACTTTTTCTTTTTTTCCGCTTCCTTTGCTTACTTTGTAAAGCGGTGGAAGGGCGATATATACTTTTCCAGCTTCAATAAGCGGCTTCATATAACGATAAAAGAAAGTGAGCAGTAAGACTTGAATATGTGCACCATCTGTATCGGCATCCGTCATAATAATGACCTTGTCGTAATTGGCGTCTTCCACGTTAAAATCTGGCCCTACGCCCGCACCAATTGCATGGATAATCGTATTAATTTCCTCATTCTTAAAAATATCAGCAAGCTTAGCCTTCTCCGTGTTAATCACTTTTCCGCGCAATGGGAGAACAGCCTGGAAGCGGCGATCGCGTCCTTGTTTGGCTGATCCGCCGGCTGAGTCACCCTCCACTAAATACAATTCATTTTTTTGCGGGTTGCGTGACTGTGCAGGCGTAAGCTTACCGGAAAGCACACCTTCATTGCGCTTGCGCTTTTTCCCGCTACGGGCATCTTCACGGGCTTTTCTTGCTGCTTCTCTTGCCTGAGCGGCTTTAATGGCTTTTTTAATTAACAATGAGCTTGTTTCCGGATTTTCCTCTAAGAAGTAGGACAGCTGCGAAGACACCACGCTGTCAACTGCCGACCGAGCTTCGCTTGTGCCGAGCTTTCCTTTCGTCTGTCCTTCAAATTGAAGCAGTTCCTCTGGAATACGTACAGAAACAATAGCAGCTAAGCCTTCACGAATGTCGGTACCTTCGAGATTTTTATCTTTTTCCTTTAATAGATTTACTTTGCGCGCATACTCGTTAAATACCCTTGTCATGGCTGTACGCGCTCCCGCTTCATGGGTGCCTCCATCCTTCGTCCGGACATTGTTAACAAACGACAGGATCGTTTCGGAGTAGCCGTCATTAAATTGGAAAGCAAATTCTACTTCAATCCCATTCTGTTCTCCAGCAAAGGAAACTACCTGGTGCAAAGCATCTTTCTCTCCATTTAAATATTTAACAAATTCCTCGATGCCTTTTTCATAATAAAAAACTTCTTCCAGCTTTTGACGTTCATCTATCAAGCTGATTTTCATGCCCTTTAACAAAAAGGCCGATTCTCTTAACCGCTCACTTAACGTATCGAAATTATAATGAATGGTGCTGAAAATAGCCGGGTCTGGCTTGAAGTGGATGGTGGTTCCTGTTTTTTTTGTTTTTCCGATCTTCTCAAGCGTCGTTACCGGGACGCCTCCATGCTCAAAGCGCTGCTGATAAATAAAACCATCACGATGAATCGTCACTGTCAGCCACTCAGACAAAGCATTGACGACAGAAGCGCCGACACCATGCAATCCGCCGCTCGTTTTATATCCGCCTTGTCCAAACTTCCCGCCGGCGTGCAAGATCGTCAAAATAACTTCCGGAGTTGGCTTTCCTAGTTTATGCATACCAGTAGGCATACCGCGGCCAAAGTCCTGGACGCTCACCGACTGATCTTTGTGGATAATGATTTTTATTTCGTTGCCGTAGCCGGCAAGCGCTTCATCCACTGAGTTATCTACAATTTCATAGACTAAATGATGCAGACCTCGCGTGTCTGTAGACCCAATATACATTCCAGGTCTCTTTCTGACCGCTTCCAGTCCCTCGAGGACTTGGATGGCATCATCATTATAGTCAAAGGTCACTTCTTTTTTTGTCACAAAAATTCCCCTTTCAGACTTCCTAGAGAAACAAACAAACGTTCGTACACTTTATTATATCATAAAAATTCCAATGCTTCACCTTCCCATTATGCCGGAAGTTTACAATTGTACTGTTCCGTTCTGCATTTTCCTCTGCCTTATTGTATGGTCAACATGCAATTTATGCAAATAGATAACAGTAAAAAACAAGCGGAAATGGACCGCTTGTTTCTTAGTTGCCCGCTTATTTAGTGAGGGCATGTTCCACCTTTATGCATCTATCCATAATGACGGTCTTGCCTTTTTCTTTTAAAAACTCATACGCTTCTTCATTAGCTACACCAAGCTGTGCCCAAAAAATCTCACAATCTATCTCAACGAATTCTTTGGCAATCTCCGGTAAAAACTCTGATCGGCGAAATACATTTACAATATCAACAGGCTCCTTAATATCTTTTAAGGAAGCCACCGCTTTTTCTCCCAGAACTTCATCAACAGTAGGGTTTACTGGAATAATTTTATATCCAGCTTGCTGCATCGCTTCAGAAACCATATAGCTTGTTCGGTTTGGATTATCACTTAAGCCGATGACAGCAATAGTCTTTGCCTTTTTTAGCAGCTGTCCCATTTCTTCTCTCGTTGGATTAGTAATCATAACTAACTCTCCTCCTTGCACTCAATAATTCGGCTTCTTTTAGCCATTCTCCTTCTATTACTTTTATTCCCTTCAAGCGACCACCGCATTCTCTTAAAGAAGGATCTTTTACATTTCATACTGCCAATCGATCCATCAGCTCCACTTGGATGGTACTTATCTAGCAAAAAGTTTAATGTTTTGTTTTCCCCATTCATACATCATCAAAACAATAGGCATTAAACTTTAGCCTAACTCTGTTAATGAATATTCCACTCTTGGAGGAACTTCAGGGAACACCCTCCGATGGACAATGCCACCTTCCTCTAACTCTCTAATCTGTGTAGTTAACACCTTATGTGTGATTCTTGGAAACAGCTGTTTAATTTCACTGAACTGCAAAGTGCCATCAGTCCCTAAATAATAAACAATGGTAATCTTATATTTGCCGCTGATAAGAGATAAAGTCAAATCTTTTTCACAATTAAACTGACCATTTTCTATCTTTTTTTATATCTCTGACCGTAAATCGTTCATTTGCTGTTCCCACTCCCTGTATTTCTAAAAAAAGTATCCTTTTAGTAACCATCTCACAAAAAAGTGCGTTCTTCCATAAGACAAAAGCATCTTTTAGAATAAATTTCAGTCAGACACAACCATCACTAACTATCCTGTCCTAAGCAGCACATCTGACCTAATTGAATCAATCAACTTCTGTGGACAACGGGCAAAACGTCTGCACTTATTAGTGCCAAGCTTCCTGGAAGTTTTCATAAGTGTTTTTCTACAGGATTATCAAAAACAAGGAGGTTCATTCATATGAACAAAATTACATTAAATGCAGCAAAAGAGATGATTGCTGTTCATCGGATGGAAGATGCCTGGTTGGCGAGCATTGACATTGCCCAAAATAAGGCTTGGACTTCTGTCGCTTTAAAGATGCCTTCCGCAAATTTAGCTGAAGCTACCGTCCCAGCTGCCGAATTGTACGGCTTGAATACAACTAATAATGGTCGCCTTGTCGTTTTTGGCGGTAGGATTCCCCCTTATTAGTGGGGGAAAAGTAGTAGGAGCCGTCGGAGTCAGGGGTAGTACGGTTCCACACGATGTTCAAGCGGCTGAAGCAGCTGTTAACGTCTTTGACGCCAAATTTGCCTGAATAGAAGAAATTAAACTGAACAATCAATGAAAAAACGCTTTGGATAGCAGCAGCTTCCAAAGCGTTTTTTCGTTATTTCTTACACTAACCGACGTTTAAACGATTAAAAATCCTTAACTGCCGAGCGTTTTCTTTCTAGCCGTCACTAATAGAAACTGCTCTACACAAATAGCAATAATTGTTCCAAAGATCAGCCCATTATTTAAAATAGAAGCAGCCGCCGCAGGAAAATTAGTAAAGGCAGCCGCAGGGACAAACATGACACCTACTCCTGCTAATAAAGAGACACCGGCAACAAGGCGGGCTCGTTCTTTATTTTTTTCTTTATCCATTTCAGCAAAAGCAAAACCAGCCATGCGAGAGAAAATTACGAATGTGACCGCATATCCAACTGGAGCTGGCAAGGAAGCAAGCACATTCATGACAGGTGGAAACACGCTCATTCCCACAACGAGCAGTGAACCGATGAAAAACGGCCGAATGGAAGCATTGCCTGTCTGGGCTACAAACCCCGCTGCTCCTGAAATAGGAACCGAACCAATGGCTGAAAAGCCTCCTCCGAGCATTTGGTTGATACCAGCCGCCACGCCAGCACTGCGATAACTACCTTTTTCACTTGAACCATCTAAGTGCATAATGACTTCTTCCATTACTCTAATCGAAGCAATCATATTAGCTGTTAACAAAAGTGTAATAAAAGCAGCTGTGACGATTGTGCCTGAATCGAATAGCGGCGGGCCAAAAACAAACAAGCCCGGTAGATGGAACAGTTCTTTTCCTGAAGCAGAATGGAAGGGTGCCTCGCCAATAAGAAAGAATAGCAGCCAGCCGAAACCAAGTGAGATAATAACCGAATACTGTCGCACCCATTGAATGCGGTGCGCAGAAAAATAAAAGGCCGCTATCAAGGTGACGGCACTCCCTGCCATCACAAGCGGGCGAACGCTCTCCGTTTCATTCGGCAAGCCAAGCATTCCTTTCAAAAATGAACCGCTCAGCTGTAAAATAAGCAGCAATAAATAGATAAATGTTACTGTCGGGGTGAATAATTTAGCCATTTTTTCGAGCAAACCAAAAGCGGCCAGAAAAATAAAAATGATACCTGAAACGATCATTCCCCCTTCAAGGCTTTGCAGAGCCTGCTCCGTTGAAGAATAGATTGTGCCTGCAAAACCGGCGTAAATCGCAAAGACTCCCCACCATAGTCCGGCCGGCCCTTCATTAATAGGCAGCCGATGTCCAATTAAGGCTTGGATCATTCCGGAAAGCCCGAGCACAAACATCGTCCTCTGTACAAATTCCGCTGTATCTGCCGGAGAGAGATGAAATAAACCAGCAATAGCAATTGGAGCTACAAGTGAACTCGCCAGCATAAAAAACAGCCATTGAACAGCACTAAAAAACAATCCCATATTTTCACCTGTTTCTTTCTGAAGTTAAATCTTTCCGTTTACTCAGCGTACGCTAATTTTTTCAATCAGGCAACGGAAAAATCTCCTCTTCTTATTCTATGCATGTTAAAATAAGAATCAGCATGTAAAAACTTTCATACATTCTATTGTAAAGGACAAGATTAAAGGAGTAAGTTTATGATTACTGGACTTATTATTTTACTAGCTTATTTACTTGGATCGATTCCTTCCGGCTTAATTATCGGCAAATGCTTTTTTGGCATTGACATTCGTGAACACGGAAGCGGCAACCTCGGTGCAACCAACTCGTTTCGTACACTGGGTGTAAAGGCGGGAATTGTGGTGACGCTTGCTGATATTTTAAAAGGGACAGCGGCGACTATGCTTCCACTCTGGCTTGATCCAGGCCTGAATCCGCTTATCCCCGGTGTGATAGCAGTAATCGGGCACATGTTCCCTGTATTCGCTAACTTTAGAGGGGGAAAAGCAGTCGCAACGTCAGGCGGCGTCCTGCTAGGCGTCGAACCGGTCATGTTTCTTGTTATCCTGCTTAGCTTTTTTATTTCACTCTATCTAACGAAGTATGTATCCTTATCATCGATTATTGTTGCTATCGTTGCTTTAACCTATGCGATTATTCTTCAAAATCCGCCGCTCATTATCGTTGTCGGTATGTTAGCCTTTTTTGTTATTTATCGCCATCGCGCCAACATCTCGCGGATTAAAAATAAGACCGAGCCCAAAATTAAGTGGATGTAATCATTGTCATTCTCTTAATCGTTCTGCTTTTACAGTCAGGGGTAGGATGCAGACAAAAGCAGCGCAAGTTGCGGCAATAAACAGTTGCCCGCACGAGCGCTGCTTTTTCTTTTTTATTATTCATCATCTACAACCTGCTAATCTCCATTTATATGGAAGGAATGATTTTAATCGATACTCGTGAAAGCATCCCCCTCTATTTCATCTAAAAGTTTTGACAGGTTTTCCTCGGAGATCACTTTAAAGCCATGCCTGTGAAGCAAAGCTGCGGTTACGCCGTTGCCGGCTATCTTTTTATCTCTAAATTCCCCGTTATAAATCATCGCGCTTCCGCATGAAGGGCTGTATTCTTTTAAAATAACAGCCGTTGCTTTTATTTCTTGAGCTTTTTTAAGGGTGTCATAAGCACCTTTTATATAAAGCACTGTGACGTCCCTTCCGGACTTTTCCACTACTTTCGCCTGGCCATCAAGGACAGCTTCCCCATCGCCGCCTACGATTTCTGCTGGTTCTCTCGGCGTGGAGAAACCGCCAAGCAATTCTGGACATACAGCGATCGCTTTCTGGCTTTCCACCAACTCTCTTATCTTGCTGTGTAAACTGTGTGAACCGTTATATCTTACTTCAAAGCCCGCTAAGCAAGAACTTACCAAAATCATTTTTTTCACCTCTTGTCATTAAGTGGATTTGCCTTTCTTTTAAAACAGGCAGGCATCTGTTTTCATTATTTTCTGCATCCGTGATACACTTAGAAAAAGTAGAGGTGAATAAGATATGCATATTCAAGTAGAGGCAAAGGCACGCTCATGGTTTGAAAACGAAATGGAAGTAAGTCAAGGTGACTATGTCCGCTTTTTCGTCCGTTATGGAGGCTCCAGCCCCCTTCATCAAGGTTTTTCACTCGGTGTCACCAAAGATGAGCCTGTGGAAATCGGAGCAAAAACCGAAATAGATGGCGTCATTTATTTTATAGAACAAAAGGATTTATGGTTTTTTGATGGTCACGACCTGCAAGTGAACTATAATGAAAAACTGGACGAGCCAAAATACGATTATGTAAAGCCCTCTTAAAGAGCGAAAAGGCCGCATGCTGCGCCTTTTCGCTTTTTATAATTGAAACTTTTCAATATGGCTTTGCAGCCCTTCTCTTTCTAAGATCTCTTTTTGCCGGTCTCCAAGCAGATCAAAGTGTGAATAGCCATCTTTTCTTTTGTCAATCCACTCTTTTTTTAAGCCGTACTTTCTTCCCCAGCGGGCGAGCGTTTCTAAATCCTTGCACCCTACTTTTGTGACGGTACGACAATGGGGAAATCTTTCATCCAGCCAATAATGGGTTAAAAAAGCAATATTTCCATTGTCGATTTGCCGCTTCCACTCTGCCAGCTCCTGTTTATGTATGCCGAATGCCATTTCCTTCTCCTATCTTTCTATGCCTGCTTCTTATTTTCTTCGTATACTTTATGCCAGTCTGGAAACACCCGCTTCAGTGACACCGGACGGAATGTATCTTTTTTTACGACCGCATGAGAAGTTGTCCCCGTCAAACATACTTCTCCTTCTTTATTTTTAATTTCATAACCATACACAGTACGGACACCCGTATATTCTTCAATCCAAGAGTAAACCCAGGCTGTATCCCCATAACGAAACGGCTTTTTGTAAGAAAGCTGTATATCAAGCACCGGAGCTACATACCCTTCTTTCTCCATTTCAGCATAGTTAAAGCCTAAATCCTCAATTAATTGAGTACGGCCAAGCTCAAGCCATACCACATACTGGCCATGGTACACAACTTGCATGGCATCTGTCTCTGCATATCTTACTTGTACTTCTTTCTCTGAAATGAACATCTATCGAGTCTCCCTTTTGCAGTTTATCTTCTAATTTACTCAGTATATCTCAGCCTGTTGGTAAAATAAAGCATGTTTACACTTTCAGAAAAACAGGGAATCACTTAAGGACAGACATTAAGAACAAGGAGGGTTTCTTTTGATTGATTATCTTCACAGTAAAAAACAGGAAATGATTGATCTGTTAGAGACCATCGTCAATACAGACAGCAATTCTTACGACAAGGAAGGTGTGGATCAGGTAAGCGCTTTGCTAAAAAATAAATTCGAAGAGATTGGCATGTATGTTAAGGTGCATCGACAAACTAAACAAGGGAATCACCTGGAAATTAAAGCAGAGCGGGAAAGTCAACCAAAAATTTTGATCGTCTCCCACATGGACACCGTATTCCCTAAAGGTGAAGCGAAGAAGCGGCCTTTTTCAATTATTGGAGATAAAGCCTACGGACCAGGTGTAAATGACGAGAAAGCAAGTCACGTTCAGCTTCTCTATGCGATGAAAGCATTAAAAGAAAGCGGATCAGCTGCTGTGAATAACGTTCATATCATCTTTAACAGTGACGAAGAAATTGGCTCGATTTCCTCTAAGGCATTAATTGAAGAAGCAGCAGCAGAAAAAGATTACAGTCTCATCGTTGAATGCGGGCGGCCGAATGACGGGGTAGTCACCGAAAGAAAAGGAGTCGGCCACTTCGTCATGAGGGTGCAAGGAAAAAGTGCTCATGCGGGTGTAGAACCAGAAATCGGCATTAGTGCAATCGAAGAGCTTGCCTATAAGGTCATCCGCCTCCAAGAGTTAAATGATTATGACCAGGGACTGACGGTAAATGTTGGCCTAATTAAAGGAGGCACTTCCGTTAACACGGTGCCGCCATATGCGGAAGCAGAGATTGATGTCCGTGTAAAAAATAACGATCAGGCAATGAACATCACTAAATCGATTCATAAAATCGCCGGTGAAGAAGTCGTTCATGGAACACGTACCGAACTAAGCGGCGGTATTGACCGCCCTCCAATGGAGCGAACAGAAGAATCTGAAAAGCTTTTTAATAGGATACGAGAAACGGGCAAAGAGCTGGGCTTTGCTATTCACGAAGTCAGCACCGGCGGCGGATCCGATGCATCCTTTACAGCAGCAAAAGGCATTCCGACCATCGATGGTATGGGTCCTATCGGTGAATTTTCACATAGCGAAACAGAAGAATATACAGATTTGCATTCACTGGTAGACCGCACAATCTTGCTCGCAAAAACGATTGAGCGGTTATCCAAGTAACTAAGTAACTAAAAAATTTGAGGTGTAAATAATGGATATAAAAAATATTATAAAAAACCAAAAACGAGAAAACGGCGGTCAGCGCGCATGGGCAGATGGTGGAATGACTGCAAGTGCGACAGTGGAAGCATCTACAATTGGTGCTGATGTGCTAAAATCCGGCGGTAATGCAATGGATGCGCTGGCCGCCATGCAATTTGCGCTGGCTGTGTCGGAACCTTTTAATACCGGGCTTGGCGCCAGCGGCTTTATCGTCTATTATGATGCCAAAAAACATGAAACAAAGGTTATCCACGGTCATTCGAAAGCACCTAAGAATGCCCGAACAAATGTGTTTGTGAATGAAGATCAGGATGTCATTCCCTTTCTGGAGCGATCTACTCCCGGAACAGCCGTAGCGATTCCGGGTGTTTTAAAAGCATTCGATAAAGCGCTGGCCCTTTACGGACGCAAAACTTGGGAAGAAGTGATCGAACCTGCTATCCATTTATCTGAAAAAGGTATAGAAGTGAATGACTTATGGGTAACGGCCATTGAAAGGTTCGGAAACCGCCTCGGAAAAAAAGCCAAAGCTTTCTTTTTTCCAGACGATGTTCCTTTAACTAAAGGAGAAGTAGCTATAAACAAAGATCTAACCCGGGCACTTAAAGAACTTCAAAAAGAGGGTGTGGATTCTTTTTATAAAGGAGCGATTGCAAAAGCCATCGCTGAGGAAGTTCAGAAGCTTGACGGGTGCTTAGTATTAGAGGATCTGATTAATTATGAAGCAAAAGTAGCTAAGCCGCTGCAGGCTGCTTATAAAGGATTTGATATCGTGGTGCCGAGCCCTCCAAATGGAGGTGGTTTTGCCCTTCTCTATATGCTTAAACTATTAGAAAAACTAAATATTGGCCAATACAGCGTCCGTTCATGGGAGAAGTATTATTTAATCGCTGAGACGCTGCGAGTGATGACTGCTGACAAACTAGCCTTTATGACTGATCCTGATCTGTACGATATTCCACTTGAAGGATTGCTTCACCCCGACTATCTGGATGAGCGCCTTCAGTTATATAATTTTAAATTCCGCAATGATAAAGTTGCGGCAGGAAACCCATGGAAATTTGATCAAAATAAACAACCGAGCGGCCTGATGGCGCAGGCTTTTGAGATCGGCTCAGAAACTACCCACTTTGTAGCTGTGGACAAAGATGGAAATATTGCTACCTGCACCTCTTCCCTTGAACACAATTTTGGCTCGGGAATCATGGTGCCCGGCTATGGATTCTTATTAAACAATGACATGACAGATTTCGACCCCTCACTCGGAGGAGTAAATAGCGTAGAGCCGAATAAATATCCGGTCAGCATGAAAACCCCGACGATGATTTTTAAAGATGGGAAGCCTTTCTTAACGCTTGGTTCACCCG